>NZ_CALGWU010000021.1 GCF_937936315.1 uncultured Capnocytophaga sp. | reverse complement strand
TCATATCAAACGTGAAAAACAACATAAAGTATTCAAAGGATTTGCCCAAAAAGGATAATGTTCTTTAATACAAGACATCGTTCTTTTGATAATTTCGTAACCAACTTATTATTAGGACTTATAGCTTATTCTTTCTTTGATAAAAAGCCTTCTATTAATTTACAAGGAAACATTGTTGATCTAAAAAGACTCGTTGCTGCTTAAATCGAACTCACGTTAAAATAAAGAACCTTACCGCTTACAACGTAGCTGTAACTGACTTTATGTGACCTCCAACTATCGAACTGATTGATGCGACACGTTATGCAGGCAATGTAGGAGACAAGATTTGACTCGTAATTTATGACGAATTTGAAGTGAAAAAAGTACTTGTTAGCATTAAAGGATCGGATGGTTCAGTGATTGAAATGGGTGAAGCTAAGCTAAAAGATGGCGATTGGCTATACACTGCAACAGTGAGCAATTCCACTCTTTCAGATACAAAAATAGAGGTGTTAGCATACGATGTGCCCGAACACAAAACCCAAAAACACATTATACTCTAATAAAAATCCCTACAAGTGCACACTTGTGGGGATAAATTTTTATAAAATTATTTACTATCCATTGTCAATTCAAAAATAATACTTACATTTGTAGCATCAATAAAAAACAATGTATTCTGGCACAGAATACACTTAGTTTGCCAAGGGGCAACTTGCAATTGCAAGTTTGGTACTACCCCTGATAAGCTCAAGGTGCTTACTCAAAACAAGCACTATATTAATGAAGAAGAGCCTAAAGAGAAACTTGTAGCTACCACTGCTGATATAGGTAGCACTTTTGAGAAAAATACTTTTGGGCTATGTAAATTACAACCCACAAATTTGTATGTGATGCTTCTATTGAAGCCGAATGGGGGCTTTGTTTTTATGATAAAGTAATTAATGGTACAAAGAAAGGTATTTATGTACTAGGAACTGTTAATTATTCTGAAGCAGCAGTGACATTTCCTCCTCCTGAAAATTATACTGACCTTGATTTAAAAATTCATTTTCATAGCCATCCAGGTACTGTTAAAGGGAAAGATGATGTAGCATCTGGAAAAGAAAGTAGATTAGGAGATATTCCTATGGCTATACACTATGTGAATTTATTCTATAAAAAAGGAATAAAAAGAATGCCTGCATTTGTAATATATCGTCCTCATTCAGAGAAAATTCCTTATAAATTTCAATATGATGCCTGGAGTGATTTTATTTATGGTAGTAAAATGAAAGTCAATACATATCAAGATTTGTATAGTAATGTAAAGCCGATACAATATTAAAACTCGAAAGAAATTATGAAACATTTTTTATTATATTTATTACTCTTTATCTTTTTCATATCTTGTAATCGAGAAATAATAGATAGTAGATGTATTATTTTCAATCTATATACTTCAAAAAAAGTACCTTCCCATAGTATTACCTTAGATTTTAAAGATAAATCAATTTTTATTCATAATATTGCAGATGAAGGAATATTTGAATTCAACCCTCCACCTCCACCACCAAGTTATAATATCAAATGGACTTCCGCTTATAGTATTTATCCTAAAGGAAAGGTAATAGATAACAAAATATCTCAAAAAACAGATAAGTTATTTATAAAAATAAATAACATTTTGAATGAGGGACAGCCCTTTTCTTGTTCCAATCACCCGCCTATGCCAGATGAATATGTCTATATATCTTTTACATATTTTAAAGATAATCAGTTAATTTATTCTTGCTTTAGACCTACACAAAAAGAATTAGATATTTTCAATTTAGTAAGAGATTTTATTCTTACTAACGACACTGTAAATGCTGATAAATGGAAGTTATTCTATGATAAATGAAAATAATTATGCAAAAATATATTTTTATAATACTTTTATCTTTTATTGCTTGTCAGGAGAAAAAGAAGAGTGAACCTATTGATGATAGATATATAGTTTTTAATTTGTATATAGGGAAGAATTTAGCTTCACATTCTATAACATTAGATTTTAAGGACAAATCTGTATTTGTTCATAATATAATAAATGAAGCTAACTTTGACCGATTTGTGGAAGATGAAGTAGAAGTAGTAGAAGGGACTTTACCTAAAGAAGCTATTAAACAGAAGAATGATAGAATTGATTATAATACTATTTATGAGTTAGGATTCATAGCTGATAATAAGATGACCACTGATACAAATGTCTTATTTGAAAAAATAGATTCTATCCTTCAAAATGGGACTCCTTTTTCTTGTAAAAGGTCTCAACCTGCTCCTGATGAATATGTTTATATGTCATTTAATTATTTTGAAGGTAATAAGCGGGTGTATTACTGTTTTAATCCTATGGGAAAAGAATGGGATATTTTTTATTTAGTGAGAGATTTCAATATGAAAAATGACACTATAAATAGAGATAAATGGCTATCATTCTTTAATATAGGAGGACCTAAATAATTAAGTATGCAAAAATATATTCTTATAATACTTTTGTTACTTGCTGCTTGTAGTGGTAAAAAAGAAGTCATTGATGATAGGTATATTATCTTTAATATTTATTCTTATAAATACGTATATCCACATTCTATAACATTAAACTTTAAAGACAAAACTATATGGATACATAACATCACTAATGAAGTATTAACTATTGAAGATGTAGAAATAACTCCAAATGAAGATAAAAATAGAAAGGAAGAAAAAAAACTTTATGAAAAACCTTCATTAGTAATAGTGAAAGATAATATGATAGTTGATAGCTTAGGTATTTTATTTAATAAAGTTGACTCTATTTTACAAAATAAGGAAGCTTTTTCTTATAAAAGTGAGATACCTATGCCTGACCAATACGTATATTTATCATTTAACTACTTTAAAAATAAAAAACATATACATTATAGTTATAACCCTCAGTCTAAGGAATGGAATATTTTCTACTTAGTAAGAGACTATATTATAAACAATGATACGATAAACGGTAATGAATTGAAAACTCTTTATAAAAAATAATTAATTTGAGGTGTCAAGTTAAGGGCATACCAACTGAGATTGGAAAATAGGTTTTCTTTCAATCAATCTTTTTATTAGATTGTTAAAGATAGTCTCTTTGCTCTGTGAGCGATTGATTCTAAAACTATACTCAGCTAAATAGCGGTCTATATTAAACTCTGAAACCCAAGAACATATACCTCTTATCCAAGATTTTACTTGGTGTATTACTTTGTGTAATGTAGGAAAATTCTTTCCGTCATTACTCGGTTTTTGAGTTATATTATAGTCCTTTATAGGTCTATAGCCTTTCCATTCATCAGTCGTTATATAAGCTGTCTTATCAATGTGTTTATCAAATATTGTTCGTAATGATTTTGAGGAATAGTCAGGAATTTTAAATGCATAAAAACGTTTAACTTTACTTTGGTTACTAAGTTGTATCGCACAAAGAACTTTCTTTTTCTTTGTGTCATAACTTCTACCTTGTTTTCCTTCTTCTTTTCCTCCTATGGTAAATTCATCGACTTGCACTTTGCCATCCATTTTCTGTGACTCACTGGATTTCATAGCTTCACGAACCTTGTGCATAAAATAATGTGCTGTTTGTCGACTAATATCATAACGGCGAGCAACTTGTGATGCTGATAGACTTTTTGTAGTTGTTGACATCTCAAAACATATATAAAATGCTTTGAGAAGTCCAAATTTTAGCTTGTGAAACAAAGTTCCAGCTGTAGGACTTTCTGTATCTGAACAGATATTGCAAGTGCGTGAAAAATCTTTGCGAACTTGGTATTTTGTATGTCCACATTTACGGCAACAATACCCTTTTTCCCATTTTATGGAAGCTAAGTATTCTTCGCAATCTAAGTCTGTTTTAAAGCATTCAGTAAACTCTAAGAGGCTTTGTCCTTTGAATAATTCCATAATACATTATTTTTCAGTATGCAAATGTATGAAAATATTTTGACACCTCAATTAAAAAGAAAACTCCCTATATAAAAATAGTATAAAAATCTTTTTCTAAAAATCACATGAATCATTTTAGATTTTTTTATTCTTAATTTTGTAACTTCTATGATCGTTTAAAGATGAGTTTGAGAAAATTATAAATAATTAATCAATCTATCATCTACTAAAAATAGACATAAAGCCCCTTCCAAAAATTAATATTTTATCACTGTTTTCTTAGAAAATACATAAAAAAAATACTTTTCAATCAATTTATTTTAACAAAATATCGTCAGTATACAAAGTGATTTTTTTCGATATTCTCAAAGAAAATGTATTTTAATGAAAATACTGCAAGAAAATAAAGTTTTTATTGCAAAATTTATTCACTCTTCTTTTTTTAGTTGCGAAAAAAATATTAAAAAATATTTTGAAGTAAGCTGAAAATATTTATACCTTTGCCGTGTTGTTAATTAAAATATTTAGAAGATGAAACTGAACAGACTTGTGTACGCACTATTATTAGCATTAATAGTGCACGGCTTCTCCCTCGCACAAGAGCGAGAAGTAAAGGGAACTGTACGCGACTCTAATGGATTAGAGATGCTTGGCGTGGCAGTAGTGGTAAAAGGTGAGGCTCACGGTACCGAAACGAACCTTGATGGTAAGTATACCATTAGGGTAGCCGATGGCAAGACCCTCGAGTTTTCGTTCTTAGGTATGAAAACCAAACGCTTCAAAGTAAACGGGCAAAGTAGAATAGATGTGGTGTTAGAGGAAGAAGCTCAAGAAATCGGTGAAGTGGAAGTAGTAGGCTACGTAACGGTGAAGAAAGACCAATACGTGGGTACAGCTGCTACTATTGATAAAGAGTCCCTTAAAAGGAAAAGCGTTTCTAACGTATCTAAGGCTATTGCAGGAGAAGTAGCAGGGGTACGTGTTATTAACTCTTCTGGGCAACCAGGTACTGCAGCTACTATACGTGTGCGCGGGTTTGGTTCAGTAAACGGTAACCGTTCACCACTTTATGTGGTAGATGGGGTACCTTATGAAGGTGCTGTATCTTCAATCAACCCTGATGATATTGAGAGTATGGTAGTGCTCAAAGATGCTACTTCTACTTCAGTATACGGCTCACGCGGGGCTAATGGGGTGGTACTCATCACTACTAAAAAAGGACGTGTCGATGTAGCACGTGTGCAAGTAGAATCAAAAATAGGGTTTAATATGCGTTTATTGCCTCGTTATGAAACGATTACAAGTCCTGAGCGCTATGCAGAGCTCGGATGGGAAGCATTGCGTCAAAGTGGGGCACTAACACAAGCTAAAAATCCAGCAGCTTTTACAAGAGCTGGTTATGCTAGTCCAGCTGATTACGCTAGCAAAAATTTATTTGGCAAATTAGGTATTGCTCCTAAATATAATATGTGGAATGTAGCGGGGGCTAACCTTATCAATCCTGCTACAGGTAAAATAAACGATGGGGTAACCCGCAAATACGACCCAGAAGATTGGGGTGACTATGCTTTCCAAACAGCCGTGCGCAGCGAGTACAATGTAAGTATGAGCGGGGGTAGTGGTAAAACTACCTACTATACAGGTTTTGGTTACCTTAAAGACGAAGGTTATGCTATCAATTCTGGTTTTGAGCGTTATACAGGCCGCCTTAATTTGGGTTATCAGCCTAAAAACTGGCTTAAAGGTGAGTTTAACTTAAGCTATGTGCATACTAAAACGAAAGCTAACGGACAGTCGGAAAACTCTGATAGTTTGTTCTGGTTTACTGATAACATTCCTTCTATCTATCCGTTATTCTTGCGCGATAGCAATGGTGATAAAATAGATGAGCCTTATTATGGAGGCTATCAATACGATTTTGGTCAGGGGCGTGGTTTTGGTGCGCTTACCAATGCCGTAGCACAAGCTACCTATGACCAGAAAAACAGAACCCGTAATAATGTGCTTGGTAATGTATTCCTTCGTGCTGATATAGTAAAAGGACTTACTTTCGAAACTCGTTTGGGGGGTGAGTATTATAATAATGCTTTTAACAACTATACTAACCCTTACTATGGTAGTTCGGCTTCAGAAAAAGGTTCTCTTACCAAAAACCGATATGAATTGCTTAACTACACTTTCTTGCAAATGTTGCGCTATACCCAACAATTTGGCAAACACAATCTACAAGCCTTTGTAGCACACGAAAGTACTACTTACGATTATTATACATTCAGTGGTAGTAAGAGTGGTTTGGTTGACCCTAAAGGTACAGAGCTCGAAAACGCTATCAAATTAAATAGTTTGACTTCTTATATCTATAACTATCGTTTGGAAAGTTATTTCAGCCAGCTGCTATACGATTACGAGGGCAAATACTTGTTCTCAGGTTCGTTGCGCCGCGATGGTACTTCACGTTTCTTGAACCACAAATGGGGTACTTTTGCTTCAGTTGGTTTAGGTTGGGTAGTGAGCAAGGAAAACTTTTTGAAAGAGAAAGAATGGTTGCCTTACTTCAAACTCAAAACCAGTTATGGTACTGTTGGAGACCAATCGGTAGGTAGTGGCAATGCCTCTTACTACTCAGGTTATGATGTGTACGATTTAGGCAACTTTATGGGCTTACCTTCGGCAGTGTTCAACCGTATAGGCTACCCCGACCTTACTTGGGAAAAAGCTAAAATATTCCAAGTAGGAGCTGAGTTTACCTTCTTAAAATCGCGTGCTATCGAGTTGCAATTAGATTATTACCACAAAACTACCGATAATTTGGTATTCGACAGCCGTTTAGCACCTTCTACTGGTAATGGTCTTTGGAAAGTAAACGATGGTAAATTGGTGAACAGTGGTTTTGAATTCAACTTGCAAACACATATAGTAAACACCCAAAATTGGCGTGTAGATGTAGGGGTAAACGGGGAATTGCTTAACAACAAGCTAACCCAAATGCCTTATGATAAATCAATAAAAGGTGAAAAGATCATTGATATATCAGGTATCTTTGGTAGAAGCAAAGGGCACTCACTCTATGATATTTACACACGTGAATACCGTGGGGTAAACAGCCAAACAGGGGCTGCCCAATGGACAATGCACTATGCCGATAATAATAACAATGGCACGTATGACAATGGTGACGAGGCTATAGCTTCATTGCACGAATACCAAGCCAAAAATCCTAACGCTAATATAAAAGAAAAGCTAACAGAAAACTATAACCAAGCTACCCAAAAATATATAGGCAAAAGTGCTATACCCGATGTACGTGGGGCATTTAACTTCAATGTAGCATACAAAGGACTTTCGCTTAGTGCGCAGTTATTGTACAGCTTAGGAGGTTATGCTTACGATGGGGTATACGCAAACTTGATGGGTAATGAGAAAATAGGAAGTAATAACTGGCATAAAGACATAGAAAATCACTGGAAACAAGCAGGTGACGCTACTGATGTGCCAAGATTGACATCAAACTACGGCAATGATGGTCAGGCTAACAGTTCTTCATCACGTTTCTTAACTAAAACAGATTACTTAGCACTTAATAATGTTACCTTGGCTTATAGCTTAGATAAAAAGGTATGTCATACTATAGGGTTTGAAGGTTTAACCTTTACCTTAGCTGGTGATAACTTATGGTTGGCTACAGCTCGTAAAGGCTTTAATCCTACCACTTCAGAATCAGGTAATTCTGATCGTTATACTTATTCACCTTTATCTACTTTTACTTTAGGGGTAAAAGCAACTTTTTAAACAGAATGCACTATGAAAAAGATATTAACATTTAGTATATTATCGGCAGTAGCTTTCAATCTTACTGCTTGTAAAGACGATTTTCTCAACACCTCACCTACAGCGGTAGTATCTACAGCCCCTGCTGATGTACGCCTCAATGGTTTGTACCTTATGACCTACCAATCGGGTACAGGAGGAACTACAGGGCAGACTGACTTTGGCCAAAAAAACGTAGATATTTGTACCGATATGCTCTGCGGTGATATGGCGCTGTTAGCAACAAATTATGGTCAGTATAAAGATGTTGCCAATTTAAAAGCAACTCAACAGTCAAGTAATAATTATAACTATATTCCTTGGCGTTATTACTATCGTTTGATATACGAGGCTAACAAGTCAATAGCCGAGTTGGCAAGCCCTAAGAACAATAGCGAGAAGTATACTTTGGCACAGTTTCGTGCGCTACGTGGTTATGCTTATTTTTATCTAATGCAGATATTCACCACCAAGTATGAGCCAAATTCAAGTACGAACTCAATTCCACTCTACACTACCGCTGATATAACTAGCAAACCGAGAGTAAAACAATCGGAAGTCTATGCGCAAATAATAAGCGATTTAGAATTTGCAGTTACTAACCTTGCTGGGTTTACACGTAGCAAAAAAGGTATGATTGATAAATATGTAGCAGAAGGCTTACTTACTTATGTATACGCAGCTATGGGCAACAACCAAAAAGTAGCTGAGTTAGCGCAAGATATCGTCAATAATAGTGGCTACCCACTTACTACTCGCGAACAAACAGTATACGATGAAACTACTAAGAAAGGTGGCGGTTTTAATGATATTGATACTAATAGCTGGATGTGGGGAGTTGACCTTATCTCTGAAAACGATTTTTCCTTAGATTCTTGGTGGGGTATGATGGATGTCTACACTTATAGTTATGCTTGGGCTGGAGATGCTAAAGCTATGGACGACAAACTATATGCCCAAATACGTACTAATGACCTTCGCAAAAAGCAATTTACTACAGTTGATGATGCAGAATTGCTGCCTGCAAATAAGTTTTTTGCTCCGGATAGAACTATTGGAGGACAAAGAAAAGTAGTAACTGATTATGTATATATGCGTGTAGATGAGTTTTACTTATTAGCAGCAGAAGCCTTGGCTAAGTTAGGGCAAGATGCACAGGCTAAAACTATCTATAAAGAGCTTTTGAAATTGCGTTACCCTGAGGCTACAGCTGCTACTGATATAGCCTATGTAGATGCGCTTACTAATGCACAGTTGCAAGATGACATCTATCTCAATACTCGTATAGAGTTATGGGGAGAAGGCAAAAGCTACCTGGCTATGAAGCGTAACCAGAAAACAGTAACCAGAGGTACTAACCATCTAGAACTAAAAAATGAAACTTTTAGCTATGATGATGTAAAGGTTAAATTTGCTATCCCTCAGAATGAAACAATTAATAACTTGAATTTGTAAAACTTTTTCAAACATGTAACAAAAAACGGCCTCATAAAATATGAAGCCGTTTTTTTATTAACTTTATGATGATGATTAATTTATAATAGTATTTCACTGCTGTCCACTTAAAATTAATAATTGTTCTTTGAAATAATTGAAATATAGTTAGTTATATAGCATTTCTAAGTCAACGAATTTGATTTCATACCTTTGCAGAGCATCATAAGATTCTGCATATGCATCAAGATAAATTTGTTTTCGCTCAGTTAGTCTCATTTCTTAACAGAAATCATTTTAATTATCTAGTTCGTAAGTATGAGGGTGATAAGTATGTGAAGTTCTTCAGTTGTTGGAATCAGTTACTTACACTTATGTTTGGTCAAACATAGTAATCGTGAAAGTCTTCGTGACCTATAGTAGCTATTAATGCTCATCAGAAAAAGAGTTATCATCTAGGAATTGGTAAATATATAACTAAGAGTAATCTTGCAAAAGCAAATCAAAACTGAGACTATCATATCTTTGAGGATTTTGCTTACTTCCTTGTTAATGAAGCTAGACACAAACGTGCTGTAGATATCTTCAAGTTAGGAGGCAATATATGCATTTGATTCAAGTACTATAGACTTATGTTTAGATGTATTTTGGTAGACTAAGTTCCGTAAATATAAGGGAGGTATCAAGATACATACCTTCTATAATATTGAAAATCAAACACCAACGTTCTTTTATGTTACAAATGCCAAAGTAAATGATGTAAATGCTATAGATGTAATTTCTTATGAGATAGGTTCATACTATGTATTTGATAGAGGATACAACGACTTTAAGCGTCTCTATAAAATTAGAACATTAGACTTTTTGTTATCAGATCGAAGAAAAACCTTCAATATAAGTGTATTAAATGTAAACGCCGACTTCCTAAGAACATATTGTCTGATGCAGAGATTGAATTGACTGGATACTATCCTTATCAATACTATTCAGAATCTCTTAGGCTTATTCGTTATTGGGATAACAAGTCGAACAAAGAGTTTACCTATCTTACCAATGCTAAACATCTAAGGGCTCAACAAATTGCAAATTTGTATAAAAACAGATGGCAAGTTGAGTTTTTCCTTAAATGGCTCAAGCAACATCTCAAAATTAAGAAATTCTGGGAGACAACAGAAAATGCTGTAAGAATACAAATCTATGCAGCTATATCAGCTTACTGTTTGGTTGCTATCATACAACATGATATGAAACTTAAGAGAAGTACTTATAAACTCTTGCAGATACTCAGTATCTCGTTGACTGATAAAACTCCTTTGAGAGAACTTTTTGACAAAACTATATTCAATAATGACAAAGAACGAAATAGTTCAAGTGAACCACTATTATTTAATTTTGATTAGTGTCATTTTTTTAGTGGACACTAGTGATTTTTAAAACTTTTCAACTAGCAATTATTATAGTCATTTAGTATGTTTGAAATCTCTAAATTCTCTGAAACTTTTCAATATTTCTAAGATATTTTTCTCTTTATACTTATTATAAAGGATATTTATATGGATGGATTGAAGCGTTTGTTAGTATTAATTTTTTATCTATTCATTGTTAATTATCAATTAATTTGTATTTTTGCCATAAATTTTATGAAAGCCTAAAAACTACTATGGATGTTTTATTAAAATCAGCACGGATTATAGATCCAGAGAGTGCTTATCACAACAAGGTTAGAGATATTCTCGTTTCTGAAGGCGTAATTCAGATACTTAGCGATTCTATCATTCCTACTGGAGAAATGCAGGTATTGGAAAATGTTTGTGTTTCACAAGGATGGGCAGATAGTAGTGTTTGTTTTGGAGAACCAGGTTTTGAAGAAAGAGAAACTTTAATAAACGGGATGCGCACTGCTGAAAAAAGTGGTTTTACTCATCTACTAATCAATCCACTTACCTATCCTATAGTGGATAGTCAATCGGGAGTAGTATATATAAAAAACAAAACAGCCCATTGTGCCGCTACGGCTCACCCTATTGGAGCTCTTACTATAGAGAGTAAAGGAGAGTATCTTTCTGAACTTTTTGATATGAAAAATGGAGGAGCAGTAGCCTTTGGAGATTATAAAAAAACTATAAGTAATAGTAATCTGTTGAAAATAGCGTTGCAATACACTCAATCCTTTGGAGGTATTGTAATTTCTTTCCCAAATGATACCAAAATTATGGGTAAAGGAGTAGTGAACGAACATGTTGAAGCTACTCGTTTGGGGCTGAAAGGGATTCCAGCTTTGGCAGAAGAGCTTATCGTAGCACGTGATTTAGCTATTTTAGAATATACGGGAGGTAAATTACATATCCCAACAATTTCTACCGCAAAATCTGCTGCTTTAATCAAAGAAGCTAAGGCTAAAGGTTTAGATGTGAGTTGTAGTGTGGCAATTCATAATTTACACTTTACAGATGAAGTGTTAGAGAATTTTAACACCAATTATAAAGTGTTACCACCTTTACGAGATAAGACTAATGTGCAATCACTTAGAGAGGCTCTGAATGAAGGAGTGATAGATTTCGTTACATCAGATCATAATCCATTAGATATAGAATTAAAATTCAAAGAGTTTGATTGGGCAGCATTTGGTACTATAGGTTTAGAAAATGCTTTTGGAGTTCTTACTCAATATACCACCATAGAACAAGCAATACAACTACTTACAGCAGCTCGAAAGCGCTTTGCTATTCCTTCCTCTCCTATTGTTGAAGGTACTCCTGCTGATATGACCTTATTTACTCTCGAAGATACTTCAGTTTTTACAGTGAATGATATATTGTCATCTTCTAAAAATAGTGCTTTTATAGGAGAAAAAATGAAAGGAAAAGTTGTGGGGATTATAGCTCGTAATCAGTTGATATTGAATTAGAAATAAACAAAAAGAAAGCTTATAATTAATAAGATGAATAACAATAAAAAAAATCTTTTAGAATATATTGTCAGAGAACCTCAGGTAAGAACTAGACGTCCACCAGTGATTTTCATGTTACATGGTTACGGTAGTAATGAAGAAGATCTTTTTTCTTTTGCTGATGCTTTGCCAGCTGAATATATGATAGTATCTTTTAGAGCACCTTATCATTTAGCAACTTTTGGCTACGCTTGGTATATGATTAATTTTGACGCAGAACAAGATGATTTTAGCAATAATGCGCAAGCTATTGCTTCACGAGATCTTATTATGCAGTGTATAGAAGAGATTTGCAAATTATATGATTTAGATAACAAGAATATTACGTTATTAGGATTTAGTCAAGGTAGTATTCTTTGTATGGCGATAGCCCTTTCATATCCTAAGAAAATACGTAATGTTGTTGCTCTTAGTGGGTATATAAATAAAGAAATTTTAAAAGAAGGTTACGCACGTGAAAATCACTCAGCTACTCGTTTTTATGTGTCACATGGAGCAAGCGACCAAGTAATTCCAGTGGAATGGGCACGTCAAACTCCTGATTTTCTAAAAAATCTTGATATTAAGTATAAATACGAAGAGTTTCCTGTAGGACATGGCGTATCACCACAAAACTTCTATTCTTTCCGTGATTGGCTTATAGAGTAATAGTATGGATAAAAAAGTACTTAAAACTAAATACGAACTTTTTAAACAGAAAGCTTATATTATTATCTATGGTACTAATACACCTTTAGGTAAATTGTTTGATTTGGTGCTATTGGCACTGATTGTTATTAGTGTGATAATGGTAATGCTTGAAACGGTGCAAGGAGTAAATGAACACTTGCACGGGGTACTCGTGTTTATGGAGTGGGTGATTACTGTTTTCTTCTCAATGGAATATGTTTTAAGAATTATTACTAACAAAAAACCTTATCGTTATATTTTCAGCCTTTATGGTATTATTGATTTGATTTCTATATTACCTATGTACTTGTCGTTCATTACTCCTGGTGCTAAGGCTATATCGGTAACACGTGCATTGCGTTTGCTTAGAATTTTTCGTATTTTAGATTTGGTGAGCTTTATGAACCAAGGCGAAGAATTGAAAATGGCATTGCGTACTAGTAGAAATAAGATTATTATTTTTATCTATTTTGTATCGGTGATATGTGTGCTTTTGGGGTCACTGATGTATGTGATAGAAGGGCGCGAAAATGGTTTTACAAGCATTCCTCATAGTATTTATTGGTGTATTGTAACAATGACTACTGTAGGGTATGGTGATATAGCTCCAGTAACTACTTTAGGACAAATGTTAGCCTCCTTTATAATGATTCTTGGGTATGGTGTTATTGCTGTACCTACAGGTATAGTTACCTCTGAATATACTAAAATAAAAAAACAGCAGCGACTTTGTAAACATTGTCACTTCCCAAACTCTCCAGAAGCAAACTATTGTAACCAATGTGGATCTCCGCTGAATGAATCTATAACAGATGCAGATAAAAAATAAAAAAATACTTCTAACAGTATTAGGACCTACAGCTATAGGTAAGACAAGTTTAGCGATAGACTTAGCCTTGCATTTTGGCACAGAGATTATATCTTGCGATTCTCGTCAATTTTTTAAGGAGATGGCTATAGGTACTGCTGTTCCTTCACCTGAAGAATTAGCCCAAGTGAAACATCACTTTATCCAACACAAATCAATATTTGACCCTTATTCAGTAGGTGATTTTGAACATGATGTTATTACTTTACTTGAAAAGCTCTTTCAGCAGCATGACATAGTGGTAATGGTAGGGGGAAGTGGGCTTTACATTAATGCGGTAGTTTATGGTTTAGATGATTTTCCTAAAGTTTCCTCTGAGATAAGGAATGAATTGAGTGGATACTATGAAACACAAGGTATTGCATATTTGCAAAAGAAGCTCAAAGAATTAGATCCTATACAATATTCTCAAATGGATATTCAAAATCCTCAACGAATGATACGTGCTTTAGAAGTATGTATAGCTTCAGGTAGGCCTTATTCATCCTTCTTAAATAAAAAGGAAACTCTTAGGGATTTTAAGAATATTATTATTGGGCTTACAGCTGAACGTGAAGTAGTGTATAATCGTATTAATGATCGGGTAGAGCTAATGCTTGAAAATGGATTACTGATAGAGGCTCAAACACTTTTTCCTCATAAGAAACTCAATGCTTTACAAACAGTGGGGTATAGAGAATTATTTGACTTTTTTGAAGGAAAAATTTCTTTAGATTTTGCAATTGAAGAAATAAAGAAAAATACTAGGCGTTTTGCAAAACGTCAATACACTTGGTTTCATAAGAATAAACACGTTCATTGGTTTGAAATTAGCCAATTAGATGATTCGTTAATTAGTCAATTGGTTGATTTATAAGAAAAATAGCCAAAGTTTTTTTACTTTGGCTAATTCTATAAATATTTAATAGTGTGATAATCTCATCTTAAAATTTGTTTTACTTCTTCTTTTAAGTGGCTCAAGGCATTAGCTGAAGGGGTAGCTTTTTCAGCAAACCCTTTAAAAACATCTTCTACCATTGCCTGTGAATCTTTTAGCTCATCATTGTGAGCAGCTTTTCGAATCATATGTATAGTAGCTATTTTGGCCGTTCTGATAATTTGCCACAATTGGTCACTTAAATATATTTGCTGTGCCAAATTATGCTCAAACTCTTCATCTATAGAATTGATAAGAAGTATTTCATATTCTTGCTTAGAAAAATTGTGGGGAGGAATCCGCAAAAAGAGTTGTTGTGGGGTAATGCGTTCCAAGAAAAGTGTCATACGTTCGTAAGCTTGCAAACGAATAGGTAAGGCATACTTCTGATTTTCTTTTTGTAGCAAGAAGAAACGCTTTCTGTCCTCATTTTGAATGTGGATTCTAAAAAAATAAAAAGAGATAGCCCCTACAATAAGAGCAGGGATGCAATACATAATGAAATTAATAATTTGGTCAGACATAAGTTTAAGAAGCTTTATATAATAGAATTTTTTCTAAATTAGGACTGAATATATCTTCAAAAGCTGATATAATACGCCCATTTTTATCTATAATTACTGATTTGTTGATATTGTTGATAAGGAATTTCTGTGACAAATCCATAAAGTTAATGGAATGGTATTGGTCTGTCCATTGATTTTCAGAAATTCTTTTGCGCCATTGGGTTTTATCTTGCCCTATATCAATACCTACAAACTTTACATTAGGGAATAGACTTTTAAGTTGGGCAATCCTATCAAAAATCAAGTTAGAGAGTTCTCTTTGGTTTACTGACCAAAAGTAGTATATAGTTACTTCAGGTTTTTGTATTTCAGAAAACTTAGTGAGAGTGCCTTTGGTGTCTATTAAATCAAAATCGGGAGGGATTTGTCCAGCTTGCAAAGCAATTACATTTTTGAATACTTTGTCTAATTCGGCTTTGTGTTCATTATCTTTATTATACTTTGCAAATTTATCAAAATATTTTTGATATTGTGCGTGTTCTTGAATATTAAAGATGTAAGCATAAGCAGCATTTCGGTATAGATTATCTCTCAAACTTCCTTTTGAAAACAAGCTATCAATAATTTTTATTTTTTCTAAGTGAAAACCTAGCTCTCGGTTTACATCTACTAAAGTACTATTGTTGTGAGTGTATTTTGTAAAGGCTAAGTTGTTCACATACATTACCATATAACTGTAATAAGGTCGGTAATACTCTAAAAAAGAGTTGTTATAGTCAATTTGTTTTCTATAGTTGTAGAATTCAGAGGGTAAAAGGTGATTAATGATAATCTCATTCTTATCTTGATATATAAATGGATATATTTCAATCTCTTTGTAGAGAGGAAACATACTGCTCACTAAGGCTATATTTTTAGCTTTATCAGAGAGATAAGGATGATTTTTTATAAAATTATCACATTCCCTTTTCTTTATCATCAAAATAGAATCAATTTTTTCTTTATATGCTATAGGAGGGAGAGAATGATATTTTTTTAACTCATCACTTTGGATATCAATATTGTTTAGTTGTGAAAACAAAAAGTTGTTGATAGCAGCCCCCTTTCCTGAAAAGGAAATACTCTCCTCGAAACGCAAAATATTGGCATATACTACCAAACTATCCAAAGGTTCTAAATAAATATATTGATATTTACCCCCTATTTCAAAATTATACAGTTTACTTTCTTTAATATTTAAAGAGAAAGTAAAATTCTTATCTTTATTAAGGAAAGTGGTATCAATAGCAATGTCATTAGCATATAAAATCACTAATGAGTCCTTAGAGTTTGGAAAAAAACCTGTAAAAAAAGTACTATTTGTAGGTTGTTTTTTACAGCCTATCAAGGCAATAATTAAGGTTAATAATAAAAGTTTTCTCATCTTCATAAATCAAAAAAACATTCAACTATTGGTTGCAAAATTATAAAAACTATCTAATCTAAAAAGTTAAATGCATGTTAAATAAATAGCTAATGTGAAATATTAACATTAATTAACTTTTTCGCATATTTTTTAACATATAATTACTCATTTTCTTTAGTGGCTTGAAAGAGGTATTTTTTTTCTTCTTCGGTAAGACTATCATAACCACTGGTGCTTATTTTATTGAATAATTTTTGTATTTGGTGTTGTTTTATTCTCTGATTTTCGGATATATGGGATGTTTGAGCTTCTATAATAGGAGGTGTAGAAATAGTATTAGCTCTTTTCTTGGTTGGAATAAGAAATTTATAAGTAAAACCGACTAATATTCCGCTTAAAATTCCTCCAAAATGAGCTATTTTCCCTCCAAGATTATTAGAAATATCTATACAGTCAAATAATATGAGAGCAAGAAGGAAATACAATAATTGGATTCTAAAACTAAAAACATATATTTTATAGGAAGGAAAAATAGTAACCACAAAAAACAGAAGACCTATAACAGCTGCTGAAGCACCTAATAAGGCATTGTTGTTCGCTATTTCGGAAGTGATATAACCCCATAATAAAAATGCAATACCTCCTCCTATCAAACTAAAAAAATAAACGCTTATGAAAGTTTTTGCTTTGAAAAGACGGAAAAATACGTGTCCAGAGAAGAACAAAAAAAACATATTCCAAAATAAATGTTCTATACTCACGTGATAAAAAGCATAGCTAAGCAACGTCCAAGGTCGTTCCAAAAATAAGGATAGTTGTTGAGGTACACATAACCATTGGTTCAGTTGTGATTGAGAGAATATTCCTCCATATACTAAACCTTGGGTGACACCAAATACTATCAGTGTGAATATAATCACATTATTAGCGGCATTGAATTTTTGTGATAAGGAATTCATTGTTGTTGTTTTAGTATGAGTGATGCTGTCTTTTCACTAGCACCTTCACCTCCTAATTTCTCTCTGAGTTGTACATAATCTTTAAATACTTCATACCGATGGCGATAGGTAGAAAGTTTATCTAATTCTATTTTGAGGTTCTTTTTAGTAAGATCTCCTTGAATGAGTTCGGTTACAACTGGTTTATCCATAATGAGATTCACTAATGAGATATATTTTAGTTTGATAATACGTTTAGCGATGTGATAAGAAATCCAATTTCCTTTGTAACATACTACTTCGGGGATATTTAATAAGGCTGTTTCGAGGGTAGCTGTACCACTGGTTACCAAAGCAGCATACGAAATTGACAATAAATCGTAGGTTTTTCCGCTTACAAAATGTACGTTTTCCTCTTTGATGAAACGTCGGTAAAAGTGATAGTCAATAGAAGGAGCACCTGCAATTACAAATTGGTATTGGTGATAATCATCTACTATGGAGAGCATTATCTTTAACATTTTAGCAATTTCTTGTTTTCTACTGCCAGGGAGTAAGGCTATAATAGGACGATGGTCTAAACCTTTTTCAGCTTTAAAAATAGCCTCATCTACTTCTTGTCGTTGAG
The DNA here is from genome assembly GCF_937936315.1 of uncultured Capnocytophaga sp. Classification (GTDB taxonomy): domain Bacteria; phylum Bacteroidota; class Bacteroidia; order Flavobacteriales; family Flavobacteriaceae; genus Capnocytophaga. Next base: position 22,078 of record NZ_CALGWU010000021.1, on the reverse strand, counting down.
CAATAGCATCAAGGAGGGGATGTCCTACAAAGTGTACACGATATTGATGTTTCTTTTCGTAGAAATCTTTTTCAAAAGGCAAGATTACGTACATAGCATCTACATCTCGTTTGATGGCTTTGATGCGATTTTCTTTCCACGCCCATATTTGAGGAGATATATAGTAATGAGTAGGGATACCTTGCTGCTTAGCCCATTTGGCGATACGCATATTGAACCCAGGATAATCTACGAAAATGAGTATATCGGGTTTAAATTCAGAGATATCTTTCTTACAAAAACTAATGTTTTTGAGGATAGTACGCAAGTTGAGTAATACCTCTAAAAAACCCATAAATGCCAGATCTTTGTAGTGTTTTACGAGGGTGCCTCCCACTGCTTGCATACGATCGCCTCCCCAAAATCGAAAGTTTGCTTGAGGATCTTTAGCTAAAAGGGCTTTCATTAGGTTAGCAGCGTGCAAGTCACCCGATGCTTCTCCAGCGATAATATAGTATTTCATTTGTTTATTTATTTATTAAGGATTATTACTTTCATTTTGATGTCTTTAGTAGGCCAATTATCTCTGCCTTCAGTGGGAACTTGGTTGATTTTATCTACCACGTCCATACCTGCTATTACTTTACCAAAAGCTGTATAGTTACCATCTAAATGATATGCACCAGGTTTTTGTACTACGATAAAAAACTCATAGGGTGAAGCGAATTGATGTGGATTGTCGATGTCGCTACTAGGCATAGAAACAATACCGCGATGGTGTTTGAAACCTTTTTTGGTATCTGGAGGTAATAAATAAGACCCTATGGTAGCTCTCCGACGACTTATTTCCCAAGTTTCGGAATTGCCTCCTTGTATGACAAAATTTTTTACCACTCGGTGAAAAACAGTGCCGTCAAAATATTTTTGCTTGGTGAGAAAGATAAAGTTAGCACGATGGTAGGGAGTTTCATTAAACAATTCAATATCGATATTTCCATAATCGGTAATGATTCGTACAAAACGCTCTTTGTTTTCTTTCTCATATTGATTGAGAAAGGGGATTACATTATCAGTAGTAAGTGTTTCTACAGGAGCTACCTTTTCTTCTGCAACAGTTGTTGTAGTGTCTTTTGAAGTTGTTGTACTACTTTGTGTAGTAGTTGTTTTAGGTGAAGGCTCGTTACAGGCTACAGTCAATAAGCCTATCAATAATAAGCATTTTCTCATATTTGTTTCATAAAATTACGCAACACCTCTATGGTAGCTGCTTCGTTTTCAATATATACCAGATGCCCACCCTCTAATACAGCACTTTGCATTCCTATAGATTCACCTAAAGCTGTCATTTTTTGGTAAGGAATTAAAGCATCTTCTTTTCCTAAGATAAAGAGTTTTTTAGCTGAAAGATGTTGGAGTACAAAAGTGCGATCGAGACGCTCTTTCATTCCTAAAGAAGCGGCTACAATCCCCTCATTAGGTGTTGTGACACCAATATTGATGAGTTGTTGTAGAGCAACTGTCATTGTAGTGCGGTTTTTTTCGCTAAACAAATTAGTAACAGCTGTACGTACAAATAGTTCTTTTTCTTTTTCAATAACTTTCAATACACGGTCGCGATTGGCTTTTTTTTCTTCAGAGTCGGGTAGAGGAGTAGAGTTGAGCAATACCAAACCTTCAACATTTTTTGGAAAACGCTCTGCAAAAGCAAGTGCTACATAACCTCCCATAGAGTGTCCTATTAAAGTGCATTGAGTAATGTTCTCATAGTCTAAAACAGCTTTTACTTCATCAGCCATCATTTCCATAGTGTGTATGGGGGCAATAGTAGGGGTTTTTCCGTGTCCTAAAAGGTCTATACATAATATTTTATAAGTATCAGAAAGCGATTTAGAAAGTGCATTCCATACAGTGCTATCTTCTAAGAAACCATGAAGAAATACAAGTGTTTTGTTAGAGAGATTACCTTGTAAAGTATAGTAAGAAATAGGTGTTTTCATTTTAAAAAATTATAGAGAGGACAAAAGTAGTAATATTTTTTTAATTTGTTAATAAACAAATTGATAAATTGGCAAATTATTTATACTTTTGCGCTATGAATATTATCAAATTAAAAACTATAGATTCTACAAATCGCTATCTTAAAGAGCTTGTACATTCTGAAACTTCATTACCTAACTTTCTCACTATATGGACGCCTCAACAAACAGCAGGTGTAGGACAGTATGGGGCAAAATGGCAAACAGAACCTTATCAAAACCTTACTTTTAGTATGCTTTTTATCCCTAAAAAGCTGTTGCTACAGCAGGCTTTTTTGCTAAATATGTCGGTTGCTATAGCTGTGGTGAGGGCAGTAGAAGATGTTTTAAGAGAACACTCACTCACTGAAGAGCTCTACATCAAATGGCCTAATGATATTTTAATTAATAATAAAAAAGTAGGAGGGATACTGATAGAAAATGTATTACAAGGGCAACAAATAGCTAAAAGTGTCATAGGTATAGGATTGAATGTAAATCAAATAGAGTTTGAAGGGTTGCCTAAAGCTTCTTCGTTGAAGAATATTATCAAGAAGAATTTGGATATGGAACAGCTAATGAAGCGCATTATTAATAATCTAGAAAAAGAATTAACTGTAATAGAGAATTTTTCCTTTGAGGAGATATATAATGTATACAGAAATTATTTGTTTCGTTTAGAAAAAGTATCTACTTTTAGGTCGCCTGAAGGAATACATTTTATGGGAATTATAAAAGGAGTTACATCTATAGGAGAATTGATAGTAGCAACTGAAGAGACAATTAAAACTTTTTCTCTCAAACAGATAGAACTATTGTACTAATTTTTAACACCTAATTAATGGTATCGTATTCAATGATAAAAACTTCTTCATCGTCATGTTTTAAATAATACACTTCACGTCCTAATTTTTCTTTACCTTCATCAGTATAGAGAGCCTCTAATTCTTTTTTGTCTTTTTCAATTTCTTTTTGTAGGAATTGTTTTTGTCGTGTAAGTTTATCTAGTTCACTGTTCATATTTCTATGTACCAAAAAAGAAGCATTGTCAAAAAAAAGCATATATATAGTAAATACTCCCCCTACAACGAGGTATTTTTTATATCCTTTAAAGATAGACGAAAAATCAGCTAATTTTTTCATTATTGTTGGAAAATACGATTGTGAACAAGTGTTTTGAGGATATCTATAGCTACAGTGTTACGACGGTTGTTAGGGATAATAATATCAGCAAATTCTTTAGCGGGCTCTATAAATTCAAGGTGCATAGGCTTGAGGGTAGTTTGGTAACGATTTAGAACCTCGCTTACATCCCTACCACGTTCAGTAATATCGCGTTTAATACGGCGGATGAGGCGCTCATCAGAGTCGGCGTGAACAAATATTTTAATATCAAATAACTGGCGAATATCGGGGTGTGCGAAGATAAGAATGCCCTCTACAATCACCACTTTTGTAGGTTTAACCAAAATAGTTTCGGGAGTGCGGTTGTGTTCTACAAAAGAATAGGTAGGACTTTCAATAGATTTACCTTCTTTGAGTGCCAAAAGGTGTTCTTTTAGCAATTCGAAATCTATAGAATTAGGGTGATCAAAATTTATTTTAGTACGGTCGGAAAATGAAAGATGACTCAAGTCCTTATAGTAAGAATCTTGTGAAATAACAGTTACTTCTTCTCCAGAAAGTTCTTTAATTATTTGATTAACAACGGTAGTTTTTCCACAACCAGTGCCGCCTGTAATTCCTATGATAAGCATTTTTAAATATTTTGGCGGCAAAATTACTAAAAAAGAGGGGATTAAAAAAATAAAAAAATGAGAAACATTTTGTAGTGTATAAAAAAAGTACTACATTTGTCCCATTAATTAAAAAGAATTTTTCGATGAAAAAAATTATCTTAACTGCGTTATGTGTAGGAGTTTTAGGCTTCTGCCAAGCTCAGAAAATCAATTTAGGGAAGGCAGCTAGTGCTGTATCTAAAGGAGCTCAAGCTCTTGCTTTTAGCAATGAAGATGCTAAAAAACTTTCTAAAGAATCGGTAGAGTGGATGGATAAACACAATCCTGTAACCGATAGTAAAAGTCCTTATACTAAACGTTTGAATCGCCTTTTTGGTAAACACAAAAGTGAAGATGGGCTCGACCTTAACTACAAAGTGTATCACGTGATAGATATTAATGCTTTTGCTTGTGCTGATGGTAGTGTGCGTGTGTTCTCTTCCTTGATGGATTTGATGACTGATGATGAACTTTTAGCAATCATTGGTCACGAAATAGGTCACGTGAAAAATGAAGATACTAAGGACGCTGTTAAATCAGCTTATATGCGTGCGGCAGCTCAAGATGCTGCAGGGGCAGCTTCAGGAGCTGTAAGAGCCTTGAGCGATACCGAGCTCGGAGAAATGGCTAATGCTATGCTTGATGCTAAACACAGCAAAAAACAAGAATCACAAGCTGATGAGTACGCTTATAATTTTATGAAAAAACACGGTTATAATGTAGTAGCTGTTTACACTGCTTTCAAAAAAATGGCATTACTTTCAGGAGGTGAAACTCAAAGTAAATTCCAAAAGATGATGAGCTCACATCCTGATAGTGAAAAACGTGCAGAAGCTGCTAAAAAACGTGCTATTAAAGATGGACTTTGGAAAGATCCAGGAGAAGTAACTCTACCTAAGACTCCCATAAAATAATAAGCTCTCTATACTTGTAAATGAGAAGAAAACAAAGAAAAGCACCTCGTACCCTCAGAAGAAACAAATCTAACGCTTTTAAATACTTAAGTGTGTTTTTAGCGTGCCTTTTGCTGTTGGGGGCAGGAGGTGCTTTCTATATTAGAACATATTATCCAGCCTTTTACCAAAAAATCCTCAATAAACTCACTTCTCGCAAAATGAATTCTACTTATGAGAGTGCGCGTATTGAACGCATAGTGAGTTTGTATTACGACAAAGTATTCGGTATTGACCTTTCTCACTATCAGGAACGCGATGAAATACAATGGGATAGTCTTTACATCAAAAACAAAACAGTTCGTTACCCCTTGCAATTTACTATTTTTAGAGCGACAATGGGCAACGAAGCTACCGATAAAAACTTCATTCACTTTTGGAAGGAAGCTAAAAAACATCAACTGATACGAGGGGCTTATCACTACTATCGTCCCGATGAAGATCCTATATTACAAGCTCAATCTTACCTCAAAAACACTACACTTGAAAAGGGTGATTTCCTGCCTATATTAGATGTAGAACAATTGCCTAAGAAAAAAACAAAAGAACAGTTCCTTAAAGATATACAAACGTGGTTAGACCTCGTTGAAAAACGCTATAAACGCAAACCTATACTTTATACCTATATAAGTTTTTACGAAGATTATTTGTACCCTACTTTTAAGAGTTATCCTCTTTGGGTAGCTAACTACAACAATGTGTCAGTGCCTACCTCGGTATTTACTTGGAAGATGTGGCAATTTACTGAAAATGGCATTACCGCAGGGGCTAAAGTGAAGATAGACTTCAATGTTTTCAATGGAGACATTACCGAAATACAATCCCTTTTAATCAAATGACCAAGAAAGAATTACGGCAACTCTACAAACAAAAACGTACAGCCTTATCGGTAGCTGAGCGAGAAATGATGAGCCTACAAATTGCTCAACAACTTTCAATATGCGATATATGGGGGTATAATTGTTATCACCTATTCCTATCTATTAAAGAACTCAATGAGGTTGATACAACTCCTATTCTACAACTTCTTTACCAGAAAAACAAACAAGTAGTGGTACCTAAAATGAACCCTAAAACACAAACTCTTACTTCTATACAAATTACGGGAGATACTTCTTTATTAATTAATAGTTGGGGAGTACCCGAACCTCAAGAAGGAACTGTTGTTGTAGCAGATAAAATAGATGTAGTATTTGTTCCTCTTCTCGCTTGTGATCACTATGGTAATCGTATAGGTTACGGAGGAGGCTACTATGACCGATTTTTAGCAGAATGCCGTCCAGAAACTTTTAAAATAGGGCTTTCATTTTTTTTACCTGAAGAGAATTTTTCGTCTATTTCCCTTCCTACAGATGTTCGTCTTACACATATAGTAACCCCAGAAAAAATTATAACAATTAAATGATTATCAGTTGTTTTCGACTTATAGAAGCTTTTTTAAAGCTCTAAGTCTTTGACAAAGTGTTCTATAAATCCTCTAAATAATTTGTGTAATACTCTTATTTTCTTTATTTTTGCCCTCAAAATTAGTGAATTAAGTCAATTATCAATTGAAATGAAATATAAAAGAATTTTACTTAAACTCAGCGGGGAAGCCCTTATGGGGAGTCGCCAGTACGGTATTGACCCTGCTCGATTAAAAGAATACGCTACCGAGATAAAAGAGGTAGTAAAACAAGGAGTAGAAGTAGCTATCGTGATTGGTGGCGGGAATATCTTTCGTGGGGTAGCAGGTGCCAGCAATGGTATGGACAGAGTGCAAGGCGACTATATGGGAATGCTTGCGACTGTTATCAACTCGCTCGCTCTACAAAGTGCATTGGAAGATGAAGGTATCTTCACCCGTTTGCAAACAGCCATTAAGATGGAAGCTATCGCAGAGCCTTTTATCAAGCGTCGTGCTGTACGCCACTTAGAGAAAGGACGTGTAGTTATTTTCGGGGCAGGAACTGGTAATCCTTACTTTACAACTGACTCGGCAGCTGTACTTCGTGCTATTGAAATCAATGCGGATGTAATCCTCAAAGGGACTCGCGTAGATGGTATCTATACTGCTGACCCTGAAAAAGACCCTAATGCAGTGAAGTTTGATCATATATCTTTTAATGAGTGTATTGATAAAAATCTTAAAGTAATGGATATGACGGCTTTTACTCTTAGCCAAGAGAACCATTTGCCTATTATTGTATTCGATATGAACAAAAAAGGTAATCTTGCTAAAGTAGTCGCAGGGGAAAATGTGGGAACTGTGGTTAATGTTTGATGGAAGCATTGTTCAATTGGTGTTGTGAAGTAATGCAATCATTGGCAAATTTTACAGGGTTTACCTATAAAGAAGTGAATGTTATTGTCTTTATTTTTCTAATGCCTATGGTAGATATTGCTCTTTTGCTACTTTTTGTAGTTAAATATGTACAATACAGAGAGAAAAAGCGCTTTATTAAACAATTAGAAGCACAATGCTAATGGAACAAAATCTATTACATAGATGTTTTGACCTTGCAGTGGAAGGCTTGTATTTATTAGCAGATTCTTTTGGAACTACTTATGAAGCAGTGAACATCTATTTGTTTGTGATTATACAACCATTATTGACAATTTTATTGATTGTAGGTATTTTCTTCTTTTATAAGAAGAACAATAATCTACAAATGAAAATAGAAAAGTTGCTATCAAACAAAACTAATTCCTAATAACTAACATTTAATAAATAAAAACAATATACAATGAACGAAGAAATTAATATTATCTTAGACACTACAAACGAAGCGATGCAAGAAGCATTGCAACACTTGGATAAGGCTTTAGGCAATATCCGTGCTGGTAAAGCAAGTCCGCAAATGGTAAGCAGCGTAATGGTAGATTATTACGGAGCGCAAACTCCTCTTAGTCAGGTAGCCAATGTATCAGCTCCTGACTCACGTACCATTTCTATTCAGCCTTGGGAAAAGAAAATGATTCAACCTATTGAGAAAGCTATCCAGATAGCTAACTTAGGCTTTAACCCAATGAACAATGGCGAAATGGTGATTATCACTGTTCCACCGCTTACTGAAGAGCGTCGTCGTGAACTTGTAAAACAAGCTAAAGGTGAAGGCGAAGACGCTAAAATCAGTGTACGCAATGCTCGACAAGATGCTAATAAGGAAATTAAAAAAGTAGAAACTTCTGACGATATCAAGAAAGATGCCGAAGAACGCGTACAAAAACTCACTGATAAATACATCAAAAAGGTAGAGGAAGTATTAGCTGCAAAAGAAGCTGAGATACTAAAAGTTTAGGTTTAGGTTTAGGTAAGAGGTAAGAGGTAAGAGATAAGAGAGGATAGGGTATGGTAATATAATAAGTAATAAGAAATGACAAATAACGAACAAGTTAAGGATTTAGTGAATCGCCTGGGTGCGTTAAGGAGGTATCTTTGACATAGATGCCAAACGTATTGAAATAAGTAACGAAGAAGAGAAGACTTTTGCACCTGACTTTTGGGATAATGCCAAAGAGGCTGAAAAGGTGATGCGTGAACTTCGCACTCAAAAGAAATGGGCAGAAGATTATGAGGAAGCTGAAAGTCTTACCTCGGATGTGGAGGTGTTGCTCGACTTCTTTAAAGAAGGTGAAGCTACTGCCGATGAGGTAGACCAGCAATACGCACAAGCCCTACACGCTATTGAGGCATTGGAATTTCGCAATATGCTCTCTGATGAAGGCGATGCGATGAGTGCTGTACTGCAAATTACTGCAGGAGCAGGCGGAACTGAAAGTTGCGACTGGGCTTCAATGCTCTTGCGAATGTACACAATGTGGTGCAACAACCAAAAGTATAAGGTAAAGACGCTCAACTTCCAAGAAGGTGATGTAGCAGGTATTAAAACAGTTACTATTGAAATTGAAGGTGAATATGCTTTTGGTTATCTCAAAGGAGAGAATGGTGTACATCGCTTGGTGCGCATCTCACCTTTTGATAGCAATGCTAAACGCCATACCTCATTTGCCTCGGTATATGTATATCCGCTGGCAGATGATACTATTGAAATAGAAATCAACCCTGCGGATATTACCTTTGAGACAATGCGCTCGAGTGGAGCAGGCGGGCAGAATGTAAACAAAGTAGAGACAGCAGTGCGCTTACGTCACCACCCTACGGGAATTATTATTGAGAACTCCGAGACCCGCAGTCAGCTTGATAATAAAAACAAGGCGTTGCAATTGCTCAAATCGCAGTTGTATGAGATAGAACTCAAAAAGCGTCAGGCTAAACGCGATGAGATAGAGGCAGGCAAGATGAAGATAGAGTGGGGTTCGCAAATACGCAACTATGTGATGCACCCCTATAAACTCGTGAAGGATGTACGCACTAATTACGAATCTACTGATGTAGATAGCGTAATGAACGGCGAACTCGACGAATTTCTTAAAGCCTACTTAATGCTTATGGGCACAAGTCGCACGGGCGATACTGATTAATGATTAGTATAAACTTTGCCAAAGGTTGTAGCACAATAGCTATTAAACCTTTGGCAAAGTATTTTATTTTTATGAAGAAAGAAATACTAATATGTAGTGATTGTAATTATGACAATTTAGTAGCTGAGATTTATATAGATGATAAATACATAGCATTAGTTAGTTATGATAATAATGGTAATTTCTTTGTAGAAACACCTACGGTTAAACTAATTAATGAGGATATGGTAACTCATAAAGTTGATTACAATGTATTTATTGAGTTATTAGAAGAAGCTAAAAACAGTTTAAAATGAATAACAAAATAGTAGTTTACCAAGTGCTAACGAGACTTTTTGGGAATACTAATACTACCAATAAAGCGTGGGGCACTAAAGATGAAAATGGAGTGGGTAAGTTCTCGGATTTTACTGAGAAGGCTCTATTAGAAATAAAAAAGTTAGGAGCTACACATATATGGTTTACAGGAGTATTACATCACGCACTCACTACTGATTATACAGCTTATGGTATCAGTAATGACTTTCCGGCGGTAGTAAAAGGACGCGCGGGCTCTCCTTATGCCATAAAGGATTATTACACTGTAAACCCAGACCTTGCTGACAATCCCGCACAACGTTTGGAGGAGTGGGAAGCCCTTATTGCACGTACGCACCAGTGCGGACTGAAAGTGATTATGGATATAGTGCCTAATCACGTGGCACGCCGTTATGAGAGTATTGCTAAACCTGAGGGAGTAAGAGGTTTTGGGGAAGATGATGATGTTTCGGTAACTTATGCTGTAAACAATAATTTTTATTACAACCCCAACGAGGCTTTTCAGTTACCTGAGGGTATTTATGGCGAATATCATGAGTTTCCTGCTAAATGGACAGGTAATGGGGCACGTGCTTCTCAGCCCGATCGCAATGATTGGTATGAAACCATAAAGCTCAACTATGGGGTACGCCCTGATGGTATTAAGGATTTTCCAGAACTACCTATAGGTTTTGAGAGTGAAGATACAGAAGTACATTACCATTTTTGGCAAGACAAAACTGTGCCTAATACTTGGCAAAAGTTCAAAGATATTGCTTTGTATTGGCTTGAGAAAGGTGTAGATGGATTCCGTTATGATATGGCTGAAATGGTACCTGTGGAGTTTTGGAGTTATTTCAATTCGGCTATTAAACATCATAACCCAGAGGCTTTTCTGCTGGCTGAGGTATATAACCCCAATGAATATCGCTCTTACTTGCACTTAGGGAAGATGGATTACTTGTACGACAAAGTGCAATTGTATGACACTTTGCGCAATATTGTAGCACACGAACATAGCACTGATGCCATAGCCCCTATACAACGTGGGCTTTCTGATATTTCAGACCGTATGTTACATTTCTTAGAAAACCACGATGAGCAACGTATAGCCTCACCAGAATTTGCAGGCTATGCCGAAAAGGCTAAACCTGCAATGGTAGTTTCTACCCTCATTAGCGAATCGCCAGTAATGGTGTATTTCGGTCAGGAGGTGGGAGAGAGAGCGGCAGAATGGGCAGGTTTTGGCAGTCCGTCGCGTACTTCTATTTTTGATTATATAGGAGTTCCTGCTCATCAACGGTGGGTGAACAACAAACAATATGACGGAGGTCAGCTTAGTAATTCGGAACGAGCATTACGCGATTTCTATCAGCGATTACTCAATTTAAAGGTTAATAGTGCTTATATTGATTTGCATCAATACAATCGAGAGCATACCGTTTATTACAACGACAAAGTGTATAGTTTTGCGAGAGGGAATGAAGAAGAACAATGGGTGATGGTATGCAATTTTAGTGAACACGAAAGTTATGGTTTTGACTTGCAATTGCCAGCCTATTTGTTAGGCAGTTGGTTCTTGAATGACGGTACATATACCCTTAACGATGCTCTTTACTACGAAAAGCAAACTACCCTATATATAGAAAATGGCAAAGGAAGATTGCGAGTGGATATAGCCCCTTTGGAGTCTTTAGTGTTTAGAATTTCTTGATAAAGTATTTATATTGGTAATAAAAAAGTGAGAAATAAAACTTATGATAGTTTTGTTTCTCACTTTTTATTTTTTTTAGATATTTTCCCATTGAAGTAAGGGGAAATTATTTCTTCAGCCAGTTATTTTCAAACTTACAATTTTTATATTCTCCATTTACTGAAATGTAAGTCTTTTCAATGTGTTCTTTCATCCACTTGTTGATAGCTTTTAGCTGTTTTTCTTTGAGGGCTAAATCTTGTATTTTTACGTAATCCTTTACAAAATCGGCTTGGTGTTCATCAATACGGTTTGTGATTTGGTAAATTTTGTAGGTCTTTTTGCCTGTTCTATCTTCATCGAGGAAAGGCACTGAAACCTCATTGTCTTTAAGGTCTGAAATACGAGCATAAAGCGTAGGCTCTATGCGAGTAAGTTCAAAACGAGTAGAAAGATCTTCAGGGTTGATAAGCTGACCGCCATCGTTACGAGTTTCTTTTTCATCAGAGAAATTACGTGCAGCCTCATCAAAAGTGAGTTCTTTGTTAATGATGCGTTCACGAATTTTGGATATTTTTTCTTTAGCTTCGTTGAGAGCTTCCTCAGGGATATCAGGCATTAATAAAATGTGGCGTACACTCACTTCTTTACCACGAATCTTGTCCATTTGAATAATATGCCAACCGAAACTTGACTCAAAAGGTTTAGATATTTCGCCTTCTTGCAAAGTAAAAGCTACATCTTTAAAAGCTTTATCGAAAGCAGAATTACGATTGAAAGTAAGGACTTGTCCGCCAGTAGCACGGTCTTGAGAGTAGAGAATGGCTTTGGTAGAAAAACTCATACCATTTTCTTCTACATCCTTTTTAATATCATTGAGTTGATCTATTACTTTTTGTACTGAACTCTTAGGGGCAACTGGGTTTACCACAATTTGAGCTATTTCTAATTCAGTACCAAAATGCGGACGCTCATCGGCTGGTATAGCATTGAAGAAGGTGCGTATTTCTTCAGGAGTTACTTCTACATCTTTAATAATTTGTTGTTTCATACGCTGAGCGAGCATACTCACCTTCAAAAGGTTGAAAAGTTCGTCACGCATAGATTGTTCGTCATCTTTTTTGTAGAACTGTAATAGTTTTTTGATATCACCACCTAATTGAGCAGTTAAAAACTCAATACGTTGGTTCACTTGGTCGCGTACTTCGCTATCGGTGAGCTTCACACTATCTTGCACAGCTTGGTGAGCATAGAGTTTATCCTCCATCAGTTTGCCTAACATCTGGCAACGGTTGATTTCACGGGTATCTACTTCTTGTTGTTGCAAATCAATATACGCCTTGTCTATATCTGATTCCAAAATTAGATAATCACCTACTACAGCTGCCACGCCATCTACCTTTTTACGCTCGTTGTTTTGGGCAAAAAATGGAGTGGTAAACAACAACATTACAAGAACCAACCAAATTTTTGTTTTATTCATAAACTTTGTTATTAACTTTAAACGTTCTATTATCATATCAAAAGATGTGCCTAATTGCACTAACTAATTTGCAAAAGTAGTATTTATATTGGAAAAACGAAACATTCTACGTTATTTTATTTTAAAACTGCCGATGAGCCACCCTATTGCAGGGAAATAAAAAGGAGCAGTGAATAACCATAAATACTCATAAAAATTGCTAAAAATAGGGTAGTTTCCAATAACTGAAAATCCCTTATAGACGATTAATCCTTCGGTGGTGATAAAACAAAAGAGAAATAGATAAATAAGCCAACGATTTACTTTATATACTTCTTCTAAAAACAGCAAGAGACCTATGGTTACAATTCCTAGAAAATTGAAGTGCAAATAACTAATTAGTAGGTCGATGTTTTTAAATAAATAGGGGGTAAGCACGGGGAAAGCACCAGTGAACATCATTGCTACTTTGGCAATAAAAAAACAGATAAAAACCGTTGCTAAAAAGCTCTTTAGTTGAGTTTTTAGGTATAGGCGTAATATCATTATTACAGAGGTAAGCCAAATAAGCACAGAAACTCCCCCAACGATATAGTAGATAGGATAACTGAAATAGCCTACCCACGAGATAAAAAGTGACCCTATAATTCCTGCTTGAAATAGAATAAATATGCGCTTGATAAGTTGAGGGTATTGTATATCCCAACCATATTTTTTTACAAAGAGTCCCATTAGGCTACTGAGCATCCATCCATTGTATTGAAAGTGCAAAAAGAAAGCAATGGAACACATATACATTTCAGAAAATTTACCAAACTTTACAATAGTTACAGGCATAAACCATATTCCTAAACTTGATAAAATAAGATAAAAGATGCCCATCTTTACAAAAGGGGAAGTAGCATATTTTATAAAGAATCTCGCAAAGAAGTAAGTACAAATGATAAATACTGATGAAAAACTAATAGAAATGGCTCCATATCCTTGAAAAGGGAAGCTACAGAGCATACCTAATACTGAGAATTGGGTAATGTAGAACAGCCATCGGTAGCGTTTGTGTAGTTGAGTGTTGAAAGGAATGAAAGTTCGCGCCAAAATAGCAGAAAGCATTACATATACAAATCCTAAAAGCGCTAAATGAGAATGGGTATGCACAATATTCCGATAATTGAACACAAAAGGATAGTCGGCTACTTGTACTGAGCGCATAAAGATACCCAAGCACACAACTATGGCAAAATAAGCAAATGCCCATCGTATATCGGTTTGTATGTTTAATTTAGTATTCAAAAGTACCGTATTCGCTTTTTATAGTGAGACGTTTTTTATCAGAAGCTGCCACGTGTCCTATCACTTGTGCAGGTACACCAAATGACTGTGAGATAGCTATCAAGTCTCCGGCGATGTTTTCAGGTACGTAGAGTTCCATACGATGTCCACAGTTGAATACTTGGTACATTTCTTTCCAATCGGTATGAGATTCCTCTTGAATGAGCTTAAAGAGGGGAGGAACGAGGAAAAGATTGTCTTTAACAATATGAAGGTTCTCAACAAAGTGTAATATTTTGGTTTGTGCGCCGCCACTACAATGTACCATTCCGCATATTTGGGTATTATCGTATTTTTCTAATATTTTTTTGATAATAGGCGCATAGGTGCGGGTAGGGGAGAGGACAAGCTTTCCTGCGTCTATGAGAGAGCCAACTACGCTATCAGTGAGGTGCTTAGAGCCTGTATATACGAGTTCATCAGGAACTGAGGGATCAAAACTTTCAGGGAATTGATTAGCTAGCGATTTGTTGAATACATCGTGTCGTGCTGAGGTAAGTCCGTTGCTACCCATACCGCCATTGTAAGAAGTCTCATAGGTAGCTTGCCCATAAGAAGCCAACCCTACGATTACATTGCCTGCTTTGATGTTGGCATTATCAATCACTTTACCACGTTCCATACGTGCTGTAACAGTAGAATCGACAATGATAGTGCGTACTAAATCACCTACATCAGCAGTTTCACCTCCTGTAGAGTGAATATGTACCCCAAAGTTAGCCAATTCATTGATAAGTTCTTCAGTACCATTGATGATTGCTGAAATAACTTCTGCAGGAATGAGGTTCTTGTTACGCCCTATAGTAGATGAAAGCATAATGTTATCTATGGCTCCCACACATAATAAATCATCTATATTCATTATGAGGGCATCTTGAGCAATGCCTTTCCATACACTTAGGTCGCCTGTGGTTTTCCAATACATATAAGCCAATGCCGACTTGGTACCTGCACCATCAGCGTGCATTACAAGGCAATATTGGTCATCACCCGTAAGATAATCGGGGACTATTTTACAAAAGGCTTTGGGGAATAATCCTTTATTGATATTTTTGATAGCTTTATGCACTTCGTCTTTGGCAGCCGAAACTCCGCGTAGTGCATAACGTTTGCTTACTTCCATTATAGTTTAATTTTGAGAGGCAAAGGTAAGAAATAATTAACAATTAACAAGTGATAATAAATAAATTTTAGAGTTTTTGTGTTTTAGGGGTACAATTATCAAAAGAAATATTTTACTGATTTAGTTTCTTAAGTTGTGATCGGATATAAATATGATGTGTACAGTTAGAAGAAAGCTCTCTTCTTATTCTACTATTTAACAGATTTAATGAATTATCAAACACTTATTAAAAGAGGTTAAAAACTCAGTGTTAGGATAATTGTAATTCTTATTATCCCCATTTATTGGGTTGAAAAAAACAAAAATATAAAAGGATTAATTTGTATTATAAATTGTTGAGCCTATGAGAAACTTGTTACAATATAAGAGTTAATAGGAAAAAGGTAAAAAAGTTTTACAAATATTAATAGTAATTTATATAAGTAATTCCTCTACTATCTCTTAAAATTTTGTTAAATAATTTATAGGTTTAATTTTAGCGGAAATCTATCGCTATAACTTTCATTTGAAAGTGGTGTAAATAGTTCTCAGATAGGTTCTTTAACTAATAGAGAACTTCCTAAAATACGGATTACTTCAGCAATAGGTCTATCAAGCTTAAGGTCTTTTTCAACAATAGCAACAATTACATAAATCAAAATTGTTACATCAACAGCATAGAACTTACCGTGTAAGCAAAAATTATTAATAATTCTCTTTTCCTGAGCAATATTAATCATATATAAAGCAAAATCTTGAAAAATATTAAGATTTCTAACTTCATTTGCTCTTGAAAGAATAGTTTTGTTAATAATATTCTTACCAAAACCTAAGTGATAAGCTCTTTTTGAGTGAACAGTTAGTATATCAACAAGCCCTCTAAGGCTATCACAACCTATAAGTTGTCCAAAAATTAGAACAAGTAAGTAATTCCAATGAGAAAAACTCCATTTTTGTGTTCTATCATTGTATTTATATACTAATCTATTGAAATGTTTTTGAGATAAGTATAATTAATATCTATATCAGCATCCTCCTGATATTCAGGTGGAGCAATAGTTTTAAAATCAATTCCTCAAACAGTGATAAATTCATAGTTTAATAACATCTCTTTATAACTATCAGGTAAAGGGAAGCCTAATTTCTTTTCCGTTTGCTCAATCCAAGTTATATTTATAAAGTTTTTAGTACCAACAGCTATTCTGTCTTTATACTTTTCAATAATAGATTGTATCATTTTCTACAATATTACTACCTTATTATGTTTAATAAAATCTAATTACCAATTTATGCTTTCTTTTCCTACAGACGCAAGATAGGCATTGGCTTTGCTGAAATGTTTGTTACCAAACCAATACCCTCTATTAGCACTTAAAGGTGAGGGATGACCAGAAGAGAGTATACAATGTTTGCTACTATCAATAAGGCTAGCTTTCTTTTTAGCATAACCACCCCAAAGCATAAACACTACATTGTTACAATGTTTGGAAACTGCTGCAATAACTGCATCGGTGAATGTTTCCCAACCTTGATTTTGGTGACTACCGGCTTCGTTAGCTCTTACTGTGAGGGTAGCATTTAGCAGTAAGACTCCTTGTGATGCCCAACGCTCTAAATTACCGCTGATAGGGTAGGGGGCGCCTAAATCTTGCGCTATTTCTCTGAAAATATTTACAAGTGAAGGAGGGTGTGCTATGCCGTCGTGTACAGAAAAACACAAACCATTTGCCTGCCCTTCACCGTGATAAGGGTCTTGCCCAATAATTACTACTTTTACCTCACTTAGTGGACAATGATCGAAAGCCGAAAATATTTGCTTTCCTTTGGGATAACAGATATTTTCGGCATATTGTTGTTTAACATATTCGGTGAGCTTGGTAAAATAAGGCTTGTTAAATTCTTCTTCTAATACCGCTTTCCAGCTTGAGTCTATTTGTACGTTCATTATTTTACTTCTTTGATTTCCATATTGTCATACTGAACAATGTAAACGCCTTGGTTTTCATAACCTCCTCCTTTGTAAGAGTTTTTTAGATAAGCAAACTTGTTTTCTAGGAAAGCGGTTTCTCCTATGTGGGTATTTGCACTATTTAAATTTCCAGATACGCCTAAACGTAAAATAGCGTCCATAGTGAGGTCAAAGCCTCGGATAGCGTATTTGCTAGGCAAAATTCCATAAGTTTTTTGATAACGAATAGAAAAATTATCACTGCCATTAGAATATTTGTTTACAGTAGGGTAGGTAAAGTGCAAATCTGATAGTTGGTTATTAGATAAACTACTTGAATCGAAAACGTTGCCTCTTTCTACAGTTGCTAACACAATTTTAGGATGTGTGTTGTTTTTCTTTACTTTCAAAGCATTATGCAACAAACGCACGGCTAATGATACATAACCTATATCATTAGATTGTAACAAAACTACGTTTTCTTTACTGTAGTTCAAAGCATTAGAAAAACCATTAGCTGACATTTCAGTTACTACCTTAGCGTTAGGGAAAGCACGTTCTAATTTGTCGCGTAAGCCTGTGTTTTTACTATCGGCTAAGATAATCATATTCTCATCAGAATAATTTTTGTTGAGATAACTAATCATCTGTGCTTGTTGTACTTCATCTGAGGGTAAAGTTTGATATACATTGGGATTTAATACAATGTTTTTATTAGCTAGAGGTGCTAATACAGCAGTGTTATTGTTGGTGATTAATTCTGCTACAGCATTAAATGACTTGGTAGTGAAAGGACCTATTACCAATTGTGAGTTTTGTACACTTGTATTAGAAGTAATCTTTTTGATGTCGCCTTCACTATCGTATACGTTTACTTTGAACTTGTATCCCATTTTTTGTAGGGAATCCAAAGCAATGAGTGCACCTGAATAAAAATCAGTAGCTACAGGGGTAATTTTATTATCAGTAAGACGTGATTTTAAAGCAGCGGCTTTGTTTGTTGCACCTATATCAGCTACTTTGAATGGTAAAATATAGCTAATTTCCTTTACATTATTAGGAGATGAAGCAGAGCGCAAAGTGTTATTAGAGCTTTCAAAATCGTAATTAGGTGTACTAGTAAAAGCTGCGTTTTTATAACGATCGTAGTTTTCTTTAGGAATCCATATCTGAGCATCACTTTTCAATCCATCTTTTACAGCAGGATTGAGTTTCACAATATCAGATCGTGATAAACCAAATTTGCGTTCTAGACTATAAAAACCTTCTCCTTTTTCTATGTAGTAGAGAACCAACTCTTTATTGGTTGCAGGGCGCGTAGGTACTTCAGGTTCAGAGTTATCTACAGCTGAAGAAGGTACCCATATTTCTTGTCCTTCTTTTAGACTGTTAGGGTTAAATCCTTTTTCTTTTTTGTTGATTCGTTCTAATTCTTCTACACTCACATTGTGGTTTTTTGCAATTTTCCATAAGGTTTCTTGAGGTTTTACAACATAGCGTTTTTGTCCTTGTACACCTTTTTGTACCATATCACTTGCTTTGTTGAAAAGTGGAATAGTAATGCGCTCGTTCTCTTGGAGTTCACGAGTGTAAAGGTCTAAGTTATAGCGCTTCAAATCGTCTATAGAAATGTTGTACTTCTGAGAAAGTCCAAAGAAAGTTTCTCCTGATTTTACCAGATGAGAGGTAAAACCTACTGGACGCTGGGTACTGTAGTGTTTTATCTTGCTGGTAGGAATATTGATAGTTACACCTTTCTGGATTCCATCTTTTACTCCAGGGTTAAGTTTTAGAATATCAGCAGGTGAAAAACGATAAGTTTTAGCGATACTTTCAATACTTTCATAGTTACTTGCTGTATGTTTTTGCTGAGCAAAACTTAAGGTAAAGCATAGTAAGGTGGTTAGTGTTAAAAAATGTTTCATAATGACTTATGATTTAATTATTAATTATTTTAACTATTAATTGATTATTCCCATTCTATGGTGGCAGGTGGTTTACTACTAATATCATACACCACACGATTTACACCTTTCACTTTGTTGATGATGTCATTAGATACCTTTTGAAGGAATTTGTAAGGTAAATCTACCCAATCGGCAGTCATACCATCTACACTTTCTACAGCACGTAAGGCTACCACACGTTCGTAAGTACGCTCGTCACCCATTACGCCCACACTATTGATAGGTAATAGGATAGCTCCTGCTTGCCATACTTTGTTGTAGAGGTTGTGCTCTTTTAGTGCATTGATGAATATAGCATCTACTTCTTGCAAAACGGCTACTTTTTCAGCAGTGATATCACCTAAAATACGGATAGCTAAACCAGGGCCAGGGAAAGGATGTCTCCCTAATAATTCATCACTAATGCCCAAACTACGACCTACTCGACGGACTTCATCTTTGAAGAGCATACGCAAAGGCTCTACTACCTTTAGTTTCATATAATCGGGCAATCCACCTACATTATGATGAGATTTTATAGTTGCTGAAGGACCTTTTACTGATAATGATTCAATAACATCGGGATAAATAGTACCTTGCGCTAACCATTGAGCATCAGTGATTTTGTGTGCTTCATCATCAAATACTTCAATAAAAACACGCCCAATAGTTTTACGTTTTTCTTCAGGGTCAGTTTTGCCTGCTAAGGCAGAGAGAAAACGTGTTGAAGCATCTACACCTTTCACATTTAATCCCATACCTTCGTATTGTTTTAAAACGCTTTCAAACTCATTCTTACGTAAGAGTCCATTATTTACGAATATACAATGCAATTGTTTTCCAATAGCTTTGTTGAGTAATACAGCGGCTACAGTTGAGTCTACTCCTCCTGATAAACCTAAGATTACTTTTTCGTTACCTATTTGTGTTTTTAGCTGTGTAACAGTCATCTCTACAAAATTATCGGATGTCCAATTAGGGGTAAGTTTAGCTATTTTGAAAAGAAAGTTAGCCAATAGTTTCATACCATCAGCAGAGTGTGTTACTTCGGGGTGAAATTGGATGGCGTAAGTGTCTTCTCCTTCTATGCGATAAGCAGCGTTTGTTACATCAGGAGTGCTTGCCAGACAAATTGCATTTGGAGGTAATTGTTTAATGGTGTCACTATGGCTCATCCATACTATACTTTCTTGGTAAATCCCTTCAAAAAGGGGTTCTTCAGGTTTGATATAAGTGAGATGAGCACGACCATACTCTCGTATGTTTGAAGGAGCAACCTCACCACCGCCAAAATGGGCTAAGTATTGAGCCCCATAACATACAGCTAAAAGAGGTATTTTACCTTTTATTGCGGATAGGTCTGGATGCAAGACTTCTGCACTACGGACTGAATAGGGTGAACCGGATAGGATTACAGCAGAGAAATCGCTTAAATTCTCGGGTAAATTGTTATAAGGGTGCATTTCACAGTACACATTTAGTTCGCGCACACGGCGAGCAATAAGTTGGGTATATTGCGACCCGAAATCCAATAATAGAAGGCGTGAGCCTTGAAAAGTGTCTTTATTCATTGTTAAGGGTTGCTGCAGCAGTGAGCACAGCTTGTTTTAAACTTTCTTTATAATCAATCATTTTTTGTAAAAGTATGGCATCAGTACTAGCTAATATTTGTAAAGCTAGTAAGCCAGCATTTTTAGCAGCATTCAAAGCTACAGTAGCAACGGGTACTCCATTAGGCATCTGTAAGATAGAGAGGATAGAATCCCATCCGTCAATAGAGTTGCTACTCTTCACAGGTACACCTATTATGGGTAAAGGAGACATAGAGGCAACCATACCAGGCAAGTGAGCAGCTCCACCTGCTCCAGCAATAATTACTTGAATACCATTTTTATGAGCATTTTTACTAAACTCCATTAATTTTTCGGGTGTACGATGTGCTGATACAATATCTACGACCGTTGTGATACCAAAATTTTTGAGGATATCAATAGCGTCTTGCATTATAGGTAAATCGCTTTTGCTTCCCATTACTACAGCTACTTTCATATATTTGTATTTTGGTGCAAAGATACGAATAATTTGTCAATTAGCAAGTTTTAATATTTAATTCAACTTGCTATTTATTGATTCTTTTAAATAACTGTAATCCAAAAATATACATTGTAATCTTTATAAAAAAAACTTTTAAAGTAACAGAATGTATTGTTCTAGGAAACATCTTTTTAATATCACTTATAGTAACTTGTAACTTCTACACGCTTTCTCATCTTGAACTTCTGTCTACTTTGTTTTTCTGAGTCTGGTCTTTTGTTATTTTTTTTCGTTGTGTTTTTAACTCAAAACATTTATTTTCAATTAGATAATCTTCTATTTGATAATCTGTATAAGCACTATCCCCATAAAGTTTTGCATCTGGTGGAAAAATCTATGTAATCTTATCTAAGGCTTTTACATCTGCTGTTTTTCCTACGGTAAAATGAAACGCAATTGGTATGCCTTCTCCTGTTGTAACTAACTGAACTTTAATTCCATAAAAATAAGACCGCATACTTGTCGTATAGCCTCTATATTATTTTCCTTTTGCAATTTTACATCTATTAATACGAATGTTTTGACAAATAGGTATAGGAAATGAATCAATTATATAGTTCATTTCACAAGTAATCTCTTTATAAAAAGAGGCTATCAAATGAAATAATTCATAAAGTACGTTCCCCAGATTATGTAAGCGCCTATTAAATCTACTTTCTTCTAACATATTGGGAAACAAATTGTATTGTTTAACAAATTTGATAGCAGCACGATGCTTCCCATAGAAATTGTTAGCAGCTATAAATGCTGTTGTAATAATCTCGCTATCAGATACTTTTCTGCGAATATCTTCAGAATGATTAATTTCTTTTAAAATATCATCGATAATACAAAAAATTGATGTAATTTTGTCTTTGCAAAGCATTGGAGTTGTTTTTATTTTTTTGCAATTACAAATATACAAAACTTTTGCTTTGCTTTTTTATTTTTTAAACTTTTCAACTAGCAAGTTGAATTAAGTAATGTGTAAGTTCCAGTAGTAAGTGCAATTTTTCAGTAGATTTTTAGAGTAAATTTT
>NZ_CALGWU010000020.1 GCF_937936315.1 uncultured Capnocytophaga sp. | reverse complement strand
TTCTTTGATAAAAAGCCTTCTATTAATTTGCAAGAAAACATTGTTGATCTAAAAAGACTCGTTGCTGCTTAAATCGAACTTACGTTAAATTATCCACAAAAATTGACAAAGAGTAAAAAATTACTACTTAAAAAATAGTGATTTTATTTTTTGTAGTTACATTCAGGAGGTAAAAAAATACCTCTGAAAAATGGTTTTTGAAAGTTTTCGGCTAAATGTTGGCTAAATCAGCCCTTAAAAAAATACAACCCTTTGAAAATCAAAGGGTTGTAATTGTAGATTGTACTCGGAGCGGGACTTGAACCCGCACAAGCATTACTGCCCACTGGATTTTAAGTCCAGCGTGTCTACCGATTCCACCATCCGAGCTTCTTTATGATAGACATAAAAAAGAGCGAAAAACGGGGTTCGAACCCGCGACCTCAACCTTGGCAAGGTTGCGCTCTACCAACTGAGCTATTTTCGCTTGTTATTTGTTTCAGTAAATTTGCATTTGAGGAGTTACTTTGTTTCTCATTTGCGGTGCAAAGGTACGACAAATATCCATTCTTGCAAATTTTTTAACAACTTTTTTTTAACTTTTTTTATGTCTTTTTTCTAATTTACATTCTTTCAGGAACTTGTATTCCTAGCATTTTGAAAGATTCTGCGATGATTTCACCTATTTTTTTACTTAAAGCTACTCTAAAATGGCGTTTGCTTGCATCTTCTTCACCTAAAATGGAAACGTTTTGATAGAATGAATTGAAGTCTTTTACCAAATCGTATACGTAATTAGCAACTACAGCAGGGCTATAATTATCGGCGGCATCTTGCACAATAGAGGGAAAAAGAGTGATGCTCTTTAGCAAAGTCTTTTCTTTTTCTTGCAAAACACTAGGTAGAGTTATTGCCTCTTTATTGTCGCGCATTTCAGCATATTTTCGCAAAATAGATTGGATACGAGCGTATGTGTATTGTATAAATGGGCCTGTGTTTCCTTGAAAATCAATAGATTCTTTAGGATCAAACAAGATGCGTTTTTTAGGATCTACCTTTAATATATAGTATTTCAAGGCTCCTAAGCCAATGGTGTGATACAAAGCCTTTTTTTGTGCTTCGGAATAGCCATCGAGTTTACCGAGTTCTTGTGAAATTACTTTGGCAGTCTGTTCCATTTCAGCAATTAGATCATCAGCATCTACAACAGTGCCTTCACGGCTTTTCATCTTTCCACTAGGTAAATCAACCATACCATAGCTGAGGTGGTACAAGTGTGATGCCCAATCGTACCCCAATTTTTTCAAGATAAGAAAAAGTACTTTGAAGTGGTAATCTTGTTCATTGCCCACAGTATAGACCATTCCTTTTACATCAGGATAGTCTTTCACACGCTGAGAGGCAGTACCCATATCTTGGGTCATATACACTGAAGTACCATCGGCGCGGAGTACCAACTTCTCATCTAAACCATCAGCGGTGAGATCGCACCAAACAGAGCCATCTTCTTTTTTGAAGAATACCCCTTTTTGTAGACCTTGTTCTACGATGTCTTTTCCTAATAAATAGGTATTGCTTTCGTAGTAGTACGAGTTGAAATCTACTCCTAAATTCTTATAAGTAACCGCAAAACCATCGTATACCCATCCGTTCATTTGCTTCCAAAGTTTCATTACTTCAGGGTCGCCTGCTTCCCATTGGCGAAGCATCTCTTGAGCTGCTATAAATATAGGTGCTTGTTTTTCAGCTTCTTCTTTCGATTTTCCTTGAACTATTAGTTCTTGTATTTCTTCTTTATACGCTTTATCAAATGCAACATAGTAGTTTCCTACCAATTTATCTCCTTTTAATCCTGTGTTTTCAGGAGTTTCTCCATTGCCAAAGCGTTGCCAAGCTACCATAGATTTGCAAATGTGTATTCCTCTATCGTTGATGATTTGGGTTTTATACACTTTATGTCCGGCAGCTTTTAAGATTTCGGCTACTGAATAACCTAAGAGATTGTTACGGATATGTCCTAAGTGCAAAGGCTTATTAGTGTTAGGAG
Source organism: uncultured Capnocytophaga sp. (assembly GCF_937936315.1). Lineage (GTDB taxonomy): Bacteria > Bacteroidota > Bacteroidia > Flavobacteriales > Flavobacteriaceae > Capnocytophaga. The sequence goes on along the minus strand of NZ_CALGWU010000020.1, from coordinate 21,856 downwards.
ATGAGTATTCTACTAAAATAGCCTCTTTGCTATTAGGTGTTATTAACCCAAACTGAGGATTGTCTTTTATTTCTGTTAAAAAGTTGAGGTAATAAGTATCAGCGATAACAAGGTTTAGAAAGCCTTTAATCACATTGAAATCGGTTACTAAATTACCTACTTTTTCTTTGAGGTAAGTTCCTATTTGTTCACCTATTTGCACAGGATTGCCTTTGATGTGGCGCAAAAGTGAGAAGACTACAAGGGTCACATCACCTACAAACTCTTTTTTAGTTTGTTGCAATTCTACATTTTCTAAACTTACGTTGTACAGTTCTTGTACTGCTTTTTGTATATGTTGTTTAAGGGTATCGTTTAAATTCTGCATATATTAATTTATCAATTTGGTGCAAACCACGAGGGATTTATTTATTAACTTTTGTTGCGTATTTTAAAATGATTTGTTTGTCAAAATAGGGTTCTTCATCAATATGTAGCAATACAGGTAAGTTGGTATGACGCAAAATCACTTCTTCAGTTGATGGAGTAGGAGTGCCACTGAATACTATACTATGTATGTTTAAACCTCTGTTTTTAAGAGTTTCATAAGTTAGTAAAGTGTGGTTAATACTACCCAAATAATGACGAGAAACTAAAATGACTTTATCAGTAGGGTGAATTAGATCAAGCATCATATCTTTTTCATTGAGAGGAACATACAATCCACCTGCTGCTTCTATAACAAGTGTATTATTAGTTTCAGGTCGTACAATTTTAGAAAGTTCAATCCGTACACCATCTAATTGAGCTGAAAGATGTGGACTTGCAGGGGTATGTAGTCCATAACTATTAAGGTGAAATACTGTATGTGTACTACTAATAAGTCGTTTTACCTTGTCAGTATCCGAGTTTTCTAAATCCCCTGATTGTATAGGCTTCCAATAATCGGCTTGAAAAGCCTCTGTAAGAATCGCTGAAACAATGGTTTTGCCAACTTCGGTGGAGATACCCACCACAAAATAAGTATCTTTCATTTTGAATGGTTTGTTTTGAGAGCGCAAAATTACAAAGTAATTGCCAAATGAGCAAAATTACTTGTTAGTTTTTAGTGTCGTTTTTTTGTAGGTTTGAAAAGGAAAAAAGGTTAGAGAGAAGCATAAAGTAAAAAATATTATATAGCTTCTGGCTTCAAAAAAATGGAAAACGGGGTTAGTATTTCTTTTTTTTTTCTATCTTTGCCTCAAATTTAAGCGATGGAAGATAAAACACTTATAAAAAAACGTATTGATTGGTTTTGCAAGAACAAAATCAATGCTTTTTCGCCTACAATTTCACCAGCTCCTAAATCGGTGGGGCGCAATGAAATTGAAAGTCTTTATGAGGGCTTGCGATGGTTCTTTGACAGAGACATCAAAGAGATTTTAATACAGAAGAAATATATGGGTTCTTATTGTGATATTTACTTACATAAGAACTTAGAAGATAGTTATTTAGTAAGCCGAAATGGTTATAAAATCAATCATTTAGATCGTTCACAATGGGTGTCAGCACTCGCTCAGTTACACGCTAAGTTCAGCTGGGAGAACACAACTATTCGCATTATCCAATCGGAATTGATGCCGTGGTCGGCTTTAGGTAAAGGACTTATTACCAATGAGTTTTCGGCTTATTACATCTCTCATCAGATACATTGCGACTACTTGCAACAGAGCGACTTATATGAAAAAATAAACGCTATCAAGCAAAAACCTGAATACCTAGCTTTTGTGGCTGACGCCAAAGTACTTTCGGGCAAGGAATTGAAAGATAAATACCCTACCCACATCATTCGTCAGTACCAATCGATACGCGATATGAAGCTACTCGATTTGCCTCACTATGAGAAGAATATTGCTCTGTTTAAAAGACAATTGGACATCTTTGGCAAAGATGCAACTGTTTACTTCAAACCTTTTAATATTTTAAAGGAAATCTACGATGATGGGACTGAACATTTTGTGAATGACAACCTCAGTTTTGCACGTATTAACAGTGATGAATTTTTGCACTACACTTTTACGGATACTGCTGACTTTGAAGCCAAATACCCCGAAATACGCGCTTGGGTAGACCGAATGAACGCCAATGACGAAGAGGGGGTAGTTATCAAGCCTCGTAAGGCTTTTATGCAAGGCATACCGCCTGCTTTCAAAGTGCGCAACAACGATTACCTCACACTCATTTACGGGGTGGATTTTCAAGACCGATTAGAAGAACAAATCGCTAAACGCAATATAAAAGGTAAGCTGAAATGTTCTATCAACGATTGGGCTATCAATGCCAAACTTTTGCAAACGCCTTATAATGAAATTCACGAGGAGAATTACGAATTTAAAAACTTAGTACTCGACCGCATTTTAGGGGAAGAGGTAGAAAATCAATTAGACAGCAGACTATGAGTAAACTTCTTATATTGGTGGGTGCCCCGGGGTCGGGTAAATCTACCTTTGCACGTTATTTTTTACGTACCGAAGACAATTGGATACGCGTGAATCGCGATGACTTTCGCTTGATGCAGTTTGGTGATTCACTAATGATTCCGTTCTATGAAGAGCGCATTAGCAAAATGGTAGAAGCCTCGGTGCTCACCTTGCTAAAAAGTGATACCAATGTGATTATCGATGCTACAAACACATCGCTGCGCACCATTCAGGATATGATTCACACTTATACTGAATACGCTGATATCAGTTTTAAAGTATTTGATTTACCTGTAGACGAATTAGTAAAACGCTGTGATAAACGCTATGAAGAAACGGGAAAATTCATATCTAAAAGTGTGGTAGAGAGAAATGTGGCTAACCTAAAGCACACTCTCGAAAAATTTGATTTTGCTCCTATTCCTCGCAAAGTACAAGTGGCAACTACCAGCTATGTTACTCAAGATAAGAACCTACCTAAGGCTGTGATTTGCGATTTAGATGGTACTCTTTCCTTGCTCAATGGTCGTGATCCTTACAACGCGGCGACTTGTGATAACGACTTGCTGAACGAACCTGTAGCTGCTACTTTGAAAATGGCTAAACAACGGGGCTATCAAGTGATTTTGCTCTCGGGGCGCGAAGATAAATTCCGCGAACCTACAGTGCGTTTTCTCGATAAACACCAAATAGGTTACGACTTACTGCTGATGCGCACCTCTAACGATTTCCGCAAAGATAACATCATTAAAAGAGAACTTTTTGAGGGTGAAATACAAGGAAAATACTTTGTAGAATTCCTTTTAGATGACCGCAACCAAGTAGTAGATATGTGGCGCAAGGATTTGCATTTACCTTGCTTTCAAGTGAATTACGGGGATTTTTAGATATAAAAAAGGCTGTGCTATTTGCACAGCTTTTTTATATCAATTCAGTTTCAAACAATTCCTTAAAATGTTTCAGGATATGCGATTTTACTTCTGCTATATCCACTTTATCTTTAGCTAATTCTACGTTTAGCGATGTTACTGCCTTACCGCGAATTCCACAAGGAATAATATTATCAAAATATCCCAAATCAGTATTTACATTTAGGGCGAAACCGTGCATTGTTATCCAGCGGGAACAACGTACTCCCATAGCACAAATTTTGCGAGCAAAAGGAGTTCCTACATCAAGCCAAACGCCTGTTTCACCTTCACTGCGCTCTGCTTTGAGACCATACTCGGCAAGAGTGCGAATGAGCACTTCTTCTAAAAAGCGGAGGTACTTGTGAATGTCAGTAAAAAAGTTATCTAAATCTAAAATAGGATAGCCTACAATTTGACCAGGACCGTGATAGGTGATATCCCCTCCCCTATTAATTTTATAGAAAGTAGCTCCTTTTTTCTTTAATCCTTCTTCATCAATAAGCAAATTCTCTATATGTCCGCTTTTACCCAAGGTATAGACGTGAGGGTGCTCTACAAAGAGAAAATAATTATCAGTAGGTAAGTGAGTGTTATTAGCTCGGTTATTTGTTTTCTGCTCGACAATTTTTTGAAAGAGGTTTTCTTGGTAGTCCCAAGTTTCTTTATAGTCTTTATTGCCTAAATCTCTAACGATTACTTGTTTGTTCATAAATAGTTTGAATATTACCCTGACGGATGTCGCCAGTGTTATAGCCTTTGGTAAACCAATATTTTCGTTGTTCAGAAGTACCGTGAGTAAAGGAATCGGGGACTACGTGTCCTTGCATACGTTTTTGTATAGCATCATCACCTACAGCATTTGCGGCACTAAGTGCTTCGTCGATATCATCGGTATCCAAATATTTTTGATTATGGTGCGCCCAAACCCCTGCATAGAAATCGGCTTGCAACTCTTGAGCTACTGACCATTTATTGGCAGCAGCCTTGGAGAGCCCTTGTTGTTTTTGGCGTACTTGCTGAGAGGTACCCAAGAGCGTTTGAATATGATGCCCCACCTCGTGAGCCATCACATAAGCGATGGCAAAGTCGCCGCCTTTAGCTCCGAATCGAGATTTGAGTTCTTCAAAAAAGTCCATATCCATATAGAGCTTTTGGTCGGCAGGACAATAAAAAGGACCTACAGCTGCCGTAGCATTACCGCAACCGGTGCTGACATTTTCGGTGAAGAGTACTAAGGTAGGTTTTTTATAGGTACCTAATCCATTTTGAGAGAATACTTTTTCCCAAACATCTTCGGTATCAGCGAGTACTGTGGCAGTAAATTCGCCTATTTTTTTCTGTTCGGCATTGAGTTCTACACGTTCTACTGCTTGTTGTGTTTGGTTACCACCTGCTACTTGGTTTACAACAGAGGCTACTTGTTGTCCTGTTTCGCCACCAAATAGTTGCAATAATACAACGATGATACCGACGATACCACCGCCAGCGATAAGTCCGCCTTTGCCGCGCATACCACGGCGATCGTCAACATTGCTACTTTGACGTCTTCCTTCCCATTTCATAGTTTTTTCTTATTTTGAGTTTTCGGGGGCAAATGTAGTAATAATTTGTGAATTTGCCAATTTGCGAGGGAGAATTGTGCGCAAAATCAAAAATAAAGTACTACCTTTGTAGTTTTAAAACATTAAAAAAGAAAATTATGAATAAATTAGTATCCTTAGTAGCTTTTCTATTGATCATTATCGCTTGTGAAAAATCAGGGGAAGACAACGACCCCTCTACGCAGACTTCAACTACACAAATCCCTTATGATTGGGATTTCTATTTAGAACCTTCTCGTTTGAATGCTGTAAAAAAAGAACCTAACGTAGAACTGAAAAAACTCTATTACCAAGTGTATGGTACCCCTTGTGGCGGATGGTATGACGGTATGAGTCCTAATAGTGAGAAGAACAATGGTTAGCTGAAAAACTTTGTAGAGGGAGCTGAACGTGCTCACAAAACACCTATAGTAGTACTTTATGGTATTCCTGAACGTGATTGTGGGTCATTTTCTAAAGGTGGGCACCCTAATGCGGCTTCTTATAAAGCGTGGATAGATCGTGTTAGTGCTATCATTAGGCAACGTCGTGCTGTAGTAATTATAGAACCCGATGCTATTAACTACTGTGGTCATCCAAGAGGTTCGGCTAAATACAATAAGCGTGCTGAATTGCTAAGGTATGCTGCCGAAAAATTAAATAAGAACAACCCTAATGTAGCGAGTTATATTCACGCGGGAAACTCTGGTTTGGTCACCTAATATCCTGAAAATATTGCCAATGCTATTATAGACGGAGGTTTAAAATATATGTGAGGTTTTGCATTGAATGTTTCAGGTTTGGGAGGTACTGCCGAAGAAGAAGCTGGAGCGGAAAAGTTTGTAGCTTATTTGGCTACTAAAGGTTTTAAAAATGTGCATTACGTGATTGACACAGGTCGGAGTGGCATCAACCGTCCTAAACACCAGAATGCCAATGCTCCTTATAACTCTTGCAACAACTTCAATGCGGCTTTAGGTCCGCGTAGCACTACCAAAACCACTAGAGCACACGCCGATGCTTATCTATGGATTAATGGGGGAGGTGGTTCCGACGGTGAATGTAAAATGGGAGCCCCTGCAGCGGGAGAACCTTATCCTGAATATACTCGTGCTTTGATAAACAACGCTATTAGAGTTAAAAGCATACAAATTTTAGAGCTGCCTAACAATCTCAAATAACACCTCGTAATTCGTAATTATTCACATTGCCATTGGAAGTTTTCAACTTTGGATTGCATTTCAGGGCGGTATTCGTAATGCCACCACTCCGAATAAATAGATTTGAAGTTGTATTTGTTGAGTATATCTTTTAGCAACTTGCGATTTTCGAGTACTTTTTTAGGAAGAGTGGTACAAGTATGATGAGCTTTCTCACCAAAAAAATCAAAAGGAGTGCCCATATCCAATTCTTTACCATCCTTATCTACTAAAGTGAGATCAACTGCTGCTCCACGATTGTGTTTGGAACCTTTGGCAGGATTGGCTACATAATGAGTTCCTGGAAGTATTTTCCACATCTTTTTTTGTACTTCAAGAGGTCGATAGCAATCAAATAGTTTGATGCGATATCCCAAAGTTTTAAACTCCTCATTAGCTTTTACCAAGGCTTCCGCTGTTTTTTTGCGCAGATAGCATTCTCCACACTCATAAACAGCTTGTTTAAGAAAGTTATCAGGAGTTGCATATTTCATATCAAATACAAAATCGGAAGAAAGACCTTTGAGGAGCACAAAATCAGTTTGTTGTGCCGTAGTAATAAAAGTGACAAAAAATGCAAGAATATATTTCATAAATAAAAGAAATTTTAATAGTTATAAGTATTTTTTGCGGATTATCCCCTTCGGAGAACGGGAATACCAAATAAAATAAAAGCGACTTTTTTTCGGAAAAGTCGCTTTTATTCTAATTTTAAGGTCTTAAGGCAGACTATAACACACTTGCTAAAGCTTTATTTACTTCACGTACTGCTTCAGTACTTTCTGCAAATTTAGCTTTTTCAGCATCGTTAAGTTTTACCTCTACAATTTTTTCAACACCATCTCTACCGATGATTACAGGAACCCCTACGCATACATCTTTTTGTCCGTATTCACCTTCAAGTAATACTGAGCAAGGGAAAAGTTTCTTTTGGTCACAAGCAATTGCCTGTACTAAAGCTGATACAGCAGCTCCTGGAGCATACCAAGCTGAAGTTCCTAAAAGTTTAGTAAGAGTAGCTCCACCTACTTTAGTATCTTCAGCTACTTGGTTAAGACGATCAGCACTCAAAAACTCGGTTACTGGCACACCGCGATAGCTTGCCAAACGAGTAAGAGGCAACATACCACTATCACTATGAGCAGCGATTACCATACCATCTACATCTGAAATCGGACTGTTAAGAGCTTCTGCCAAACGATATTTAAAACGAGCGCTATCAAGAGCTCCACCCATACCGATGATGTGATTTTTAGGTAATTTAGTAGCTTTGTGTACCAAATAAGCCATAGTATCCATAGGGTTACTTACTACAATTACAATCACATTAGGTGAATATTTCACCAATTGTTCAACAACTGATTTCACAATGTTAGCATTGGTACCAATAAGCTCTTCGCGAGTCATACCTGGTTTACGAGGAATACCTGAGGTAATCACAGCTACATCACTGCCTGCAGTTTTAGAATAATCATTTGTAACCCCTACAATACGAGTGTCAAACCCATTGAGGGGAGCAGTTTGCATCAAATCCATAGCTTTACCTTCTGCAAAACCTTCTTTGATGTCAATTAGAACTACTTCAGACGCGAAGTCTTTAATAGCAATGTACTCTGCGCAACTTGCTCCTACGGCACCAGCGCCTACTACTGTAACTTTCATATAATCTATTATTTAAAGATGATGAGCTATATAAAGAGCTCAATCAATGGTTATTTTCACGCCACAAAAGTAGTAAGTTTTCAACAATTGTGCAAATATTTTTCAAAAAATACACTCTCCGTCCATTCCACCATCAAGTGCAATTTTTCAGATTACCGCCAATTCCGGAGGCACGAGCTGCAAGCTCGCGCTAGCGGTGTTGTTTTGAGAAATTAATATTATTGGTGATGATAGGGCTCATTACGGAGAATCGTAAAAGCACGGTAGAGTTGTTCCACAAAAAATAGACGTATCATTTGGTGTGAAAAGGTGAGTTTGGAGAGCGAAAGCTTACCATTAGCACGGTCATATACTTCTTTTGAAAAACCATAAGGTCCGCCAATCACAAAAGTGAGCTGCTTGACGCCAGCATTCATTTTCTTTTGCAATTCATTGGCAAAAGCTACTGAGGTGTACTCTTTGCCTCGTTCGTCTAAGAGTATCAGATGATGAGAAGAGGCTATATTACTGAGAATCAGATCGCCTTCTTTTGTTTTTTGTTGCTCTTCCGATAGTGATTTGCTATTCTTAATATCAGGCAAGAGTTGCAATTCAAAATTGATGTAGTACGAAAGTCGCTTTTCATAGGTGGTGATGAGCTCTTGTAAGGCTGAATTATCGGTTTTTCCTACCGCTATAAGTTTGATATTCATCGGTTAAGTAAAAAGTGAAAAATTATAAGTCGCAGACGAATACTTCTATATTTTTTTCTAAAAGGGTTTCATTGATAATGGCTTCAATTTTATCCCAAGTACCTCCTGCTAATCCGCAACCTATGCGGGGCATTTGTACTTTGGCATTGTTTTCAAGAGCAAAATTGGCTACTTGTTGTAAGGCTTTTTTCACTGCTTCATAACGAATGGGTGGATTGCCATTTTCATCTTTATATATTTTATGTTGCCCAATCATATTGGCAACCCATATATCGCTTTCTACTTTTACAAACTGCACTGCATCCAAAGCGAAATCTTCGCCTTGTTTATACCATTGTTTATATTGTTTTTCAGGTGTTTTCCAGCGTTTGGAAAGTGCTAACACAAAACCTTTACCCCAAGCACCTATATCATTACAAATATGGGTGATGATAATGTTACCTTCGGTTTGTGGCAGAGTAGCATCAGCCTTTAGATAGTGTATCATTGTTAATTTTTCTAATTATAAGGTTTAAAAAATCTCTGGAGACTTGAAGAATCTCGGAGGCTTTAGGTTGAGATTAGACGACTTAGACGAGGCTAACAAGTCAAACAAAGAGAATTAAAAACTTTGCCAAAGGTGTGAGCCTCACGGGCAAGAACCTTTGGCAAAGATATGAGCCTCAATGGCATAAAATATTTATTAGAAGAAGAATCTTTCTTTTTCTCCTTTTTCATTCAAAATTTCTAATGAGTTGCGATTACGTGAGGAAAGTGTAGACATTATATTTTTCAATTCATCTACATCCTTAATGGTCTTTCCGTTAACAGAAAGTAATACTTTACCCACTATATTTATATTATTATACTCATAAAACTGACCTGCAGCGGTAACCTTCACTCCGTTTTTAGTTTTAAAACGTTTTTGGTCAGCTTCTGAAAGGTTTTTCACTTCCAAACCTAAGGATTGTATTACATAAGTAGTGTTTTTCTTGAGAGTAATATTAGCAGTACGTTCTTTACCTTCTCGTACATAGGTTACTTTTAGCATATCACCAGGACGTTTAGAAGCGATATGACCACTAAGATCAGAGTATTTATGTATTTTCACGTTGTCAATTTGCTTGATGATGTCACCTTTTTTAAGTCCAGCACTACCAGCTCCTGACTCATCTTCTACTGAATCTACATAGAATCCTTCTGTTTCTTTTACATTGAGTTTCTTAGCTACTTCGGAGTCTAATGCTTGTCCACGTACACCCATCACCCCACGTTGTACATTCCCGTACTCTATCAGGTCTTCCACCACTTTCTTAGCGATATTACTAGGCACTGCAAACGAGTAGCCCATATATACCCCTGTAGTAGATGAGATTGCAGTATTGATACCTATAAGATCACCATTGAGATTTACCAAAGCTCCGCCGCTATTCCCCATATTTACCACAGCATCAGTTTGTATAAAAGATTCTATTTTATCGCTACCAAGTTCACTGATGTTACGTGCTTTTGCACTAATAATTCCCGCGGTAACGGTAGAATTTAAGTTAAAAGGATTCCCTACCGCAAGCACCCATTCTCCTACTTGAGTATTATCGGAGTCGGCAAAAGTAAGAAAAGGTAGTTTTTCATCGGCTTCTATTTTCAGTAAGGCAATATCCGAAGAAGCATCTGTGCCTATAAGCTTAGCAGTATAAGTTTTATTGTTGTTAAGGGTAACCTCCAAAGTAGTAGCATTCGCAATCACGTGATTATTGGTAACTATATAACCATCAGGGGTAATGATAACCCCAGAACCGGTACCTACTTGGGTTTGTTCGCCTCCCCCATTACCATAAAAAAGATCGAAAATAGAGGTTACACCTCCTTGTGATTTTACAGTGTTCTTCACGTGCACGACACTATTCACCGTTTTGTTAGCCGCTTCTATAAAGTTGGTTTCACCTGCTACCGTTCTTTCAGGGGTAGTGTGATTGGTTTGCACCAAAGCGGGACGTGAAAGCAAATCAAGCGCCTCTTGTTTGGCATCGTGTTTATCTATAAAGAGTTTATACCCTCCTAAGGTCATAGCTCCGCCGAGGAAGGCAGTAGCTATCATTGTTGCGTAATTCTTCATCATATTTTTTGTTTTACTAATTTGTTTTATCTCGTAAGACAATTAGGCAACAATTGTGCCAAATTCAGGGGTCAGGGGTCGGGAGATAGAAAAAGGCTGCTTCCCATCGGAAGCAGCCTTTTTCAAACTATATCCTTTAAAGTTAAATTACAATTTAGGAGCACCAGCGAGGACGTCGGCACTTGCACCTTCAGCGAATTTTTTATCTTTGAAGTTTTGTACAAATGATTCAGCCAATTCTTTGAGTTTAGCGCTGAATTGAGCTTTGTCGTCCCAAGTGTTTTCTGAGTTCAAGATGCTTTGATCTGAAACACCTTCGCAAGATTGAGGTACTTTGAAACCGAAGATAGGTAATTCTTTGTACTCAACATTGTTAAGTTTGCCAGTAAGAGCCGCAGTGATAAGAGCGCGGGTATCTTTCAAGCTGCATCTTTTCATTTTACCATTGTAACCAGTGTTTACCAACCATACGTTTACGCCAGTTTCTTTGATTTTTTCAGCCAAACGTTTACCATATTCAGCTGGGTGAAGAGGCATAAAGGCAGCTCCGAAGCAAGCAGAGAAAGTTTTTTGAGGAGTAGTGATACCTACCTCAGTACCGGCAACTTTAGAAGTATAACCAGAAACGAATTGGTAAGCAGCTTGTTCAGGAGTCAATTTAGAGATTGGAGGCAATACACCGTAAGCATCGAAAGTAAGGAAGAAGATGTTTTTAGGGTTGTGACCTATTGAACCTGGTTGGATATTAGCGATGTGGTAAATAGGATAAGAAACACGAGTGTTTTCGGTAATATCGGTGCGAGCGAAATCTACAACACCTTTATCATCCATAATTACGTTCTCGAGGATAGCGCCTTTTTTGATAGCTGCGAAGATTTCAGGTTCTTTTTCAGCGGTAAGGTCTACTACTTTAGCGTAGCAACCACCTTCGAAGTTGAATACGGTATTTTCAGGAGTCCAACCGTGTTCGTCATCACCGATGAGGTGGCGGTTAGGATCGGCAGAAAGGGTAGTTTTACCAGTACCAGAAAGACCGAAGAAGATAGCAGTATCGCCGTCTTTACCTACGTTAGCAGAACAGTGCATTGGCATAGTGTTGCGGAATACAGGCAATTCAAAGTTCATAGCAGAGAAGATACCTTTTTTAATTTCGCCGGTATAACCAGTACCACCGATAAGGGCGATTTTTTTAGTAAAATTAAGGATTGCGAAGTTAGCTTGACGAGTGCCATCTACAGCTGGGTCGGCTTTGAAACCAGGAGCATTAACAACTAACCAATCTTCATTGAAAGAAGCGAGTTCGCTATCTTCTACACGTAAGAACATATTAAAAGCGAAAAGGTTGCTCCAAGGAAGTTCAGTAATAGTACGGATATTGGTGCGGTATTTAGGGTCGGCGCAAACATAGCCATCGTGAACGTAAATTTCTTTACTTGAAAGATAAGCTACTACTTTTTCGTATAGTTTATCGAATTTTTCAGGTTCGAAAGGGATGTTGATGTTACCCCACCATACGCGATCTTTGGTGATATCATCTTTTACGATGAAGCGGTCTTTAGGAGAACGACCAGTAAACTCACCTGTGTTGATAGCGATAGCTCCAGAAGATGCTTCAACACCTAATTTTTTGTCCAAAGTTTCTTGGTGAAGTTCGTCAGCAGACAATTGGTAACGAACATTAGCGTTTTTAATTCCGTATTTATCAACGGAAAGTGTTTTTGGTTTACTCATAATGTCTTAAATTTTTTATTTAAAATTCTATAATTTACTAACTTATGTTTTTTGAGTTTTAGACAAGGTAAAAGTTCCTCTGAAAAACGCTGCAAATGTACGCATAAAAATTGTAATAAAAAAATATTTTTAACATTTTTTAAGGGGTATATACTAAAAACCAAATATCAGGGTCTTTCACGCTTATTAGATATGTGTAATTAGCGTTATAAACTGATTTTTTATAAGGACCTAACTTAGCTAAGTCTAAAAATAATCGTTCTGCTTCTCTGTAGTAGTAAAGACTATTTTTGTAAGTGCTATCACCTTCATTAGGCATATCTTTTATAAGAATTTCAACTTGTTCTTCATTAGCATTATTAGCAACGCCTACAAAGTCCATTTCATAGTATACACTACTTGTATTATCAAGATTATTTTTTTCAGCTACGTAAGCGTGCATTCCTGCTGTTTGTTGTTGGTCATTCCCCATTATATTTACTAACCTGATATAATTCAGTAGGGTGTGGGTTTTGTTTTTTGATTGCTCTACTGCTCTCTTAGCCTTGTTGAAAATATCCATTATTTTTTCAGAAGCGTTATATGTATCAAAAGTTACATATAAAGCATTACTACTGATAGTGATAGGAGAGTTCACAAAGTTAGTGGTTATGTTTCCATCAGTGGTTACTAAGGCAGTTTTACCTTGATTAAAATAAAATTCATCAAAGGTTACCCCATTAATGTTTATAGGTTCAAAAAGTTTGATGCCTCTTTCTGTGATTATAAAAGCTGATTGTATGTATTTTTGATTGTTGTCATATATGAAAGTGAGTTGTCTATAACTAGGGAATAACTTAAGGATTACTTCAGAACCTCCTACATTGATAGGAGAAAGACCTTTGTATTGAAGAGCATTGCTATTTTCGCGTATTTTGTTCAAATAAGTTTCTCTATCACCTGTAAATTTTTTTAAAGTCATAATGTTGTTGGAAGTACGTCCACGCAAAGTAAAGGTATCGTTTTCGTACTTTAGGATGATAAAGTCAGTTTCTCCTCCGCGGGCATTAGGGAATGAAGGTGATACAAAACGGAAATGATGTAATACACTATTAAAGGTGTCGAAACTAATAGTAGGTCCTTCAGTTATATCGTATGAAAAGTATGAAGTTTCTTCTGTATTGGTATAACTCACTTCTGATGAAGCTGTAACCTTTCCGTCTTTCATTTTTATTAAAAAGTTATAGCCACCTATGCTTCTATGAGCTTTAGGAAAATCTTTGTCAGTAGCAAAAATCTCTGGCTGATATGGATATACCCAATAACCTACACGATATTGTTCAGGGTAGTAAGTTAAGAGCCAATAGCTATCGTTTTCTAGAGTCTTTTTATAGTTGTTAAGCGAATTTACAGTGCGCTCAGATGCTTTTTGCTCAAAAGTTTCCTTTTCTTTATAATTACAGTTTATAAAGAAGAGGAATAATAAAGATAAAATTATATATTTTTTCATTGTTGTTATATTAACGGGTTAATCGGGTGAAATCTTTTCGTTGTATAGGAACGCCATCAAAGGTTTTGCCTGCTACATAAGGGTACCTACTACGTATTTCAGCGCGAAGTTCATCAAGGTTGATATTCCATTCGTCTTGTAGGTATTTTTTCATGATGGCTATTTTTTGTTCTATTTTCTGTTTTCCAGTATAAGTTTCTGTAGGTCTTATTTTTCTATCCGCTTTTTTTAAGACTTCTTCCCACACGCTAGTAGATTCGTAAGGAGTATAATATTCAGATAGGGTACTTCCGTAGTTACTAAATTTAGCTTTCCAAGCATTATATAAAGTATCGTCAAAACCATCACCATTAGTATCTAAACTACTATTAGTAGTAGCACAGTTGCAATCTAGAGAGGCGTTGTAGTATACTATATAGCGTGCTAATAGTTCTACAAAATCCTCATCGTGATCAAAACTTGAGTAGGCAGTTATAAAGCCTGCTCTTAGATAGTTCTTAGTGTTTAAATTCCATTCGTTTACCCAGCGGTCGTTTTTATAGTCACTTGCGGATATTTTTTCATAATCAGTAGTATAGAGTTTTGCCTGATGCCAAGTATGTGCATTTTCATGGTAGAGGGTAGCCAAAATATTGTCATTCAACCAATAGATATTATTAGGTTCTAAGTGGTTTATGTCGGTTAGGTGTATTTTTATACCAGCAGCTGCAAGTCCTACTAGTTTAGTTCCTGTGGGGTTGAAAGCAGGTTCACCAATAAGAATAAGAGTATTAAACGAATGTTCTTTCATAAAGGGTTTAGAGGTGAGCTTAACATATGGTTCAATAAATAGATAGTTAAACACGTTAGCAAACTCTATTGCTTTGTTATACTTAGTAGGTGTATAAGTGTAAATTCTACTGATTTCTCGTTCTAAAAAACGATACAAAATCTGTATGTTATATGGTTTAGCAAAAGTCTCATCTAGGTACTTGTCCAAATCATTTTGTGGGTTCAAGCTCTGACTTTCTTCTCCATTGCGAATGATAACACTCTCATCAGAGAGTTTATCGTCATTGTTGCAGCCTAAAAAAGATAAGGCTAGAAATGTGTATAGTATTTTTTTCATAGTCTATATTTTCTATTATCTTGGATTTGCTTTCATTCCTTTGCCTATTACAGCATCGGGTAGTTGAATGGCTCTACGCAAATCGTTAGCAGGTAATATTGATTTTATAGTAGCATCATTTCGGTTTGAGTTATCACTTTGGTAGCGGGTTACTTCTATATTGTAGCGGCGTATATCTTGCCATCGCAAGCCTTCTCCTAGGGTGAGGATACGTCGGCATTGTAATATATAGTGCAATAGGGGTTCTTGTATTCCATCATTACTGATAGTGAATGAAGGGCTAAGGCGTTTTTTTTGGGTAGCACCGTTTATAGTACTTTCTGAGTAGGCCATGCCATTGTAAAAATCTATGATTTCATTTTTTGTAACTGTATTACTACTAGTATATCCATTGATAGTAGTTTGCTGAATAAATTTGGAAGTGAACATATTTAGGTCATTGACAGCACTATCATATTCTCCTAAGAGCACTTTAGCTTCAGCTCTTACCAAAAGGGTTTCATCGGTAGTAAAAGGTATCATTATAGTATGAGTGCTATTGTCTTTAAACGTAGGGAATTTTCCATAGATTACTGCGTCACGTCTATTGTCAAATACATCAAAAGGGGTAAACCAATAAAACTCATAACCATAATTTGGTTTTCCTGAATTTCCTTGTTTATCCCAAAGGTTAGTAGTTGCCAATGTTTCACCTGCTATACGGTGGTTGTGAATAAACCTTTTAGCATTGGTAGTTGAGAAATATGATGATGAAATTACTGAAATAACAGGATGTAACATTAAGTTAGCAGTTTCATCTTCACGAGTGTAATAGATTCCAAATTTTTCTATGTCAGTACCTCCAGTTTTTGAAGCATCTCTAAAGTCTTGCCAATTACGTAGCATGTTTTTAGTAGTTGTATTATTACTAGTTAATACTACATTAGCAGCGTCTAAGGCTTTTTGCCATTGTTGGTAGTATAGATAAAAGCGAGCAGCGAAAGCATAAGCTGCTTTTTTGTTGAAGTGATATTTAGGCATCTCATAACTACTATCATCTATAAGGGGTAGTCCAGCTGTTAGATCAGCATCTATTTGTGCATATACTTGAGCCACAGTGCCTCTACTATATCTCCCATCTAATTCTGTTTCAGAAGCTAGCATATAAGGAATGCCTAAATCAGTAGTGCTAGTAGTGGGATTATAAGGGTTTGAAAAAAGGTTGACTAACGAAAAGTGTGCATAAGCTCTTGCTACTAAGGCTTCCCCCTTACTAGCTTTAGTAGCTTCAAGAGAACCCATTTTTTCAATAGCTTCTAAAGCTGTATTTGCTTGATTTATAGCTTTGTAGTGGCTTGTCCAAATATTCTGAAGTCCATCAGAATCAGAATATTCTTGTATGCGTTGCCAATAAGCAGCTTCTTGGCTTAAGAAGTTTGCATAGGATATTATAGTACCTATATCAGCTACATTGTCTGAAGACAATTCACTCACTACAGCTGTACTAGCAGTAGGGTAAGCATTAGTGACTACTCGTCTTACTTTTTCCGGGGTGTCAATTCGTACTTGATTATCAGGTAACTCATCAAGTAATGAGTTACAAGCAGTAAGAGTTAGTACAGAGACACCTATTATTATATATATTTTTTTCATTTCTTTTGTATTTAAAAAAATTAAAGTCCTACTCGTAAGGTGAAAATAAGTCGTTTAGCAGCGATAGGTGAATAGCCATTAGCTAAATAGTCAGGGTCATCGCCATTTAGTTTTTTATCAGCATAAAGTAGAGCGAGGTTGGTGCCCTGCAGTTTCATACTAAGTTGTTTTAATTTGTTCTTTTTTAAGAAATCTCTACCAAAGGTATATCCTACTGAAATTTCTTTCAATCTTATATTATCGCCTTTAGCTATGCGAACATTAGAATAATCATAAGTATTATAAGCTTGTATAATATTGTTGTATCCGCCATAAAGGTCGTACATATAAGTGGTGTAGAGTACGGGGATATTGGTGAGATGTTCATCGCCAGGGTATTGCCAACGATTGTTTAGCTCGCGAGGTACTACCCAAAAGTCGTTGTATGAGTTAGTGAGTTTGCGCAAGCGTACAACATTACCATAAGAATAAGTAAATACAACACCTAATGAAATTCCCTTAAAGGAGAAGTAGTTACTAAAACTACCCTTATCAGTAGGGATAAGAGTGCCTGAATATTCTAAGAAATCTACATTACGATTATCAAAACGAATGCCGCTCACAGTGCTGTTGCCATTAGCATCTAAAAATGTAGGTAATCCTTTGTCATTTAATCCGTTGAATGGTACAGAAAATATTGATCGTAGTGGGTAACCTTCTTTAGCAAAACCTCCTACTGATTTAGAACTGCTTGAGTAACCTATCATATTTCGTACAGTAGGATTAGTAAGTAGTTTAGTTATTTCGTTTTTAGAACGTGAATAGATGAATGAGGTTTTCCAATTAAAGTCTTTAGTTTTAATGTTAGTAGTTTCCAATCCAAACTCAACTCCGTATATGCGTAGTTCAGCCATATTTCCTTTTTTAGTAATAGTACCACCTACACCTTGTGTTACAATATTGCCTATCAAATCATAACTTCTGCGGCTAAACCATTCAGCAGATATATTGATACGGTTGTTGAACAAGCCAAACTGAGAGCCAAGGTTTAATTCTTGGTTTTTTTCGTAGGTAAGGTCGTGATTAGCATTATCTACTATGTTCAATCCGATTTCGCGTTTAGATGAGTTACGCCAAGGCATATTGGTGTAAATTTGAGAAAGTGAATTGCTAACTGAAGGTGAAATAGCTGTAACCCCAAAAGAGGCTTTAAAAGATAAATGAGAAAGGGGAGATAGCTTGTCAAAGAATTTTTCGTTAGTTACAATCCAACTCATTCCTATATTCCAAGTAGGCATCCAACGTATATAACGCGATTCGGCAAACTTGTTAGAAGCGTCATAACGCAGAGTGCCATTTATAATATAGCGATTTCCAAAGGTGTAACTACCATTAGTAAAGAAAGCCTGATAGTTATTTGTAGTATTGTAGATGCTGTAGTAAGTACTGTTTTCCTCTTGTAGTTTTTTGAAAAGCAAATAAGTGTAATAACTATAATTACCAGATCCAAACAACACTCCATAATTTTGATTTTTGTCATCAGTACTTTTGTAGTTATCCATTTCTGCCCCAGCGTATAACGATACATTATGAAGTCCTCCTTTAAAACTATCATTATAACGCAATGTTGCACGGAAGTGGTTACTGGTAATAGTACGATCTCTTCGCTCACGTATTCCTCCTTCAGGTAATACTACACTAGGTAGGTCGTAAGGGTCATTAGGATCATCATAGAGTCTAGGATTATAGCTACGTACTAATGAGTTAGGCATTGCTCTATACGATAGTGCGTAGTTTGAGTTTTCTTTATATTCTGTATTTTGTTGATTGGTATAATATCTAATAGCTCCCATCATTGTAGCTTCTACTTTCTTAGTAATCTTGTAGGTAAGTTCTGTTTGTAGTCTGAGGTTGGCTATATTAATATTTTTATAAGCGTTATCTATTTCGTTGAATATATTGTAAGGAGCAAAGTCATTTACGTAATACTCTTTAGGATCCATACTGCGTGAATGAGTTATCGCATAATCATAAATATCTTGTTTAGGGGTGGTTTGCTTTTGATATGAAAGGTCTGAAATGACATTAAGTTTGAACTTAGGAGATAAGTTATAATTAGCATTTAGGTTACCTGAATACTGATTTAGTTTATCTCCTTTAGTCCATCCGGGGTCGAACAACGCACTTAAAGAAGCATAATAAGTTGATTTTTCAGTGCCAGAAGAAAAGGAAAGAGTGTGGTTCTGCATTATACTAGTTTGAAATAGTTTGTTGAACCAATTTGTATTTCTGCGTTCAGCAGCTTGTAGATAAGCTGTACGCCCTGCTTCAGTATTAGGTACTACCGAATTACCATTGCGGTCTAATACATAAAACAAATCGTACATTCGCCCTATGACTCCTTTATTTTCAGTAATTGATTGGTTTTCGGACTTAAAGTGCCCACCTCTTATGAGTTCTTGTATCACCGACATTTGGTCTTGCGAGTTCATTATATTGTATTCTCCATAAGTAGGTATAAATCGGAATGTAGATTCATTAGTATAGGTGATACTGCTACCACCAGTAGTACCTCGTTTAGTAGTAATAGCAACAACACCTCCTATGGCACGCTGACCATAAATGGCGGTAGCTGAAGCATCTTTGAGTACTTTAAAGCTTTCGATGCTTTCAGCAGAGAGTCCTGGTATAGCTGCAGCGATAAGCATTTTAGCGTCATCTGAAACAAGGTCTTCAGGTTTGAGATCTATTGAACCTTCTAACACTACTCCATTTAGTACCCATAAAGGTTTTGTGCTACCAGATATAGACGTAGCTCCTCGTGTATTGGTATTCATAGGGGCTTGTGCTGTAGTAGTTTGAGTAGTAGCCGTTCTAGTTTGGGTAGTAGTGGTCGTTCTAGTTTGGGCAGTAACCCACTGAGATAAAAATACAAAAACGTACAACAGCAAGAGATTTTTTAATTTTGTTACTTTCATTTTTTTATTTCTTGTTGAATGAGGTCGCAAATATACAATACTAAACGAAATAATGCAAATGTTTTTTTTAAAAAATTATTTTACAGTTTCTTTTTAATTTGTAAGAGATTAGAAATAGAAATGTTTATGTATTATTAAAAGTCTAAATAATTAGATTTTTTACACTACTATCTCTTAAATTTTTGTTAAATAATTTATAGGTTTAATTTCAGCTGAAATCCATCGCTATAACTTTCATTTGAAAGTGGTGTAAATAGTTCTCTGATAGGTTCTTTAATTAATAGAGAACTTCCTAAAATACGGATTACTTCAGCAATTAGGTCTATCAAGTTTAAGGTCTTTTTAAACAATAGCCACAAGGCAATATGTGATAATTGCTATGTGAATTTGTATGCTAACAGCAGTTTCCGACCTTCCTCAAAAGGATTTTACTTTAAGATGTTGCTTAATAAACTTAAAAAACAACTCAATTTGCCACCTATTATTTGTACAAAAAAGCTATTTCTGTAGCTTTTTGAAGGAAATTGTTAGTGTAATACGTAAAAGTTCTTTTCAAATCAGGTGCATAATAAACAATTCGCCTAAGTTCAGAGGGATAATTATCCTTATTCCTATTTACTGTAAACCTAATTGTTTGATCACACAAGATGTTATCGTCATTTTCAAGAAGGTCTTCTCCTGAGATAATTTCATAATCAGGTAAGCCTTTCTCTCGAATAATAAAGAAAGCATTTGTTAAATTTATTTTATAAAGCCTATTTAGATTAAAATAGCCACGATCAAACACATAACATGCCAAAGGCTCAATTTCTATAAAATCCATTCCCTTGGTATCGTGAACATTAGCGTTTGTAATTCTATAAAATGTAGGTATCTTAGTAGCTAAATCAATTTGTGTATGGATTTTTATTCCTGATTTAGTGCTTCTAAAATTAGCCCATTCAAAGACAGACATACATAGATCAATGGTTGTAGAATCTATAGCATAGAATTTTCCATGCAAGCAAAAGTCCTTAAAAGAGAGCTTTTTTTGAGCTATATCTATCATATAGGAAGCATATTGCTCAAATATTTTTACATCTCTAACTTTATTTGCAATAGAAAAGGTCTTTAAATCTATAAGATTTTTTCCAAGACCTAAATGATAAGACATCTTAGAATTAGCATTGATAGTACCAACAAGTTCTCTAAGGCTAGCACAGCCCATAAGTTGTCCAAGAATTAGAGCTAACATCTGATTCCAGTGAGAAAATTTCCAATTTTTAGTTCTATCATCATATTTAGAAACTAATCTATTAAAAAATTTTTGGGGCAAAAACGATGTTACTTGTGAAAAAACATATTTATTTGCATTCATTGCGTTAATTTTTGAACACAAAAATATTGTTTTTTCAAATCTCGGACAAGAAATTTCAATCTTAATTGATTGATTACAAACTATTTAAAACTAATATTTAACAGACTTTGATAAACACCAGTGTTAATAATTCTCTTTTTCTGAGCAATATTAATCATATATAAAGCAAAATATTGGAGAATATTAAGATTTCTAACTTCATTTGCTCTTGAAAGAATAGTTTTGTTAATAATATTCTTACCAAAACCTAAGTGATAAGCTCTTTTTGAGTGAACAGTTAGTATATCAACAAGCCCTCTAAGGCTATCACAACCTATAAGTTGTCCAAAAATTAGAACAAGTAAGTAATTCCAATGAGAAAAACTCCATTTTTATTGTAAGTTAAGTTCAGATTGCAAATATATTCATTTCAAGTATCGGACATATTTTTTTAAGATGTAAATTTTTGATAATAAGTTATTTACAAACAATTTTTAACATATTTTTGGAGATACTAATGGTATCAGATTATTATTCTGATAAGAATTTAGATGAAATAAAGACTATATTCTTTAAAACAATAGTTTCAGAACATTGCTTTTTGCCTATTATAGCTACAGACTTATACGAAGAGAAAATCCTAATACTTATTTCAAAACAAAGAATAAAAGACAGCATTAATATCTCTCTTAATAGTTATGATAGAGTTCAAATACCTTTTTAACTAAAAACAGGTAACCTATCCTATTTTTATAAATACTAACCTCAAAATGGAGATATTTGCTAATTCACATCTCAAAAATATTTAAATATGGCAAAGAAGAAAAAAATTGAAGCAAAGATAGGAATGATAGCTTCTGTCTCTCTAATTAACGTGAGTTCGATTTAAGTAGCAACGAGTCTTTTTAGATCAACAATGTCTTCTTGCAAATTAATAGAAGGCTTTTTATCAAAGAAAGAATAAGCTATAAGTACTGATAATAAGTTGGTTACGAAATTATCAAAAGAACGATGTCTTGTATGTTC
>NZ_CALGWU010000019.1 GCF_937936315.1 uncultured Capnocytophaga sp. | reverse complement strand
GGGGTTTTATAGATAAAACAGGTAAAGAAGTGATTCCTATAAAGTATGATGATGCAGGAGGATTTTCAGAAGGATTAGCAGCCGTAAGTCTAAATAACAAATGGGGTTTTATAGATAAAACAGGTAAAGAAGTGATTCCTATAAAGTATGATGATGCTGAAAGTCCTTCAGAAGGATTAGCTAAAGTAAAATTGAATGATAAATATGGCTTTATAGATAAAACAGGCAAAGAAGTGATTCCTATAAAGTATGATTATGCAGGAAGATTTTCAGAAGGATTAGCAGAAGTAGAGCTAAATAACAAATGGTTCTATATAAACCAAAAAGGAGAATGTGTGAAAGACTGTAATAATGCCCCTGCCAACCACCCCATAGCCAAATAACTTTTAAAAAATGAAGCTGTTTAAACTTTTTCCTATAATAAAATAAAAGTTCCCGAAAATTAGTAATTTTGTGTTTGAGAAAAACACCAAAATTCAGGAACTTTGGGCAAAGATACAATAAATAATTGGATTATTTCCTTTTTAAGTGTAGGAAAAAGAGGATTTAAAAGTAATTTTGATTTAGCTTCAATATTTTTATTGATTCTCAAGAGATTAAAAACAGGGGTACAATGGAGAGAACTTCCAATTGAGGTCTATTTTGAAAAAGGAGAAATCTCTTGGCAAAATGTCTATTACTACTTCAACAAATGGAGTAAAGATGGTAGCTTTCAGCGAGTATGGTTGAATCTATTAAGTAAGAAGAAAAAAAGTTAGATATGTCTTGCGTTCAATTGGATGGTAGTCATACACGTTGTCGCCAAAAACTTGACGGATATAAAGGTTTGATAATGAGATATGAGTATCTTGATGTGACTTGGATTGGAATGCTTCTATTAGGTTTTATCTCCAAGTTCCTAAAAAAAGTTTAAACACGTTTAGTGTAAAACAAAACAAGATAATTTCTAAAGACTACCTTATTGCAGAACTTACACCAGATGCTATGGTGGTGTTACAATCAATATCTGACATATGGTAAAAATGAGAAGGCTCCACAGCAAGGGAAACCACTCACAGATACAGACATTTCTCTTATTGTAGATGTTTTGGATAAACCTGATAAACTTATTTCATTAGGACATATAGAAAAACATCAAGCTGAAACTTATTTATTTTTGAAAAAGAATGAAGATAATACGGTTGTAATTATTGAAGTATTTGGTAGTAAAAATAATAAATTACGGTTAAAAAGTATGTATAATAGTGTTAAATCAGAAGAGAAGATAATAGAAGATGAGTTAAAATCCTTACTCAACACGCCCGATAACGCTTCTAGGTTATTAGCCCAGCGAGTCTATGACTTTAACTCATCTTCGGGTACAAAAGTACAACATCTTTTGCGATTTACCAAAGAATTGTCAATAAAATAAAACTACTCCACAAAATTATCAATTATTTATGACCGACTTAGAAATCGCCCAAAAGGCACAGATGCTCCCCATCAGAGAGGTAGCTAAAAAACTAAACATCAGCGAGGACGACCTCGACCCTTATGGAAAATACAAGGCTAAGCTACCGTTGCACCTCATCAATGCCGAGAAGATGAAATACAGTAAGCTGGTGCTGGTTACAGCTATCACTCCTACGCCTGCGGGTGAGGGCAAGACCACGGTGAGCATTGGTCTGACGGAAGGACTTAACAGAATAGGCAAAAAAGCGATTGCTGTATTGCGAGAACCGTCGTTAGGACCTGTTTTTGGTATCAAAGGAGGGGCAGCTGGTGGTGGCTATTCGCAAGTGGTGCCTATGGAGGATATCAACTTGCACTTTACGGGCGACTTTTCGGCTATTGAGAAGGCTAACAACCTTTTAGCAGCGGTTATCGATAATAATATCCAGAGCAAAACCCACTCTATTGGCATCGACCCTCGCACCGTAGTTTGGAAGCGTGTAATGGATATGAACGACCGCGCGTTGCGCCATATAGTAGTAGGTTTAGGCGGTGCTACACACGGAGTGCCTCGAGAAGATGGTTTTAATATCACTCCTGCTTCCGAGATTATGGCAATATTGTGCTTGTCAGAAAGTTTTTCTGACCTCAAAAGGCGCATCGGCAACATCTATGTAGGCAAAAAGTTTGACGGCACCCCTGTATTTGCCCGCGATTTGAACGTGGTAGGGGCAATGGCACTACTGCTCAAAGAAGCTATCAAGCCTAACCTTGTGCAAACCCTTGAAAACAATCCCGCTATCTTGCACGGAGGTCCGTTTGCCAGCATAGCCCAAGGGACAAACACTGTTTTGGCTACCAAAATGGGACTCTCATTAGGCGACTATGTAGTTACCGAAGCAGGTTTTGGTGCCGACCTTGGGGCTGAGAAATTCCTCAACATCAAATGTACTTCAGCAGGCTTAGCCCCCGATGCAGTGGTGATTGTAGCAACTATCCGTGCCTTGCGTCATCACGGAGGGGCTAAAAAAGAAGAGTACAACGCCCCTTGCTTGGAAAAAGTAAAACTCGGTATTGCTAATTTGGAAAAACATATCGAGAATGTACAACTCTTTGGACTCAAAGCAGTGGTAGCAATCAACTATTTCCCTAACGATAGTGACGAAGAAATCGCCTACATAAAAGAGGTATGTGCTCAAAAAGGAGTGCAAGCGATTGTGAGCAAAGGGTTTAGCGAAGGAGGTAAAGGAACTGAAGAACTTGCCCACGCGGTGGTTGCTATAGCTGAGAGTGGTGAGAGCCACTTCAAACCGCTGTACAGCAATGAGGCAAGTATAGAAGAAAAAATCACTACGGTAACTACTAAAATCTATGGAGCGAGCAAGGTGAACTATAGTGGCAAAGCGGTGAGTCAGTTAAAGCAAATAAACAAATTGGGCTTTGATAAAATGCCTATCTGTATGGTGAAAACCCCTAAATCGCTCAGCGATGACGAGAAAAAACTCGCCCGCCCTACTGGTTTTGAGGTAACCGTGCGCGAGTTTGAATTTGCTTCAGGAGCTGGCTTTGTAATCCCCATCTTAGGTGATACAGTGCGTATGCCAGGACTCCCCAGTGTGCCTGCTGCCGAAGGTATGGATATAGACGATGAGGGTATCATCACAGGACTCTCGTAATTTGCTAATTTTTAAATTTGCAAATTTCCTAATTATTATTATCTTTGCACCATATTAATTAATAAAATAACATCCCCTCAGTTAGCTAATTAGCTAATTGACTAATTAACAAATCAGTATTATGGCAATCAACTTACAAAAAGGACAACGTATAGACATAGGTCTACAAAATTTAACTATAGGATTAGGCTGGGATCCTAATGAGGGTACTGGCTACGATTTCGATTTAGACGCTTCGGCTTTTATGATAGATGCTCAGCGCCTTATCCCTTCAGAACCTTTCTTTGTGTTCTACGGCAATACCGATTCTCCCGATGGTGCCCTCCACCACACTGGCGATGACCCTACAGGAGGTAATAGTGTCGATGGCGATGACGAAAGTATACAAGTAGATCTCGCTAAAGTAGATCCACGAGTAACCGAAATTCTTTTCGTGGTAACCATTCACGACGCGCTTAACCGCAAACAAAACTACGGACAAGTGCGCAATTCCTACATCCGCATCGTCGATAATGCTAACGGCGAAGAGGTAGCTAAATACGAATTAGGTGAGGATTTTTCTATAGAAACAGCCGTAGAATTTGGTCGTCTCTATAAACACAATGGCAAATGGAAATTTGAAGCCTCAGGCATTGGCTACAAAGAAGATTTAGCATTTTTCCTTTCTAAATACTACAAAGGAGAAATTATTAAATAACTAACTAACAAATATAATTAATATTTCATTTGTGAAAGTAGTGCGAGTTTTTAATAACTCACATCAAAATATCTTAAACATTATGGAACAAACCTTAGAACTACAAGTACTCGATACAAATGCTCAAGTAATCGATAAGAACGGCAATGTAACTCTTCAAAATCTTACACCTGCCGATACCTCTAAGTACGAACTTATCGCTGCCAATATAGAAGAAACAAACCCTAATTCAGTAATCAACTTTGGTGCTGAGTTACAAAATACATTGGCTTCACAAAGTGATAGTTTTTTGAACAATGTACGCCGCTCTAACTCTGGTGAGGTAGGCGAGCTCATCAATAAACTGCTTGTCGAACTCAACTATGTAGATGTAGATGAGCTTGAAGGCAACGGATTTAAAAAATTCTTGCGCAAAATACCCCTCTTGGGGCGTATGGTAACTACAGTAGATAATATTTTTGCCAAATACGACAAAATAGTTAATAACATCACCGATATTTCCAATAAGGTGAATGCAGGTATCATCAATTCTACTAAGGATAACGCAGTGTTGCAAACGATTTTCGGTAGCAATGTTGATGCGATTAAAAAAATTGAAGAGTACATCATTGCAGGTAGTTTGCGCTACGAGAAAACCAAGCAAGAACTCGCGCTGATGGAAGCAAACCCCGATGCGTATCAAGATTATCAAATTTCCGATAAACGTGACTTTGCCAACCGCTTAGACCGCCGTTTAGCCGATTTGAAAGTAGTGCGCTTCATTATGTTGCAGTCGTTACCTCAAATCCGATTGATACAGAACAACAACGTGTCTATAGCCGAAAAAGCACAAACCATCCTCACTACTACTTTGCCTGTTTGGAAAAACCAACTTACGTTAGCTGTAGCTTTACACCGCCAGCAACAGCATATCGAGGTACAACAACGTGTATCGCAAACCACCGAAGAAATTTTGCGCAAAAACGCTCAACGCCTCCAACAGAATACTGTGAATGTCGCTCGTGCCAACGAACAAACAATCGTGTCTATCGATACCTTGCGCGAAACCACTACTTCACTTATCAATACCCTCAATGAGGTGAAACAAATCCAGCAACAAGGAGAGCAAAGTCGCCGCTTGTTGGATAACGAATTGCAGAACTTAGAAACCACTCTTAAAAACCAATTGCAAAACAAAAAGGCATAACACTTGGGAACAGAAACAAAAATACTGAATGATAGCAAACGGAGGTTGCAAAAACTCAAAATATTAGAGAACTTTTTTAAACAAACCGACTTGGTAGGTATAGTGGTACGTACCGAGATTATCCATTCATTTTTTGAAAAAAACACCGAAGCCTTAGATGTGAACAAGTTGGAATTGTTCCACTTGCAGTATACCGATAGCCTTATCGAGCTACTCACCAAACTCAAAAAGCAAAAGGAAGCAGCAATTACCAATATTGATACTGAAATAGCAGCCCATAAGGATTATATTGCGCAGCTGGCACGCCAAGGCAAAGCTGAAAACCGTTTTGAAACCGACCAGCGGTATCACGAGGCTGAGGTATCGGCGGTGTTTCAAGCCGCTTATAGTATCCTCACAGGTAGTTACAAGCCTTACAATCTCACAGCTATCCGCAGTTTTCCTAACCACTATGCCGAGGAGTATTTTCGCGACGATGATGATATCACCCATCTGTTAGTAGTGCCAGGAACGAAACTCTACACCTTAGAGGGGCTGAATATCGAGCGTCTATTGCTCTCCCGTTTGGCGAGCAAAAACTTCAAAGTGCGTTTTATGTGTGGTTTCAATGTAGATTTCCAAATTTTTGAGCTCTTTAGAATTCTCGGATCCGATGATGAGTTTATTTGGAACTTGCAAACCAATGGTTTCTATTTGCTAAAAGATGCCTTCAAGCACCAACTGAATCGCGAAAAAAACGTGAGCAATGGTCATTCGTTAGTAGGGGAGTTGGAACGCAAAATAAGAGACTTAGAAGAAAAACGCAAAGAGATACGCAACAGTTTCCCCGAGGATGTAAAAGAACTCTTGGCAAAATATCGTGAAACCATTGACAACAACAACCTTACTGATGAACAATTGAATATAGAGGAAGAAAAAAACATCCTCACCTCTATGCTTGATTTAAACCTAAACAAGTAACACCCCAATTGGCAAATTTGCTAATTGACTAATTAATAAATTAATTTTATGGCAATCAACTTACAAAAAGGACAAAGAGAGAGCATCAATGCTCCTAAATTCACCGTAGGTTTGGGTTGGGATACGAACAGCTCCACTACAGGTACTGATTTCGATTTAGACGCCTCGGTATTTATCTTAGGCGAAAACAAAAAATTGTTGTCAGATAGCCACTTCGTGTTCTACAACAATCTCAAATCACCTAATGAAGCAGTAGTGCACACCGGCGACAACCGCACAGGAGCAGGTGATGGCGATGATGAGCAAATCCTTGTCGACCTCTCTAAAATAGAACCTAATGCAGCCGAAATCTGCATCGTAGTAACTATTCACGAAGCTGCTCAACGCGGACAAAATTTCGGTCAGGTACGCAATTCATTCATCCGCATTTTCGATTCAGTTACCAATCAAGAAATGCTAAAATACGAATTGGAAGAGGATTTTTCTATCGAAACAGCTGTAGAGTTCGGTCGTATCTACAAACGCAATGGCGAATGGAAGTTCGAAGCGGTAGGTATGGGAATGAAAGGTGGCTTGGAAGACTATCTTAACAAATACAATTAACTGAATTATAAACCTCTCAATTAGCAAAATCTCTGCTAATTGATTAATTTAAAAATTATTTTTATGGCAATCAATTTACAAAAAGGTCAAAAAATCGACCTACGCAAAGAATCTGGTGAAAAACTACAAAACTTCTGTATTGGAGTGAACTGGGGCGCTATCGAAACTAAAGCTCTCTTTGGTTTGATGAAAAACAAACAAGATGTGGATTTAGACCTTAGCTGTGTGCTTATCGACGACAACAACAACGTTTGCGACCACCTCTATTCTCCTTTGTACAACATCCAAATCTTGCAACAATTCGGTCTTCCTAAAGGAAAATTAGATACCAGCGACGGCGCTCTTCACCACACTGGTGACGATTTGCAAGGCGATAAAGGAGGTGACGATGGTCTTGATAACGAAATTATCACTGTAAACTTAGATCGTGTAGCTCCTAATGTATCTAAAATTTTCTTCTTCCTCAACAACGTAGGTAAAGAAGACTTTTCACAAATCCCTTATGCTAAAATTCGTATGTTCGAAGGTACACCACAGCGTGTAAACTCTGTGTTTGCCTCTTACAACGTAGCTGCCGAACCTGCTTACGCTGGCAAACGTGCTCTTATTTTGGCAAAACTCTACAAGAGAAATGGCGAATGGAAATTTGATGCTATTGGTGATCCCGTAGACGATTCTTTCCTTGGTCAAACCATTCACCGTATTGTTCAAAACTATTTGTAATTCAAAAGTATTATTATGAATGATATTAACAACGTTGAAGGCTTGTCTACAAACCAAATTCGCGATTTAGTAAATCAAGGAGGTAAGTTTGTAATCTATACTTATTGTATATCTCTGGTGGTGGTTACTTTTAAACGTTCTAGTGGCATCTACTTTATCAAACCTGGTAAATCAAGAGTTACACAAGGTTTAGGCTGGTTTTTCCTTACCCTTATATTAGGGTGGTGGGGTATCCCTTGGGGTCCTATCTATACCATAGGTTGCCTATACAATGTGCTTTCTGGTGGTAAAGATGTTACTTTAGAGGTAATGAGCTTTATCAACCAGAACGATCCTGAGTATGGAGCTTCTGGGTATGGGCAAGGCTTAAACCAAAATGCTTCAACCTATGGAGCAGGATTGAATAACAATAATTCAACATACAACATATCATAAAAACAGAGAGGCTGTTCCTCACCTTTAAGGCAGCCTCTTTTCTTAACATATCACACTATGAGACGACTTCCCGTATACCTCCTCTTAGATACTTCTGGCTCAATGACGGGCGAACCTATAGAGGCAGTGAAAAATGGCGTGCAGATGATGGTGCACTCACTGCGCCAAAACCCTCAGGCTATCGAAACTGCTTTTGTGAGCATCATCACTTTCGATTCCGAAGCCAAACAACTTATTCCCCTTACCGATTTAGCTTCTTTCCAAACGGTAGACCTCAAAGCTGCTGGCACAACAGCACTTGGAGCTGCCTTGAGCCTCCTCGCCGATAAATTGGAAAATGAAGTTACCAAAACAACTCTCGAACAAAAAGGCGACTGGAAACCTATCGTTTTTATTATGACCGATGGTGTCCCTACCGACGATTGGCAAGCGGGATTCCAAAAGCTCAAAGCCGTGAAAAAAGGTTTGATAGTAGGATGTGCCGCTGGTAATAACGCCGATGATAAAGTGCTTAAGGAAATAGCCGACCAAGTAGTGCGCCTTAGCAATACCGATGCCGATAGCATTGGCAAATTCTTCCAATGGGTATCAGCCTCTATTGCGACTACCTCTACCAAAGTAGAAGAAACAGGTATCGACCTTACCAAAAAAGACCAACTCCCTCCTCCACCAAGTGAATTAGTAATTGTTTCCTAACGATGAACAGACGACTCTTAGCTTATTTTCTTTTAGACACTTCAGGCTCAATGAGCGGTGAACCTATCCAAGCCCTCAACAACGGCTTCTATGGGCTCATCAATATGTTACGCAACGACCCTCAGGCAATGGATTCCCTCCATTTGAGTGTCATTACTTTCGACCGTGAAGTGCGCAACATCATCCCGCTGATAGATTTAGCTTCTTTTCAGCCTATCGAAATCAAATGTCCCGAAAGTGGACCTACTCACACAGGCGAAGCCCTTGAAATGGTGTGTGATTTGGTAAAAACCGAACTCATCAGAGGTTCAGCGCAACAAAAAGGCGATTGGAAACCGCTTTTGTTTATCTTTACCGATGGCAAACCTTCTGATATACAGAAGTATCGTGAATGTATCCCTAAAGTAAAAGCCTTAGATTTTGGTGTGATTGTAGGTTGTGCCGCAGGCCCCAAAGCCGAAGTGTCCTACCTCCAAGAACTCACCCCCGATGTGGTAAAACTCGACACCACCGATGCCAATATGCTTACTACCTTTTTCAAATGGGTGAGTTCATCTATAGAAATGGGTGGTAAATCACAAGGCACCGGTGAATCAATGACCCTCCCACCGCCACCACGTGAACTCAATTTAGTAGTATAATTCTTTTCACTTTTCACTTTTCACTAATATGCGCAGACTCCCCATTTATTTCCTCCTCGACGTCTCCGAATCAATGGTCGGTGACCCCATAGAACACGTGCAAGACGGTATGGCTACAATCATCAAAGAACTCAAAGCCGATCCATTTGCACTCGAAACCGTTTGGCTCTCTATCATTGGCTTTGCGGGCAAAAGCAAGGTCATTACGCCTTTGCAGGATATCATCACTTTCTATCCGCCCAAGATTCCTATCGGCGGAGGTACTTCCCTCGCTAGTGGGTTCAACGAACTGATGAACGCTATCGACCGTGAGGTGGTGAAAACTACCCTCGAACGCAAAGGCGACTGGAAACCTCTCGTTTTCCTCTTCACCGATGGTATCCCTACCGATGACCCCGCTCAAGCTATCGAGCGTTGGAATGCTCATTACCGCCGCAAAGTGAACTTAGTAGCAATTTCGTTGGGTGAGAACACAAACTACAACCTCTTGGGGCAACTCACCGATCAAGTCTTGCAGTTCAACAACACCAATGCAGCTGCCTACAAAGAATTCTTTAAGTGGATTACAGCCTCTATCAAAACCACCAGCGAGCAGGTGAACAACACCAATACCGATGCTATCAAGCTCGCCAAACCCGATCATCACCTCATCGAAAGCATCGACCTCACCAAGCGCCACGATGTCCCCGATGAAAACTTCGTGGTCATTCGCGGAAAGTGTTCTAATACCCAAAAACAATACCTTATCAAATTCCAAAAAAGCTCTCGCAGTTCGGGTATCTACGGAATGCAAACCCGTATCTATATGCTGCAAGGAGCTTATAAAATAGACGAGAATAGCTATAAAGAATTCTCTAACGAAACGAACTACGCCCTCAAAGTATCGTCGGACGAACTGATGGGCAACCCTTCTTGCCCTTGTTGTGGCAATGCCTATGCTTTGGCAACCTGCTCTTGTGGCGGCGTGCACTGCATCTCTGGCGAAGGCGAGAACAGCTGTCCGTGGTGTGGATCAGTGGCTAACTACGGTATGTCCGATGAAGAGTTTGACATCAATAGAACCTTAGGCTAATGGACGAAATTATACAAACTATCATCAAAGGGGAACATCCCAATGGGCAACCCAATCCGCGTGTAGTAGCCAAAGTGCTCTCTATACTCTCTCAATCCGAAAAAATAAGCAGTTTAGCGCATCAACTACAAGAAGAAGTGAAAGAAAAATACTATATACACTACGAAATTGAGTCTTTTCAAGATGCTCATTTGCCAATTGCCAATGCTAATGCTAAAAAGGACTACAATTTCAGTTTTAATTTAGAGGAATTTCCACATATACACATCTCTCGCATCAGTCATTTAGAAGAGTTTGGGCTCACTTTCTCCCCCGATACTCGCACTATTGAGGGAAAACCTACTATGGCAGCGAGTACCGAGTTGGAAATTCACTTCTATTGCACCACCGACCCCGATTTGATTGAACGGGTAAAACGAGTGCCTTTCATCATCAATCCCGATCCCAAAGACCTTTGGCAAAATATTCCTTTAGATAAAGAAGCGCGTTTCTACAAAACCGAAGAAGCTACCCTAAAAACCTCTTTCTTAGACAAAAAACTCGTAGTTGCTTCTAAACGTGGCAGGTCGCACGCTCACCAAGGAGGTGCTCGTGACGACGATTTCTACACTTTGCCCTTGCCTAACGATTGGCAAGTGATAGCCGTCGCCGATGGTGCTGGTTCGGCTAAATTTGCTCGCAAAGGCTCCGAAATTGCCACTCATTTTATTTGCGACAGTTGCAACGATAGCGATTTTCTAAACACAATCGACCAAGAGGTAGTTGCTTATTTCGCAACAGCGGAAGACCTTACGCACAAGAGCAATATTGTAAATGCCATTTATCGCAAGTTGCGAGAACTTTTCCGTCATTTAGAAGATTTTGCTAACGCCGAAGAAATTGCGCTGAAAGACCTTCATACAACACTCATTTTTGCTTTGGCTAAAAAATACGATTTTGGTTATGTGCTACTTACCTTTGGTGTGGGCGATTGCCCTATTTGTATTCTAAATGAAGCTCAAACCGAAGTGCAATTGCTCAATCTATTAGATATAGGTGAATTTGGCGGAGGTACGCGTTTCATCACTATGCCCGAGATTTATTCTAACGATGCCGAAATACCCGTAGGTAAACGCTTTGGCATTCATCGCTTTAACGATTTTTCTAAACTATTCCTGATGACCGACGGCATCTACGACCCTAAGTTTGTAGTGGAAAACAATCTTACTAAAATAGAACGTTGGAATGATTTCTTAGCCGATCTCAATGGAGAGAACGACGACCATTGTCAAGTCGATTTCCAAAACGATAACCAAATAGACCAGCAGCTCCTCCAGTGGCTCGACTTCTGGAGCAAAGGCAATTCCGACGATAGAACCCTCGCGATTATTTATTAAAATGAATACAATCACTGTAAAATCAATTATAGATACATCCAAATCCTACCAATATGTAGATGATGGCAACCCCAAACGTGGAGGAGTGAAAGATGTGTACTTCTCTCCCGATCGTCGTTATGTGGTAGCTTTCTTCCGCGACCCCTTAGATTTTAACCAAAAAGAACGCGTCAAGCGCATCGTCTCTCTGTATTTGGAGAATATCAAAAAAGGTAACGCCCCCGATTATTTCCTCAACGAGATTTTCCGCTGGCCCTACGATGCTGTTGAAAAAGACGGCAAAACAGGGGTGATTGTTCCTATCTACGACCGTAAATTCTTCTTTGCCAAAGGACGTGTCGCCGACGACGGACTCAAAGGCGAGGAAAAAAAAGGTAAGTGGTTCACTACCCCTTCTTTCCGCGATCCTCAGTATCCACTCTGTTTGGCACCTTCGGAGTTAGGCGATTGGCTTAGCTATTTCCAAATCGCTATCAATATCTGTCGTGGTATCAAAAAAATGCACCAAATGGGGCTCGCACATTCCGACCTCTCTTACAATAATATCCTCATCGACCCCGTAACCAAATCAGCAAATATCATCGATTTAGATGGATTGGTTGTACCTGGAATGTTCCCTCCAGAGGTTATAGGTACTGCCGATTTTATAGCTCCTGAAGTACTTAGCACCAAACATTTAGATATCAAAGACCCTAAACGTGCACTGCCTAACCAAAAAACTGATTTGCACGCTTTGGCAGTACTTATATATATGTATCTTTTGCGTCGCCACCCGCTCAAAGGTAGCAAAGTATGGGATTTAGATGCCGAAAAGGATGAATTATTAGCGATGGGGGAGAAGGCACTCTTTATAGAACACCCCACCGATGCTACCAATCGTGTAAAACCCGACCAGTTGCGCAAATGGGATGCCTTTTGGGGTGACCCCGCCAAATTGCCTTATACCATCACAGGTCCCTACCTCACCGAACTTTTCAACCGCGCTTTCATCGACGGATTGCACAACCCAATGTTGCGTCCTATCGCCAATGAATGGGAAACAGCATTGCTCAAAACTGTAGATTTGATACAACCTTGTAGTAACCCAAGTTGTACTCAAAAGTGGTATGTGTTCGATAATACCGCTCGCCCTAAGTGTCCGTTTTGTGGTACCCCTCATCGCGGTAGCCTCCCCATCGCCGATTTGTATTACAATGCAGGTAACAATGTGTGGAAACCCGAAAATCACCGCTTGATGGTATATCACAACCAATTCCTTTTCAAGTGGCACGTATCGCGCAAACTCATCCGCAACGAGAATCTCACTAACGACGACAAAAAACCTGTAGGTTATTTCACTTTCTATCAAAATAGATGGGTACTTGTCAATCAATCCCTCCCCGATATGAAAGACGTTACCGAAAACAAACCCATTCCCATTGGCACAATGGTAGAGCTCACCAATGAGAAAAAGATAATACTCTCAAACGACGAAGGCGGCAGATTACTTTACATCACCTTAGTAAATTAATCCCACCCCAAAAAAATGTACCACCCTCTCTTTTCCAACCTTCAAACCTCCATCACCACCCTCACTCCGAGTCTCTCCGAGTTTTTCTTCAAAAAATATTTCTCTCATTTTCAACTAAC
>NZ_CALGWU010000018.1 GCF_937936315.1 uncultured Capnocytophaga sp. | reverse complement strand
CAGGTCATTCTATGGCTTGGGAAAATCCTCAAGGTCTTAGTGATGTTATTTATCACTCAATTGAGGGAAGAAAAATATTTTTGCCATAAAATACCTTTATTTTAGCAGAATAAAGAGAATAACAGCGTGCGCTATTCACACAATTCAGCATCGTATGAATATAGAAGAAATCAAAAAGAAAATACAAATCATCTTAGAACTTCCTCAGCTAAAACCATTTGGCGGTATATATATGAACCCCGTATTGGAAGAAGCAAAAGTAGCCCAAATAGAGAAAGAGAATCACATCACTTTCCCCACGGATTATCGTACTTTTATCACCCAAATCGCCAATGGCTGTGTGGGTCCCGATTACGGATTGCGGTCCCTTAAAGAAGCAACGGAAGATTTGATGTGGAGAGACCGGACTATAGACCTCTCTACGCCTTTCCCTTACACCGAGCCTTGGAACGAAGAAGAATGGCTTAATAGTATTGATTGGGACGGTGGTGAACGCCCTACACAAAAGCAGCTCGAAGCCTATATGGATACAAAGCGCATCAGCGGTTGCTTACAAATATGCCATATAGGGCACGGAGCCTCCTATCTTTTGGTAGTGAATGGTAAGGAAAAAGGCTATATATGGCTCGATAGTCGTCAGGATTATGGCGGACTGTTGCCTGAACTTAACGAGAAGGGAGAAAAACTCACCTTTGAGATGGGTATACCGACTGGCTGAATGAGGTAGTAGCTCCTGAAAAAGTATGGTTTGAGAAATCACTTCAGTTTATCAAAAAGGCTTTCCCGAAGATAGAGGAAACAGATTTTAGGCTGATGATTTATGTGCTTTATGAGCATTACTCTGATAGAAACTTAGCAACCCTCATCGCTCACCTTTATGGACTGAACCCAATAGACATCTATTTTGAAATAGGAAAGTTTATCCAAAGAGAAAAGTACGACGAACAAACTATTCAGCAGTATGAAGCCCGATTACGAGAAAGTGGTTTTTATGATTGGGCAGCAGAGGAAGAGTAAAAAATAAAAAAAGAGTATCTTTGCCTAAAATAGATAACAATGAGTCATAGTTCTAAAACAATATCAACATTCACAAGTGTGGAGGCAATGGAAAAGTTTATCAACGATGTGAATTCGGAAGAAGGCTTTACAGATTGGAACTTAACAGAAGAAGAGTTTCAACAGCTTTGGAACTCGCACCTATTTCACGAACTTAATTACAAATTAGATAAACTTATTGATGACTATGAATGGGAGGATATTATAGGGGTAGAAGCGCTACAAAAAGCCTATGAAGTTACAGAAGCTAATACCATAAGCAAACTACCTGTCGGACAGAAATTATTAGCAATGCTTCATAAAGCTATAGAATACAAAACAGGGATATTCTTTTTCTTTTGACAATACTGATGTTATGAATAAAATATTTCAAGTAGAAAAGCTTTTAAACACTAATGAAAATACATTTTCAGTGGCAGTAAGAGTGATTGCAGGAGATATTATTCACAAAGGAGAGGTATTCAATCTTATAAAAATAGACAATAACACTTTGGTAGAGGTAAATTTCACCCTAAAACAAATAGAAATGTATGGCTGTTCTATTGATTTTATAGATTTAGGGTGTACAGGACTGCTATTTTTAGAAGGAGAATACCCTACTACTCAAATAAAAGAACTAATTATAGCAGCACAAATAATATGACCGAACTTGAAAAAGCATTAAAAGATATTGATACTACCCTACATCCTAACGGACTTAGAGATGGGATAATTTACTATAATGAAGAGGGTGATTTCTGTGTGTATAACCACTATTCCGCTTGTGAGTGGCTTAAGCATTTGGCAGTGCATTATGGTGGGGTGACTATGGAAGAGGCTACTCGA
Organism: uncultured Capnocytophaga sp.; assembly: GCF_937936315.1. GTDB lineage: Bacteria > Bacteroidota > Bacteroidia > Flavobacteriales > Flavobacteriaceae > Capnocytophaga. Next base: position 1,805 of record NZ_CALGWU010000018.1, on the reverse strand, counting down.
CTGGTAGAAAACTCAGACTGGATGCGTATGCCTGAATCTATTAATGAGGTAGCATTTATCACTCATCGGGAACAATATCATTGGGCGATGTTGCTTGTAAAAGGTAATATGTATTGGTTAAAAGGGTATCCTTCTGATACTAATAAATTTAAAGAAGAGCATAGTGTTTGGGAAGAACAAATGGCAAAACAATATCAACTAAATGATGAATATATATATGGTGATTTAGAGTCTGCCGACTATGAGAGTGGCTTACTTGATAACGCTATAATAAATAAGGAAAAAGAAGGCGGATCTTCCTAAAGAAGAAAGTATTATCGAAAAGATTTCCAAAATATTGAAAAATCATTAGCAGTATGAAGTCCAACTGCGAGAAAGTGGTTTTTATGATTGATATGAATTTAATAGACCTTATTACGGACAACCACAATACTCCTTTTTGGGAAATCTCCTATCATTGGCATAGAACGTATCAGGCTAAGGGTATGCAATATCAACATTTTGTAGGGGAGATTACTACTACTTATAACATTCCCGAAGCGCTTATTTCTTTGCTGGATAAACAATGTAAATTAGTTAATGAAGGTGTTTTCTCAGTTGATGAAATTATCGGAGATAAAATAAAGACTTACGAACTCAAATTGCAAAATAAGAACGCCAGCATTGTAAACCTTTATATAGAAGGCGATGGCGTAGATTTTTGTATTGTAGATAAATGATAAATCCCCTATAGAAGAAGTTGTATTTGCTAGTTGAATTGGCGGTCCCTAATGCCCGTCATACTGATTTTTACGACAATCAAGCTGGTATAATTCCGTTTGATAAGCTGGAAACATTCTTTAGTGAAAATCTTCAATAAAATAAAGTCATAAAGAATAAGTTTTAAGCTAATATTTCTTGAAATAGGGAGACTGAAAGTAGTTATTTTTGTGTTTTGCATAAAACCAACTATTTTCAGTCCCCCTTTTGTTTTTGATTTGGGAATGTAGGCAAATAGTAAGAGCCAACTACAAACCCTAGTAGTCGTGTTTCTTATAGTTTGTGCTTGAGATTTGTTTTTAAACTTTAGCTAAATTAAAAAAGAATCACTATCTTTGCAGAAACTAAGTAACAAACAAGAACAATTCTTATTTTTTATACAGAACGTACATTATTTATAGAAACCTTATGAAACACCTACTTATTTTATTCTTCCTCCTTACGACCAATGCCTTTGCGCAAGGTCTTTTTGGAGATTATGCCGTAGTAAAAGACAAAGACGGCTATGTAAACATTCGCGCTAAAGCAAGCGTAAAAAGCCAAATCGTAGGCACTTTACCAAACAATACACTTATATATACTTTATTTGATACTATACAAGATGAAACTGGTGAAGAGATATTTTTTAATTGGTTGTATGTAGATAAAGGGTATGTACATAAAAGTCGCCTAAAGAAAGTGCGAGACTTGCCTTCTATCGGCAAAGGTAAAGAGCAAGGCAATAGTATTACTATTGCTGGTAAAGGTATCAGTGTAACCCTTACCAAACAGCCATTTGACAAAACTAAGCATAAGATTACCAAGAAAAAATATAAATATTATGAGGAGTTAATCATTGATGATAAGAGAGCTCAAGGTACGGACATCTCCTTTATACCTGAAGACCATTACAAGAGTATCATTGTAACTATCAACGGCAAAAACGTATCTATCCCTAAAAGTGCTTATGATGATTTGTACGAAGTAGCTATGTATACTGATAATAATGCGGTATATTATGACAAAGAGGAAGATACAATTTACATTATTGCCCATAATGGTAGTGG
>NZ_CALGWU010000017.1 GCF_937936315.1 uncultured Capnocytophaga sp. | reverse complement strand
CTTATACTATCTGTGAAGTCTTGAACCCAGGCAACTGTAGCACAGCTACCACTACAATTGTAGTACATAGAACAGCAGTAGCAGTACCTGTGGCAGTGAACGATATGGATACAACTCCTGTCAATACTCCTATTGTGATTGACGTGTTGCGCAATGATACTCCTCACGGAATAACCCCTCATGTCACTACTACTCCTGCTAATGGTACAGCAGTAGTCAATCTTGATAATACAGTAACTTATACTCCAAATACTAATTTCGTAGGTACTGATACTTTCCTATATGAGCTTTGCAATATTGATGGGGTATGCGTTACAGCTACAGTAACTATAAGAGTTACTAGTGGCCTAACTATTTATAACGCTGTAAATATCAATGGTAATCCTCAAAATGATCACTTCCACATAGCAGGTATAGAATCCTACCCTAACAATACGGTACGTATTTACAACCGTTGGGGAGTGAAAGTATTTGATGTAGAAGGTTATGACAACGTGCATAAAGTATTCAAAGGATTCTCTAATGGTAGAGTAACTATAGAAGGTAGCGAGAACCTCCCTCAAGGTACTTACTATTACGTTATTGAATACATCGATGAAAACAATCAAAAACAATCTAAAGTTGGTTGGTTGTATCTCAAAAAATAAAAACTAAAAAGTAATTCTTAAAAAAAGTAGTTAGTCATTCAATTGGCTAACTACTTTTTTTTATTAACAAATCAACAAATTATTTGTATCTTTGCATCAAATTAATAACCCTATATAAACTAATAAAATGAAATATTATCTCTATCTTTTGCTGTTTTTACCCTTGTGTAATTCCGCTCAAACCCTCCCTTATGATACTCCTGCTTTCAAAACTATCGAAAAAAAACTTAAAATCGATAAACGTCAAGTATATTGGGATTTCTATACTAAGCAAAATATACAAAGTGACTCATTGCATCAACTTATCGCTTTCCCCCTCCTTAAAAGAGAACAAGGTTCTATAAAATTAGATTTGTATGTCATAAATTATAACCTCGTCAAACAAAAAATAGAAGCCTATTACAAAGGAGAAAATCAATGGATTATAAACGAAGATAACTCCTTGAGAGGTTTAGAAATAGTACCTCGTACTCAGATTTTAGATAATAAAAATACTACTTATCAGTTGAGAGCTTTCTTTTCCAATAGCTTGAGATACAACCCTATAGGACGCGAAGAATTGATTTGGCTAATACCCAAAGGTAAAAATCTCCAAAATATCTTTACCGCCAATGTGATGAGTTATTCAGGAAAAATAGAAGAAACCAAAATTAGAAATGGAAATATCCATTGCAATGGCAATAAAGAAGAATTTACTAGCCATTTTGATATTTCTTCCAAAAAAATCCAAGGATTTTATACCCTAATTGAACAACGTACTACCAAAAAAATACAAATCATACCTGATGCTGAAGGTTTTTGTACCGAAGAAATTCTAAACCAACAAAAAACTATCATAGAATGGCAATACAACAAAAAAGAAAAACAATTCAAACCAAATTAACAAATTATTACTACCTTTGCCCCCTCAAAAAAAGATTTACAGCATTATGCCACGTATATATTATAGAGAAAAAAAACTACATGATACCCCTCTGAAAAACGAAGTTATTACGGTTGATTTGTTTGATAAAATCATAGAAATCAGCGCCTTCATCCCAGAAGATGCTCTCCAGATTTTTGAACTCCCTCAAAAGAAATCTACCTTTGCTTTTTGGAAAAAAGATTTGTCTTTTAAATATGCCGTAGTCTGGAATACCGAAAAACCCCACACTACCTATGAATATGGCGACTTCTACCTCCCTAAAGCTATTGTTTTCTTCGATGTAAAAGATGCTTATTTCCCTTCCGATTACTACTTTATAGTAAATATCAACGGACAGTTAGAACTCGGTTATAGCCGCGCTGGAGCAACTACTGCTTGGTACGAACAACCTCAATTGTGGACTAAAGTTTCTAGCCCTAAAATTATTAAACGATTCGAAAAAAGCATCAAAGCTCTTAATTCTCATCTCTTAACTCTTATCTAAAACAAATGTTTACAACAGAATATGATGTGATAGTAGTAGGCGGAGGGCACGCAGGTGCCGAAGCTGCTGCTGCTGCTGCCAATATGGGCGCACAAACCCTCCTTATTACTATGAACCTCCAACATATAGCCCAAATGAGCTGCAACCCCGCTGTGGGGGGCATCGCCAAAGGACAAATAGTACGTGAAATCGATGCACTGGGCGGCTATATGGGTATTATTACCGATAAAACGGCTATCCAATTTAAGATGCTCAACCAGTCCAAAGGACCTGCGATGTGGAGTCCGCGCGCTCAGTCCGATCGTATGCGATTTTCGGAAGCGTGGCGCTTACAGTTGGAAAGCCTCCCTACTCTCGATTTCTTCCAAGGTATGGTAAACGACCTGCTTATCGAAAAGGATAGGGTAGTGGGGGTACGCACCTCTTTAGGGGTTACTATCAAAGCCAAAAGTGTGGTGCTCACCAATGGTACTTTCCTCAATGGGGTGATGCACATAGGGCTTAAACAGTTCGGTGGCGGTCGTGTAGGCGAACCCGCTGCCTATGGGCTTACCGAGTGTCTCGTGCAACACGGTTTTGAAGCTGGTCGTATGAAAACAGGTACGCCACCGCGTGTAGATGCCCGCTCTCTCGATTTCAGCAAGATGATTCCTCAACCAGGGGATGAGCATCCTCAAAAATTCTCTTTTTCTTCTGAAACAAAACCACTTGCTGTACAAAAAGATTGTTATATGACCTACACCAGCGAGCGCGTACACAATATCCTTCGTACGGGCTTTGACCGCTCGCCTATGTTTCAAGGAATTATACACGGCGTAGGACCTCGCTATTGTCCTTCTATCGAAGATAAAATCAACCGTTTTGCCGATAAAGAGCGTCACCAAATATTCGTAGAGCCCGAAGGATGGGATACTGTAGAAATGTATGTCAATGGTTTTTCAACCTCTTTGCCAGAAGAAGTGCAATATGCTGCCCTTAGTCAGGTGGCAGGCTTTGAGAAAGTGAAATTCCTCCGCCCTGGTTATGCAATTGAATACGACTATTTCCCGCCTACCCAACTCAAACATACACTCGAAACAAAACTCATAGAAAACTTATACTTCGCCGGACAAATCAATGGTACAACGGGTTATGAGGAAGCTGCCGCTCAAGGACTGATGGCGGGTATCAACGCTGTGCTAAAAGTGCGCGAACGCGAACCTTTTATACTAAAACGCGACGAGGCTTATATAGGAGTACTCATCGACGACCTTATCACCAAAGGTACCGAAGAACCTTATCGTATGTTCACCTCACGTGCCGAATACCGCACTTTGCTCCGTCAGGATAATGCCGATAGCCGCCTTACTCCTCTGGGATATGAAATAGGTACGGTAAGTGAAGAGCGTTACCGCGCTTGGGAAACCAAAAATCGCAAAGTAAATGAGTTCATTACCTATATAAAGGAATTGAGCGTTACCCCCGACGAAGTGAATCCTATTCTCGAAAAGTACGATTCATCACCAATGAAACAAGGTGATAAACTCCAAAAAGTACTCTCACGCCCCGATGTAACCCTCGCCGATTTTGAGTCTATAGACCGCATCGCAAGTTATATAAAGGAAAATAATCTTAATGAAGAAGAAAAAACTTGTGCTGAAGTAGAAGTTAAATATGCAGGTTATATAGAAAAAGAACGCAATAATGCCGATAAATTGAATCGTTTAGAGAGCGTGCGCATTCCCGATAATTTTGATTACGACAAAATCATTTCTCTCTCTTTCGAAGGACGTGAAAAACTAAAGAAAATACGCCCAACAACCCTTTCTCAAGCCTCTCGTATCAGCGGTGTCTCTCCCGCCGATATTAGTATCTTGTTGATATATATGGGAAGATAAAGTGTTGCTAATTTAGGATTATTCAAAATAATTTTCGTACCTTTGCCCCCGTTATTCTAAAAATAGAGATACAATAATGTTTTTATCACCTAAAAATATCACCTTTTTATTAGCATCATTTTTTGTAATTCAAATCTTCTCTCAGCCTGTAGATGAAGAAGTTACGCAGCTTAGTGAGGTTGTGCTTACAGGGCAATCACCTATTAAGCAAGTACAAAAAGCAGCTTACAACGTGGTTGCTATCGAAGCCCAACAGCTCCGCAATCTCAACAGCAATGCTGCCGATATGCTTGCTCGTGTATCGGGGGTAAAGATGCGCGAAACTGGTGGAGTTGGGGCAGAGACAGCAATCAATCTTAATGGCTTTACCGGTCGTCACGTGCGTATCTTTATCGATGGGGTTCCTATGAACGAAGCGAATGCCTCTTTTCGCATTAATAATATTCCCGCTGAACTTATCGAACGTATCGAAATCTACAAAGGTGTGGTACCTGTTACTTTTGGTGCTGATGCTCTTGGGGGCGCTATCAATGTAGTAACGCGCAAAAGCCGATACAACTACGGCAATCTATCCTATACTTTTGGTTCTTTCAACACTCATAAAAGTACTTTAAACCTCGGGCAATTTCTCACCGATAACATCAGCGTAGAACTCAGTGCTTACCAAAATTACTCCGATAACAGCTATAAAGTATTTACCGAATATCTCGATCTCCAAACAGGTACTTACTCTAAAGAAAAACGTTGGTTCAAACGCTTTCACGACCGTTATCATAACGAGGCTATCATAGGTCGCGTGAATATCTTCGATGAAAAATGGGCTGATAAACTTTCTTTTGCCCTCAATTATAGTCAAGAGGATAAACAACTCCAAAATGCCAACCTAATGCAGATAGTATTTGGAGGCAAATATCGTACTTCTTATACATATTCCTCATCAATGGAATACGGAAAAAGAGAAATCGTTAAAGGATTAAACTTCTTCCTCTCAGGACGCTACGACCTAACCACCACTAATAATGTAGATGAACAAGCACGACAATACAGCTGGAACGGAAATTATCGTGAGAAGCCTACTCGCGGTGAAGCACAATATCAAAATACACTACTCGAAGGAAGAACAGGCTACATAACCTCTCATTTAGACTACCAACTAAAAGAGGCTCACTCCTTTCAGCTCACCCATACCTTTAGTAATTATCAACGCGTAACCAAAAGCCAAATTATTACCCCTTATACCCTCCAATCTGACTTTATGAAACGCATCAATCAAAAAAATATTACCGGATTATCGTATAAATTTACACTTTCTGAACGATGGAATACTCTTGTTTTTGGGAAATACTACAATACCCAAGTAACAGGACCTGTGATTGTAAGTGGCAATGGATATAATGCAGTCTATCAAGAACTGACTCACAATACTGAAGCTTTAGGGTATGGTTTGGCTACTACCTATCAACTATTAAAAACTTTGCAAGCAAAAATATCATACGAAAAAACTTATCGCCTACCTACCGATCGTGAACTTTTTGGAGATGGCGACCTTGAAATAGGTGATAACCAACTCAAACCAGAGCACAGCAATAACCTAAATTTAAACCTTTCCTATCAGCCTACTTTCAAAAATCATTCTTTCTTAATAGAAGGAGGTTTTGCTTATAGGCATGTCAAAGATTATATCATTAGAAACATAAGTAGTGCAGGAGCAGGAAGTAGTAAAAACCACGGCGAAGTACTTAATCTTAGCACCGATTTTTCCCTTAGGTACTTCTATAAAAATACTTTCTCAATAGGAGGAAATTTCACCTATATGGATATCCGAAACAAAGAACGCAAAACCTCCACAGGTGCTACCTCAATCATCTATAACGACCGTGTACCCAATATACCCTACCTATTTGGTAATGCCGACGCTACTTATAACCTACCTAATATAATAACTAAAAACGACCAACTTTCACTCTCTTACAATGCCTTCTATACGGAACAGTTCTACCTCTCTTGGCAAAGCGAAGGAGCCAAAATCATAGTCCCTCAACAGCTCTCTCACGATGTCAGCCTTACCTACCACACCCCTAACAAACGGTTAAGTTTTTCCGTAGAAGCCAAAAACATCACCGATGAGCTCCTGTACGATAACTACAGCCTCCAAAAAGCCGGTCGTGCCTTCTATGCCAAACTCTCCTACCGATTCTACTAACCCCTAAAACCTAATTCCTGACCCCTGAAACCTAAAAATAAATATATGTATATCAATTTTCAAACATTCAAAAAAACGCTACTTGTAGGCTCTCTCTTTAGCCTCGTAGTCCTCACGTCTTGTAAAAAAGACGATGATAATACCACTGGAAGTGAAGATAAAACCATCTTAGGACAAGGTAATTTCTTCATCGATGCAGGTGGTGAAAACAACAGAACCCGTTATGTACTCCTCTCAAACAACGTAGAAAGCGGAGAAGTACCTTTAGGCTCAAATGTACAAGAACTTAAAAAAGCAAACGGATACTTCTGGATGTTCCATAAAAATACAGCTATGGGCTTGTCGTATGAGTTCAACGCAGCAGGTATCGGCGTCTCATATATACGTACCGATAAAGGTGTAAAACCCCTTACCGAGTTCGGAGTAGCCGAACGCGCCACCACTTTTGGCTATTTCGATAATTATTTCGTTACGGCTGTGGGCGGACAAACTTTCGCCGATGGTAGCGGTAGAGATGGCGCCACCTTCGTCTTCCGCAATGCTAACGACTATACTGAAGTCTCAAAGAAAACCATCCATACCAAAAACCTCTTTACTGAAGTAAATGGAGATACAACCACCAAAACAGAAGAAATTGTATCCTTCGCTGGTATCTTAGACAACGGCAATGGCGAGTTCCTCACCGGTATGATAGTCTCCGACTATAAAGATGTAAGACCAGGACAAGGATCAAGCACCGGCAAAATCAACAAACCCGATATGCTCTATGTAGGCGCATTCGACAAAAACCTAAACTTAAAACGTTACTACAAAAGCGATAAACTAAGCTACTCATCAGGGCGTTTCAAATCTCAATATCTATTAGAAATGGGTAAAGTTGAAAACGGCGATGTATATGTATTCTCAGGAGGTATTGCAGCAAAAGCCGAAAATGCAACCAAAAAAGCAGGTGCTTTGCGTATCAAAAACGGAGAAATCAATTTCGATAGCTCCTACTTCTTTGATATCGACGCCGCTTCTAACGGAGGTATCTTCCGCCGTGTATGGCATATCACAGGCAATAAATTCTTGCTCGAGTTCTTCAACGATGCAACCAAAGCAACCCTCCGCTCAATGGATGTCTACAAGTTCGCCATCGTCGATGTAGAAGCCAAAACAGTAAACTGGGTAACAGGTCTCCCCGAACCAACTAAATTCTCTAATATTGTTTCAAATCCTGTAGCACCTTGTGTCTACAACGGCAAAGTATATTTACCCGTAAATGAACAAGGTACCGACCCAGCTATCTATATCATCAACCCTGCTACCAATACTGCTACTAAAGGCTTAGTAGTCAAAGGCGCTTCTTTCATCAACGCCATTGGTCACTTCAAATAATAAAACAAAGAGGTTGTCCGAAAAGTCTCAAAATCGCTTTTGCATCACAAACTTTGTCAAAGTCCCAAAACTTTGACAAAGTCTATAGATCTGAAAATCAATTACTTTTAGAGTGTGTTATGTACGGGCGTTTTGCAAACGCCCGCATAAATAAAACTTTTCGGACAGCCTTTTTCCTATTTTTACTTTTCACGTTTCACTTTCTCCAGCCATTTCTCAGTAGCTCTCAAATACTTCTCACTCGGCACAAACTTATAATGCAACCTTTTAGAAAGTGCCTCATACCGTTGCTGGATAATCGCAGGATTTTTCTCAATATCATTGCGGTCGATAAACATCTCTGCAAAAAGCCTCCGCATCAAATCCATATTCCCTACCACCTGCACCGTACCGTGATTCTCGTTGGGATATTCAGCAAAATAAGTCTCCAAATTCTTAAAAGCTCCCTTTGTAGTCATTGCCTGCACCGACTCTATCGCCTCACGATGCCTACTGCGACCATTATTGCGCACCTTCTTCCCCGAATACGATAAATAAAAAATCCGATGTTTGAAATCCTTTCCTTTACTCGCTTCGAACAACCGCTCTCCATCGTTTTTCCCCCACCATAAACTCGGGTCGTGTGCAATATAAGCATTAAATAGCTCCGTATGTTTGTTAAGAGCAGAAACCACCGCCAATCCACTTAATGAGTGACCTACTAAAATGCGAAAATCACTACATCTGTATTGTTTTTTAACCAAAGGAATAAGTTCATCAGCCATAAATTGCCAAAAACGATCACCATCGCTCCCAAAATCCCTTTCACGCTGAGTGTTTTCAATTCCAATGACAATCATTTCAGGCACATTAGGAACCCCCTGAGCCAGTTTTTCCATTAAAGTACTAAAATAGTTGAAGTTTGTCTCCCCATCCAGCAGATACACCACCGGATAATCCGTTGCTTTCAAGGTAGAATCATAATATGAATCAGGCAAATACACACTTATAGAGCGTGTTTCACCTAATGTTTTAGAAGAAACCGATAATTGTTCACCTATACAAATAGAATTCTGCCCTATAGCAAAAGAGCAAGCAAATAACCAAAATATAAAAACTCTTTTCATTATTGATTTATATAAATAATTGTAAATTGTTAATTATAAATAGGTGCAAAGATATTAAAAAATATCAACTACTCAATTATTCTCACTGCTCCCACCATTCCCTCCCTCCAAAACCTCCAAGTTTCTCCCCCAAAAATCCCCCACCCCTCCCACCTCATCCCTGCCCTTGCAACTCACCCCGCCCGTGCGGATCGCACCCCCTCCTGAGTTTCTCCGAGTCTCTCCGAGTTTTTCTTCAAAAAATATTTCACTCATTATCAACGCATTATAAAAAACTTTCAAAAAAAGTT
>NZ_CALGWU010000016.1 GCF_937936315.1 uncultured Capnocytophaga sp. | reverse complement strand
TTTTTTGCAAATAAAAAATAACTTTTCTTACGTCGAACTCACGTTAATTAATAAAAATAACCTATCTTTGTACTCTCAATAAAATGATTAGGTGTTTTTAAAACAAATGAGATGAGGATTTTTCTTCTTATTATATCTCTCTTATTTCCTTGTGATTTAATAGCGCAAATCACCCTCTCAGGACGTGTGGTGAGTGTGCAACAACAACCTCTACAAGGAGTAACTGTGGTTGATAAAATCTCAGGAAAATGGGCTTTTACCAATGATAAAGGTGAGTTTTCTATCTCTATTTATAAAGAATACGACCTTAGCTTTACAATGTTGGGATTGCAATCGCAAACAATCAAAGGAACAGCAACCCTCACTCATTCCATTTCTGTAATAATGCAAGAGGAAACCCTGCGTCTCAACGAGGTGGTCGTAACAGCTACCAAGGTACGCGACAAAGTGAGTTCGGCAGTAGTGTTAAATAATTATGCTATAGGGCAATTTCAATCATTTTCGGTATCCGATATCTTACAACAACTCCCTGGACAAACTATAGAAAAACCTTCTTTTTTCACTCCTAATATACTGAACCTACATACTGCAATCAAGTCCGATAATAATGCTTTTGGTATTAGCTATATCATTGACGATATGCCTTTGAGTAACGATGAAAATATGCAAACTTATAGCAAGAATATCAATACTACAGCTTTCTCTCGTATCAACACAGGTATGGATTTGCGAACTATTCCTGCTTCAAGTATAGAAAAAGTAGAGGTAATTACGGGTATCGCCGACGCTAAATACGGCAATGCAACTACAGGTTTGGTGGTAATTGAACGCAAAGCAGGAGTTTATCCTTTGCAAGTGTCTGCCAGTATGATAGGTGGAGGAAATGCTGTAAGTGTAAATAAAGGATTTAAAATCAGTGATAAAGTAGGCAATCTGAGTCTATCGTTAGACTACTTAAATGCCAATGCCGACCCTCGTAACAACCTTGATGGCTATAACCGTGTAACGCTTTCTTCTATTTGGAGTGTAGTGAGTCCTAAGAACAACTTCCGCAATACTTTTAGCCTAACCCTGAGAAGCAATATCGATGGTAATAAAACGGATAAAGAACAAGTAGAGGGTTTTCGTAATTCATCTAATAAAAAAGACTACGGACTCACATTCAGCAATCGTTTAGGATGGCAGTTCAGCAAAAAATGGATTGACCAACTAAATCTTACTTTCGGTCTTTCTGTTTCTAAACAAGATGATTACAAAGAGCAGTTTATCAACAATGGAGGAGAGGTAGTGCCCACCGCTACCACCACAGCACTGCACGAAGGGCTCTATACACCTGTCGCTTTCCGTTCTTTAGTGCGCACTATAGGGTTACCTTTTAGCATCAACAGTCAGCTGGGGGTGAGCAAGCATTTAAAGAACGATAATTTTAGCCAAAATATAAGTGCAGGAATAGGCTTCCTCTACAACGATAATTTAGGTGAAGGTAAAGTGTTTGATTCTTCAACCGCCAACACAGTGGGTACGGTGAGTAAAATATCTAATTCTGAAGAAGGAGTACGCCCTTTGAACTTCAATAAATATGTAATTGCAAACAAATTGTTGAGTGTCTATCTGCAGGATAACTTGCAATGGCAACGTGCTAACAGACAACTGTTCGTTGCCAATATAGGTTTGCGTTACGAAAATCAAAACGGTTACAGTAGTCTGAGTCCGCGTGTGAATATGGCGTATGAGTTCACCAAATATTTCAAGTTAAGAGGGGGTATAGGTTTAGCTACCAAAGCACCTTCCTTAGCCAATCGATTTCCTGGTAACGTTCATTTTGATATCCTTTTGCGCGATGATCGTACCAATCATTATGCAGTGAATCGTGTGCAAACTTATGTAGAACAACGCCGGAAAGTAGATTTAAAACCTTCTAAAGCGTGGAAATACGAACTTGGTACTGATGTTTCTCTCAAGTTTATGCAGCTAAACCTCACAACATATCTCAATAAAACTTTCGATGCCTTTACTTCTGAAACTACTTTCAAGCTCTACGACCTCCCTAAACTCACCTCTATTCCTTCTGCCGATCCTGAACACATACCTCCTACCTATCGTATTGATGGCTATGAAAAAGTAGTGCGTACCTATTCTACAGCTACTAACGGATCGTACTATACTGATAAAGGGGTTGAACTCATCTTGTTTTTCAATAAGATAGATAAAATCAATACTCAATTTTCACTTTCAGGAAGTTATGTGTTTTCTTCAAGTACTTCGCGCCTACCTTATATCAGCAAAACCAACAATGCTCTCGAAGAAAAATATGTATATGGCTATTATCCTACCGATGCTTCTCAGCGCGAACAAATGCACTTGCGACTCACAGCTACTCATCATATATCTTCCTTAGGCTTGCTTTTTTCACTCACTGTCGAACAATTCACCTTTTCTAATAACTATATTGCCTTGAGAGATATTTATCCGTATGCTTATATGGATAAAAATTTAGTATATCACGAAATCCCTGCTGCCGAGCGTACACACTCTCGCTATAAACATTTATTTTTAACACCTAACGAAACTAAAACAGTACATACCCCTACTTATCACAATTTCCATTTGCGCATCACCAAGGAAATGCTCAACGGACTATCTATCTCTCTTTATGCTAATAATTTCCTAAACTATCGACCTAAAATTACTGTCAACGGACACACTTCTCTACAAAATAGCAAAATTTCATTTGGTGGAAGTGTAAAATATCAGTTTTGAAAATAATCAATATTTCTAATTATATGAAACGAGTAATTCTAATTTTCGCACTCTTTATAACCGTGCTATCCTGTAAAAAAGATAATGATAGCGATGGTTTTGTAACCAATATCACTCATCGTTTATCGGTGAAGTACGACGATTTCTTTGGTGGCAAAGCAGCCGAAGGAGTAAATGTAAAACTTACCAATTTGCAAAATGGTCAGATATACACTGTCAAAACCGATGCTCAAGGAAAAGCAAGTGTAGTAATATCTGCGGGTATCTATGATATTTCTGCTTCTATCTCTCTATCTGCCGAACAGATGAAAAAACTCTTTGGTGAGGAAAAAGAAGCGAGCTTCAACGCTTCGTTGAGTAAAGTAACTATCAATACACAGCAAAATGCTATCAGTGAATTGGTATTACAAACAGGTAAAACAGGCGATTTGCTTATTAAACAAGTTTATTATGTTAGTTCTGATAATCAAAAAGCTGCTGGTTTCCAGTGGAGAGACCAATTCTTTGAGGTGCATAACAATTCTAACGAAACCATCTATTTAGATAATATCTGCTTTGCTCAAATCCACGGCTGGTATAACAATTTTTCAAAAGAAAACTTAGATGAGAATGGTCAAATAGACTGGAGTAAATCTCCTGATTTAGTAGGCGTTGGTAAAGATGCTAATACAAAATTTGTTTATGCTTACGAAATCTATGCCTTCCCTGGTAATGGTACTACTTACCCCTTGGCTTCAGGTAAATCAATGATTGTCGCCAAAACAGCGATGAACCACAAAGCACCACTTACCATTGACGGTAAAAAGTACGAAGTCCCTAACCCCGAACTAACAGTCGATTTAAGTAAAGCTAAATTCGAGGTCTATTTGCCTAATCAAGAAAATAATACTGATATTGATAATCCTGCCATTAATATGGAGGTACGCTATAAAATAAACACACTTAAAGATATGGTATTAAATGTGCAAGGGCGTGATGCTTATGTGTTATTTAGGGCTACTAAAGCTGAAACTGATGCTCTAAAAGTAGTGCAAAGTCCCGCTATGCGTGGAAAAAAACCTGATAGAAAATACTTGCAGATACCTGTAGATATTATTATTGACGGTGTAGGTTGTCAAGAAGCAAAAATGCCTAAACGTTTGCCTACTAATGTAGATGCTGGAGCCCTCAGTAGCCCTAAAGGTGCTTACTCCTCCGAATCAGCTATTCGCAAAGAAACTAAAAGAGTAGGTGATAAAATCTTCTATCAAGATACGAACAACTCTACCAACGACTTTATATGGATATCCACTCCCGATGTAAGTTCCCTAAACTGATGATACCTAAAACCCTTTTCATATTATTTGCTTCAACAGTAACTATCTACTCTCAAAGCAGAGTGGATAGTTACTTACATCCTAAAGTATTCCAAACTTATCTGCAAACTCCTGTACTCTTGCCTGCCTCTTCTCTAGAGAATTTTACAAATTCCGGACTTTCTTTCCAAACTGAAAAAGGTGATTTACACTTGGGACAACAACCCTCAGCTGTTACAACTATCAGCCTAAATACTAATGGTTATTACAAAGCTAAAAAAACAGCTTTCTTCGGCGATGTCACTATTAAAAGAGAATATCAAACCGATAAAAAATGGAATCTCTCTTATGTTGAGGTTGCTCCCGATGGGCTAATGCCCGACCCTCATTACTATGCCGTGAGCAAGGCTTCTAATTGGAATACTCAACAATACCAAGTATTTGGTGGACTTACCACTCCACTCATTACCTCTCATCTCAACGGAATGATTGCTGCCCGTTATCACTTAGGTGAAAAATACCGTACCTCCTTTGATCCTCGTCCTAAAATAATAACTAATGAATTAGCTTTTACCGCCCAATTAGCACTGAATCTTACCTCTCAACAACAAATAGCCATAGGAACAACGTACGGACTTGCCCAAGTAGACAATGGTATTTCTTTTTCCGATAGTGATAGCCATATCCCTATGAACTACCCTAAATACCTCCGTTGGCAATTAGGCTATGGCACCTTCGAGCTTCCCACTGATGTCTCTACCAAACGTGAACGCCCTTTCAATGAACTAACGCTGCATTATCATTATACAACTCCTACTGTCCAATGGATAACTGGAGCTCATTACCAATGGCAAAAAGCAAATACTTACCAAAGTAATACTGAGTATGAAGCCGATGAACGCTTAATGGCAACGCTTAATACCACAAACTATAAGGTCTATATACAACGCCTGAAAAAGCTATCGGAAGCTCAGTTGAGATATTACGCTCAATATACTGAAACTTCTCGTAAAAATTTTTTAAATCTACAACAAGGAAAAAACTATGAAGCACAATTGCGCGATGTGCAATTTTCAGTACATTATTATTCTGAAAAATACACTCAATTATGCGAAACTGCTGTTATGCTCGGCTATCACCAAGCCTACCAAACTGATGTATTAGCACAAACCCTTACTGATAGGCATTTCCTCACCGCTCAAGCATTACACAGCCGTAGTTACCAACTTTCGGGAGTTGAAATAGCCCCTTTTGTAGCATTCCAATGTCAATTGCCTACCTATAGCAAACTGGAAAATCAGAATATAGAATATTATAAAACTCTCACCAACAACGATTACGCCGCTAAAACTATTCGGTTATTCTACGACGAAGTAGTCTACCCCGATAATACGCTCTTGTGCAAAACTCAATACCATTTTTCTTTTGGAACAGATTTCAAACAACAATTGCGCAACCATCTCTTCGCTGTATTAGGAGTAAAAACAACGTATAGCACTACTTTCAAAAGTGATGACCGTTACCATTTGTCTTTACATCTACAACTTAATTATTAATACGATATTCGCATTTGTGTCCCTACACTTTGGTAAAGTTGATTGCTTGATAATCAATCTATTTTTGTTAAACTACATTCAATCATATAATTAAACCTTTTGATTGTGAAGATGAAGATTTGAATGATTTCCTATTCAAGGAAGCAATACCTTACTAAAAACAAATGCTTGTTACTACTTTTCTATTATTTTCTCTTCCCCCAGCTCCCATTGCTCCCATTGCTCCCACTACTCCCATTGCTCCCACTACTCCCACCATCGCCCGTGCGGCTCGCACCTCCCACCGCTCCCACAACCTCATATTTCCCCACCACTTGTAAGTTCCAGTAGTAAGTGCAAATTTACTAATCTGTAAATTTGTTATTTTCAAATAAATACTATACCTTTGCCAAAGTTTTTCACTTTTTTACCTAATGAAAAAAACATATATCACTTTTTTAGCATTTTTATGCTGTTTTGTTTTAGGCAATAATTGGTTACAAGCACAAGAGTTAGTGCCCATTCTCAGTCAGGCTCGTTTGCACAAAGATAATTCTACATCAGGCTTTGATGGACCTTATATTTTTTATACTGATAAAGGAATTGTTGTAAAACAAGTTGGTGAAAAAAAAGGTGTAGTAGCACCCTCTATTCAAACATTTACTAAAGATATAAAAGGTAAAAAATTTACGGCACAACTCAGTGAGAAAGAATCTTTTAGTTTTAAAATAAAAAAAGAACTAAAGAATGAAACAGCTGTGTATAATATGCCTGAAAAGCTCATTGCTATTTCGGATATTGAAGGTGAATTTGAGGCTTTTAAGCAGTTTTTGATAGCTAATGGAGTGATGAATGCTAAATACCAATGGAAATATGGTAAGGGGCATTTAGTGACAGTAGGTGATTTTTTTGATCGCGGACTATGGGTCACACAAACACTTTGGCTTATCTATCATTTAGAACAACAAGCTGAAAAAGCAGGAGGTAAAGTACACTTTATACTTGGCAACCACGACTTGATGAATATGAATAACGACTTCCGCTATGTGCGCAAAAAATACTTCCAGAATGCTTCTTTATTACAAGATGAATATCTACACTTCTACAAACCTAATACAGAATTAGGACGCTGGTTGGCTACCAAAAATATCGTTGAAAAAATAGGTGATTATGTGTTTGTACACGCCGGTATTTCTATAGAAATTGCCAATTTAGGACTCACTGTACAAGAACTAAATGATAAAGCTCGTGACTATTATTTTGATAATCTAAGAGCACGAAAACGCAAAGATAGCTTGTATAGCATTCTCTATCAGTTTGGTATAAGTCCTACGTGGTATAGAGGTTGGGGCAAACAGACTATTGATATTACTGAAGCCGAAACTATTTTAGAACGTTGGCAAGTAGGTAAGTTTGTTATAGGGCACACACTTCATAGCGAGGTAACTTACCTGATGAACAAACATGTTATCGACCTTGATGTAGCACACGCCAAAGGGGTAGTACAAGGTTTGTTGATAGAAAATGGCAACGAATATAAAGTAGATAAACAAGGTAATAAGACAGCAATAATAGAAAACGCTTCTATCCCTGAAGACGACGACTAACAAATAAAAACTAACAACAGATGAAAGGAATAATCTTAGCAGGCGGTTCAGGTACACGCCTTTACCCTATTACAAAAGGAGTTTCTAAACAATTACTCCCTATTTATGATAAACCAATGATTTACTACCCACTATCGGTATTGATGCTATCGGGTATTCGTGAGATATTGGTAATTTCTACCCCTCAAGATTTACCTGGTTTTGAGCGCCTATTAGGTGATGGATCTGATTTTGGCATTCGCCTTAGTTATGCCGAACAACCCAGTCCCGATGGCTTAGCTCAAGCGTTTATCATAGGCGAAGAGTTTATAGGTGATGACGATGTGTGCTTGGTATTAGGTGATAATATTTTCTATGGACAGAGTTTTTCAAAAATGCTTTCTCAAGCAGTAGAAAATGTAACAAAAGAGCGTAAAGCTACCGTTTTTGGTTATTACGTAAAAGACCCTGAACGCTATGGAGTAGCCGAGTTTGACAATGCAGGTAATGTACTTAGCATTGAGGAAAAACCAGCACACCCTAAATCTAACTATGCAGTAGTAGGGCTTTATTTCTACCCTAATAAGGTGGTGAAAGTAGCTAAAAACATCAAACCTTCTGCTCGTGGAGAACTAGAGATTACTACTGTGAATCAAGTGTTCCTAAATGACGGTGAACTAAAAGTACAACTTTTAGGGCGTGGTTTTGCGTGGCTTGATACAGGTACTCACGATTCACTTAGCGAAGCATCTAACTTTGTAGAGACCCTAGAAAAACGCCAAGGACTCAAAATTTCTTGTTTGGAAGAAATAGCCTATCGCAAGGGGTGGATTACCGCCGAAAAACTGCAAGAACTTGCCAAACCAATGCTCAAAAACCAATACGGGCAATATCTCTTGCAGATAATAAGTAACAGGTAACAAGTAATATGGCAAAACTAAAAACAGCATATTTCTGTCAGAATTGCGGTGCGCAATATAGCAAATGGCAAGGACAGTGTTACACTTGCAAGCAGTGGAATACCATTGTGGAAGAAGTCGTACAGAAAGACACGGCTCCTGCTTGGCAAGAAAAAGAATCTCCTATCAAAAATAAGGCTTCTAAGTACATCCCTATTTCCCAAATCGATACCCAGCAAGAGGCACGCCTCAATAGCAACAATCACGAACTGAATAACGTGCTAGGTGGGGGTATAGTACCAGGGTCGGTAACGCTTTTAGGGGGGGAACCAGGGATAGGCAAGAGTACGCTATTGTTGCAAATAGCTCTTAACTTGCCCTATCGTACGCTCTACGTATCGGGAGAGGAAAGTGAGAAACAGATAAAAATGCGCGCTGACCGTATTCCACACCGTATTGACAACTGTTTTATTCTCACTGAAACTAAAACACAAAATATCTTCCAACAGATAAAAGAACTCTTACCCGAAATTGTGATTATAGACTCTATCCAAACCCTTCAATCCGATTATATAGAGGCATCAGCGGGGAGTATTTCTCAAATTAGGGAATGTACTTCTGAACTGATTAAGTTTGCTAAAACTACTCACACTCCTGTAATACTCATTGGGCATATTACTAAAGACGGACAAATAGCAGGACCTAAAATATTGGAGCATATGGTGGATACCGTTCTGCAGTTTGAAGGCGATCGCAACCACGTATATCGTATCCTGCGTTCTCTCAAAAATCGTTTTGGTTCTACTTCCGAATTGGGTATTTACGAGATGCTTAGCAATGGATTACGCGAGGTAAATAATCCTTCGGAGATTCTCATTTCCAAAACTGATGAAACCATTAGTGGTACTTCTATAGCTGCCACCTTAGAAGGTATGCGTCCACTGATGATTGAAATACAAGCCCTCGTGAGTACAGCGGTCTATGGTACACCACAACGCAGTACTACGGGCTTCAATGCCAAACGCCTCAATATGCTTTTGGCAGTGCTTGAAAAACGCGCAGGATTCCGCCTTGGAGCTAAAGACGTGTTTCTAAATATTACGGGAGGTATTACTATCGACGACCCCGCAACCGATTTAGGGGTGGCAATGGCTATCCTATCGTCCAACGAAGATATAGCTATTGATAAAGATGTGTGTTTTGCCGGTGAAGTGGGGTTAGGTGGCGAGATACGCCCTGTACAACGTGTTGAGCAACGCATTACTGAAGCTGAAAAATTAGGATTTAATACCATTTTTGTTTCTAAATACAACAAAATAGCTCTCAAAAATACGAAGATAAAAGTTATAACGGTCGCTAAAATAGAAGATGCGATACAAGAATTATTTGGATAAGAAGAACGCCTTATGTTGAGAAAACTCTTTAAAGATACCATTATTTACGGCATTGCTACTGTACTTCCTCGTGTGCTAACTCTATTGCTCACAAGGCTGTACGTGAATAAACTCGATACTGCCGATTTTGGTATCTATTCAGGGTTGTTTGTCTACCTTATCTTGGGGAATGTACTGCTGTCTTATGGTATGGAAACCGCTTTCTTCCGTTTTATGAATAAAGGCGAACAGAAGAAAAAGGTGCAATCTACCGCACTTACTTCTCTTACAATCAGCTCTTTGTTTTTCCTGCTGATTGCCTACTTATTGCGACACTTTATTGCTTCTTGGCTGAATTACGATGTGCAATATATTGTCTTTGCTATTTATATATTGGTACTCGATGCCTTAGTGGTCATTCCTTTTGCTTGGCTTAGAAATAAAGGAAAAGCCAAACTCTACGCAATGGTAAAGATAGGGAATACAGCCTTAAATTTAGCGCTTAATATCTATTATCTAAATTATTTGTCTGCTGAAAATCTCGCAACAAACGGTGGTGTATACTACATTTTTTTAGCCAATGTGATTGCTAGTTTAGCGACATTTATGGTGTTGCTACCTATCTACCTCAAAATACGTTTCAAATTCTACTATCCTCTTTGGAAAGAGATGATGATCTACGCTTTTCCCGTACTTTTGGCGGGCATCGCTTTTGCTGTGAACGAAGGTTTTGACCGTGTGTTTTTGCGTATGCTCCTTCCTGCTGATACAGCCGATGGAACGATAGGTATCTACTCGGCTTGCTACAAAATGGGGGTGTTTATGAACCTCTTTGTCACTGCCTATAAACTTGGTATAGAACCCTTTTTCTTCAGTAGTGCCCAAGATAAGAATGCACCTAAAACTTATGCACGTATTACTGAATACTTCATTGTGTGCGGAGGCTTTATTTTGCTCTTTATTACCGTATTCACCGATGTTTTTAAACTTATTTTGATACCTAATAAAGCCTACTGGGATGCGCTCTGGATTGTGCCTATTATCTTGTTAGCTAACCTTTGTTTGGGTATTTACCACAGTCTTTCGGTATGGTACAAAGTAACCGACCGCACGAGCTTTGGTGCGATTGTATCCTTGATAGGAATGGCGATTACAGTAGTGTTCAACTTTGCTCTTATCCCTTGGCTTAGCTATAAAGGAGCCGCTTTGGCTACCCTCATTACCTATGCTGCAATGATGAGTATCTCGTATTACTACGGACAAAAATACTACCCGATACCTTACAAAAAAAGGAAGATAAAAATCTTCCTTGGTATGAGTGTACTCTTCTCTTTTATAAATTTCTATGCCTTTGGCAATAGCATTTATATAGGTATTTTGTTTCTGCTTATCTATGGCTATTTAGCGAGCTTTGCAATCAAGCTAAAAGCGTTGCGGTCAAAAACGTAGCGCGATAGGCAGTTAAAGTTGGTCAAATAGCAACATCATTTCCTCTTCTTTTTGTCGCATTAGCGCACTGTCTTTGGGGGTTTTATCTTTATACCCACAGAGGTGCAACAACCCGTGTGCCAATACTCGCAACAGTTCTCTTTGGAAAGGCACTTTAAAGATTTCGGCGTTTTCCTTTACGCGTTCTACCGAAATATAAATATCCGAATGGAGTACTTTTTCCTCAGTATAATCAAAGGTGATGATATCGGTGAGGGTATCGTGTTGCAAGTACTCTACATTTATTTTGTGCAAATACTCATCATCACAAAAAATATAGTTGATATTGCCTGCCTCTTTACCTTCGGATTTAGCAATACTTTTTACCCAGCGTTTTACCGAATTCTTATTATAAGGGAAGACAAAAGGAGTTTCGTTAAAAAAAGAAGTCATAATCTAACTATTTTTTTCTTTAGGCTTATAGGTGCTGATACCTAATAGCGCATAAATAGGAGAAAAATTGATGAGAATGGTTACCAATAGCAAAATAGAAACGCCTGATAACACCGATGCAATAGTTATAGAAAACTCGTTGAAATACCCCAAAATTGCCGTAATCACGATAATAAGCAAGCGGATATTCTTGTCTAAAGTGCTTATATTTCTTTTCATATAGTTATGTTTTTTAACAATTTGAGGACAAAGGTACAAATAATTTGTAAATTAGCAAATTTGCAATTAGTAAATTCGTTAAACTCTTCTTTGTGTAAAAAATACAATCTCATTATCAGGTGTTTAATAAAAATGTTACTATTTTTATGGTAAAAAATTAACAGAAAATTTGCACACTACAAATATTTGTTGTAATTATGCACCCTAAAATATAGAAAAGATAAGAAGCGTTAGCTTTTGTCCTGTCGTGCTGAAAACTGGAAACTTTCATTGTAACACAGAGCAAAAGGTTTAATGCTCATCGCCTTTATAGGCGTGAGTGAAACCTATTTGTGTTACAAGGTGATTCCAGTACCTCAGGCGACAAACAGTGTTACTCACGCTTTTTTTATTGTCTTCTATTTAAATTATATCGCAAAAAGCGTTAGCTTTGTTCTGTTGCCTGAAAACTGGAAATTTTCAAAATTGCAACACAGAATAGGTTAGCCACTCAGTGCAAAGGAAGCACCAAAAAAAGTGCTTTCCTTTGCCGTATGCAACTTCTTCTAAATTTAGAATAAAGTCCTCTTCGCTTTTTTACGTGTATCGTAAACAATTCTAAATAATTATACTAATGAAAAAGATGTTTTTTATAGCAGTAGCTATGTTTGCAATGCTTACCACTGTGAGTTGTGGTAAAGAAACCATTACCGAACGTATAGAAGTACGCAAAGGCAACCTTATTCACTCTGGTTATGGAGTTCCCTCAGCTTCTTTGGGAGAAATAGGCGATTATTATATCGACCTGCAAAACGTACATCTCTACGGAGCCAAAACCTCACAAGGCTGGGGTACCCCTATCAACCTAAAAGGTGAAAAAGGCGACCGTGGTGAAAAAGGTTTTATGGGTTGGCAAGGTGATAAAGGTGAAAAAGGCGATCGTGGACAAAAAGGTGACCAAGGTGAAAAGGGTGACCGTGGACAAAAAGGCGACCAAGGCGAGAAAGGTGATCAAGGAGAAAAAGGAGATCCAGGAACTAGTACAGGCGAGAAAGGAGACAAAGGAAAAGATGGTGCTAGAATTTATGGAGGCACCTCTGTACCTAATCCTTCTTTAGGAGTAGAAGGCGATTGGTATATTGATACCTATAACAGAAAACTCTACGGACCTAAAACTAATAGTGGTTGGGGGCAAGGTGTAAGTATTTTTAACAATTAAACAACAAACACAATGAAAAGAAGTATTATTATAACGGTGTTTTGCACTTGTGTAGCTTTCCTCTTTTGGCAGTGTAACAAAGAAAGCGTTGTAGAAAAAGTAGAGTACCAGCGAGGAAACATAGTACACTATGGCAGTGGAGCTCCTTCCTCTACCATAGGCGAAATAGGGGATTACTATTTTGACCTTTCAGTATCCGACCTCTATGGAGCTAAAACCGAAAGCGGTTGGGGTGATCCTATTAGCCTAAAAGGAGATCGCGGTGAACGTGGAGAACAAGGAGAACGAGGTGAGGAAGGCGAAAAAGGAGAAGCAGGTGACAAAGGCGAAAAAGGCGATAAAGGAGCTCAAGGTGATAAAGGACTTATAGGTGACAAAGGAGAACAAGGCGACAAAGGACTTAAAGGAGATGATGGCAAAAAAAATAACGGTGATAATGGGGCTCCTGCAACTCAAATTCATTTAGGAAAAGGAGAACCTAATTCCTACATTGGTAAAAAAGGTGATTGGTATATAGATACTGAAACAGGAGTGCTTTATGGTCCCAAAAAATATAGTTATTACTGGGAATTTGCCACAGGTCCTGATTTTGAGGTAAGTAAAGATGGAACTACTTTATATAGATGTAACAAAAAAGACATTACAGAAGTTAATTTTGAGGCAATTCCTAAATTGAAAAATGTTACTAAAATAGGAAGAGGAGCTTTTGGAGGTTGTCATTCTTTAACTTCGGTTACTATTTCTAATAAAGTAACAAGTATTGAGGAAAGTGCTTTTGACGGTTGTATATCTTTGAAATCTATTGTTATTCCTAATGGTGTAACAAGTATAGGAAGTAGTGCTTTTTCAGGTTGTACTTCTTTAGTATCTATTACTATTCCTAATGGTGTAACAAGTATTGAAGATAGTACTTTTTCAGGTTGTAAATCTTTGAAATCTGTTACTATTCCTAATAGTGTAACAAGTATTAAGAGCTCTGTTTTTGCTCATTGTACTTCTTTAGAATCTATAATAATACCAAATAATGTTAAAACTATAGATTCATATGCTTTTTCTTCCTCAGGTATAAAAGAAATAACATTATATTCGATACCTTATACTCGTGGAAATGATAGTTTTCTAGAATATATAGAAAAATTAGAGGTAGTTAAGTTAGGGATGAAAAATGTTTCTAAATTTAAAGATAGAAAATATATAAAGAATCTTGTGTTTTTAGATACTGTAGAAACAATAGAAAAAGAAGCTTTTTATGAGGAAGATAATTATAACAAACCTCTTCCTTTAGCCTCTGTTGTTATAGGGAATGGTGTAAAAAGTATAGGAGAATCTGCTTTCAAATATTGTAGAAATCTTTCTTCTGTTACTATAGGTAATAAGGTAACAAAAATTGAAGACCAAGCTTTTGTACTAACTAGGATAACCTCTATTATTATTCCTGATAATGTTACAGATATTGGATTCCAAGCATTTTGGGGGTCTCACTTACAATCTGTTGTTATTGGTTCTGGAATAAAACATTGGAATTTTGCTTTTTCAGATTGTGAAAAATTGACATCTGTAACTATAAAAGAAGGTGTAACACATATTTCACCAGCTGCTTTTTCCCGTTGTAAGTCATTAACTTCGATCACTATACCTAGTAGTGTAACTAAAATAGAAAGTGGTGCTTTTTCAAAATATAAAAATTACCCCAAAATAACAGTTACCTTTAAAGGTACAACCCCTCCAACAATAGAAAAAGGGAATTTTGAATATTGGGAAGCAGAACTTATAGATGGTAAACTTATAGAATGGTATAGTTCCCATATAGAAAAAATTTACGTTCCTGCAGAAAGCCTTGAAAGATATAAAGAAGCTTATAGTGATAGAAGAGCTTATGGCAATATTTATGGTTGGAGTTATTTTATAGAAGCAGCTCCTTAAAACTTAATTGTCTAACCTATGTAAGTTCAGTGTAATGAATGAGTTTATACTGAACTTACATTACTAAAAATAATAACCTTATGAAAGTAGCAATACCCCAAGAAAAAGTAGGTTCGAGCTACAAAAGCAGAGAGCCTCCAAGAGAAAAAGCTGTAAATACTAAAACTAACTTTTAACTAAATTATTAACAAAAATTAAAAGTCTATGAAAGTAATACATATTCAAGGTGCTCAAAATACAGGTAAAACTACATTGTGCAACCGAATAGATGAGTGGTTGCTAAATAATAGAATATATGAACTACAACAATTAATAAATAATAGAAAAAATGGGCAAAATTTTTCTATTAAAGAAATTACTAAAATAGAGGTTATAAAACAGATTTTACCTAATAATGATTTCTATGCTGTATATGATATACAGTTTTCTATAGGAGGGAATAAACGAGTTATTATTAATACTTTGTCAGACTATAATACAATAACTGAGTTTGAAAATTTTTATAATAATAATAAAAATAATGGTTATGATGTATTCATCACTACAATAAGAAATGGAAATACTTCCCGAAAAGTTATTAAAGAATTCTACGAAAAGGAATTGAAAAGTATCAACCTCCCTACAAAACCAAATGGAATTATAGACTTGAATAAAAATCCTATAACAAATGTAGTAGACTCTTATGCAATGTTGTATTATGAGTTCATTCCTTTGTTTGAGAAACTTATCTAAAGCTGTTTTACAACTCGTTTAAACACGTTTTAAACAAATAAGACCCCCCCGCTGTATTTCTATATAGTGGGGGTTCTTTTGTGCTATAGTGTCTATAAATTTAGAGGTATTTACAAAATACTTTTGTATAATACTCTTTAAAATTATTGGTTATCAATATAATCAACTTTGCGGAAGGTCATAAAATTTCACTTTTCATTTTTCACTTTTCACTTTTCACTTAATAGTTCCATTTGAGTCCTAATGAGTAGGTTCTACCTTTTGAGATGCTGGAGTAGAAACTGGTAGTAGGAGTGATGTAGTTGAAAAAGTTGTCAATTCCAGCGGTGAGGGTGAGGTGGTAGGGCAGTTTGGAAAAAACTTGTAACTGCCATATACTATAAGGTTCGTAATAGGTATAGAGTTGGTTGTTGCTGGTGTCGGTTTCGTGAATGCGAGTAGCACTTACGTATTTGCCACTAAACACTATGTTAGGAATGTATAGGGCATTGTGTTTGGGTATATATTCAGCTTTTAGGGTAAGGGTATGCGGACGATTTTCGTTGGCACTATTGCTAATGTAATAGTACGCATACGAGGCTTTGAAACGCAAGGCTTTGGTAGGGCGATAAGAGGCTGCGAGTTCAGAGCTTATAATTTGTGTTTTGTCCTTGAAATTGATATAACGGATGGTGTCACTGGCAACTGTCCAACGATAGTCTATTTTGTCTTTCATTAGTGAGAGTTGCGTCATAGCGGTAATATTTACTTTGGGGCTATCAAAATCTACGGAAAAATTAAAATTGTTACTACTTTCGGGTTTGAGGTCTTTGTTGCCTATTATTTGGAAACCACCTCCCCAAGGGTGAAACCAATTGGTGTAGAGTTCTTTGAGGGTAGGGGAGCGGAAGCCCGAAGAAAAGCCCCCTCTAAAGGTGAAAGATTCTACTTTTAACATTCCTGAGAGGCGATAGGTGAAATGTTCTTTAAAGAGAGAATGGTAATCTACACGCACCCCAGTAACCAAAGTAAAGGCTGGAGAGAGCGTCCATTCTTGTTGGGTGAAAAGGGTATAGTTTTGAGCGTTTTCTTTAGCTTCAGTACCTGTTTCGTTGAAACGGAAACTGAGGAGTTCATCTGAAAATATTTCAGCTCCTGCTACTAAGGAATGTTTCGTCCATAACGATTGGTTGTATTGTGCTCCTGCACGTGCTAAAGTGTTCTCGTAATTCTTTTCTTTTTCTTTTAATAAGGGGAAATAGTTAAACTTGTCGTAGCGATCAAAAGCTCCTGAGAGACTTAGTTTTTTGCTTTCGGTGAGAGCTGTATTTAGTTTAGCCGACATAGTATAGTTGTAGTATCGTTCTCTTTTTCTTTCGGCATCACGGTCGCCTTGGTTACGTTCGCTGAAATAGTAGTTAGGTGTAAGAGTAAGGTCGGTTTTAGGAGATAAATTAAAAGAGAGTTTTGGGGTAACCCCATAGGTTGTAAAACCAGCAATGTTCAGTTCACTTTTAGGAGAGGGTTCTGCTACACCATTTTTGTAGGTAATGAGCGGTTCACGATCTTTTAAGAGATAAGGTTCGCGGAAATTATAGAAAGAAGTAAGGCGGATATTGCCCCATCGTTGTTTGCTGCCAATACCTATATTAGCTTTGTGACTTTCAATAGTTTCATATTGATAGCTGAGGTCGCCTTCAAAAGATTTTTTGGCATTTTTAGTAATGATATTGATAACACCTCCCAGTGCATTCGAGCCATAGAGAGAAGAACTCGCCCCTTTGATAATTTCAATGCGCTCTATATCCTCCAAGTTGATTCGGTTATAATCGATATTATCAAAAGTTTCACCTGCCATACGCTCACCATCTATTAAGAAAAGCACGTATTTACCTCCAAATCCCATCATATTGATGTTAGGCATACCCCCATCATACGTAAAGTTGATACCAGCAAACTCTGTTTCTAAAAACGATTGAAAATTGGTTGCTTGTGATTTACGGATATCTTCAGCAGTTACGACTTGTACTGTGATAGGTACATTTTTTAAGTTTTTTTGGGCACGTGTAGCTGTTACGATCACTTCTTTTAAGTTGATAAGGTCGTTTTGAAGTGTATCGTTTTGAGCGAAGATAAGTGAGGAATATAAAAATATAAAGACAGCAATATAAAACTTTTGCATATTGGGTAGATTTATAGAAAAGAGGCTGCCTATAGCAGACAGCCTCAGTTATAAAGCTTGTTTTTAAATATTATTTAAACTCGTTTTTATCGTTAGCGAGTTGGTATTTAAAGGTAATGTAACCTGTTTCATCTTTGGCATTTTTATAATCAGTAAGTTGGATTTTAACAAATTTACCAGCAGGTGTTTTTACTACATATACCCAATTGTTATAGGTGTAACTAGGGGCAAGTTGATTTCCATTGGGTTTATAGTCCATTGTGAGCCAGCCATTGTTGTGAACGATAGAGGATTTATCTATTTTTGCAATATTGGGCATTCTAGAAATCATATTCCAGAAGTTTTCTCCGTGTCCGCCAGATATTACGCGAGAGGCATTTGTAGTACCTAATCCTCCTTGATTGTTTTGACCTCTTTCAAAAACATAGATAGAGCCATCTACTGTAAAGGAAGCGGTAGAAGAAGCGGTAGCAACTTTGTTCCAATCGGTTTCATTAGTAGTTAGTGCGCCACCATTACCACTGCCAGAAGTACCGCTGTTAGTTCTTACACTATAACGATTGAAAGCGATATCCCAATCGGTAGTGGTAGGGGTTGCTGTAGTGGAAGTTACTACACCATTTTCAAAAGAAAAGTACACCCATTTGTCATAAGATGAAGCATCAACTTTTTGCTCTTTGTAAGGGAGTTTAGGAGCTTCCGTTTTTTTGTCGTCTTTACTACAAGAAGTAGTAAACATCATTAATCCTGCTATAATTGCAGGGGCTAAAAATTGTAATCTCATATTTTTTAGTTTTTATATGTTTTAATTTTAACGGTGCAAAGATAGTAATTATTTAGAATTATACAAAACAGTTTAGTATTTTATTTTGTAATACAGGGACTAAATTTTTCTATCGATTACGTAATTTACCATTAAGGTAAGAGCTTCTTTATAAGAGGAAGCAGGGAAATCGTTGAGAATATTGAGTGCTTTTTGTTGAAACTCTTTCATTTTGGCAGTAGCATATTCTAATCCGTTGTGAGTTTTCACAAAGGAAATCACTTCTTTTACACGCTTTTTGTCTTTGTTGTATTTCTTTACCGAATTGATGAGCCATTGCTTTTCTTTTTCTGTACAAGTATTGAGTACATAGATAAGAGGGAGGGTCATTTTCTGCTCTTTGATGTCTATACCAGTAGGTTTTCCGATTGCATCTTCGGTATAATCGAAGAGGTCATCTTTTATTTGAAAAGCCATTCCTATATACTCGCCAAAGAGGCGCATTTTTTCTATGAGTTCAGGTTGTTCGGGCTGTACTGAGCAAGCTCCCATTGCACAACAAGCCGCAATAAGGGTCGCTGTTTTTTGACGGATAATTTCGTAGTAAACTTCCTCTACGATGTCTAACCGACGTGCTTTTTCTATTTGTAAAAGCTCACCTTCACTCATTTCGCGCACAGCAACTGAGATAATGCGCAATAGATCGAAATCACCATTGTCTATAGAGAGGAGCAAGCCTTTAGAAAGCAGATAATCACCTACTAATACAGCTATTTTGTTTTTCCAAAGTGCATTAATGGAAAAGAAACCACGGCGTTTGTTACTATCGTCTACCACATCATCGTGCACCAAAGTAGCAGTGTGAATGAGTTCTATAACTGAAGCACCCCTATAAGTACGTTCACTTACTTTACTATCATCAGAAAGCATTTTGGCTACTAAGAAAACAAACATAGGTCGCATTTGCTTGCCTTTGCGATTTACTATATAATAGGTGATGCGATTTAGCAAGGCTACTTTAGACGACATTGAATTGCGGAACTTCTGTTCAAAAAGTTCCATTTCTTCACGTATAGGTTCTTTTATTTGAGCAGTTATTTTCATTTTGTTTTATATAAATAAGGCTTCCTTTTGCAAAAGGAAGCCTTTAAAATTTATTCTGTAGGAGAAGTATTTTCAGTTTTTAAAGGAGTTTCCTCTTCATTACTATTGTGAGGGTCTTTAAACTTGCGTTTTCCAAAAATATTCTCAAGGTCATCTCGGAAGATAACTTCACGATCTAATAGCAAGTTAGCCAAAGTGGTGAGTTTATCTTTATTCTCGGTGAGGATATCAATAGCACGTTGGTATTGCTCTTCTATGATTTTAGAAATTTCTTCATCGATGAGGTGAGCTGTTTTCTCACTATACGGTTTGGTAAAACTATAATCGGACTGGGCAGAATCGTAGTAGGTAAGATTACCGATTTTTTCGTTGAGCCCATAAATAGTTACCATTGCGCGGGCTTGTTTGGTTACTTTTTCGAGGTCGCTGAGAGCACCTGTAGATATTTTATTGAATACTACTTTTTCGGCAGCTCTACCGCCAAGGGCAGCACACATCTCATCAAGTATTTGTTCGGTGCGTACAATTTGTCGCTCTTCGGGTAGATACCAAGCTGCACCGAGTGACTGTCCGCGAGGCACAATAGTTACTTTTACCAATGGAGCGGCGTGTTCTAATAACCAGCTTACGGTAGCGTGACCTGCTTCGTGGAAAGCAATAGCCTCACGCTCTTCAGGAGTAAGGATTTTAGTTTTCTTTTCCAAACCACCTACAATTCTATCTACTGCATCAAGGAACTCTTGTTTGCTCACAGCTGTTTTACCTTTACGTGCTGCAATAAGGGCTGCTTCGTTACAAACGTTGGCAATATCAGCACCTGAAAAACCAGGAGTTTGTTTTGCTAAGAAATCGATATCTAAGGTTTCAGCTGTTTTTATAGGGCGCAAATGTACTTGGAAAATCTGTTTGCGTTCGTTCAAGTTCGGGAGTTCCACATAAATTTGGCGGTCGAAACGCCCAGCACGCATTAGGGCTTTATCTAAAATATCGGCGCGGTTAGTAGCAGCAAGTACAATTACATTGGTGTGAGAGCCAAAGCCATCCATTTCAGTAAGCAATTGATTGAGCGTATTCTCACGCTCGTCGTTAGCACCAGTCATTGCATTTTTACCACGAGCACGACCTATAGCATCAATCTCGTCGATAAAGATAATAGATGGAGATTTTTCTTTAGCTTGTTTGAAGAGATCGCGCACACGAGAAGCGCCCACCCCTACGAACATCTCTACAAAATCAGAACCAGACAGAGAGAAGAAAGGCACTTGCGCCTCACCTGCTACCGCTTTGGCAAGGAGTGTTTTACCTGTACCTGGAGGACCTACAAGCAGAGCCCCGCGAGGTATTTTACCCCCTAATGAGGTATATTTATCGGGGTTTTTGAGAAAGTCTACAATCTCCTGTACCTCTTCTTTAGCACCTTCTAAACCAGCTACATCTTGGAAAGTTACGCGAGTTTCTTTCTTTTCGTCGAACATACGCGCTTTAGATTTTCCGATACTGAATATGCCGCCAGCACCACCAGCACCTGCCATACGGCGCATAACAAATATCCATAACCCTATGACAACTATAATAGGCAAGAGAGTGAATAGCAAATCGCCGATTACATTTTGTTGTGTTTTATTCTCACGAGTGGTACTGAGGTTGTTATCTTTTACAATTTGGTCAAAACGATTTTCGAAGTTACTCAAGTCGCCTAATTCAAAGCGATATTGAGGTACTTCGCCCGCATTAGCCCCCTGCATAAGAGAATTGCCTGTAGGTTTCACCTCTTTGTGTTCTTCTTTTTTAAGGGCATCCTCGGTGAGGTATACATTAGCCTCTTTGCGGTTTAAGATGATGATTTTAGCTACATCACCATTACTGAGGTATTCCTCAAATTTAGATTGAGGAATTTCTTTAGGTTGAGACCAAAAGCTCGCTCCTGAATAGTAATTGAATCCTATGAGAATGAGCAGTAATACGCCGTATAGCCAGTAGGCTGAAAAGCGATTTCCGTTACTTTTGTTATCCGACATATATTTAATAGTTAGTTTCTAAATTGATAAATTTGGCATCACCCCAAAGACCTTCGAGGTCGTAATGCTCACGTACTTTTGTTTGGAAGATATGAACAACTACATCTACATAATCGATGAGAATCCATTCGGCGTTGGCTTCGCCTTCAACGTGCCAAGGGTGTTGATGTCCATCGGCTTGGCTGACAATTTTTTGGATAGCTCCTGAAATAGCCGATACTTGGGTGTTAGAAGAACCATTACACAAGATAAAATAATCGCATACGGTATTTTCAACCTCGCGTAAATCCATAATGGTGATATCAGTGCCTTTTACTTTTTCTATACCAGCAATAATATTGCTAATAAGCTGGTTTGATGATATTTCTTTATTCAATGTTTTTTGTTTTTATAGTTTAAATTTACAAGTGCTTCGTGAAAGCGCGCAAAGATAATACTTTCCTTTCACAAAAACAAAAGATTTTAATAGATAGGAAGTAAAAGATAGAGGGTAAGAAATGAAAAAAGCTGTTTAGTATTGTACTAAACAGCTGATTTTGTGATTTTTGATTTTTATATTTCTTTATTAAGAAGCTTTGAAACTTTTGAAGAGAGCTTCCATTTTTTCTTTTTCTTCTTCGGCTAAAGCAGCATCCACTAAAATACGTCCGCTATGTTCATCGGTGATTATTTTTTTACGAGAAGCAATTTCCACTTGAACTTGTGGAGGGATAGTGAAGAAAGAACCACCAGAAGCACCGCGCTGGATAGGTACTACTGCCAATTTATTCATTACACTGCTGCGGATGCGTTGGTAGGCTTTTAGCAAACGATCCTCTATTTTAGCAGCATATTCTTCAGCTTTTTCTTTAAGGAAGGCTTCTTCTTTTTCAGTTTCGGCTAATACCGAGTTGAGTTCTGCTTTTTTGTGTTTGAGATGGGCATCGCGTTGGGCTTTGCGTTCGTCTACTTGTTTGATAGCCTCTTTCTTTTGGTCAACTTGCGCTTTACCTTCTTTGATGCGTTTTTCAGCCAACTGTACTTCCAATTCTTGGAATTCAATTTCTTTAGACAAAGAAGTGTACTCGCGGTTGTTGCGGACATTTTTTTGCTGGGTAGTGTACTTTTTGATGAGGGCTTTAGCCTCTTCAATTGTTGCTTTTTTCTCAGCGATACCCGCTTGTAAAGCATCTAATTCTTCTTTGAATTTAGCGTGACGTTTTTTGAGTCCTTCTACCTCATCTTCAAGGTCAGATACCTCTAAAGGTAGTTCGCCACGAGTGTATTGCAACTCGTCAATTTTTGAGTCGATTAGCTGTAAATCGTACAGAGCTCTTAGTTTTTCTTCTACAGTAATATCCACTTTTTGTGCCATATTTACGAATAATATTTGATAGGATTGGTATCCACATTTGATATTGAGAGGGCAAAGGTAGGAAAAATTTTTGAAAGATAGTCAAATAAAAGTGATTTTATGTATTGTTCACTTTCAAAATGACCTATATCGGCAAGGAGAATTTGCCCTTCAGCCTTGAAAAATTCGTGGTATTTGAGGTCGGCTGTTATATAAACATCAGCTTTTGCACGTTTGGCATTTTCTATAGCAAAAGCACCACTTCCACCTAAAACTGCTACTTTTTTTACATCTTTACCAAGCAATGCCGAGTGACGCACTACACTCACTTGCATACGTTCTTTTAGGTAAGCTAAAAAATCTTTTTCGGGCATAGATTTATTAAGTTCACCTATCATTCCCATCCCAATATGTTGGTGTTCATTTTCGAGTGTATATATCTCAAAAGCTACTTCTTCATAAGGGTGATTTTGACGAAGAGCCTGCAATATTTGTCGTTGTAAGTGTTTAGGGAAAATCACTCCTATTTGGGTTTCATCTTCAGTATGGAATACATTAGGTTCGCCAATGGTAGGGTGAGAATCCTCATTTCCTTTATAAGTGCCTTTACCTTCAAGATTGAAACTACACTCAGCATAGTTGCCTATATTGCCCGCACCTGCTGCAAAAAGAGCTTTGCGAAGGTTTTTGGCATCGGATTTTGGTACATAAGTGATGAGTTTTTGAATGGTATGAGGTTGAGGAATGAGAATACGTCTGTTTTGCAATTCTAAACGATTGCAGATAGATGCATTTACTCCTAAGAACTGATTATCGAGAGCCGTGTGCATACTATAGATCGCAATTTGATGCTGAATGGCTTTCATCACCACACGTTCTACATAGTTTTTTCCTGTGAGAGATTTGAGTCCGCTAAAGATAATAGGGTGAAAACTCACAATAAGGTTGCATTTTTTGGCAATAGCCTCATCTACAACCGCTTCGAGAGTATCTAAGGTAATGAGTACCCCTTTTACTTCAGCATTGGCATCACCTACTAATAAACCAACATTGTCAAACCCTTCAGCATATTGCAGAGGGGCGAGTTTTTCTAATTCTTGAATAATGTCTGTTACTTTCATAGCATTCCTAAATGTTTGCGCACCTCTTTAACTGTGCTTTCAGTGAACAGAGCTTCTAAGTTTTTCCATACACTATGGTAACCATAAGGACCATTAAGCATTTCTTTTTTAGCTTGTTCTATTGTCCAATTGTGATAAATAATACGATACATTGCTACCATTATACCTGTACGATCGGCACCGTGATAACAGTGAATTAGTACAGCCCCTTGCTTTTGGTGTTCGCGTATAATTTTCAGTGTTTGCGCTATTTCAGGGGCTTTGATGCGCCAAGTGAGCAAAGGATGATTGATGAGCTTGATGTTATCAGAGGAACTGAAATTTTTTTTATCGCCTGAACGTGTGAAATAGCGTAGGTTTATAATTGATTTGATAGGGATATTCTTAATAATAGCCTTATCTTCAGTTACTAATTGTTCACTTCTGTAGAGCAAACTGTCCACTTTGTACAAGTTAGCATCAGCGTGTATAAGGGTAGCTTTATGCTGTGACCACAAGGGTAGAAAAGTGAATAAAATAAAGCAAATTAAAAGTGTTTTTTTCATAGAGTGTTTTTTATTTCTTCATATCGTGTAAGGACATCATTCACATTGCGAATTGATTGTTTTGTCCAGTGAATAAGCGTATTAAGGCGTTCGTTATCGCTAAGTTGCCAAGCTATCTCGCTACGACGGAGTTTATCAGTGAGTTGTTGTAATACAATAGCCACTGCTACCGAGATGTTTAAACTTTCGGTAAAGCCTACCATTGGTATTTTTAAGAAAGTATCGGCTTGTGAAAGTACTTGTGCTGAGAGTCCTTCTTTTTCTGTGCCAAAGAAAAAAGCACTTTTTTTAGTGATATCAAAATCGTTGAGAAAATAGGCGTCTTTATGCGGGGTGGTTGCTACTATTTGGTAACCTTGTGCGCGAAGGCTATCAATACAACTTTGAGTGTCGTTATAACGAAATACATCTACCCATTTTTGAGCTCCCATTGCTATTTTGGCATCAAGGCGTTTGCCAAAGCGACCTTCAATGCTATGTGCTTGCTGCACGCCAAATACTTCGCAGGTACGCACAACAGCACTAGTGTTGTGCATTTGGAATACATCTTCCATCGCTACCGTAAAGTGATTGGTGCGCTGTGCTATAATCCCTAAAAAACGCTCTTTGCGCTCTTCAGTAATAAATCGTTCTAAGTAAGAAAGTAGTTTTTTGTTCATAATATTTTTTCAAAAGCTTTACGGGAACTTCCTCTGAAAGTAACTTCACCACAATACTGATAACCTAATTTCTCAAAGAGGTGTAACATAGGGGTATTGTCAAAATTGGTATCAGCGCGCAGAGAGTGAATGCCATTATCGCAAGTGAATTGTTCTATTTGTTGCAATAGTATTTTTGCTAAACCTCTTCCTAAATGATTAGGTGCAATAGCCACCCTATGAAAAACTACAAAATCGCCAGAGGTGAGCCATTTGCCTTTGATATGGGCATATTCGGGTTCATCGTTGATAAGCAAGGCACAATAACCTACTATTTCGTCATCTTCTACAAGTACATAGCCATAACCTTTGGCAATATCATTCGCTATTACTTGTTCATTAGGGTAACCGTCTTGCCACTGATTGCTACCTTCGGTTTTGCGACGCTGGATAGCAGCGGATAAGATTGCCCAAATGGCAGAAGCATCGGCTGGGGTTGCTACTTTGAGTTGTATTTTTTGGGTCTTATTCAATTAGATAATCAGGTGACAAAAGACAGGTAACAGAGGGCAAAAATAGAAAAAACTTTGCTCATTGACAAATTTTCGCTAACTTGCCCCACTTTTAAGTTTTTTATGTTATGAATACAACCCCAAATGCGATTGAGGTACGACACCTCAGCAAACAATATAAAGAAGCTACAGTTCTTGCCTTGAATGATGTGTCATTTGAGGTGAGGAAAGGAGAAGTTTATGGTATTTTAGGACCTAATGGAGCAGGGAAAACGACCTTGATGTCAATACTTTTTGGAAGTATTAAGCCTACTATGGGGAGTTTTACTATTGCAGGACTTACCTATAAAGACCCTTCTTTGAGATATAAAATAGGCGTTGTACCACAAGAATACGCTTTGTATCCCACACTTACCGCGAGAGAGAATTTACATTACTTTGGGAGCCTATATGGACTCAAAGGGAAGGAACTAAAAGTAAAAACAGATGAAGCTCTTGAGCGTGTTGCTTTATCAACTGTAGCTGATAAGAAAATTGCTCATTTTTCGGGGGGAATGAAGCGTCGTATCAATTTAGTAGCGGGGATACTACATACACCTGAAGTGCTTTTTTTGGACGAACCTACTGTAGGGGTAGATGTACAATCTAAAAACATAATTATTGATTATTTAAAAGAGTTGAATGCAAGAGGAATGTCGGCATTGTATACTTCACACCATTTGCAGGAGGCGCAGGATTTTTGCAACCGCATAGGGATATTGAGTGAGGGGCAATTGATAAAAGAAGATACGCCTGAGCGACTGATTAAGGAGGCAGAGGTGTATAATTTAGAAGAAGCGTTTATTCAAGTTACAAATAACAAATAATAAAAAAAGCTACCAAAATGGTAGCTTTTTTTATTTGTACTTTATTTGATCAAGTCTCTATATTTAGTATTTGATGTTTTATAAGCCTCTATTTTTCCTGAAGGTACATAGATATTGCGCAATAATGTTTGATTAAAAGCGTTATTACTTATAGTAAAAGCGTTAGGGTTGTGTATAATAACTGTATGTAGATTTTTACATTTCATAAAAGCACTAGGTGCTATATTACTTACATTTTCAGGGAGTATCACTGTAGTAAGTCTATCACAACCAGTGAAAGCTCTTGTTTCAATAGTAGTAACACTTGAAGGAATATCTACATTTTGCAAATGAGTACAATTGACAAAAGTTTGTGGTTTAATTTTTGTAATTTCTCTTCTTATATTCTCATTTGAAACTTCCACACTAGTTAATTTAGTACATAGATAAAAGGCTTTTCCTATTTCTTTTACTTTATCTCCAATAATGAAAGCTCTTAATTCATATGCTAAACTATTAATTTCTGCATTGAAAGCATTGTCAGCTATAATTTCTACATCTTTTAGTTTAGGGTCGGTGTTCATGTCAATAAAACGAGTTTTATCGTTCTTCCATTTTAGTAATGTTTTCCCATCTGGACTAAGTTCATAATCTGTCATGTTAACATGTTGAGATGTAAGGGAAATTCCAGTAGAAGGCCAACCTATATTAGTTTTAGGGCCATAGAATATTTTAGCTTCAGTATCGATGTAATAGTCTCCTTCTACACCTTCAGAAGTAGGTATACCTTGTCCTGCATATATTTTGGAACCATCTTTTCCTGGGAGTCCTCTTTCACCTTGAATACCTTGTGCTTTTATATTGGTATTCTGATTGCCAATATACCAAAAGCCATCTTTGATGTTAGGTTTAGGGGCATCGATCCCATTTTGTCCATTATCACCTTTTTCGCCTTTAGCTTTAGTATTTGATTTCACACCATTTATTACCCAATATCCATCGTTGTCGATGGTAATAGTAGGGGTGATACCGTTTTGTCCATTATCACCTTTTTCTCCTTTAGCTTTGGTATTTGATTTTACACCATTTATTACCCAATGTCCGTCGTTGTCTATAGTAATAGTAGGGGTGATGCCGTTTTGTCCATTATCACCTTTTTCGCCTTTAGCTTTGGTATTTGATTTTACACCATTTATTACCCAATATCCGTCGTTGTCTATAGTAATAGTAGGGGTGGTACCATTTTGTCCATTATCACCCTTTTCTCCTTTAGCTTTAATATTGGTTTTTACATTGTTTATTACCCAATAGCCATCACTATCGATAGTGATAGTAGGAGTAATGCCATTTTGTCCATTATCACCTTTTTCTCCTTTAGCTTTAATATTGGTTTTTACATTGTTTATTACCCAATAGCCATCACTATCGATAGTGATAGTAGGAGTAATGCCATTTTGTCCATTATCACCTTTTTCTCCTTTAGCTTTAATGTTAGTTTTTACATTGTTTATTACCCAATAGCCATCATTATCAATAGAGACAGTAGGGGTAATGCCATTATTCCCTTGTGCTTTAACGGTAGTTTTCTTATCACCTATATACCAATAGCCATCGTTGTCAATGTGTGGTACAGGAGCATTTTGTCCATTAGTTCCCTTTTCTCCTTGCAAACCTCTAAGGCTTATAGGGGATCCCCAACCTTCGGTAGTTTTAGGTCCGTAGAGATTTACATTGCTGAGGTCTATATAATAATCTCCTATACTACCTATAGCAGTAGCAGGAGTTGTAACCCCTGATAGAATAGTATTAGTACGCTCACGCTCTATAATACGCTCTTCTATTGATTTAGAACATTGTACACTGGCAAGGCTAAAACCTATAAACATTGCCAAAAAAACAATCTTTTTCATTAATGTTAAATTACTATTAAAAATATTAAAAACATAAATTAATCAATTCTATCAAAAAGTGTGCCATAATTTAAAAAATAAGTCTTTGATAGATTTTTCTTGTTTATATGTTTTTAGCTTCAATTTAAGGATTTTTTAAAAGGAGGTTGTTGTTTTTTTGAGAATTATAAAAAATGTTTTTGATTATAGATAAAATTTTGTGTTAAATAACGTGAGTTCGATTTAAGCAGCAACGAGTCTTTTTAGATCAACAATGTCTTCTTGCAAATTAATAGAAGGCTTTTTATCAAAGAAAGAATAAGCTATAAGTCCT
>NZ_CALGWU010000015.1 GCF_937936315.1 uncultured Capnocytophaga sp. | reverse complement strand
GAAGATACAGGAATTACAAGAAGATTAGGTAATGATTTAGTAATAGTTCTTATTTTATTTGATTACACCTATTTTCTCAGTAACTTCTGGGTACAAAGAATAAACTATTTTCCTAACTTCCTTACTTACAATCAATTCTATTTTGTAAAAAACCTAATAGGTAATGATTTAGTTACGGAATTTAATTCATCGCTTTGCCTTATTTTTATTGTGTTTTAACTCACGATGCAAAGGTACAATTATTTTTTTAGCGAGCAAAAAAATATCAAATAAAGATCTGAACGGTAGGTTCAACTGCTAAGTGCATACAACAAAAAATAGGTAAATAAGTGTATCTTGCTAATCTTCTATTCATCACGAATTGCCTTATTTTACTTACACTTTCAAAAATATTTCTTATTTTTCTTCAAAATAATTTGTTTAATTGCCTTATTTTTCGTTACTTTGCTCTTAATTTAATAATAACACAATTGCGTATGGAATTGAAAGATATGAAAATCAAAACCTTCAAGGAGTTTTTAGAAGATAAAACTAATCCTGTGGTCTACTGTCTGCTCAGTTCCAATGGTAAAGACTTCTTAGCCAAAGAAAGCTACAAGGTAGAACTGCATCAATACAACTGCCAGCACGACACTTTTACTATTGAAACCCCTGAAGACTCTTTTGATGCTTTTAATGAGTACATTATGGAGCATTCCCGCGACCTACTTGGTCAGCCTCTTACTATTAAGTTCTACCAATACGGCGAAGTAGTACAGCACTTTTCAGGGATTATCACCAGAATTTATTGCAAACGACAAACAGGCGGTGGTTATGGCACACTCTATATCTCAGGCAATGCACCAAGTATTTTGTTAGATCAAGGCAAAGCCTGTCGTTCTTATGAACACAAAACCCTCAAGGAAATTATAGCCTCAGTAGGTGAAGGTTATGATAATTCTGCTCAGGTTGATAGCTCAGCAGGGGTAAACACTACAAGAGCATTGCCTTATACGGTGCAATACAACGAATCTGATTACGATTTTATATGTCGCTTAGCTAATTTGTATGGTGAATACTTTTATTATGATGGTAGTAAACTTATCTTTGGCAATAAACTTCAAGAGACGATAGACTTGGGGGAGAACTTAAATCTTATTGATGAGGACTTTACCTTAGAGATGAAGCCACAGGAGTTTGAATATATCGCTTACGATTTCCATAGGTCTGAAGTTTATAGAAAGGACGCTGAAAGTGCTTGTTGTGAGTACAAAAACAATCCTATACAGACGGATGCCAAAAATGCTTCTAAAAAGCTCTTCAAAAAGATACCACAAAAGTATCACTCAGCTACCTCATTAGAACAATCGGATATAGATTTAGAAGAAGTAGTGCGTCAGGAAAAAGATTTAAGGGAGCTATCACTTAAAGTAACAGGGCGTAGTCGCGACCCACGTCTGAGGATGAACACCTTCGCGTGTCTTACCGACATCAATGCACATGCGATGGAGACCTATAGAGTGATAAAAATATCGCACTACCACAGCGGTATGAACTATGAAAATAGTTTTGAGGCTATCCCGATGATGCGCACCCCTGCGGATTACAATGCCGAGGCTTTTCCCAAAGCAGAACAGCAACCTGCTATCGTTAAAGATAACAACGACCCTCAAGGAATGGGACGTGTACGGGTACAGTTCTTTTGGCAGAAAGGCGAACAACTGAGCCCGTGGATACGGATGATACAGCCTTATGCAGGTAGTGGTAAAGGTTTTTATTTTATCCCAGAGGTAGGCGAAGAGGTAATGGTAGATTTTGAGAATGGCAATGCTGAACGACCATTTGTATTGGGGGCGCATTATAACGGCGCGGCAAAGAGTGGGTATAACCCAACGACCAAAGCTATACATACGCAAAGTGGCACCAAAATACTCCTTAATGATGCAGAGGGGAGTGTGAGAATTGAGGATGCGAGCCGTAATATTTATGAGATGGACGGGCAAGGCAATATCAATCTTTATGCGCCGAATAACATCTGTATGAATGCAGGTAAAAACTTTGACCTGAGTGTGGGGAATAACCTCAACTTCACTGTAGGTGGACAAGCTACAATGCAAATATTACAGCAAATGATTATGGAGACTCCGCTACTCAGACAAATCGTAGCTGAATATGAGGCACGTTTAGGCAATGCCTTGCTCAGTTCCGACAACCTGATGAAGATAGAGGCAAAGGAAACAAATGTGGCAGGAGTAGAAAAACTCTTTATCCACTCAGATGAGTTGGCAACGGTAAACTCTAAGGGCTTGCTTGAGGTGAAAGGACAGCAAGGCACAAAGCATAGTAATAAAGCAGAAGAGTATGAAATAATAGAGACTCTCCCTGATACTTATGTTTTAGTGCATTTTAGAACTAAAAAAGATTGGAAAGGAGAATTTGGGTTTGATTGTTATAAAGAAAACAGCAATGTGAAAGGAATTAATGATACTGAGAAATATATAGATCTTATCGGAAAGTATTATAGTAAAACAGATGCTGAAATGCAAATAGAAAAACAAAACAATCCTTCTAACACTTATAGTTCATTTTTTATATCCAATCCCAATAGTTGGTATGTAAACAGAGGTGGTAATATAATAGAAAATTTCAAACTTGATGGAACCCAATATGGACATAGTGATGAATCACAAAATAAACTGAGAAAAGATTTTTCCCTTTTTAACTTTAAAATCAAGAATAAGAATGGTATTGAGCAAAATTTTACTCATTACAAGTCTTTTATTGCCTTATTTCCTAAAACAGAGAATTATGGAGTGAGTGAAGCTGAAATTGAGTTACAGATTAAATTTTTAAGTAAAGAAAAACCTGATTATTTAGTGTTTAAACTCAATGATGAGACAAAAGAACTAACTGCTGATCATTATTTTATAGGGATTGATAGATTAAAAATAGAGCGGCCTAAATCGGGTAAAAGAGAAACTATAAAAATTACTTGTAAGGCATTTCAAGTCATAGATAAAAATGGACAGGGAATAAAGTTTGACAAGGATATAGATATTAAAATATATGCCATTAAAGTAGATGAAAAAGGGAACAAAACAGAAAATTTAGCAGGCTGCATTACAATGATTGCACCTATTGTAAAAACTATCAATATACTTCCTGTTTATATAAAAACTATAATGAGAGATTATATTATTAGTAAAGATAATAATTTTAATTTCTTAAAAAAAGCTTTAGGACAGGCGTTGATCAAAGTAAATTTACTTGAAAAAGACCCTAACAGTGCTCAAGGAGAGTCTTTCTGTTTAAATTTACCTGCGCCTTATCCTTTTACAATTGTCTCTAAAACAATAACAGATAATAATGGATTGGATAATTTTGTCAAAAATGAATTTGAACGTAAATATTCTACTGTTTATACAAATTATTTTAAATTGTATTTTCTTGATCTTGAATATAAGGAACCTAATACTGAAGGAGCAGGAGGTTATTTTGATTCAGTATCTAAATGTGTAATGTTATTTAATGGGCACCAAAAGGAAACCATTGCACACGAGTGTTTACACGCTTTAGGATTGCCACATTCATTCTACTACCCATCAGAAATATATAAATCAAGGATGGAAGAAAAAATAAGAGATAAGAACTTTTTTGTATTCAAAGCAATGGAAACAAACAACATAATGGACTATTCACATCTGGGAGTAAACCCTGTTACAAAAAATCGAATAGACTCGCCAAAAGAGCGTTATCTTACGTGGCATTGGCAATGGTTAATAGTACGAGAAAGTACATTATTGGAATAAAAAATGATATTATGAGAATATTTATAAGCTTAATAATCATCACTCTATTTTTACAATGTAAAAATGCGCAAAGATATAGCATTGAAGTTAAAAACTCTTTAAAAGATACAATTATGTTTAAACGATTTGATTTTGAATTATACAAAAGAAACTATGAAGGTTATAAAGAAGATCCAACACGTCCCCCATTTTATATATTAGCAGATGGGAGTGCTTTTGAATCATTTGTAGGGGGAGATGATATATATTATCTTGTGATACCTCCTAAGCCTTCCTACCATTATTATATGTATTTTTATTACCCCAACGGAAGACTAAAAGAATATGGAGCTTTTGCAGGACTTAGAAGTACTGTAAAAATAGGTGTTTGGAGACAATATGATGCTATAGGAGATGAAACACAGGTAGATGAAGAAGCAAAATTTGAGAAATGGTCTTTTAATAAGGTTTTAGAGGTATTAGAAAAAGATGGAGTTATCAATTTGCGAACGGGAAAACATAGAGAAGCAAATGAATTAGACTTTGATTTTGATGAAAAAGAAAAAAAATGGACAGTGGCAGTTGTTAAAGAAGTAATAGATGTTTTTATTGATGTTTATTATGAATATATCTTTGATTGTGTAGCTGGGACATATACTCGAGAAGAATATGAACGCTATAATAATAAAGCAATAGATCTTTCTGGGTTACCTCAATTAAAGAATAGTAAAGAGAATAAAGATAGAGCAATAAAAAAGTGAAATAATTTTTATTAGTTATGCCACAAATCATCACTGATACTGCAGAACTCAGTTGCAATCAAGGTACTGCAACAAGTAAACTCAATGTTACAAGTCAAGATTTTGTAACTATTGAGGGTAAAGCTATGGCTACAGAGGAGGACAAGCAAGCGAATTCCAATATACAGCCTTTTAAGCAATGTAAACTAAAACCTTCTTCTGGTGGTTATTTACCTTGTGTGCCTGCTCCCATTAAATGGGAAGATACCACAGAGAAGGACTCTATCAACGGGCAAAAAATACTTACAGAAAACTCCTATTGTATGTGCTCAGTAGGCGGTAAAATTACCATAAAAGATAAAGGACATAACGAAAATCACAATGTGGAATAAGTCTAATCGCCACGACTTCGGAGTGCGTTTTAAGCTCCCTGCAAGGGCAAGTTGTTTTGAGTGCCTAAACGCCTAATGCGTGCCTCAAAACACAACTTGCTCTGTTCCGGTGAACAGAAAATT
>NZ_CALGWU010000014.1 GCF_937936315.1 uncultured Capnocytophaga sp. | reverse complement strand
AGTCTAGGAGCTTTTTGAACACTTCATTATAGAGGGTCTTGTCCTCCCCTGGGCAGAGGTCATCACGCTTGAAGTAGAGCTGTACGCGACCAGAGCTGTCCTGCAAGGTAGCGAAAGAGGCTTTCCCCTGAATACGGAAGGACATCAGGCGGCCAGCTACGACCACGTCCTTACCTTCTTCGTATAGGGTTTCTATGTCTTTAGCGAGGAAGTTCACAGGGAATAGCTCAGCAGGATAAGGGTTGATACCCAATTCCCTGAGCTTAGTGAGCTTCTCTCGACGGATAATTTCTTGTTCGGTCATTTTGTTAGATATTTAAGGGCGCAAAAATACAAAAATAATGAGTAATGAGCAATGATTAAAGGTTAATTATTAACAGTGTTT
The DNA here is from genome assembly GCF_937936315.1 of uncultured Capnocytophaga sp. Taxonomy (GTDB): domain Bacteria; phylum Bacteroidota; class Bacteroidia; order Flavobacteriales; family Flavobacteriaceae; genus Capnocytophaga. The sequence goes on along the minus strand of NZ_CALGWU010000014.1, from coordinate 23,822 downwards.
TTTATTATGGGTAAATGTCCTTTTCTAAAAGTAGGTTTGTTTTAGTTCGTCTATACTAAGAACTATATAATCTTGTCCAAACTCTTTACCTATTTGATAAAGTCTTCTTTTAGCTTCTTGTAGTACATCGAGACTGAATACAGCATAATATTTATTATGAATAGGAGGTTCTCCACCCAATAAAGTAATAGAATCCGTGAACTTTTTTAAAAACTCCTTTCTTTTTTTACTATTTCCAAAGTGGGTGTTGGGATTGATATATAATCGGCAAAACGAAATGTACATTTTTTCAAAATGAAAAGTACATTTTTTGAGCGGAAATATATGGGGCAAAGATAATAAAAAAACACGGGAGATACTCCGTGTTTTTTTATTATCTATATAAGGTAGTTAGCTGTAAGTACCTCTAACCTATTTTTCCCTACTGCATTACTACTGCTCAGATGCATAGTTATCTCTTTTTGGTACCAGCCATATTGCTCTACATATTTAGATAGTTCCTCATTATGATATGAGCTAAGCAGGAACTTACCTTTGACTTTGGCTAAAGTTGCCAATAGTTCATTGAAGTGGGATTGCTCATATCCTCCATAGTGCCCTTGTTTGGATCCTACATACGGAGGATCTACATAGTGGAACGTATCAGGTGTGTCTCGTAAGGATATCACCTCACAAGCATCATTATTCTCTATCTGCACACCTCTTAGTCTCTCTGAATAGCTCTCTTTAAAGTTGTCTATCTTATTATGTAGACAAATAGCATTTTTCCCATCTGTGGTAATACGGCAGTTACCTACTTGGCAAGAAAACCCACAATTGGTAGCATACCAGAACGCCCAAGCTCGGTGAATATCACTAAAGATAAAAGGGGTATGATATATCACTAATGCTGATTTATAGGCATCTTTGCTAACAACTGACTGCTCTATCAATACCTTAAGAGCCGAAAAATCTGATTGTAACACTTTATAGAAAGTATATACATTGGCATTAAAGTCATTAATAATTTCTACTTTTGCTTTTTCTTTTGCCCAGAATACGGCACCTCCTCCAAAAAAAGCCTCTGTATATACTTTGTGAGGTGGAACAAGAGGTAAAATGTAGGGCAACATGGTTTGTTTCCCTCCATAGTAGGATATTGGTGTGCGTTGCCAATTTTTTGAATTATATTTCATTGTTTTTAGTGTTTTTATTTTAGAAAATTCGTATCTTTGCGACTTCTCAGGGTATAAAGATAAATAGCAACAAAGCACAGAAGACTTATTGTCCTCCGTAGCCTTGTTGCTATTATTTTTTAAATACCCTGAGAAAGTTTTAAAAAAGCGGAGGACATTTTTTATACTGCTATCCTCCTATTTTAGCAGTGTTTAAACTTCTTTTAAAAGCTGTTTAAACTTCACCGAAACAACTTAAATCTCCACAATATCCAAGCAACTACGCCGAGTATCAAAGCGCCTATAATAAAGGCGGAAGATGTTTTTTTAACCTCTTTCTGTACCTGCTTAGATTGTTCTATGTATTGGTTTTTGGTCTCGGTTTTTTGACTTATCTGATTATTTATAACAAGAGTAGTATCAGCCTTGTGTAGGCTCTTAGAAAGGTTATCTATTGTTCTAAGTGTTACCTTTCCGCCCTGTACTCTTATAGTCTCCTTGTCGCCGTCCCTAATTCGATGATATACTACCTCTTTAGCATTGCCCACACTATCCCTATCACTCTCAAGGGTGAGTTCATAAGATTGTGAGTGCTGTAAGTTAGAAGTAGCGACCTTTTGGGACTTTTCTACTTGTATAGAGCCGTCTTTGGTTTCCTTTCTTTCGCTCTTTTGCTCTTCTCTGTGCTCGGTTTGGCTTGACTTTTTCGCTTTGCAACCAAGGAGCAAAAGGGTTAATAGTAAATACAAAATCTTTCTCATACATTACTTTGGAATTTCTTGTTGTTTGATTGACTTTTCGAGCCACATAAGCCCCTCTTCCAACTTGGTAATAACAAGGGATAGTTCTCTTGTACGTGGCAATTGCCCTACTTTAGTGAGTAGGCCTTCATACTCTTTTTTTAGCTTATTTACTTCTGTCATAATTAACAATTTACAATTAGATATTTTGGTACTCCTCCTTTGCATTGAAGCAAGGACAAGCCTTTTTTACTCCCGCAAAGTCTCGGTGTCCTTGTATCACGGCATCGGGGTACAACTTCTTGAGTTCCTTGAGGAGCTTTATAAGGGCTTCTTTTTGGAAAAGTGTACGGGTGTCTTTGGGTTGGAGCGTATTCTTATCCACTCCACCTATGTAACAGATCCCTATACTGTCCTTGTTGTGTCCCTCCACATGGGCGGGTATCTTATCTACATCTCGGCCGTCCTCTATGGCGCCGTCAAGGCGGATGATGTAGTTATAGCCTATCTCATTAAAGCCTCGTTGGCGGTGCCAAAGGTCGATGTCTTTGGCGGTGTGCTCTCTGCCCTCTGGTGTGGCTGAGCAGTGAATGACAAGGTAGTGAATGGTGCGTGTGCTTTTTTTCATTGATTATAGTATTAGGGTGAATAGTATAATAAGGGTTATGGCTATTGCCAAAGGGTTTACCCATAATACCCATTGGGCATTGTAGCTTTTAGGCTCTGGAGTTACACGTCTTTGAAAGGCTTCATACTGCCAACGTTGGGTATCGTCAAGTAAGGGATAGTCCTTGTCTGTAAGCGGGCAAAAGTGAAAATACCCAAAGCCAAAGAAACAAGCTACTGCTAACAAAGGTAATACCGCGTAAAGCCAGCTATAAAGCTCGTCACAAACAATGAGCCCGCCTATGAGCATCAGGGGAAAAATGATATTGGCAGAGCGGGTGAAACTTATTGTTTTACCTGCAAATGGCACTATATAGTTAAGTGCAAATAATTTGATGATATATTTCCTGAATTCCATAGTATAAATATTAAGGCTGCTGAATTATATAGCCCGCATTCATCAATGTATTTTCAATTGCCTCAATCTTTCTATTAATCTCGTCTACGTTGAAATCGCCTAAACTGTTTAACTTATGGGACAAATCTTCACCATTGACTAATAGCCTATTAGCCCTAATACTTACTTCTTCGGCATTAATACTCATCTTCTTCCCTGAGTGAGAATAAACTTCAGAACTTTGCTGTAAGTTCTCAGTTCGAATGTATGTAGTTTCAGAGTTGATATCTACAGTTTTCTCATTCACATTAAGTGCCTCCCCTCTCTGCCCAAGAGCCCCTGTGATATTAACACTTCCTCTATTTCTAATGTTAACTAAACTCTCTGCCAATATCTCTACACTTTCACCATCAATTTGAACTCCCTCATTAGTTTTGTTGGATAGCTTAAAAAAGGAAATAGCTTTCTTGAGGCTTGACCAAAAGGTATCTTTATTATCTACTTTGCCTGTCAGCAAGGTTTCCAAGTTCTTGTTGCTCTTCACTTGGGTAGCGATTTCCTGCAAGGTATCAAAGGCAGTGTCGTCTACACTTAAGGTAGTTTCTACTTGTTGCATTTTGGTTTGCAAGCCATCAATAGCCTCTTTCAGTTGTTGCCCCGTGCCATCATACCCCCCTTTTGGCAGAAGGTCTGATACATTAGTAGGCTGCAGGCCTTCTAACTTCTGCTTGAGCTCGTTGGTAAAGTCATTCGTGGATAGCCCCTTACCAGCTTCCTTATCTACTTTTTGGTCGAAGAGGTTGCGGTGGGCATTGGGATCATTGAGATGACTGAGCAGCTGCCCTGCCGATGCCGTACCCTCAATGGCGTGGGAGAGTCCGTCGATGTTACTCATTGGAATTTGCTCACTTTTATGCCAGTAACTGTCAATCCAAGCAGCGAAGTGCTCTTGCGCGGGTTTCATAAAGTTTGAAAACCATTTTTTGAGTGTTTTTTTTGATGTCATATTGAAAAAATTTATATATTACGATATTTATCCCTATTAGAATCCTACATATTCTATAAATTGTACCACACGATAAGGAGGCATATTATTGTGGGGTTGGTCACCTCCTGTAGATGACGAAGTGCGACTAGTAGGATCATCCACACTAAAAGTTGAAGATAAGCTCCCCCTATCTACATCACTGACTAGCCTTGGTACATTCTCAATGTTATGGCTATGGCTTGGCATTTCGTCTATGGTAAGTTTGTGGGAACGTTCGCCCCCTTGCTTTAACAGCTGGTTAAGTGCATAGTCTTGAGAGTCCTCGGGTTTCTTAACATAGTCGGGGTCGAGACCGATAGGCATTTTACCGCGTAAGTTCACGTATTCTCTCCAGCCTGCGGGTATTTCATTCGCTGGTTTACCCCATAAAGCAATGAGTCCAATAGGCACCGCTTGTTTTTGTTTTTCGAGTTTTTCAATGCGCTTGAGGAGCTTTTCTGTCTCGGTGTTATCTGTTTTGTTTTTGCCTAAATCTTGCAGGTTATTCACTCTTTTGAAGTCCTCCCAATTAAAAGTCTTTTCAGGAACAGACCTGCCGAATGCTACACTTCTAATATTTTCTAAAGGTCTCAAAAAGCCGTCTTCAAAGGTTACCTCATTGGTGAGTTCTTTGATAAACACTGTACTATCTTTCGCTCCGCCTTCAAATGGGAAAAGCTCTCCGTTAATAAAGACAGTGCCAGGGGTGATGGTGTTTCCTCTCTCTTCGCAACCTGAGATAATAGCCTTATTGCCTGCCATACTTCCTAAGCTATTGAAGAGGAGGTAACTATTTTGCATAAAGGCAAGGAATGCTACATCAAAGGGGTAACCCGCATTATGTTCTGTGTATATACTATTCATATTATTAATGTGTTATCTCTATTGTCCATCTCTTGCCCGCGAGTTTATAAAAATTCACAAGGGCTTCGAGTTTATATCTATCATATTCCAAACCTTGTGGTAATACCACTATAAAATCTACGCCCCCATCTATATATGCTCCCCTTTGGTATAGGAAGACTCTTCCTAAGTACAAAGGTCTATTAGCACTTCTCGGATAGATATACAACCTTTGATTTTGCCTGCCGTCTTCTATTTTAATACGTCTTAGCTGAGAGTCAAACTCATCATTAAGAGCTTTACGAAGGTAACATACTTGGCTGTTGTGGGTAAGGTTATACAAGTCTCTTTCTCTATGTACTTTAAAGTCATCTAATAGTTTGTTCAGAGGCATTGCTAATGTCCTTAGCCACGCCACTAATTTTCTCTTTCGCAGGAAAGTAGGGGTAAGCAGTACGAGCAGTTTGTCAATATTAAAATTATACATTGCTGACATAAGTGATGTCGTTAAAGTTGTCAATGGTAAAGTAGCCGGCAGTGGGTATCTTGCTTATCTCTATGGCTTCAAATGCTCCATAGTTGCCATTAGTTCCAATATGTTTACTCTGTGCCAGTACCAAATGTGGTATCTTCACTCCTTCTGCTTGTTGAAGTTCGTCAATGAGATGCGCTAAGACCAATTCGCCATTAAATGGTAGGCGTTTTAAGTAGCTTTTTATAGCCTCTTCTACGGGCTTAGTGGCGTGGATGATACTTTGTCCGTTGCTATCTAATACAAGCGGGTCATATACTATCTTCATTTGCAAGTGCAGCACATCGGGTTGGTAGTTCACCACTGATAGGCGTACGCCCGCGTCTTTGATTTCCTGCAAGTAGGCTTCAAAGGCTTGCTTTTGGGCATCGGTAATAGGTTGCAATTGCTCGCCCTGTTCTCCTGCTATTTTTACTATCAAACGCCCCTCATTTGGGCTTTCCACAACAGCAGAGTACTTGACAATTTTGCTTGCTTCTATCTGTTCCTCTGTGTGTCCCGTATTGTTGAACTTATCGCTGTCAGTTAAAAGGTCAAAACCATACTGAAAGGCAAGGGCTTTGCTTCTATACCAACGAGCGGTGTGGGGTTTGAGTTCTGCTAAACGCTTGTCTATATCCGCCCTATGTATGTCAAAAATCTTTTCCAAACTCCATATAGCCACTGCTATAATATAGACCCACAAGCGCCATATAGCTACTTTGGAGGTACTGTTGAGCTCATTCAAAGCGGGCTCTTGCGCCTTAGCCTGTAGAATAAGGGTTTGTATCTCTTGTATTGTTCGTGCCATAGTTATTGTTGCGTTATTACAAAGTCTAAGTTAATCGCCCAAATGCTGATACCCTCAAGCCTTTCAAAAACTTGTTCGTCTTCTTTAGAAAAAGCCGTTGCAGGCTGCAAATTCTTGGCAGTGTAGTAGCCTAAAATATCTTTGTTGGTAAAAGCTTCTGCCGGTAATACTAAGGTTTTGCCCGCTTGCACATCATCAGTGATGTTAATAGTGTTGGCTTTGGCAAACTCAAAGACGCTTTCTATCGTGCCCGTGTGTTGCAGGGCGAGGTCTAATAGTGACTGATTATGTAGGACTGTTATTGTCATCTAATTCAAAAGTTTTATAGAACTTCTTATTAATTATCTTGAGCAGTACTTTAGCAAAGCGAAAGCCTAAACAGTCTAAGTTCTCCAAGAGACTCACCACGAGTTGCCATATAATCCCTATAAGTACTATCCAGTAAAGCCAGTGGAAAGGGTCAAACTCAAAACCTCCAAGACTTGGAAACTCTACATTAGCGGAGAAAGTATGCAGTATATAGATAGGTACAAGATAGGTGGCTATCTTCAATAACATACGCCCAAACTTGCGGCTCTCGTGTTTTTCACCTCGCTTGCGGGAGGCTTGCACTCCTGTGATCCATTCAAATACGAGCAATACTACGTAAGCGGTAAGAAATAAGTGGTTGAAACCAAAGAGAAAATGCACAGTGGCAAACAAAAAGGAGAGTATTACGTCCATCTTGATAAAAAGAGCTGAAAAGGTGTGACCAAAGGAAGAGTGTAGGAAGTCTTTGCTATCCCTAAATCCAAATCCTTGTAGAATGTAATTGAGTGTTATCATCGTTGTTTGTTTATTTTTTAATTAATTGTTCCTTTTCCTTCACTTGTAGTGGCACCCGTTTGGGAGGCGGCTGTACCTGCTGTGGTTACACTGATACCAGGGGCTATTGTTACCTCGCCGCTTCTGACAAAGGTATCAATAAGGCTTGCTAAGCGTTCGGCATACTCTTCCATACTCGGTTCGGTTTTGGTAAGCATATCCCGTTGAAGGGAAATAATGCCTTGTTTGAGTTGTTCTTTGTTTAGTGCCATAGTTGGTTTATTTTGTTGTTGATTTCTTCAAACTTGGCTATGTTCTGCGGGGCAAAGTTGCCAGGGCCTGAAGGGGTTTGTATGATAGCGTTTTTAAGGTCGTTTAAAAGGTCGTTTAAAAGGGTTTTAAAGTCTACAGCTTCGCTGTGTAGGGCAAACTTATCGGCTTTCAGTTCGTATGTTTCTATCTCTTGAGCATTGAGCAAAAAGGGCTGACTTTCATTATTTTCTACCATACCCACAAGGATAAGACTTCCTACTTTTGGTTTAATATACATTCCTCCTATGCCAAGTGCTATGTTTAAAAACGGTAGCTTCGTGTCTAAATCAGTAGCCTCGCAGGTTTTTTCCTGCCAATCTACAGAGGTTACTGTTGCCCATTGTAGCACTTGGGGGATAGCTTTCTTTATCTTTTCAGAAAGCAATATGTCAAACTCGTCTATCTCGTTCATAATGTACTACCACCAATTTCTATTTCCTGTCTATATTGGGCGTTGCTAATACTCTTCTTTACTCTATCTACATAGTACTCACCATGCCTATCGGGGTAGAGGGTGGAGCTTAGACGTATCTTCTCGCCGTGCTGTACGGAGGGGGTGCCATAAGTGGTAAAACTCCCCTCAAAACCCTCGCGCTTGTGTAGCTCATATAGTCGCTTTACTTCCTTCTCAAGTTCGGCTTGGCTACTTACGTGCCAAGTCATTTTTAAGGTTGTTTTAGGGTTCTCATCGCCAAACTCGTATTGTAGGCGTTTGCCTTTGCCAAAGGACGAGGTGCCTATAATTTTTATGGTGCGCTCTTCTTTGCTTAGGTACTTAAGGTTATTCTCGGTGCAATTGCGTTCTAAATCGAAATGCTTCATCTCACCAGCTACTTTTACATCCGAATAAGGCTTGGCTATAGTGAGTTTGCCCGCACGAATAAAGCTATATATTGACCAGTCTTTTTGGAGTTTGTCAAGCACAGCCCCTAATGTGGTATTGCTAAAACGTACGCCACCAAGGCTTATATCTTCTACTTCTAAAGGGTAGTCTTTCACTACTTCGGTGAGGAATGTTTTTAGACTTGCCTTTGCCGACACGTAATTGACGGGCAACTGACGTAGCTTCCACATTGCATCGCTAAGGCTAATAGTGATAGGAAAGTCTGCTGATACTTGGGTAATGAAGCCCTCGAACTCCTGTAAGAGTTCACCATTGTAGCCCATTTGTATCACTACTTTGTCTCCTACGGCAAAGAGTTCTCGCACCTTTTGCTTATCAAAATCACCTACATTACGAGGTAGTACCACACTTGCCGTATCGGTAAGCATCTTCCACGAACTTTCAATTTCAATGGCTGAAACTTTCTGCACCTTAAAAGGGGTGCCCTATTTAGGGTAAAAGGTAATGGCTACTTCAATCGCTAAGGTCATAGTCTATAAATAAGTTCAAAAGGTTCGTCACTAATGCAATTTAGCTCTATGGGGATAATGTTAGGAGTACCCTCCAAGCTACGTATATCAATGCTTTCAATCACGAGGTTGTGAATGTTTTTCCACCCAAAAAGATCTCCTTCTACCGAGATAGATTGTATCACCTCCGACCATTCTATAAGGCGTTTTTCGTACTCTCGTGCGCTTAGCTCATCGTTGTGGCACACCGCACGAATACGTATCTGCCAATCGTCAAAGCCATAGATTTCCTTTACAGTGCCATTGCCTCCTATCACATCAGTACGACTGATATTCTTTACTCTCGAAAAATCTACCATAGTAGCAGGAGGCAACCAAAAGTCAGCTAACTGCTTCTCTACTATCTTACTTTGGTAGTCGTAGAACTTGTAACTACCCGCAGTAAACTTCACTGGAAAAACAATAGGCGTACCGAGTTTAGATAGTCGCATAGCCTCCTCCCTTTCCACCGTACGAATACTACCATATTCAGCTGTATGTACAGGCTCCCGACCTATGGGTACGGTGAGGTACACGGGCAGGTTAGTGCCAAAAGCCAACTTAAAGAGTTGTGATATGTTATAGCGGTTATCCATTGTCTATATTGAGCTTTAATAGTTTCTTGATAGCATCATAGTCTTTGCCGTCTCTTTCTAACTGTATCTTAATACGTTTCTCTACGGCCGTACGATTATGTTTCCCTTTGATGAGCTCTACCATATTCGCTCCTACTAAAGGATCAGACTTCCAATTACCCTGCTGACTTTGGAGGATAAATCCTACCTCCTGCAACATACTTTCCCCTATGGAAAAGTCGCCCGCTATAATTTCTAAGTCGTTATGCTCATCTACAAGTATATCTTTCATAGTCTAAGGGCAATTATAAGGTTACTAAGGCGTCACGCATACGGTCATTAATTTTGCTAATTACTCCATTAGCGGCATTTTCTTTACTTCCAATAGTTTTGTCGATGGGGAAAGTGTTATTCATTGTGATATTAATGGTGATAGTCTTGCTTCCCCCACCACTACCTCCTACGCTCATTGTGCTGTCCTTTCCCCCTTCTTTGCTCCCTTTAGTAGGGGTGATAGGGTTAGGACTTGCACCTCCTCCAATAACCGAACTGGCAGAAAGATTGCCCGCTTTAGGGGCTTCGGTAGCTTCTTTTTTATTTTTATTCCAAGTAAGTGATTGTCCTGCCTTTATAAACTCTTCTTTAGCGGCAAGATTAGCTTCATAAGCTACTTTAGCACTATCGGCAATGGCTTTTTTACGGTTCTCAGTGTCTTCATTGATTTGGGCAAGCATCTTATTATTTTCGCTCTCATCTCCCAATCCTACAGCATTCTTAAACTCATACCATCCCTCTTTTATCTTATTAAGACCTATCATTAGGGAATTGACCATAGTTAGCCATACTGTTTCAATACTTGCTGAAAAACCTTGAAAGAGGAGTTTTGCGCCCTCCCACGTGTGTTTCCACGCTTCTCCCCAACCACTAACCTTATTAGCCAAGTATATAATACCTGCCACCAATGCGCCAATGGCAACGATAATAATACCAATAGGATTAGCTGACAGAGCCGCATTCCACAACCATTGTACGGCTGTAGCCGCCTTTGTCCATACAACCATTAGCTTCTGAACTACTACAGTTTGTTTAAGCCACCCTCCAAGAGCCTTTACCACAGGGGCAAGTCCTGAATAAGCAGACCCCATATCGCCCAAAGTGCTAATAACGCCTCCTAAGCTGTCGCCTACTACCCCAAGCACCTTGGTAAAGGAAAACGAACCTATTTTCAAGTCATCTAACCAAGCTTTACATCTGCCCATCCACTCACTCCAGCCGCTCATTACGATAGTAGCTTGTTCGGTAGCTACATTGGTACCGCTGATTTGCTCGGTAAGTTCGGCTTGTGCTTGTGCAGTATTGATAAGTCCTTGAGCAGCTTGTATATTTTCAGCTCCAAAGACGGCGGCCAAAACATCAGTATTTTGTCCTATCTTCTGCAACTCTTTGAGTCGTTCGGCAAAAGGTACCGTAGTGTCTGATACTTTTTGCATATTTACTCCATAGGCGGCAAGCATATTAGTAGCCTCTTTAGAGAGGGCAGAGGGTGCATTCATTTTAATAAGCACGTTCCTAAGTCCTACCCCTGCTTCGGCTCCATATTTGCCCGATTGGGCGAGGGCTTGCAGTGCGGCGTTCGTCTCCTCAAAACTTACATTAGAGAGTTTAGCAGCTCCACCTGCTTGTACGAGAGCTTGGGCTATCTGAGGCACTTCGGCAGCACCTTCTTTGGCTCCTGCTGCCATTACATTCATCATTCGCTCCATTTCGGCAGCTGCTGTGATAGGATCATCCAAATTCACTTTGAACTGAAGCATTGAGGTAGTAAGCGCATCGGTAGCTCCTACCACATCGCCTCCCATAGTTTTGGCGAGCGTATTAGCATAGCTACCCATTTTGGCAAGCGCCTCATCGCTTTCTCCTATCTGAGGACCTAAGCGTGAGAGGATTGTTTGAAAAGTAGCAAGGTTGTCAGTAGCCGTACCTCCAAATTCTTTGGCAAGGTTACGTGCCTTTCCCCCAAGTTTATCCAAATCGTCTCCGGTAATACCAGTAATAGCAGCTACATCAAGTAATGATTTCTCATAGTCTGCCCCTACTTGTGCGGCCTCTGAGAACTTTTGAGTAATATTCAAAAATCCTTGTGAAGCTGCTTGCCAATCGATAGGTCGCATACTGGTTGCCAACTTATCCCACCCCTCTTTCATACTGCTTATGAAGTCTTTCCAAGTATTGTGCATACCCTCAGCCGCACGCCTCACATTCTCTTGTGCGGTGTGCAAAGGTTGCGATACATTGTCTTTGGCTTCAAAAATCCACGTTGTAGTGTGATTCACGGTTGCGGAGTATTAGGGGTTAGACTGTTTACTAATTTCGTTCAGTACTTCTACCAAGGCGCGTTTTACGGCTTGGTATAGGAGTTGTTCTTGGCACTTCATATTAAAGTCAAGGGCTTTAAAATGTTCCCGCCACTGAGTATCGTTCATCATTTCAGGCTTCTGACCATTGGCACGGAGTAGTGCATCTATGCCTTCTATAAAGTCGTACGCTTCTAAGGAAAGGAGCGACGACTCTACACTTTTTTTAAGGCTACCTTTGAACTCTGTAAGAGCTTACTTAGCTCAGTAATAAGGCCCATATAGATGGAGGCATCATTTTCCATCCACTCCATATCACCATCCAGTACACAATTCTTTACCAGTGCCTCATTGGCCTTGTCTGGACTTTCTATATACTCTTTAGAAGTCACTAAGGCAAGTAGGTTTTTACTGGGTTTCTTTACCAAAAAGTAAGCGGGATCTTCACTGGCTTCTCCCTCTTCGGTAAAGGTAGTACCCGATGGATACACGGCTATTTCTCTTACCACATTAGGGTATTTAGCCTTGTAGTTTTCTATATCGGCTTCGGTATATTTTTTCATTTTAAACAGCTTTTAAAAGGTTATTAAATATTCCAGTCAATATGACTTACAATCAGCTCAAATTTGATAGCAATAGAGCCATCTCCTTGCTTGATAGCCATTTCAGTACCTAAGAACTCCGCATTGCGTATCATATCTTTAATGATAAGTCCGCTTGGCGCTTCATAGATGACGGGAATGTCGAAAGGTTCAATATCCTGTAGGCGGGTGCCCTTTGGTAGAGAACGATGTATGCCGTCTACTTCTTCTTTGAGAATAGTAATAGAAGCCTTTGCTTCATAGTTCTCCTCCGTACGCCCAACGGGAAAACCTCCCGCGCCCATAATATTCGACTTTTTGGTACTATCCGAATAGTTAATTTCGACAATACCTACCACATCACGTCCCAAAAGGTTGAAGGTTAAACAATTCCAACCTTGTAGTTTCCCGAAGTGATTGATAACATTTGTATTCTTTGGCATAGTATAGTATTATAGATTAGAGGTTAAACCAATTTCGCCCTCAATAGCGTGTAGAATATCATCAGGCACAAGGCGTATTTTCACCTTTAGGGGCGTTTGCTCTGTTACCGTTTGCTTTGCGTCAATACTCACTGCATAGCCGCTAATCTCACCAGTTACTACCATTTGTCTTTCAATAGCTTTGCCCGCCAACTCCTGTAAAGAGGTAACAATACTGTCTTTAAGGTAGCCCGTTTGTGGGTTCTTTGGCAGCTTGCTTTTGATACGTGGTGAGAGGGTTTGACGCACCAAACGTGCTGCTTTGTTCCATATCCTATTATTTTCAATATAGGTATAGTCGGATGATTTGCTCACACAGGTAGGAGAGTTTGAAAGGAAAAAACCTGCCATATCGGCATATTGTCCTGCCAAAATATACCCTTTATCATTGAGTAATTTCAGCTGCTCATTGCTAAGTTCTTCTGCACTTTGCCCTGTGGAAATACCTCCACTGATGTAGCGTTTTTTTCCCTCATCAGTAAGGGGATAGGTATTTCCCCCTTTGGCATTTTCGGGTTTTGTTTCAATATCTACCGAGCCTAAGTTTTCACTCACATTGCGTACCGACAACATACCCAAAGCACTACCTATACTGGCGTGGTACTTGTAGGCATCGTCTATAGCGGCAATACCTTTGTCTTGGGCAATTACTACCGATACCTGTGGGGCATTCTTTTCTTTGAGGTCGGCAAAGTTATTTACTTCTAAGCCCTCTTTCCCTTTTCCTTCCACAAGTACAAAGTCTATCAGTATACCATCAGGTTTTACCGCTTCTACGATTTGGGTTTGTAGCTCCTCTACATCACTGGCAATGGTAGAAAGGTCATTGGTAAATCCAAAGAGCCCTACCCCCTTAATTTGCTTGTTAGCGCGGATAGTCTTCACTATTTGCGCTGTGCTGTCCTGTATCTTACCCACCGCTACGGGCAGGAAGATAATTTGACTTTCGGGGGCTAAGCGGAAGATTTCAGATAGGTGATAGTGAGTAAGTACTTTTTGATTGGCGTCCAAACTTTCAGTAATACCTACTGCTTCCGCATCCTTTAGCTGAATAAAGGACTTAGTCTCTCCGTGTGTGAGTTGCGTTCCTGCTACAGCCATTGCAGCTACTACTAAAAACAAATTATCTTTAGTGGAAGCGGTACGCCCTAAGCCTCCTTCAGCTTTTTTAAATGTAAATCCTTTGAGTTGTCCCATTTGTTATTCAGTTTTTAGTTCGTCGTCTTCTGTAGGCTCTCCGCTTTCTGTTTTTCCTTGTACAGTAGCTCCTTCTGCTTTTTGAGGCTCTGTTTTACCCTCCTTATCTTTTTTGATTTGTGGTATCTTGTTTGACAACTTTACACTTTTGCTATTGTCAAAAGTATATACTTTGCTTTCAATAGTGGAGGCGTGGAGCTGGGCACGATTCTTTTCATAGAAGATTTGCCCATCTTCGGTGGCAAATACTTCTTCGAGGTCATTAGCTTGCATTACTTCTACAGCAATGACTAAGAGTTGGGTGTATGTTTTTGGATTTTCCATTGTTTAAATTGAGTTTAAAAGATTTTTAAATAAGGGGGTGGTCTTACGGGATCACCCCCGTCTATTAGCTACCACTGGTGATAGCTGCTGTACCTTCATCCTTGATAGCGACACAGACAAAGTGCATTTCAAAGCCTATGGTATGTTTGCGTCCTTCTGGGTTACTACTTTTCTCGCGGGCATAGCGAACGGCACTTCCTACAGCTTTTACGGTGTAGTTCTTGTGAAATACAACGGAGGCTTCTTTACCTTGCGCTACCGCTCCAAAGGCTTCTTTTTCACCATTGTGGTAGGTAGGAGCATAGGTACTCTCATAGATTTCAAAGCCATAGTAGTTGCTTGCTATTTTTCCTCCATTGGCATCTTGGTAGCGAGTTTTAAAGGTCAAGTCCTCAATGAGTAAGTCGGCAATATGGTCTGAACAAAGAACCAATACACGACCTTTGCGAGGTACTTTTAGCTTATCCAATTGCTTTTTAAGACGAATCAAGTCCTTAGCGATAAGTCGTTTACGCCCTGTTCCGTCATCTTCTCCCGTGGTTGTGATTACGGGTGTTTTTGCCGTGTTTTTTTGTGGGGCGATAGAAACCAACGCGTGTTCTGCAGTTCTGTCTTCCAATGTTTCTCGGTGTTGTATTTGCACATCACTTACTTTTTCGTAAGGGAGAGCATAGAGTTCGTCTGTAGTTACTTCAGTGTTCTCTGTCTCATATTTGTGCAGTGTAATCACTACCTTTCCGTCTTCTCTTTGGTGGGAAGAGATAGGATAGACTGTGTTATCAATAAGCACCTTAGGGGCTACCCCTCTTACGGGTATCTTAATAACATCGTTACCTACCCATTCGTTTTTTGATTTTACGGCTTCGAGCCATTCGTTCTCATGTCTAAATTGAGTAATAAGCTCCGTTACGGCGAGCTCATTCTTTACTGGTAATGTTTCACTTCTAATTGGCATTTTCTACTTGTTTTTTTGTTGATACATAGCGTTGAGTTCTTTTACCTTTTGAGGGTCTGAAACCATTAGTGCGTCTAAGGCATCAGGATCCTTTGTTAGGTAATCTTCCATTGTCCAAGTGCTTCTGTCCTCTACAGCACTTTTAGCGGGAACGATAGTTTGTGAGGCAGGTCGAGGAGCCTCTATTGCCTCTAATAGGGTAGCCGTTTTATCATAGTCAGCCTCTGCCAAGCCTACATACAAGTCTTTTTTGTCGGCAGTAATCTTCTTGTCGAAGATAGCTTTATTAACTAATTTCTCGGCTCTATCCTTAGCCTCTACCGCTCTCTTTGCCTCTTGCTCTTTAAGAGCTTGGATACGTTCTTTAATTTGCTCATCGGTGGCATCTGAGGCCATTCCAAGAGCGGAAATAAGGGTGTCTCTATCCATTTTTTCTATATTTTTTGAATTGATTACTTTGTTAGGCTTAGGCAAGCTCTTACATCCGCAAGCTTGCATCATGGCTACAGTCTCTGTAGTGATTTCAGGCTCTCCGTCCACAATCTCTGATATAAGCCCTATTTCTTTTGCCTCCATAGCACTGAGCCAGTAGTCCTGCTTCCATAGCTCATCTATATCTTTGGAAGTCTTTCCAAAGCGTTTGGCATAGACCTCTTTGTATTGCTCTGTTACATTTTCCAAGTGCTTTAAGTCTGCCCGCATCTGATCTATATTACCATAGAACTCTGTAATAGGCTTATGTATCATAAATTGCGAACTCTTATAGGCCTTAGCAGGAAAATGTGCCATAATGTAGGTGCCTGCTGAGGCTACCAATGCGCCTGTACTAATAGTTACATTTTTAAGGCGTTTGAGTTGGTTTACAATTTCAGTAGCTTCATATACCGAACCTCCTGCGGTATTGAGATATACCTCGGCAGAGGTGATACCCTCTTTTAGGGCTCTGTCTACTTCATATCGAAAGTCGGAGGCTGTCCATCCAAAGTATATCTGCCCTGTAATACGGAGCTCCAATACACCTGCCTGAGCATTTATCTTAGCTATACTATGTCCTTTTGTTTGCTTAGTCATTGTTTTTAAAAGTTGATTGCCAGCAGGTGCTACCTGCCTCTCTGCGGTGCAAAATTCCAAAGAAGTTGGCATCCTCACAAATTGACATTCCGAAATAGGCAGTAAATCCGACCCAAAAAAGGCAGTAAATCCGACCCATTTCAGAACAAGAATTTTCATACGTGAGGGGCATTACGGAACTTTGCACCATAAAAATAAGACTATGGCCAAAGAAATAGAAAAGAAATCTGCGCGTATTCTCTTCATTGAGCAAGGCAAATCTTCGGAGGAAATAGCAGGGCAACTCTGCGTCAATAAACGTACAGTAGACCGATGGGCTACTGAGGGGGAGTGGCGCAAGATACGTGATGCCAAAGCCAATTCGGGTAAGGAGCGCATAGAACGCACCCAACTTGTGGTGGACTCCCTTACCGATAGGCGCCTACAGGTGATTGAGCAGATAAAGGAGAATGAATCTGAACTTAAAACCGCTGACAAGGAGCGGAAGACTACTTTGCAGATGGAACTGCTTGATTTGCGTAAGGAATGTGCTACCATAGATGACGCTATTGCTAAGTGGAATAAGCGTATTGAGAATCTTATAAAGGGGACTAAAATTACCCTTTCAATGTATATAGAAGTAATGGAGAGTATCTTTGAAGCCTTGCGCCTCAAAGATGAGAAACTCTATATCCTTACCTTAGATTTTCAAGAGGAACATCTGCACGAGGTTGCCAATAAAAAGTTTTAAGAAATGAAAGTAGAAGACAAAATAGCCAAAGAGCGGTACTTACAAAAAATAGCCTTTGCAAAGAGTGCAGGGGCACGTTTCGCCAATGAAACCGCAGAGGAGCGCAAGGCAAATATAGAGGCGTGCCGTAAAAACCCTCGCCTAATGGTAGAGCGTTATTTTCCTCACTATGCCGATGCTCCTTGTGCCGACTTCCAGATAGAATGGGCTAAAATGGTACAAAAGAACCCTACTTTTAAGGGCTTTTGCCAATGGGGGCGTGCGCTTGCCAAATCGGTGTGGAATGATATATTTCTACCTTTTTGGTTGTGGTTACAAGGCGAACCTATGTACTTGGTGATTATTGGTAATAGCTATGAACGTGCCGAACAGCTTTTGGAAGACATTAAAGCAGAGTTTGAAGCCAACCCTCGTATTTTAGCCGACTTTGGTGAGCAAAAACAGCTGGGCACTTGGGAAGATGGCTTCTTTATTACCAAGGGGGGCTTTATAGGGCAGGCTCTTGGTATGGGACAAAATACGCGTGGACTTCGTGTGAAAAACAAACGCCCTACCTTTATCGTAGCTGACGACTTGGAGGATAAGGAAATTAACAAGAACCCACGCCGACAAGAGGAGGTAGTAAAGTGGATAGATACCGCTCTTATTCCTACTATGGATGGTAAGTATCGCCGCTTTGTGCAGGCAAATAACCGTTTCGCTCCTGTGATGATACAGACAATGTTACAGGAAAAGCATCCCAAGTGGAAGGTACACCAAGTAAACGCTTATGATCCTGCAACCTACGCTCCTACGTGGGTGGGTAAATATGATGATACCTACTTCTATGAGTTGGTGTATGGTGACAATGGAATTGGAGAGCTTGCTGCTAATGCCGAGTATAACAATAGTCCCTACATTGAGGGGGTAATTTTTAAAGAGGAGCAATTCCAATGGGTAAAACTTCCTCAACTTCGTACTATGGAGTACATCATCGGACATTGGGATATTGCCTACGCGGGCAATGCCACCAGTGACTACAATGCTGTAGTGGTCGAGGGTATTAAAGAGCGTAAGTTCTACGTGATTGATACCTTTTGTAGGCAGACGAAAATGCGGGCAGCTGTAGAATGGATGTGTCAGTTTCAAAAGCACCTACCTGCAGGAGTTGTGGTTCATTGGCAGTATGAAGCGCAGTTTTGGAACGATGAGGTACAGCGTACTATTCGCGAGGTAGAAAAAGAAACAGGCATTACCCTCAACCTTACCAAGCGTACCTTGGATAAGACTCGTAAGATAGACCGTATTATGAGTATGCAGCCTTACTATCAGAATGGGCGTGTATTCTATAACGAGAACCTCAAAGGATCAGTAGATATGCAAACGGGTACAGGACAACTCAAGAGTATAGAGCCCCAGTACAAAACCCACGACGACTGGCCTGATGCCCACCAAATATGTACTACCGACCTGGAAGCCTATATGCCTAACAATAGCTTTAAAGTGCTAATGGGCAAAATGAAAACCTTTAATAGATGGTAATTATGTATTATATCCGAAAAGAAAACCTTATTTCCAAAGCCTTTGAGAGGGCAATTGATGAGAGTAGCCAAGACTTTGAGCAGGCCCTCACCGAGAGTGAAGCCGAACATATTGCCGTCTTTAAAACCCTTTTAAAGAGGTATTATGATGTGGAGCGTATTTTTGACCCAGAACGCCCCCACTACAATGTACTATTGGCACGTATGCTTACCTTCTTTGTCCTCTCCGACGTCTTTTCACGCAACGCCTATCGCAAGTATAACCCTAACAGCAATACCGAGAAACAAAAGGAATGGGCGGAGGGTATGTTGGACAAGCTCTCCAAAGGCATTTACATTTTAGAAGATTTGCCCAAGCCTCCTGCCAATGAGCAAAAGGGAAGTTCGGCACGCTTCCTCTATGGTAACCTTACTAACAATGACTTTTATATCTAATAACCAATGAATATCTTACAAAAAGCCTATAACCGTGTACAAGCCTACTTTGTAGCCAGTGCCCCCTTTGCTATGCTCAAAATGGCATTAGCAGGACGTACCAATACTGCTGCTTCGCAATACATAAGCTACCAAGCCAAAATGTTGCGGGTGGAAACCCTCCAAGATTGGAAAATGGGAGTAATGCTCGCTACTAACCCCGATAACCCCGAAAAGCTAAAGCTACGTCAATTATACGACAACTTAGAGCAAGACAACCATCTTGGCTCAGTGATTGAAAGTCGTATCGCCAAAACACAACAGTCACCTTTTCGCCTCGTGAACGCTAAGAAAGAACGTAACGAGGAGGCTAAGGAACTTTTGGAAACGATGTGGTTTCAGGACTTTATCAAACTCGTACTGATGAGTAAGTTTCAAGGCACTACCCTTATTGAGCTTTTTAATACCGATGAGAACGGCGAACTTACCGAAGTAACTGAGATTGGGCAAGCCTACTTCAACCCCCTCAAAGGTATTGTACTCAAGGAGGCAGGAGACACTACAGGCACGCCTTACAAGGAGGGTAACCTTGCTAACTTCTACATCCAAGTAGGCAAGGACTACAACGATTTAGGACAATATGCTTTAGCCGCCCCTATTATCTTAGCCAAAAAGCTCGGTTTGGGTTCGTGGCTTGACTTCATTGAAAAGTACGGCGTACCTCCTCTGTTTATCACCACGGAAAGGGAAGATGATACACGCCTTAATCAACTCTTTGAAATGGCTACAAATTTCAAACGCAATGCCTTTATGGTAGGGCGTGGCAATGAAAAGTTTGAAGTGCCAAACATCTCGCAAAACAACAATGCCGAAGTCTTTGACACCCTCATCAAGCGTGCTGATAACGAAATCTCTAAACGCTTTTTAGGCGGAACTGGTCTCACCGACGAGAAAGGCTTTGTAGGATCGGTAGAGGTACAGTTTGAGCTGGCTTCCTACCGATTTCAAAGCGACAAACTGCTTGTAAAGCATATCATCAATAAGAAGCTCATACCGCTATTAGTGAAGCTCTCACCCGCTTATGCCCCTCTAAAAGACTTGCGCTTTGAATGGGACGACGAAGAGCCTCTAACAGCTGATAAACTCTGTAAAATGATGGAAACATTAGGTGTTTATTACGACTTTGACCCTGAACAAGTAGAAACCATTACAGGGCTTAAGATAGTAGGTATAAAAAGCCAAACCCCTAACCTTCCACCAGTGGAAGGCTCAAAAAAAAAAGCCTATACGATAACACCCTAAACGAGCGTTGGCAACTGCGTCGAGCTCTTTTACGCGCGGAGGAACTTTATACCCATAGCCACTGCGAGTGCGCGCACGATACCCACGCCTTAGACCTTACAGGTTGGCTAAAGGTAATGGAACAAATTGCCAAAGATAGATACAATGGCACCCTCAAAAAAGGAGAACTATCCGACGGCTATATTTTAGAAACCTACAAAGAACTTAATGGAGCTATGTGGGAGGGCTTTGGCAAAGAAAACTTCAAGGTGAATAAACAAACGGGAGCTATCTCACCCGAAGTACTCCAAATGCAGCGTAACCTATACAAGTTTAGCAGGGCAAAAAACTATGTACTCCTTGAGCAGATAAATGAAATCTTACGTTCGGACAAAGGTAAGAACTGGCAAACATTCCTACAAGAAGTACAGAAGCTAAACCCTAAGTACAACAAGAACTACCTTCAAGCTGAGTGGCAAACAGCCAAACAAGCGGGCTACCACGCTGCTAATTGGCAGGAATATATGCGTATGAAGGACATCTACCCTAACTTAAAGTATATGACTGTAAAGGACAACAAAGTAAGGGAGAGCCACCAACTGTTAGACGGATTTATAGCTCCTATTGACAGCAACTTTTGGAAAGTATGCTACCCACCCAATGGCTGGCGTTGTCGATGCTACGTAGTCCAGACAGCCGAACCTGCTTCACAGGAACGCATTGCCCCTAATACTCTTAGCGATAAGGACTTTCCTAAAGAGTTTCGGGGTAATGTAGCCATTAGTGGGCAAGTGTTCAAAGAGGATAATACAAACCAAGGCAAACCTCACCCTTACTTTGCCCTCGCTTTAGATGCCGATAGCGACACCAAAAAAGCCTTTGAACTAAGCAAACTAAGCGCACCCTATACAGAAGTCTATGAGGCTAAAAATGGGGCTGTGGTAAAGGTAAGCCCCTTTGCAGACGAAAGTGACTTTGATAAAAACCTTAAAAGTGCTATTGTTATTGCCGATAACTTGGGCGTAAGTATGAATATACGCCCGCATATAATTATTGAAGGGTATAAGAACCCAGAATATGAGATAAAAGGAAATATAGCCGACAGAAAAGAGTCTATATCTTACACAGGAATCAAAAAGAATTTAGAATACGCAAAAGCACAAGGAGTAGGAACTATTGTGTATGATATTACTGAGTTTAAAGGTTGGTCTGCAACTGATATTACAAAACATCTGAAAGGTAAGATAATGAACTATAAAGGAGCTGATTTTTTGAAAGAAATGTACTTTATCAATGGAAATAGAGCTATTTCTTTCACAAAAGAAGAGTTATTTAAAGACTATTTAAAAGTAGTTGAAAAGCTAAAATCATTAAAATAAGCAAAGCCTTAATGTCTAATAAATTAAACATCAAGGCTTTACTCTGGTAGCGGCAGGAGCGCCCTCCCCCCGCGAGTTGTAAAGGATAGCCTATTACACCGCAAAAGTACAAAATATTTTTTAAATAGCAAATAAAAATGATTTAAATTTTATTTATGGCAAATTTTCAGACACCAAACTTTGAGAATATGGCAAGGGAGATATTTAAAAACATATCCCCAAAGGTCGCCCAAAAAGCGCGTGCTTTCTTTCTACAATCTTTCATAAAACAAGGATTTACCGATGCTTCATTTATCCCTTGGGTAAAGCGTGTAGATGCGTTGCCTCATAAAACACTACAACAATCGCTTACGCTCAAGAATAGCCTGCGTATAGCCGAACAATCCCCTGAAAGGGTAGTGATTTCCGCAGGGGAAAAATTGAGCTATGCGGCTATACACAATGAGGGGGGGACGATCACCGTAAGGGTAACTGAGAAAATGCGAAAATACTTTTGGGCTATGTACTATAAGACACAGAATAGTCGCTACAAGTGGATGGCACTAACCGAGAAAGAAACCCTTACTATTCATATTCCTAAAAGGCAGTTTATAGGGGAAAGCTATACCTTGGACAAACAATTGGAAAAACTCATCATAGAGGAAATGCTACAAGCAGAAAAACACTTAACTTTTGAATAATGGAACATTGGCAAGACTTATACATAGAACTCGCTGAGCGTATCAGTGAGAAAATGCCCGAAATTCACTGGATAGACCTTTGGCATAACCAAGTAGGCTTCTTAGCCGAGGAACACCCCTTTGGTACACCCGCTGTATTTATTGGCTTTCGCTCCGCTCAAATCAATGATATAGGCGAACTCGTACAAATAGTAGACCTGCAAGTTGATTTTTATTTGTATTACGAGACTTTCTTAGATACTTTCCAAGGGGCCTACAACCAACAAGGGGCATTGGAATTTACTAAGAGCTTAGACGCTCTTTTTGGCAACTTTCATGGCACATCGGGCAGAAACTATAGCTCTATGCGTCGTATAGCTTTCGCCCCAGTGGATACAGGTACCGCGGGGAACCTATACCAAGTTACTTTTGAATGTAAATTGCACGATAGTAGTGCCATGAAGTACTATGAACCTACTCAGGTGCGTTTAATGGTGGAAGACGAAGATAATAGGTTTTTTGTAGGAGTAGATTAGACCCTATTGAAGATAATGTTTTCAATAGTTCTCTCTGAGCGAAAGAACTTCTCTGAAAGTGTAGCCACTATATAGCTATGAGTGTATTTTTTTTGCTCCGAGAGCTTGTAGTACTCCTCTCGGATAAGATTGTAGAATAGCAATGTAAATCGTCGTTGTTGTTTTGTTGTAGCTCCCATTTTATTCCCTTTTAAGTTGCAAAATTAAAAAAACACCCGCTTATTTCCAAATTGGATTTTAGCGGGTGTTCAAATAAAAACAAAAATGACACATCAAAACTTCCTCATCTTTTTACAAAGCCTATCCAAGTCATCGGAATAGCTCTCCGTTCGATTCTCCTGATAGCGAAATTGTTCGTGGGCTTGTTGGTTTTGGGTGACAACTACCTCGGTGCGCTCCTGGTCATACTGTCGGAATATATTCATTATCTTAGGCATACTGATACGCTCATACAGCTCGCCACACTCGCCTGATACAATTCTCTTGAAGATAAGCGATAACTCCGATATCTTCAGGTGATGATAATCTGCCATGATCTGCTCGGCGCATAACTCTATCTGTGCCTCCGTAAGGGGATTATTTAGGTTCAAAACCTCGTTGAGGTAGATAAGCCACATACTGATATAACTTCTGAGAAAAACCTCTCCTTTGCCTTTTTTGATTTGCACCAGGCTGAGGGTCTGCCTACTCAAGGCGTCACTTACTCCCTTGAGTGACGAGCTATGCATAAGGCAATTATTCGGTGAATAAACCCTTAAAAATTCTTTGTTTGAAATCGTTGCTAACGCTTGATTTTGCCTTACTATTACCTCGTTTTGCATTTTGTAATATTTTGTTTAATTGAGAATTAATGTACTTTAAATCGGTATTCCGCTGATGAAACTCGTCTAACTTTTGCCAGTTCTGTAGCAGGTACTGCCAAGTGGCGAGGGCTTCCTGCTCGTCAGCTGAGTTGCTCGTCAGGTAGGTGATGATTTGCTTGAGAGCTTTACCATCGGCTCCAGTGAATTTGGGAGCAAACCCAAATAATCTGTTATAGAAAGCAAACCACGCATCCAAGAATAGGGCGTATAAGCTCGGGGGGTTCGCCTCTTCCTCTCGGTAGGTAACTCTATCCCCCCAAGTCCCTTGCCATTCTTCTATGAGACTCTCTAAGGGAGGAATAAG
>NZ_CALGWU010000013.1 GCF_937936315.1 uncultured Capnocytophaga sp. | reverse complement strand
AAAAAATCATAGAAGACAAAAAATATTTTGGAGGGAAACTCAAGAAAGTAGAGGAGTTGATAGACACTATTAAAGAGCAATTATAAAACCTTAAAAAGAAGTTATTATGCACTTATATCCTTCTATATCTTCAGAGTTAGAACTGGCAGGGAAACTTATAATTCCTTTGTTAGTATTTCTCTTAATTGCTTTCGTGGCAAAAAAAGTAGAGAATAAATCTATTTTCTCTCTACTTGAAATCTTATTAGCATTGGGCATAATGGTCTATAATATAGCTGTAGGAATCTTTTTATTCCGGTGTGTGCGACCAATAATTCCCTATTGGGAGTTAGATCTTATAGAATGGTATCCTGTACCTCTATTTTTTGCGTTTTTCATTTTAGTATTTAACATCCTTTTCTTGCTCAGGTATAGAAATAAACTCTATGAAAATGTATTGTTTGTGCTGAGTTTAGGATTGCTGTTATTTACGCTCTATGAGTTTGTAGTTACCAAACCTTTTAAGCAACAAGATGGAGCTGAATTCTTATTAGATGAAAATCTTTTAGAACACGCCCCTCTACTAAATTTTATAATTAATATAGCAGTAAGTTTGTGTTTTATACTATTTATTATATTCAAAAGAAAATCAAAACTATGAAAAACACCCTTTGGCTTTATAAAAATCCTTATCAGATAGAGATAAGAGAAAAGGAAGCACACCCACCACAAGTAGCGGTTTATCTCTATCAGACAGAAGAGGAGATTAAAAACATAGTCCTCACGGGAGGAGGGAGCGTGAGCAGTCTGTGGGAGAAAAGTGCGCTGTTAGACGGCGATAGACTGCTCATAGCTTGTGGCAATGAAGTATTTTGTATTCTCTTGCCTTCTTTAGAACTCCTTTGGCATACGCAGGTGGATATGGCTACTTGCTTTGAAATAATCCCCTATCAAGATGATTATATTACCCACGGCGAGGTGGAGATAGTACGCCTCAACAAGCAGGGCGAAATCCTCTGGCAGTTCAGTGGCAAGGATATTTTTGTCTCGCCCATAGAGCGCACTCACGCTTTTAAGATGACCCCACAAGGTATTGATTTAGTAGATTTTAATTATGAGGAATACCACATTGATTATGACGGAAAATTAATAAAGTAATTTTCTTATTCATAACCCAGCAGTTCTTGCAGGTTTACTTACATACCCAGCTGTGAGCCCTCGCTGGCTTTATCTCTTACCTGTTACCTAAACTTGTATCACTCCTAAGTTAAACGCTCTTTCAATGGGGGCATTGTTGGCAGCTTCTATACCCATTGCTATCCATTGGCGGGTTTCTAATGGGTCGATGATGGCATCTGTCCAGAGGCGAGCAGCGGCATAGTAAGGTGATATTTGCTCGTCGTATTGCTCTTTGATATGCGCAAAAAGAGCAGCTTCTTTTTCAGGGGTAAGCTCTTCACCTTTTTTCTTTAGGTTAGCAGTTTCTATCTGCAAGAGCACTTTAGCAGCTTGTGCGCCCCCCATTACCGAAATATTTCCACTGTGCCACGATACGATAAGACGCGGGTCGTAAGCCTTACCACACATTGCGTAGTTGCCTGCTCCATACGAATTGCCTATGACCACTGTAAATTTAGGCACAACTGAGTTAGCCACAGCATTCACGAGTTTAGCCCCATCTTTGATAATCCCTCCGTGTTCTGATTTAGAGCCTACCATAAAACCGGTAACATCTTGCAAAAAGAGCAAAGGTATTTTCTTTTGGTTGCAATTGGCTATAAAGCGGGTTGCCTTGTCGGCACTATCCGAGTAGATTACACCTCCAAATTGCATTTCCCCTTTTTTAGTTTTCACCACTTTGCGCTGGTTGGCAACAATGCCTACTGCCCAACCCTCAATACGCGCATAGCCCGTGAGGATGGTTTGTCCGTAACCTTCTTTATATTCGTCAAATTCTGAATTGTCTACCAATCGGAGGATGATATCTTTCATATCATAAGGCTCTGAGCGCAGTTTAGGCAAGATACCGTAAATTTCGTTAGGGTCTTTCAGCGGTTTATGCGCTTCAATGCGGTTAAAGCCTGCTTTTTCGGCATCGGCGAGTTTAGCCATTGTACGGCGTACACGGTCGAGGGCATCTTTATCATCGGTTGCCTTATAGTCGGTTACACCACTGATTTCGCAGTGGGTAGTCGCGCCGCCTAAGGTTTCATTATCGATATTTTCGCCTATAGCAGCTTTTACCAAATAGCTGCCTGCCAAGAAGATACTTCCCGTTTTATCTACTATCAGTGCCTCGTCGCTCATTATAGGCAGATAAGCCCCGCCTGCCACACAACTGCCCATTACCACTGCTATTTGGGTGATGCCCATACTGCTCATCAGGGCGTTGTTGCGAAAGATGCGACCAAAGTGTTCCTTATCGGGGAAAATTTCATCTTGCAAAGGCAAGTACACCCCCGCACTATCTACTAAATAGATGATAGGCAAGCGATTTTCCATTGCAATTTCTTGAGCGCGTAGGTTCTTTTTAGCTGTAATAGGAAACCACGCACCTGCCTTTACGGTAGCGTCATTGGCTACTACTACACATTGTTTGCCAGCAACATAGCCTATCACTACCACTACACCTGCCGAGGGACAGCCGCCGTGTGCTTCGTACATTCCTTCACCGGCAAAAGCGCCTATTTCTATTTGAGGTTTATCTTTGTCTAAGAGATATTCTATGCGTTCACGAGCCGAGAGTTTGCCTTGGCTGTGTAATTTTTCGAGGTTCTTTTTGCCCCCGCCTTCTTTTACTTTTTTCAGGCGTTTACGCAACTCGCTAAGGGCTAATTTATTGTAATCTTCGTTTGTATTGAATTGAATGTCCATATTTGATTAATATTGTACATTTTACATTTTACCATCATCGGCAGTTACTCGAAAAATTCGAGCAACTGAAGTTTCTTCTAATTCTTTCATCGCTATTTCAGTTTTAAGTATTTACCTGTGTAGCTTTGTTTGTTTTTAGCGATTTCCTCAGGGGTGCCCGTCGCTACGAGATTGCCTCCTTTGGCGCCGCCTTCTAAACCTAAATCTATTACATAGTCGGCTGATTTGATCATCTCGGTATTGTGTTCGATAATGATAACCGAATGCCCTTTTTCTATAAGGGCTTGCAATGAATCTAAGAGTTTGCGAATGTCGTGAAAGTGCAAACCGGTGGTAGGCTCATCAAAAATGAACAGCACTTTTTCTTTGCTATCCGATTTTGATAGGAAAGAAGCCAATTTTATCCGTTGGGCTTCCCCACCCGATAGGGTAGAGGAGGACTGTCCCAGTGTTACATACCCCAACCCTACATCTTGTAAAGGTTTGAGTTTTTCGGCTATTTTGGTTTGTTTGTGTTTTTGGAAAAAGGCTACAGCATCATCGATAGTAGTGTTCAGCAGGTCATCTATATTTTTGCCTTCGTACATCACCTCAAGGACTTCTTTTTTGAAGCGTTTGCCCCCACAAGCCTCACAAGTGAGGTGCACATCAGCCATAAATTGCATTTCTATGGTTACTTCACCCTCTCCTTTACATACTTCGCAACGACCTCCATCTACGTTGAATGAGAAGTGTTTGGATTGGAAATTGCGCATCTTTGCCAATTTCTGATTAGCAAAAAGGGCGCGAATATCGTCGTAAGCCTTGATATAGGTAATAGGATTTGAACGGGACGATTTACCAATAGGATTTTGGTCTACAAACTCCACACTTTGCAAGTGCTTGTATTTGCCTTCTATTTTGGTAAACTGACCGATTTTCTCTCCGCCTAAGTCTAATTCTTTTTGAATAGCAGGATAGAGCAATTTTTTCACCAAAGTAGATTTTCCGCTACCCGATACCCCTGTAACTACCGTGAGCATATCCAAAGGAAAAGTAACATCTATGTTCTTAAGGTTGTTCTCGCGGCAGCCTATCAAAGTGATGTGTTGAGGAGAGGTGCGCCGTTTTTTGGGTACTTCAATTGACAAACGTCCGCTGAGGTATTTCCCCGTAAGGGTATCGGCTTTTAGAAGTTCTTTATAAGTGCCTGCTGCTACCACTTCACCGCCGTGCGTTCCGGCTTCAGGACCTATGTCGATAATATAGTCAGCAGCTTTCATAATATCCTCGTCGTGTTCTACCACAATCACCGTATTGCCTAAATCGCGCAAGGATTTTAGTACGCCTATCAGTCGTTCGGTATCCCGCGGGTGCAAGCCGATACTGGGCTCATCAAGTATATACATAGAGCCTACCAAACTACTGCCTAAGGAGGTTGCTAAGTTGATACGCTGGCTTTCCCCCCCTGAGAGCGTGTTTGATTTTCGGTTGAGGGTTAAATAGCCTAAACCTACATCGGCGAGGAATTGCAGGCGGTTGTTGATTTCTAACAACAATCGTTTGGCTACCTCTTGCTCATAGTCGTTGATTTTGAGTTCTTTAAAGAAAATTTGTAGTTCTTCAATAGGCAATTCTACCAAGTCCGAAATGCTTTTGCCAGCTATTTTCACGTAGTTAGCCTCTTTGCGCAAACGCTTGCCGTGGCATTCGTGACAACGCGTTTTTCCGCGATAGCGAGCCAAGAGTACTCGGTTTTGTATTTTGTAACTTTTGTCCTCTAACTCTTTGAAGAAATCGGTGAGTCCTGTGAAATATTTATTGCCGTCCCAAACTAATTGTTTCTGTTTATCAGTGAGTTCAAACCAAGGTTTGTGTATGGGAAAATCGAATTTATAAGCATTGTTCACTAATTGGTCGAGATAAGAGCCCATAGTCTCACCACGCCAAGGGTAAATTGCCTTTTCGTAGACTGAAAGCCCTGTGTTAGGTATGATAAGCTCTTCGTCAAGACCAATAGTATCGCCATAGCCATCGCATTTGGGGCAAGCTCCATAAGGGTTGTTGAAACTGAACAAGTGTACGTTAGGCTCTAAAAAAGTGATGCCGTCCAACTCAAACCGATTGCTAAAATGCGTTTGCACCACTCCATCTATTTCTTGAATATAGCACTCGCCTTTGCCTTCAAAAAAAGCTGTATCCACGGCATCGGCAAGGCGGTGCTGAAAGTCTTCGTCGTGACGCACAATCACCCTATCTACTACCAATTGGAAATTGTCGAGATTCTTAGGCAAATTGTCTTCCTCAAGACGGATGATTTCTTCTTTGTATAGAATGCGTGCATAGCCCTGTTGTAAGAGGAGTTTGAGCACTTGCTCTACGGTACGGTCTTTGGGGATACTCACAGGGGCTAAAAGCAACAATTTTGTGCCTTCGGGATAGCGCATCACCGCATCTACCACATCGGTAACGCTATGTTTTTTTACCTCTTGACCTGAAATAGGAGAATACGTTTTCCCGATACGTGCGAAGAGTAATTTTAAGTAGTCGTACACCTCGGTAGAAGTGCCCACGGTAGAACGAGGGTTAGAGGTGTTTACTTTCTGCTGAATAGCAATAGCAGGGGCAATCCCTATGATATTGTCTACTTTGGGCTTGTCTAACTTACCCAAAAACTGACGTGCGTACGACGATAGGCTCTCCACATAACGGCGTTGCCCTTCGGCGTAAAGCGTGTCAAACGCCAATGATGATTTACCTGAACCTGAAAGCCCTGTAATCACCACCAACTGGTTGCGGGGAATCCCCACGGTAATATTTTTAAGATTGTGCAGTTTAGCACCCTTTATAAGAATTTCTCTGTTTTTCATTTTTAACTATCAAGGGGGCAAAGTTACGACTAATTTGCTAATTAGCCAATGCTTGCGCAATATAAAAAAGAACTACCCAAAAAGTATTCTTCTTTAGGTAGTTCGTGTCTATTTAGGTTTTTGTGTTATTTTTTATTCGTTTTGTACTATTAGTGAGTTTGCTTCTATTTCGTCTTGTGGTATTTGGTATACCCAACGTTTATCGCCAGCGGGTACTGTTATCATAAAGATATGGTTGCTGCCTGCCTCATTTCGGTCTACACCTAAATGCCAACGTTTGAAATCGAAGAATGCAGTACCTTCACCCCATAGTTCTATACGGCGCTGTGTACGTACTTCCTCTCGCATAGCCGCTTGAGTTGTAGCAGTGAGGGTGTAAGAAGGGTCTCGATAAATGCGCATAAAGTCTTCTAAGGTAGTCTTGGCAGTAGTCAAATCGTTTTGCTCTACTAAAGCCTCTACATACAAGAAAAAAGGGTCTTCTATACGTATAAAGCAGTAATCACTCAAGAAACGTTGATCGGTAACGTATTTCACATTAGCGTAATCGGGAAGTCCATAACGATCGGCTATTGTAGGGAAGAGCGTACTATTGATGTACAATTTTTTGCGCACATCGGTATCGGCTATTTTAGCGTAGAGATTGCTATACATATTCTTATAAGCTCCTGAACCACCAGCATAACCCTGTGTTATAGTATTGTCGATATGCGAATAAAAAGAGCCCCAAGAGGTTGTTGTCTGCTGGGTAATATCATACCCCCAAAGCCAAGAGGTGTTACTAATATCCCATTTAGCGCCTTGCACTTCAGCCATTGATGTATAATTGAAATCGCCTGCGTTGAGCACGATTTGCGCGTATTGGGCTACCTTTGCCCACTCCTCTTTATGAGCGTATACTTTGGCGAAATAGGCAGCGGCAACAGCTTTATCTACATCTTCTTTGCTTTCGGTGATGGTAAATCGGGCATCATCTACCACTGATAGGTCTTCTTCCATTTGGCGGTATACTTCAGCTACTGTGGCACGTGGCAGTTTGCTATCGGTAGGTTTGAGCATTAGTGGAACGCCCAATTTTGTTTCGTTACCCTTGTATGATTGTTGATATAAATTTACCAAATAGAAATAGTAAATCGCGCGTAACGATTTGAGTTCGGCGTATTTTTGGTAAAGCACTTGCTCGGTAGGTGTTTCAGTAAAATAATCGGCTAACACTTTGTTAATTGCACTGATTTGTCGGTAGAGAAAAGACCACATAAAACTGGTACGCCTATAGGTAGCATCTCGCATATCGAAATAATAGTCATAGCCGAACCAATGATACGAAGCTTGCACCATATCAAGCCCTGTAAGGTCTGACGACATATGGATAGATTTAAGCCCAAATGAATCGTCATCGTCATAACTGCTTTGTTCGGCTACATTGTTGTTGTAAATACCGTTGAGCTCTACTTGTAACAAGTTGGCTTTGGTTTCTACATTAGTTTTGAGTTCCTCTTTACGCTGGTCGGTGAGGTATTCGTCTACCTTAGGGTCGAAATCACTCTTAGAACAAGCAGTTATAAGTAGAGATACAAGAGTGACGGAAAGTATATGTTTTTTCATAGCTTTTACGATTTTAAAAATTGAGTGTTAATCCCATTGAAACAGTGCGAATAGGGCTGTATACAGCATCGTCGTTATCACCTGCCAAGCTGGTGCGAGGGTCTAATCCTTGTCGTTTGCTCCACAAGTACACGTTATCGGCAGTGAGGTAGTAACGCAATTTAGTAAGTCCTAATTTTTCTACTATTTCTTGTTTGAAAGTGTAGCCTAAGCTCACATTGCGCAACGATAAATAGTTTGATGATACCATAAATCGGTCGGAAAGGCTAAGCATTTTTTGGTTTGCAAACTCCAATCGAGGAATGTCGGAGGTAGTATTTTCAGGAGTCCAACGATTGCGTATATCGGTATGCCAAGTTCTACCCAAGTCGCCAGAGTGCATTAGGTTAGCGTACTGAGAGTCGTAGAATTTACCACCGAATTGATAAGAGAACTGTATGGCAAGGTCGAAATTATAGGCGCTGAGCGTTGTGCCAAAGCCTCCTTGCAAATCGGGGATAGAGGTACCAACATATTGTTTGCTAGAACTGTCGTAATCGGCACTGCCTTTTAACTCATATTCACCCGTAGTCGCATTTTTTACGTAAAATTGCGCATCACCATTAGCAGGATTTACGCCTCCCCATTTCACCATATAGAAATCGTAGATACTACCCCCCTCTTTTAGTATTTGATAGCCGCTTGAAAGTCCTTTTTCGCGCAATTCTTCAGGTAGGCGAGTGATTTCGTTTTTGTAGTGCAATCCGTTTAGCGAGATTGTCCACTGCACATTGTCGGTGCGTACTGGGGTTATTCCTATAGAAAATTCAAATCCTTTGTTCATCATATCGGCAACGTTGCGCGGTTCTGAAGAAAAACCAGTAGAAGCAGGCAGCGGCATATTGAATAACAAATCTTTAGTTTTCTTTATAAAATAGTCTGCCTCTAAGGTAAGTCGGTTTCTAAAGAATCCTAATTCTATCCCTGCATTGAGGTTGCCACTCTCTTCCCAAGTGATATTGCGATTGCCTTTATAGCTAGCTTCAAGCCCTGGGGTATTGCCATTGGTACTTACACTATAGAGCGTCATATAAGGTACGTAGGAACGCCCACCCCCAGGGAGGTAAAGAGCATCGTTACCCTGTACACCATAGCTGAGTTTTAGTTTTATCAAATCGACGAATTTCGCTTTTTCTAAGAATTTTTCTTCGCTGAGCAACCACGATGCCCCAACTGACCAGAAAGTACCCCAACGATTTTCGGGAGCAAAAACCGAAGACCCATCGCGACGCAAACTGCCTGAAAGATAATACTTATGTTTGTAATTAGCATTTATCTGACCGAAGTAACCTTCTACAAAATAACGACGGGAGTATGAAGTGAGTGAACTGAGCACAGCCGCATTGTTGAACTCACTATTGCGCGGATCTACGAAATTTTTCTTAGACCCTTCAATGGTACCAAAACGCTTCAGATAAGTTTCGTGTCCTAAAAAGGCTTCAAAACCATAGTCGTCCCAGTTTTTATTATAGCGCAACAATTGATTGAATGTCAGTACTATATTATCCGATTTGTACTTAGTAGATGCCCCACCATAGTTCTTGCCAGCTCCACCTAATGGGGTAGTGAAGTAATTCACATCGTAGAAATTGGCATAGAAATTACCATTGGCAGAAAGGGTAAGATTTTTATGTAATGTTGCATCTAATGAAAGCGCCTGATTGAAATAGTAATCGCGATTGTAGTTCAAGTTTTCGCGTTGTGTTGCCACGGGATTGGTATTATCGTTGAATTTTCGGGTAATCCCATAGTCGTAAGTACTCAAGCGATTGCCATTGGCATCGTGTTCATAGATAGGGTAAATAGGAGCGATAGTGCGCGTCCACGCAAAAGGGTTGTCGTAGCCATTATCTTCTGTACTTCCTTGTTGTTCAGTATAAGTAATCATTGAAGAAGCATTGGTTTTAAGCCAAGAAGTAATATCCCCCTTATAAGAAAAACGAGTTGCATAGCGATTGAAATAAGTATTCATATTATACCCTTCATCGCCTAAATAACCAAAAGAAAAATAGAAACTATTGTGTTCTGTACCTTTGGTCATACTCAAATTGTGTTCTTTGCGCACACGATTGTTGAAGAGCGCTTTCTCCCACTGGTTGAAAGTTGCCGCATCGGAATATTTGATAGAAGCTGCAGGGTTGAGTTTGCCGTTAGGAAGCACCACTTGGTCATCGGCTACATTATAGATGTTGTAACCACTACCCACATTGCCAATGAGCGACTTACTAGCATTGCTGCGCGCCAAGGCATCAGCCTGATTTTGAGTGTACAAATTCTGATTGTAGAGTGCAGACCAAAGGGTTTCGTAGTATTCGGCTGGGCTGCTGATGATGTCATACTCAGGAATACCGCGATAGTTGAAGCCCAACTTACTGTCTAAAGTGATAGATAAGCGACCTTTAGAACCGCTTTTGGTAGTTATAAGTACCACCCCATTAGCGCCGCGAGCCCCATAAAGTGCTGAAGAAGAAGCATCTTTTAGTACGTTCACACTCTCTATATCGCTGTTGTTGATAGCGTTGAGTGTTCCTTCAAAAGGTACACCATCTAAGATGATAAGTGGAGAACTAGAAGCATTGATAGAGCCAATCCCCCTAATGCGGATAGCCGAACTACTCCCTGGTTGCCCTGAAGAAGTGGAAATTTGTACCCCTGCTACAGCCCCCTCTAAAGTTTTGGCTACATCGGTAGTTTGTTTAGCCTGAATAGTTTCGGCTTTGATAGTAGCCATAGAGCCTGTAAACGATTTTTTATCGGTAGTACCATAAGCGACAGCCACTACCTCAGTACCTTCAAGCTCAAGTACATCAACAGAAAGAACGATGTTTAGGTTGTGTTCCTTACCTACTTTTACCTCTTTAGGAGCATAGCCGATAGTTGAGAATACCAAAATATCCCCCTGATGAGCTTTGATTTCAAAGTTTCCATTCCAATCGGTAGCCATACCTTTATTGGTGCCTTTGATAACAATAGCAGCCCCAGGCAATTCTAGACCGTCCTGATCTTTTACGGTTCCTTTGATAGTTACTTCCTGGGCTATTAGCCAAAAAGGAAAAAGTAAACAGAAGATAAACGAAGCGATTTTGTGTGTGTTATCCATACTTTTATTTGTTTTAACGGCTCAAAAGTATCAATATCTTTCGTAATAACAAAGTGAAAGTTTCAAAATTAACAAAGATTAACTATTTAACACTTTTTTATAACATTCTTGATTTTTAACAGAATATCAAAATAGAAACCGCTGTAAAGATATTTTTTGAAAGATTGTCAGTTTTGAAGGTTGTTTATTGAAGAAAACGCAAAATTAATGACGAATGACGAATTACGAATGACGAATTACGAATGACGAATTACGAATGACGAGAGACGAATGACGAGAGACGAAATTTTAAAGGTGTATATATAGTTTCTTAATAATTTCGTACATTTGCCTCATAAACTAAAAAAACAAAAAAATGGATAAATTACTACGTATCATACACCTATTGCGATTTATACGCGATTGTAATAGAAAAGGAATTTACCCTAACTACCAACAAATCTATAAAGAAATGGATAGTTATTTAGGTGAAAAAGGGTATAACCGACAATTATTTGAGCGCGACAAAGAGACAATACGCGATGAATGGCACTATGATTTGAGATTTGAGGATGAAACTTATGCGCTATACGAAGATGAAAACCAGTTGATAGTAGACGATCTATTGGCAGCTTACATCTTGTTTATCGTGCAAAACCAAGACGGCAAACTACCTGAATGCGTGATTACAGAAACTCGTCAGCATACGGGTACAAACCATATAGCCGACTGTATAGAGGCTATAGAAGCACATAAAGAACTGCACATTACTTACTATGACTACCGCGATGAGCAAACTAAAGCCTATACGCTACAGCCTTACAAACTAAAGCATAAAGACTATAAATGGTATGTGTTGGCAGTAGATAAACAAGATAACAGTGTGCCTTTTAAAGCTTTTGCCTTAGAGCGTGTGCGTTCGTTAGAAATAGGTGCTACCTTCCGCCCTAATAAGCAATTAGACTTCTACAGTCCGTATTACAATGCTTTTGGGATGTTTACCGATGCCAAAGCCGAAAAGGTAGTGTTACAGTTTGATCACCGCGATGGCAACTATCTCAAAGCCTCACCTATTCACCACTCACAGCGCGTTATAGCTGAAACCGCAACGCATATCACCTTTGAACTCTATGTAAAACCCACTCTCGACTTTATTATGGAATTGATGAAACGCAGTTGGTCGCTTACTATATTAAAACCTACTCACTTGCGAGATACTTTTGTAAAATATTGGCAAGAAGCAGTGAAGAGAAATTTGGAAGTGCGTTAATTTGTTGATTGCAGTTTTAAAAAGTTTTGCACTTCATCTGCTTTTATTATAGGAAGCTCTACAGTATTGCGATTGATTTTTTGATGGTATAAATTATGCCATTCTTGTAAAGTTATTTTGAGTAAGTTGGCTCTTTGTACTAAATTATCAGCGACTATTAGAAGATAGTTGCATAGTCCTAATAACTTAAAATAGTGTTTCTTTTCTGTTTTACCAATTGATAATACAAAGTAAATCCTTACTTTCTGACTTATTTCGAAGATGTTTTTTAAAGTCTCAAAGTGAGTAATGGCAAAGTTCTCAATATTTTCTATAAACACAATAATATGAGGAACTTTATAGCGCTTACTATGCTGTTTTTCATATCGATTTGCTATTTCTTTTTGTAAAATAGCAAGCATTTTGAACATTTTTTGTTCATCTTGTACATTGATAGAGAACATTCGTACATTTTTAGAATGCTTATGGTAGAGCATTGTCCAGCGTATTTCTTGTACTAAGAGCTGTCTTTCATCAGGGTTATTTCCCTCAATAAGTATAGGACTTATTTTAGCAATATCTACGAATTTCACTTTTTCAACAGATATGCCTAAAGGCACAGGGAGCTTCATTTTTTTGGGAGTACTAATTTGCAAAAGATCTTGAAAGGTTTCCATATTGTGTGATATTATAAGTTATTGAGGGCAAAGATAATATAGAGGCTGTATCATTTTGTGATACTATAGTAAAAAAAGAGTGCCAAAACAATTTTTGGCACTCTTTTTTAGTGTTGTAATATAATTTTAATATTTTACTGTTTTGATGTAAAATTCCTTAAAATCAATACCTGAAAGCCTATCTTTAAAACTATTAGGTGCTTTTTCTGTAAGGATTTCCAATTTATATTGGTTATTTTTATCATCTCTAGTTTTCAATTTTTCAGTAGAAAGTTTAGTGCCTATTTTGAATAGATAAACCTCTCTTTTTTCTGTGTTGTTTAACAATAACCAGCTATTGTTAAATTTGTCTTTATTAGGTTCAACCCACCAAACAGTCTTTGTTTTGTTTACATTAGCAAAAAAACAAGAATCACTAAAAGAAAAGTCTTCTACTTCTTTTGCAACTATAGCACGAATGTCTTCTTTTTTCATAGTAGACAAAACAGCTTCCTTAAAATCTTCGTCTGTAGCTTCGTCTTCAATGTTATCTATATTTATAACATCGTTAAACTCTACATTATTCTCTTTGTCATATTTTTTATGACATTCCTTACAGAGAATTTTAATAGACTTTTCCAAAGGCGTATGTTCTTCTACAAATTTCTGTAGGAAAACATCTAAATCTATCTCAATAATACCATTATCAAGATCTTTTTTACCTATCATTTTACGAACTATATCAGCTGTAATAGTAGGGCGTGATTTACCTGCAAGATGTGCAGCTTCTAAACCTGTTCTTTTGTTGCAATCAGGAGTTGAGCAGGTGGTATGTTGTTTTGCTTTCCTACTCATATTAGCAACGAGATTTCTTGTAAGAGGATTTATAATCTTATAAAATTCCTCAAAAGTGCCTTTAAAATGTGCCATTTTTTTATTTGGTTATTAATTAACGCCCCAAAAGTACTAACTATTTTTCTTGCTACCAAATATAAAATGTTAAAATTTGGGACATTAGGATAATTTTTTTCACTGTTCATTCACTAAATAAAAATAATAGTCTTTCTATTTCTGCAAAGAGTATATTGTAAACTTTGCCAAAGTGTGGAACTTCGTAAGGCTGAATACTCTTTCCCCTCTTAAAAGGGACTGTCCGAAAAGTTTTATTTGTGTGGGTGTTTGCAGCACATACCCAGCTATAGCTGGCTTTCTTACATAACATACTACAAAAGCTGTTGATAATTAGAGTAATCAACTTTGCCAAAGGTCGTAGCACGATAAGCAATTAAAATTTTGGCAAAGTGTAGCGACGCAAAAGTGATTTTGAGATTTTTTGGACAGCACCTTTTTAGTGTTGTTTGAGAAAATAATTCTACTTTTTAGTTACTTTTTGAAACCACTCTTCAAGATATGGACGATTTCTATCATACAATTGACTACATAAGAAATACTCATTCCCTCCTAATTTAAACGTTTGGGTATAGTATCTTCTATAGTTATTAACAAAAGCCTCACTTCCGTCTTTATACTTTACTAATAAAGGAAAGTTAATTTTAAAAATCGAGTTTGAGTAATCTTTAGAACAAAGATTACTAATTTCTTCAGCTGAAAGACGTTGCTCAGCTTCTAACTTTTCGAAAATCTCGATAATGCGTGCGCCTACTCCAATTTCAGTAATTTTAGAATATTCCATAGGTATATTTACTTTTACAGATTTTTCAATGACTTTTTCATTAAAAATATTAGCAAGTTTTAAACTCCTTATAAAGAATTCTGATTCATCATTAATGTTTTCAATCTTATTGATTACTTTTTGAAATATCTTATCATTGAAATCTTCATCTGTAAATAGTTTGAAGTTATATTGAAAGCCTAATAATGAAAATTCTACAAAAATCTGTTCTATTACCTCTCGTAATTTAACTGTATGTGTATTCATAGTTTTTGGAGTTGCAAAAATAATCTCAACTTTATTTTTAATTCCAAAATATCTATAAACACTTAAAGCATTTCTGATAAGTTTTTGTTTTAATTTGAGAATATTAGCTTCTAAGCCTCCTGAATAGTTTAAACCATTTTCATGAAAAGCAATTTCTACAGCGAAGATTTTATTAAAAGAAAGATTTAAATCTTCATTTAATTTTAGAGATACTCCTAAACAATCAACTTCTCCTTGAGAGAAAAATTGTTCATAAGTTTTTCCGCTCAAGACTTTAAACTTCTTGTCTAAATATTTTAACAGTCTTTCTATTTCTTTATCAGAGATAGTTTCCCAAGACTTTGAGGGTTTCCAGTTTTTCTGAACTACTTGACAATTGTTAATGTGTTTTAGCCAAGATTCAATCAAAGATTCGCCAGCATTTAACATATTTAATTTTGTTTTTTTATTAACGCCCTAAAAGTACTAATTATTTTCCTTGTTGCCAAATATAAAATGTTAGAATTTAGGGTGTTAGGGTGATTATTTTGTTGCGGTATATTTGCTACTTAACCTTATTGCGTTTGTAGTTATTATGCTTTTTGTGCATTAACTGCAACTGCATTCTATTTACAATATCTTCAAACTCTCTTTTGAGTTCTCCTTTGTCAATACTATTTATAAAGTCTTTATTGTTAGAAAGTTTAGTACCTCTTGCAGCTAATTTTGTATAAGTTCTGCTATGTAATCCTTTATTTAAAGAGGTAGTAATTTTTTCTAACTCACAATAATCAGCTTTCTTTAGCTCGCTAAGAATAGCGTCCATAGGCTTTATGTGATCAATAGCTATATCAGAAAGTTTTGTAATTTCAAAAGGAACATAAGTACTATTGTTTTTAAAGTCTTCTGAAAAAACTACTTTATCATTGATGAGTAGCTTGCCGTCTTCAGAAATTTTAAGTTCTTTTAAATGCTTAAATTCATCTGAATTTTTAGCATAAAAGAAGCGAATACCATCAATTTGCTGATTGATAATATTGTTAAAGTATTCTTTATCATTAGTTTTATAAAAATACTGTTGGATAAATCGGATAGGGAAGTAAAAATCACTCTTTTGATTAAAACGATTCTGACTAATCAATCTAAAAAAGAAGTTTTTGCGAATATCTTCGTGAGTGTAACTGTCTTTTATTTCAGTAGTAACCTCGTCTATTTCTTCATCAACAAGGTCATTGACTATTTTGTTAACAGTGTCAGGAGTAGCTTCTACAACATCAGCTATACTATCCTCTATAAAATAAAGATATTTTTTGAAGCCAGACCTATAATCCTTCAAGTTTTTTAATCCTTTAAAAGTTTCGCCTAAATAATCATCTCCTTGTTCTCTCAATCTATTAAGAGCCTCAAAGTTTTGAGATTCATAAATTTCCTTAATAATAGGGAATAGTTTATATTCGAATAAACGGTCTACATTTTTTATGTAACTTAGATAATTACTAACACTTTTTTCCACTCCATTTTTAGGTAAGTAGGCTTTAAAAGCTTCTTCCATAAAAATGTTACCAAATGTTTCTTTCTCTTTAAACTCTTCAGCCAAAAAAGCAAAATAGAGTTTTATAGCAGATTTATAGGTATGAGTACCTGCGTAAGGATTACCATTGATAGGTATATTATGTAATGGTTTTAAACCACTATCCATATCCTTGGTAGTATAGGTAAAGAGTCTATAAATTTCTTGGGTATTCCCCTTAGTAAAATACTCGTACAAGTCGTACTTTTCATTTACCTTTTTGCAATTGGTAATACGGCTATCAATTGTTCTGTCGTCATAACGATTTTCTTTTAGCCACTGTTTGAACTCTTGTTCTTTTTGTAAATTTCTCATTTTTTTTATATGGTTATTAATTTAACGCCTCAAAAGTATAATTTTTTTAGCATTCATACATTTTTTTGTTAAATGTTTACATAATTTTATTATTAAGAGCTTGAGAACGCTTTCTAACTACCTACTGCTGACTTTTGACGGCATCTAAGAAACTTCTTGTTAATCAGCTCAAAATTAACTTGCGACAATAGGATTTCTATTTCCGAAAGCAATGCTATAGGTGAAAGCTGCCAAGTGAAAATTGAATTGTTAAAAAGCTTGTGTACTAACAGTGCTTTCTCTTCTAAATTAGAAGGTATTGGCTCAACTTCTCGTAACTTCTTTACAATAAGGCTCAACTGTGGATAAGTAGCATTAGGTAAAGTGTCTAACAATGGGCATACCACTTTCTCAGGAGTGACGGCTATTGGGTTGAGTATATCATAGTCATCTTCTACAATAAAAGGCGCTAAACTATCTCCTATAGAGTGAGTGTGTAAGGGTTCACCATCAATAAGTATCTGTTTGCTTTCTTTAAGTATTTCAAAATGAGTTATACTACCTAACTTCTTAGGTGTTTCTCCTGCAAAATAGGTAATATTATCCATAACTCTGCCAAGCATTTCATTAAATAGTTTCGTTTGTAATAATCGAGAAAAATACCCTCTAATTACATTTAGTGGAAGAACTATTGCACCATCTGTACTACACAGCAGGCTTCTCATTACCAAGGGGGTATGCAAAGACTTTTTAAGGTCTTTTAAAGTCTTTCGTTCTAAAAGAATATTACTCCTATTTTCTAATATCTGTGCTATTTGTTTTTGTAGAGTTTCAGCTCTCTCTGAAAGCAATTCTTCTGGTGGTACTTTTATTTTTCCTTCTCTAAATTGTATGATCTTGTCAAAAACCTCTTCTTCAAAAAAGGGTAACAGAAGAGAAGTGCGCTCATAGCCTATTGCTCCATCTTCGTGAACCCATAGCAAATTGTTAAAGAGCAAACGATAATCAAGTAGCTGTTTTACGGTAATGCTTTTCCTCTCAAATACTTCCGAAATACCCACAATATAAATACCCTGCGCTTGGCTATCTTTCAAAGCATTTAAAAGTAGAAAATGTTTCTCAAAAAGCGTATCAGCCTCATTGATAAAGACTACTATATATGGTGAAGAAAGAGCATTTTCTGTGCGTTTTTGGTTTTCATCTACTAAGGATTGCAAAATTTCTTCAGTATCAGTAGCGGTGCTAAACGCATAAGGTGTTATAACTTGCAACATCGCAGGCGGGCAATCGTCAGCTCTTCCTATCCACACTATTTTGAGCGTTTCTGGACTGTGTTTGTAAAGCAAGGATAGCAATACAAGCTGTTGTAATTTGCGCCGATAGGTAGGGTCATCGGCTTGAATAGCCAAATGTGCTTCAGTCGTTAAATCAATCAAATGAAGAACTTTTTCGTTCATTCCTAAAGCAATAGGTAAAGGCATTGCTGACTGTTTGAACTGCTTAGAACTGAATATTTCACTCAGGTATACGAAATGAGTAGTTTTATTAGGGATAACTATCTGTACGAAACGTGAAGTCACCTCTTCGCCTACAAAATTGTAATGAGGTAATACATAACCTTTTGGGAAGGCTTTTTGTACTTTTTCAAAATCCTCATCACTGAAATAAGGTTTCATCTTTATTGAAAAGATGGTTTGCCTTCTGTCTATTTTCGGGTGTAGTGAGCCTTTAAAAGGTATCTCAATGGCTTTGAGAGTTTCTTTAATATAACACTCTTGTTGTGCTACTTCGCGCTCTAAAAGTGCACGCATCGTTACTTTAGACTTACTGAGCAGCGCTATAGGCAACTGCAATGATAGTGTATTTTTTTTCATTTGTTAGAAACTTTTAGTTTGATGCGGCAAAGGTAAAGAGGGAGGTGTACCATTTCGTGATACAGTATAAAAAAAACTTTGCTAAGAGTCCTAAAACTCTTAGCAAAGTCTAATTTCTAATTCGTAATTCCTAACTCCTACTTCTTGTACAATTCCAAAAACTCGCGGACGGTTTCAAAGTCGTCAAAATGGTGTTTTACGCCTTTAATTTCTTGGTAAGTTTCGTGTCCCTTACCGGCGATGAGGATGATATCTCCTTTTTTGGCGTTCTTACAAACGGATTGTATTGCCTGACGACGGTCGGTAATGGTTTGTACTTTGTGGAAGTGTTGTGGCTGTACCCCTTGTTCCATTTCGGCAAGAATCGTCTCAGGTTCTTCGTTCCGAGGGTTGTCGGAAGTGAGGATGACATTATCGCTGAGGGTTGTAGCGATATCAGCCATTATAGGGCGTTTGCCTTTGTCGCGATTGCCCCCACAGCCCACTACAGTAGTAAGTGTCTCGTTGTGAGTGCGTATATCGTTGATGGTTTTTAGAACGTTTTCAAGGGCATCGGGAGTATGAGCGTAATCTACGATGGTAATTACTCCCGTAGCCGATACGGCGTACTGAAAGCGCCCTGTTACCGGTTCTATAGCACTGATGAGTGTAAGCGCCTCAAGTTCGTCA
Source organism: uncultured Capnocytophaga sp. (assembly GCF_937936315.1). Lineage (GTDB taxonomy): Bacteria > Bacteroidota > Bacteroidia > Flavobacteriales > Flavobacteriaceae > Capnocytophaga. The sequence goes on along the minus strand of NZ_CALGWU010000013.1, from coordinate 28,452 downwards.
ATACCTAAAAGTGTAGCTGCTGCATATACCGCCAAAAGGTTATAGGCATTGAACTCCCCTATGAGTTTTGTCCATACCTCGTGCTGATTTATGCGCAACAACAAGCCGTCAAATCTGCTTTCGATGATATAAGCTTTATAATCTGAATAGGTTTTGAGAGCGTAAGTTTTCTTTTGGGCTTTGGTGTTTTGTAGCATAAAAGCCCCATTTTTATCATCGTTGTTTACTAAGGCAAAAGCGGTAGCAGGCAACGCATCAAAGAAACGCTTTTTCACATCGCGATAGGCAGCGAAGGTTTTGTGATAGTCGAGGTGATCACGGGTGAGATTAGTGAAAATACCACCTGCAAACTGTAGCCCTTCGGTGCGATGCTGGTCGATACCGTGCGAACTGACTTCCATAAAGCAGTATTTCACCCCTTGTTCTACCATTAAATGCAGATAATAATTCAGTTGAAGAGGGTCGGGGGTGGTGTGAGTAGCTTCAAAACGCTGGTCATCTACGTATACTGCTACGGTAGAGAGCAAGCCTGCTTTTTGTCCTGCTTTTCTAAACAATTGGTAGAGAAGCGTTGCAATAGTAGTCTTTCCGTTAGTGCCTGTAACACCTACTAAGGTAAGTTTTTCGGAAGGATTGCCATAGAAGTTAGCAGCGATAAGAGCTAAGGCACTATGGGTATTAGGTACAATGATATAGCTCACATCAGGGAAGAGCAATTGGGGTAATTGCTCACAGACGATAGCGGTTGCCCCACTGCGAGTGGCTTGGTCTATATATTCGTGTCCGTTAGATTGAGTGCCAGAAATAGCAACAAACATACTTCCTTTTTCTACCTTGCGAGAATCAAAGCAAACGGAAGTAATAGGTTTATCTTCTTCATAAAGAGAAGCCTTTATAGAGATGTTTTTAAGTAATGTTTTTAAATTCATAATGTTAATTAGTTAATTCTCCACACTGCAAAACTACTATGGTATTGCGCGCTACTTTGGTGCCTTTGGCAACCGATTGGCTACTTACTTTGCCTTCGCCCGAAAATTTTACTCGTAAGCCCATATTTTCGAGTAGGGCAATGGCGTCCATTACATTCATACCCGTAAGATCGGGCATTACAGTTTTGTATTTTGCAGCCTTAGCGTAGTAATCTTCATAGTTTTTAGTAGTCTTTTCCGATACATTTTCTACATCTTCTACGGTGTCCATCAACAGTGAATTAGTATAGATTTTATGGGCTATACTTTTGAATACAGGTCCCGATACATCAGCACCATAAATCCCCACACTGCGGTCGGGTTCGTGAATGACTACTATACAAGAATATTTTGGGTTGTCTACTGGGAAAAAACCTGCAAACGAGGAGATATAACTCAGTTTACTTGCATCGGCGTTGGCATAGTTCTTACGAGCAGTTCCTGTTTTGCCTGCCATCGAAAAATCGGGAGAATAAAGGCGGTGTCCTGATCCGTATGAGCGTCTCACCACATCGGCGAGCATTCCCTTAGCTTTATCAGCTGTTTGTTTAGAGCACACTTTTCCGTTGATAATCTCAACATTGAACTTTTCTATTGCTTTGTTCCATTCTTTTACTTCTTTGATCATTCGTGGTTTTACCATCACACCTCCATTGGCAATAGCGTTGTAGAAAGCCAAGCTCTGCAAGGGGGTGATTTTTACGGCATAACCTATCGACATAGATTCGAGGGTTACCCCACTCCATAGTTTGTCGCGTGGTGTAGGAATAAAAGGCTCTCCTTCTCCTAATATGGGCAAACCTAACTGCTGGTTGAGGTTCATACTTAGCAATTGGGTGGTAAAATCTGAAGGGTTTTTCGCAAATAGCGAATGTACTAACTCGGTCATCCCCACGTTTGAGGATACCGAAAAGGCTTTGTTTAAGCTAATGCGCCCTGTGAAGTGATGTTGTGAATCCTGAAAAGTCTTATCGTAGTATTGTTGTTTCCCGTCTTTTATATCCACTACATAAGTGGTGTCGATATTGCGGGTTTCCATAGCAGCGACAACTGTCATCAATTTGAATACTGATCCAGGTTCGTGAGCTTCGCCTATGGCAAAGTTATAACGCTCGGTATAGGTGTCGGTTTTTTTGTTTAACTCAAGATTGGAAATAGCTTTTATCTCGCCTGTACTCACTTCCATTACAATCACACAGCCGTGCTGAGCTTTGTATTTCTTAAGCTGGGTGAGCAGTGCGTGGTGTGCAATATCTTGTATGTTGATATTGATAGTAGAGACTACATCATAACCATCTTTAGGTTCTATAATATCAAACCCACTGGCGAGTTTCCACTGTCCTTTGGCAATTTTCTGCTCTAAGCGTCGTCCTTTAGTACCCAAAAGGTAATTGGCATAAGCACCTTCAAGCCCTACACGGGTAGTGTAACCAGTTTCATCGGTACGGGCATAGCCGATACTGCGGTGTGCAATCCCTCCTAATGGATATTCGCGTTTGATGTTTTTCTCTATAATAATTCCCCCTTTGTAAGGACCTTTGTCAAACAGTGGAAATTTTTTGATACGCGCGTATTCACTATAACCTAAGTTACTGGCTATCAGTAGATATCTGTTCTTTAAATTGCGCTCTTTTTTAAGTAGATTCAAATAGTAGTTACTTGGACGACCAAACATCTTTGAAAGGGAATCGCTCAACGGCTTTACATATTTGTTGAAATTGGCTTTAGAAGGGGCTATCCCATCCCAACGAATATCGTAACGAGTTACCGAGGTAGCCAATAAACTCCCATCATCGGAATACAAATTGCCCTGACTGGGGATAATATCAGCCTCGCGCAAGGTAGTTTCATCTACTTTGGCGCGATATTCCTCTCCTTCTATTTGTATTTTGATAAGTTTTATGGCAATCACTACAATCATTAGCAGGATTACCAATGCTACGAAATAAGTGCGAGCTGTTATTTTTTTGTCGCTTTTTTCCAATGCTTTATCTCCTTATTTGTTATGTTATTCTTCTACGATTACTTTGATTTTTTGTGGTGGTTTTTCAGGCTGTTTGAGCCCTTTAGAATCTAATTGTTCTAACAATGAGGATTCTAATCGCACTTTCTGCAAACGCGAACGCACATCCACAAACTGACTTTTGAGTTCATTCACCTCTTCATTCAGTTTGGCTATTTGGTGTACTTTAGCATCTACCCGCTGCGAGCTGGTAATCACTATGATAATCAGCACAAACAGAAAGCCTACAAACATCCAGCTTTTAAAAGCGTCTTTGCCTACAAAAAACTTTCCGCGTAGTATATTTTTAATTTCGTCGGTAGCTCTTCCCATTTTTTAGTTAAAAGTTAAGAATTAAGAGTTTATGCGTTCAGCAATGCGAAGTTTAGCACTGCGAGCTCGGTTATTCATTGCAATTTCACTATCGGTAGGAGTGATAAGTCCGCCTACTTTTTTAAACGGAACTGACACATTGCCAAACCAATCTTTTTCGGGAGCGCCTTCTAATTGTCCGTCGCGTATAAAGCGTTTTACGGCACGGTCTTCAAGCGAATGATAGCTGATGAGACTGATGCGTCCCCCAAGTTTCACCACATCGGGCAGTTGTAACAAAAACGATTCTAAAGCCTCCATTTCGCCATTCACCTCTATGCGTATTGCCTGATAGATTTGCGCTAACACTTTGTTTTCTTTGAACTTAGGTAAAAAACTCTTTACAGCCTCTTGTAACTCACTTCCTAACTGAATAGGCTTCTGTGCTCTATAATTGATAATCGCTCGAGCAATAGCTTTGGCGTTTTTCAGCTCACCATAGTTGAAAAACAATCGGCTTAAATCTTCTTCATCATATTCATTTACAATTTCTTTAGCCGAAATCGCTGCATTTTGGTTCATACGCATATCCAAAGTACCTTCAAAACGAGTAGAAAAGCCGCGTTCGGCAACGTCAAATTGATGAGAAGAAACCCCAAAATCACCTAAAACCCCGTCTACTTGTGTGATACCATAGAAACGCAAGTATTGTCGCAAATATTTGAAATTCTGCTGGATGAGTGTAAAACGGTCATCGGCTATAGCATTGGCAGCTGCATCAGTATCTTGATCGAAAGCAAAAAGTCGCCCCTCATTGCCTAAATGTTTGAGGATTTCACGCGAATGACCGCCGCCGCCAAAGGTAACATCTACATAAGTGCCATTGGGCTTAATTGCCAAACCCTCAACACTTTGTTGCAACAAAACGGGAATGTGATAAGAGGAATTATCGTTCATATTACAGAATGTTCTAAATCAAAGGGCAAAGGTACAAATAATTAGCAAATTAGCAATAGTTTGTTTTTTTCAGTTTCTTTTTGTAAATTTGCTGCCATAAACTAAAAATTGACAAGAAATGTCGGTAATTTTAGCTGACTGCTAAACACTAATCCTATGTTAAAAGATATTTTAAATTTCCGCAGGGCGGTACGTTATTTCGCTCCTACACCCATTAGTGAGGAAAAGGTGCGTGAATGCCTTAGGCTCGCTACACTAGCACCTAGTGGTTTTAATATGCAACTATATGAGTTCTATCATATTACTGATAAGACTTTGTTAGAAAAATTAGCACAAGTCTGTTTGGGGCAGCTTTCTGCAACCACGGCACAACAGATGGTCGTTTTCGTGACTCGACAAGACAAACACCGTCAGCACGCCAAGATGATTTTGGAATTTGAGCGCGGTAATATACAGCGCAACAGTCCGCCTGAACGTCAAGCCAAACGCATTAAAGATAGAGAGAGGTATTACGGCAAACTAATCCCCTTTGTATACAGTCGTTTTTTCGGCTTACTAGGTGCTTTTCGCAAACTCTTTGGGGTGGTCATCAGTTGGTTTCGCCCTATGGTGCGAGAACTTTCTGAAAGTGATATGCGTGTGGATGTACATAAAAGCTGCGGGCTTGTAGCACAAACTTTTATGTTAGCAATGGCAGAGGAAGGGTATGATACTTGTCCGTTAGGCGGGTATGATAGCCGTCGTATTAAGAAACTGTTGCACTTGCCTTATGGGGCTGAGGTGACTATGGTTGTAGCTTGTGGCTTTCGCGAAGAACGCGGTATATGGGGTGAAAGGTTTAGGTTGCCTTTTGAGGAAGTGTATAGGCATAAATAGTAGAAATGATGATTAACCCAAATATTATTAAAAAACTGCAGGATTTTTTCCAAAAGAATCCTATAACAGTGGGAGAACCTTCTACAGCCGATGAGTTATTGCTTGTGGAACAAACTATGCAGCTGAAATTGGACGAAACTCACCGATATTTATTACTACATTATGGAGGGGTGGTAATAGGTGACATTCGTATTTATGGACTAAAAAATACTGAACTAATAGGTGATGAAACTTTTGTAGAGCTTACCAATGATTTTAGAGAGCAAATGAGTATAGAGACACAACAATATGTTATTTCGGTAGACGATATGGGGAATCCTATATTGGTAGACACCGCAACTCGTGAAGTGATTTTGTATAATCACGATATTGGAGCGTATGAAAAACTCTTCAACTCATTAGAAGAACTTATCCTTAGTAAATTAGAATTAGCAAATTAAACATTGAAAAGTATTGTGCATTCTTATTTTTTTTAGGGATTAAGTGATATTTTTACGATTTTTGTTTTTTTATTAGACATTACAATGAAAAACAAGTATTTTTTTTGGTCAGGTAATACTTTTTATTTATCTTTGCATTAATATCAAGAGTTGATTTGAAATGATAGCAAATTAAGGAAGTTTTTGGAAATTTAAGTAGTGGACAAATTGTAATCCTTTTCCTATAAGTATTTGTAATTAAAAAGTTATAAGAAAACAACTCTTTTTTTTAATATAAAACGATTAGAATGCTTACATTTATAGATCTATTTGCAGGTGCAGGAGGGTTGTCAGAAGGATTTATTCGGGCTGGTTATACTCCTTTAGCACATATCGAAATGGAAAAGTATGCCTGTGATACATTAAAAACCCGTGCGGCTTTTCATTGGTTAAGAGCCAACAATCAATTACAAAAATACAAAGATTATCTTTATAATAAAGAAGAAAGAACCGATGGTAGCAAACTTTGGACGCAAGTCCCGCAGGAAATAATTGATAGTGTTATTCGTGAGACTATCGGAGAAGATACCATAGAAAATATTTTTGTAAAGGTAGATAAACTTAAAGGCGATAAACAAGTTGATATTATCATTGGAGGACCGCCTTGTCAGGCTTATTCTGTGGCAGGTAGGGCAAGAATGGGTAAAGCCGTGGAAAAAGACCCGCGTAATGAACTCTATAAGTATTATGTAAAGTTTCTTCAATATTATCAACCTAAGATGTTTGTGTTTGAAAATGTTTTAGGTATCCGAACTGCGAAGAACGGTCAACTTTTTGAAGATTTGAAGCAGCTTGTAGATAAAGCTGGATATATGATGGAAGATCATATACAAATAGCTTCACAACATGGAGTTTTACAAAATAGGCAAAGGGTAATTATTGTTGGATGGAGAAAGAATACGAGATTTCATTACCCTGAACTGAAAACAGAATATAATAATTACGAAGTACTAAAAGATTTATTTTCCGACTTACCAGAACGCAAGCATGGAGAAGGTAAGTTATGTGAACCAATTTTATACACGAAGCCTCTTTCAAAAATGAAGTATCTGAAAAAATCAGGTATCCGCAGTAGTGATTTTGATTTTACAACACAGCATATTGCCCGACCAAACAATGCAAATGATCGAGAAATATACAGAATGGCGGTTGAGATGTGGTTGAATGAGAAAAAACGTATTGATTACTCGAAAATTCCCGCTCACCTTCAACACCACAAGAATAAGGAAACATTTCTCAATCGTTTTCAAGTTGTTGATCCTTATGGCTGTTGTCATACAGTTGTTGCCCATATTGCTATGGATGGACATTATTACATTTATCCGACACTTTCTCCAACAATAGAAAATGTTCGTTCAATAACCGTTCGCGAAGCTGCCAGACTACAATCCTTTCCAGATGATTATTATTTTGAAGGTAGCAGAAGCGCTGTATTTAAACAGATAGGTAATGCTGTCCCAGTGGTTTTGGCTCATAAAATTGCAGAAGAAATAAAAAAGATGTTGATATGAATGCAAGTATAAATAAAGGAAGTTTTGTCTTTAAACCTAAGGCGAGAATTATTAAAACTATAGGTGAAGAACTTATCAGTAATGATAATGTTGCTGTCGTTGAATTGGTAAAAAATAGTTACGATGCCGAATCTCCGATTGTTGAAATTACCTTTAACGGAATTGTTAAAGAGAGGTTTGAGGGAAAAAAAATAAAAAAATACATTGACAAAATAAATGCATCCATAATTATCCTTGACGAAGGAAAAGGGATGGATTTCAATACTATCCAATCTGCATGGATGGAACCTGCAACAAATTTCAAAAAGAAAAAAGAAAATCAAAATACAAAGCGAAAATTCACAGGAGAAAAAGGTATTGGACGTTTTGCTTCTGCAAAGTTAGCTTCAAGATTGGAGTTGATTACAAGACAGAAAGATAGTGAAGAGATAATTGTATATTTTAATTGGGATGATTTTTCAGATGAAGATAATTATTTGGAAAACATTAATATACATTGGGAAATAAGACAACCAACAGAGATAAAAGAAAGTGGTACAATACTCAAGTTGATCGGTTTAAGTGATGACTGGGACGAAGAGAAAATCCGAGAAATGAGAGTAACCTTGTCAAGGTTGCTAAATCCAATAGTTCCTGTAGAGGATTTTTTAATAAATGTAAATATTCCTTCTGGGTTAGATAAAAATTTGAATGGTATAATAGAAAGACCTGAAACATTAAATAAACCGGACTATTATATTAAAGGACATATTACTGAAAAAGGACGTCCAGATGAGGTTTTATTTTTTAGTAAAAGCATAGGAAAGGAAGAACAACTAATATTTACAGAAAAAGATTTTTTATTAAAGGACCCGCAAAGACAATCTGTTGCAGGAAAGTTTTCATTTGAGTTTCGGGTTTGGAATAGAGATGATTTGAAAAAATTATCAAAAGAGATAAATTCTACAGTAAAAAACATAAAAAAGGATTTGGATGATTTGTCAGGAATTAGTATATACCGGGATAACATCAGGGTATTACCTTATGGGAACAAGAATAACGATTGGGTAAGCTTGGATATTCGCAGGGTTAACAATCCAACATTGAGATTAAGTAATAATCAGATAGTTGGCTATATTGCCATTGGTTTGGATGCTAATCCTTTACTAAAAGATCAGAGTAATAGAGAAGGTATCGTTGAAAGTCAGGCTCTTAAAGATATTAGAGAGTTTATTCTTTTAATATTAAATGAGGTAGAGCAGAGAAGATATCAGGAACGACCAAGAGAGGGGGATAAAAATCCTATGTCGAAAGAAAGTTTGTTTGAAACATTTTCGCTGCATTCAATTTCAAAACTTATCAAAGAAAAAGTTCCTTCCGAAAAAGAAATTCTTGAAGCAGTAAAAAGAAAAGATATCGAAATAAAAGATAGCGTATCCAAGGTTCAAGAAGTAATATCAAGATATAGGAGGCTTACTACTCTGGGACAACTGATTGATGCTGTTGTTCATGATGGTGGAAACTTTTTGAATAAAATTGATTTACAAGCGAATTTGATTGTAAAAGCATTAAAAAATAAAAATATTGAAGAAATAGAAGGTTTGGTCGCTAATATTCAAAATATTAGAAAAGATTTTGCACAATTATTCAGGAGAATTGAACCATTTGGTGGTAGAAGACGTGGTCGACCTAAGAGTGTGATTGTAGAGGAGGTAATAAAAAGTCAATTTATGCTTTACCACACAGATTTATCACGTTTGAATATCAACTATGTCATCTCAGAAACAGAACATACAGTAGCCATTGATGAAGCAGAATTGGGAATCATATTTATGAATCTAATTCAAAACTCAATTTATTGGCTTGAAAATATTGAGTCTGAGAGAAAGATTGTTGTCAATGTCTCAAAAGCAAATGAAGAATTGGTGATTATTTTCAGCGACAATGGACCCGGAATAAAATTAGGAACAGAAAATAATATCTTTGAACCTTACTTCAGTACCAAACCTGATGGTATAGGTTTGGGATTGGCAATTATTGGTGAATTGGTTTCAGAATACAATGGTGAATTTATGCTGATAAATAGCGATATTTTAGATGGAGCAACTTTTAAAATAACATTTAGAAACAGAATATGAGTAAAGAGCTAAAATTATTATACATAGAAGATGATAAACAGAATAGGGATGATTTGATAGCACTATTGCAAAATGATACTTTATGCAATTTTAAAGTGAATATTGAAGCAGTAGACACGTTTGATAATGCTATTGAAAAAATCAACTCAAAACCTTATCACATAATTATTTTGGATATTTATAAAGGTAATCCTATTAATGGAGGAGAGCAGTTAGGACTTCAAATTCTAGAACAAATTCAGAGCAAATGTTTTATCCCAGTAATCTTTTATTCAGGTAATACGAAAGATGTACAGGATTTAAAATCTCAGATTGTAGGAGTTGTCACAAAGGGAGATGACGGATTTAATGGATTGAAACTAGAAATAGAACGGCTCATAAAATTCAATTTGCCATTTATTAAGGAGAATATACACGCTTGTTTAGAAGAAGAACTAAAAAACTATTTTTGGGAAATAATTCATAACCAAAGAGATAAGTTTAGACCGGGAATAAACGACTTTTCTCTTGGTTATTTAATGTTACGCAAGTTTAGCAGCTCTCTTTCACAAGATAAAATCTCTGAAATTTTGGGAGATAATAGTCTGAATAAAGAGAAAGTTCATCCTATGCAATTCTACATATACCCAACCGATTTAGGTGAATATGAATGTGGAGAAATATTACAAAAAGATCAAGAGGTATTTGTAATTCTCACACCGAGTTGTGATTTTATTTCGGGAAAAAATCGATCACGAAAAGTAAGTGATGTTCTTTTAGCAAAAACTAAGTTATTATCAGAGACCAAAGAATATGAAAAGTATCAAAGTAAAAAAGATGGCAAGGATGAAAAGGGAAATGAAAAGGGAAATTTGATTAGTTTAATAGAATCTAGGAAAGGGGATAGATATTTCTTCTTACCACAAACGCCATTTATTGAAAATCGAATAATTGATTTTCAATCTAAAGAAATGGTGAAATATGATGATTTGAAAACCTATACTCGAGTGGCAAAATTAGATAGTCCTTATGCGGAATCAATGGTTTCAAGTTTCATTCGTTACTACAATCGGATTGGTTATCCTGATATTGATAGCGAACTAATATTAAAAGCATTGTAACCACGAGAGTTTTTTGACAACAAATTTAACCTTTTTCATGATACAAAGAACACATCACAGTGATGAACGTCTTGACCTAATATGTTCTTATTGCGGAATAAATAATCCAGATACAAGAGATCATGTGCCGTCAAAGATTTTACTAGATCAACCATATCCTGAGAATTTACCAGTAGTCCCTTGCTGTTCAAAATGTAATAGAAGTTTTTCATTAGATGAAGAATATGTTGCATGTTTGCTTGAATGTGCTATACATGGCACAACAAGTATTGAAAATTTGACAAGGGTAAAGATTAAAAATATTCTTTCCAAGAAAGAGAGTTTACAACATAGAATATCGAATTCCTTGATATCAATTAATGGAGAAACGCATTTCAATGTAGAAGTTGGTCGATTAGAAAATTTCTTTGTGAAATTAGCTAAAGGTCACATAAAATATGAGAATAGTGAAGCTGTAATTGATCCGCCCACTTATTGGAAATTTGAAGTATTACCTAACTTATCCTTAAAGGAAAGAGATGCATTTTATGCGTGTAAGAAAATGGATTTTCTGCCAGAAGTTGGGAGCAGAGCCCTTATGGATTTATACATTGATAGTAAAAATAATATTTATTCACATTGGCAGATTGTGCAACCCAATATTTACCAGTATATGGTAATTACAGATCCTCTAAGTGTCAGAATAGTTATATGGAATTATCTTGCTGTAGAGGTAGCGTGGTGAAACTAACATTTTTTAGGATTTTACCGTTATTGCTCCATTCCTATTTTATATACTTCTCCCTATTGTTCTGAAAAAGAAAACTTCTTTCAATTTCAAAAACTATTTTCTCACCATAGATGTTATTACATTTGTGATATACGGACTTATAATGCTACCTACTTTAGCTGTGGGTTTATCGGCTGTTATAGCCGTGCCAGCTTATATTTTTATGCTGTATTATCGAAATCAACAGTATAAGAAAGGACTATTTAATTGAAAAAATCGTCATTCGTCATTCGTTATTCGTAATTATTTATTATCTTTGCCCTGTTTAATTAACAACCTTAATAAAAATGTATCCAATAAAATTCAAACCAATCCTCAAAGAACGCCTTTGGGGAGGCACTAAACTAAAAACATTATTCAACAAACCTATTGAAAGTGATATTACAGGCGAAAGCTGGGAAGTATCAGGAGTACCAGGCGATATCTCTGTAGTCGCCAATGGAGCTCTTGAAGGTAAAAGTCTCCAAGAACTCATTGATTTATACCCTAATGAATTGCTCGGCAAACACGTACACCAGCGTTTTGGTCGTGATTTCCCTATCCTTATTAAATTTATAGATGCACGCGAAGACCTTTCTATACAAGTGCATCCTAACGATAAATTGGCAAAAAAACGCCACAATTCTTTTGGTAAAACCGAAATGTGGTATGTGCTTCACGCTGATGCAGGTGCTGAATTGATTGTAGGCTTCAACAAAACAGTAACCAAAGAGGAGTATCAGCAGCATTTAGACAATGGTACGCTTACTGATATTCTCAACTACGAAAAAGTGAAAGACGGTGATACTTTCTTTATCAATACGGGCAAAGTGCACGCCATAGGTAAGGGAATTATCATTGCCGAAATACAACAAACCAGCGATATTACCTACCGCGTGTACGATTTTAACCGTCGTGATAAAAATGGCAACTTGCGCGAACTCCACACTGAACTCGCTCTCGATGCCATTGACTATGAGAAGAAAGACGACTTTAAAGTGCAGTACTCTCAAAATGCTAATGAGGTGAACAAAGTGGTGAATTGCCCTTATTTTATCACCAATTTACTGCCACTTACCGCAGGGTATGAAAAACAACTCTCTGCTGATGATTCTTTCCATATTTATATGTGTGTAAAAGGAGAAGGTACCATCGGTGATGGCACTACCGAATTGCCTATCAAACAAGGTGAAACAGTGCTTTTCCCTGCTTCTTGCCACAAATTAGAGGTAAAGACCAAAGGAATGGATTTATTAGAAGTGTTTATTTAGACAACTAAAAACTAAAAATATGTTATATCGTTCAAGAATTAAGGGATTAGGATTTTACGTCCCTGAAAACGTAGTTACTAACGACGACCTATCCAAACTAATGGATACCAGCGATGAATGGATTCAAGAGCGTACCGGTATTCAGCAACGTCGTCACGCATTAAGAGGTTCTGATACTACTACCTCAATGGGAGTGAAAGCGAGTTTAAAAGCTATTGAAGCTGCTAAAATCAATAAAGAAGAAATAGACTTTATTGTATTCGCAACCCTCAGTCCCGACTTTTATTTCCCTGGTTGCGGGGTGTTAGTACAAAAAGAATTAGGTTTGCCTACTGTAGGGGCTCTCGATATTCGCAACCAATGTTCGGGCTTTATCTATGCCCTTTCAGTAGCCGATCAGTATATTAAAACGGGTATGTACAAAAATATCCTTGTGATAGGTGCTGAAACCCAATCGCCTGCGCTGGATATGACCACTCGTGGTCGCAATATGGCAGTGCTTTTTGGCGATGGAGCAGGTGCTGCTATCGTTTCTCGCTCTGATGACCCCGAACGCGGTATTCTCTCTACTCACTTGCACAGTCAAGGTGAGCACGCCGAGCAATTGGCTATGATTACTCCAGGGGTAGGAACAAAATGGGTAACCGAATTATTAGCTGAAAACGACCCCGATGATGTGAGTTATTACCCTAATATGAATGGTCAGTTTGTGTTTAAAAATGCTGTAGTGCGTTTTGCCGAAGTGATAGAAGAGGGATTGAAAACCAATGGTCTTTCTAATAAAGATATTAATATGTTGATTCCTCACCAAGCTAATTTGCGTATTTCACAGTTTGTACAACACCAATTCAAACTCACTGATGAGCAGATATTCAACAATATAATGAAGTATGGTAATACTACTGCTGCTTCTGTGCCTATTGCTCTTACTGAAGCAGTTCAACAAGGCAAAATCAAGGACGGCGACCTCGTAGTACTTGCTGCCTTTGGTAGTGGTTTTACTTGGGCAAGTGCCATCATTCGTTGGTAGCCACAGCGTGGCAAGCAATAAAAAAAGCTGTTGAACATTACAATTTGTTCAACAGCTTTTTTCTATCTCCTAACTTCTAATTTCTAACTCCTAATCTCTAATACAATAGGACAGTGGTCGCTGTGTTTTGCCTCAGGGAGTATAAGCGCACGCTCCATTCGGTTTTCTAAAGGGGCAGACACTAAGTGATAGTCAATCCGCCAACCTTTGTTGTTGTTGCGAGCATTGGCGCGATAGCTCCACCACGAGTACTGATGTGGCTCTTTGTGAAAGTAACGGAAACTATCAATAAAACCACTCTTCATAAAGGTATCTAACCACTCACGCTCTACGGGCAAGAATCCTGATACAGTAGCATTGCGCACAGGGTCGTGTATATCGATTGCCTCGTGACAGATGTTGTAATCACCACAGATAACGAGGTTAGGTACTGTTTGTTTAAGCTTATCAATGTACTTTTGGAAGTCAGCCATAAAAGTGAGTTTGAAATCCAAACGATCGGGGTTGGTGCCTGAAGGCAAGTATAGACTCATTACTGAGAGTGTCTCAAAATCAGCGCGAAGTACTCGTCCTTCCTTGTCCATATAATCAATCCCTGTGCCTACTTCCACGTGTTTGGGGGCTATTTTGGAAAGAATAGCCACACCGCTATAACCTTTCTTTTCGGCACTGTAATAATATTGGTAGGCGTACCCTAATTCAGTAAATACTTCTGTAGGTATTTGGTCTTCAAGGGCTTTTATCTCTTGCAAACATAGTACATCGGGGTTAGCACTTTTCAGCCAATCGGCAAAGCCTTTGGTGAGGGCTGCCCTTATGCCATTTACATTGTAACTGATAATCTTCATTAGTAGCCAGTTCCTTTCTCTCCTTTTAAGATAGCAATTCCGTTAGAAGTGCCTATGCGTTCTACGCCAAGGTTTACGTATTGGATAGCTGTTTCATAGTCGCGTATACCTCCAGAGGCTTTTACTTTAGCCTTGTGTTGCACACATTCTTTCATCAGTTTTACATCGGCAAGTGTTGCGCCCCCCGTACCAAAGCCGGTAGAAGTTTTTACAAAATCGGCTTGAGCGTCAAGAGCTAAACGGCAAGCTAAGCGTTTTTCTTCGTCGGTAAGGTAACAAGTTTCAAGAATTACTTTTAGTACGCGATTCTCACCTACACAGCGTTTAAGAGCGATAATTTCGTCTAATACTTGGTTCACCTCCCCCGATTTAAGCCATCCTACATTCAGTACCATATCAATTTCATCAGCGCCATCGGCAAGGGCTTCACCCGTTTCAAAATATTTAGCTTTAGCCGACATTGCTCCTAAGGGGAAGCCTACTACGCTACACACCTTGATATCAGTGCCAGCTAAGAATTTTTTAGCAGTTGCTACATAGCCGCTATTCACACATACCGAATAAAAATCGTAGTCCACAGCCTCTTTACAAAGAGTTTCAATCTCGCTAATGGTAGCTGTAGCTTTTAGAAGCGTGTGGTCAATTAGTTTGTTTAATTCCATAGTTTTTTAGTTAAGAGGTAAGAAGTAAGAGGTAAGAGATAAGTACGATACTAATTTCTAACTTCTAACTCCTAATTCCTATTTTAATATATTCTCGTTGATTGTAATTTTCTTTAAATGTTATAGATATATACAGATAGTTGTTTTTGCTAAAGAATATTGCTTCTTTTTCACTGTAATCAATTGTCCAATATTGAGGGGTAACAGTAATAAGTTCTTTTAAAGTGAATGAGTTTGCTTGTTTTACTTTATAAAACATTAAAAATGTTCCCAAAACATCACTATATGTCCCTATTACATAGTTTCTATCAGGTGATAAGAGCGGTTCGCCTTCCATTTTAGTCTGATTACCTGTTTGTTTATCAATAAAAAGAATTTCTTGAGCTCTATAAACCGTATATCTCACTACATATTGATTTAAATCAGGTATTTCACCTAAATAATCATATCTTTCAGCATCTCCAAACTCCTCTGATGCTTCTGTATCTTCAAATGTAATAGTTTTATTTTTACAAGGAAGCTCAATCACACCTTCTTGTTTTTCAATTCTTAAATTGTCGTTAGTGAGAAAATAATAGCGTTGTTTCAATGCTTGTAGGTATTCCTGCTTCGAAACCTTTTCTATAGTAAAATATTTCCCCAAAGCCTTAGTATCAGAAGTGTCTCCCATTGTTTCTAAAAGCTCTTTTTCTGTAGGTTTATCCTCTTTAGCAGAATTTTCTGTTTGTATTTGAGGTTCTTCAGTAGGAGTAACACTTTCCCCTGCCTGCTGTTGCCCTTGAAAGAGGTTACAACCAGCTAATAATAGTGTTAAAATAAAAGAGATAAAGTATTTCATAGATTAGTTATAATGCTATTTACTAATTTCTAATTTCTAATTTCTAATTCCTATCTTGATATACATTCGCTGTTTGTTAGGATTATTATGCTCGTCAAAAAAGTTTGGGATAACATTCATCGGGGCGTATAAGAAACCATTTTTACTAAAAAAGATGGGGTCTTCATCAAAATCATAGGTTGCCCACCATTTTATGTCTTCATTTACTAAAGTTTCAATCACAAATGGTTTTATGCTTTTTATGCGATACAAAGAAATCGTTCCCACTAAATCTTCATAAGCTCTCCCTATTGTAATGATATACTTCTTATCGGGAGAGAGAAAGGGAAAACGCTCAAAATCAGTTTGCTTACCAGTGGTTTTATCTATAAAAATATAAGCATAAAAATCTTCAGAATCTTCAAAAACTAAATATTGATTGAGAACAGGAACATTCCCTACATAAGCATAGGTTGTAGAAAAAGGATCTTCAACACTATCAGACTGGTCTTTTAGATAAACTGTTTTATGCTCACAAGGGAAGGTAAGTTTGCCATTCTTTTTTACAATTGCAAGGGTATCTTCTATGAGGAAATCTATCTTATTTCTAAGAGCTTCTTGATATTCTTCATAAGAAATTTGATCTATACTCAGATATTTAGAGATACTATCGTTAGAATTTCCGTTAATATCTACATTTTTTATAAGATCATCCCCAGTGATTTTAGTTTTTAGGGTATTCCAATCGCCTACATCTTTCTTTTTTATATAATCTCCTCTGTCAGTTTTGTAAAACTCATTTCCTTCTGCACTTATTTTTATTTTCTCGCCGAAAAGATAATAATCTTCCCGTTCTTCCTTATCAATGACATACAACTCTTTCTGCACTGGCACAAACACTTCTACCTGCTTTTCCTCAACCGCAACACTTTCCCCTGCCTGCTGTTGCCCTTGAAAAAGGTTACAGCCTATGAGATAGAATAATGATATGTAAAGTGTAAGGTGTTTCATTTATCGTCATTCATAACTCGTAACTCGTCATTCGTAACTCGTCATTATTTCACCAGTTTCATTTCGTTTAACAAATAGCCTGCTCCAGCGTATTTATCAATGATGAAAAGCACATAGCGCATATCTACCATTATGTTGCGACATATTTTAGGATCGTAGTGGATATCACTCATTGTACCTTCCCATACACGGTCGAAATTGAGCCCGATGAGGTTGCCTTGTGCATCAATAGCAGGACTTCCTGAGTTTCCTCCTGTGGTGTGATTCGTCGCTATAAAGCACACGGGCATTTTGCCATTAACACCATAGATGCCGTAGTCTTTTTTCTCGTAGAGTTCACGTAACTTAGCGGGTACATCAAATTCGTAGTCATTAGGTACATATTTTTCCATAACCCCGTCTAAATAAGTTATATAATCATAAGTTACAGCATCTAAAGGTGAATAGCCTGCTACCTTGCCATAAGTAACGCGCAAGGTACTGTTGGCATCGGGGAAGATGCGGTCTTGAGGTTTAGAAAACTCTAAAATAGCCTTCATATAAGTGCGTTGTAGAGTAGCTATTTCACTGCCTAAGTTTTGATAAGTAGGCATTACAGTTTCATAGAAATGAGCGATGATTTGCTCTACAAACTGCACTCCCACATCGTTTTTGAGGCGTTTTTCAAAGGCGTCATCGGGGAGGTTGAGCACTTTATCCATTTCGGCTTTAGAGGCTAAAAACGATTCTTTGTAAAGTTTATCGGCTAAAGCGTGCGCATCAAATTGGTGGAGGTTAGGAGATAGCAAGGCTTTAGGCATTGTTTTAGCATAGTAGTTAATCGCTTGTTCAAACACAGCTTTATCTACATTTATATCGTAATTTTTGAATACAGTTTCAAAGTTGTTTAAAAGGTTTTTCTTTCGGTCGGCGAACGATTGAGTGCCTTTTTCGCGTAGCGCATTGCGAAGTTGGAGTATTTTGTAACCATTGGCAATTAGGTCGATATTGCGTTGAGCAAGTTCCCAATAAAGGTCGGCTGCTAAAGCATAATCTTGTATTTTAGCATATTTTTCAGCAAATTGAGGTAGAATATGCCCATATTCAGCAGTTTTACCGCGTTTTTCAACTTCGTTTATAAATTTTTGTTCTTGAGCACGTTTGATAGCCACAGCATTCGATTTTTTCAAACCTTGAGTTTCACCTATCCATTTTTTCCAATAGTTGGCAACACTGGCATATTTAGAGGCATATTTGATTTTTATTTCGTTATTGGCGCGCATAAATCCGTCTTGGGTTTTGAGAATCACATCGCGAATACCTATTTTAGCAGGGTTGAGTACATTCACAATTTGCTCTACGGCTACGGCAGGAAGGTACTCTTCAGTACGACCTGGATAGCCAAAGACCATTGTGAAATCACCGGCTTTTACGCCTTTGAGCGATATTGGGAAGAAATGTTTGGGGCGATAGGGGACATTGTCTTTGGAGTACTCGGCAGGGCGATTGTTTTTATCGGCATAGACGCGGAAGAGAGAGAAGTCACCAGTATGGCGAGGCCACACCCAGTTATCAGTGTCAGAACCAAATTTGCCAATAGAGGAAGGGGGAGCGCCTACTAAGCGTACATCTTTAAAGGTTTCAACTACAAAAAGGATATATTGGTTGCCTTCATAAAAAGCGCGAATGCGGTTTTCTTGCCAGCTTTCTTTAGGTGAGTTTTTTACTAAAGAGGCTATATTTCTTTGTATTTGGGCTTCACGTAGGGTTTCATCGCTGAGGTTTTGTGTGTCGGCGAGTACTTTTTTGGTTACATCTTCAATGCGAACGATAAAGGTAACTACCAAATTCTTGTTAGGTAATTCTTCCGATAGATTTTTAGCCCAAAAACCATCAGTAAGATAGTCGTTTTGCACAGACGAATGTGCCTGTATTTGTCCGTAACCACAGTGGTGGTTTGTAAGCAAGAGTCCTTGATTAGAAATTATTTCGGCAGTACAACCGCCATTGAAATGAGGTACAGCATCTTTCAAGCTTGATTTGTTGATGCTATAAATATCGCTTACTGACATTTTCATACCTAAGGATTTCATTTCCTTAGCATTCATACCTTCTAGAAGAGAAGGAATCCACATACCACCTTGTTGAGCTGTTAAGGTAAAGGGTAAAAGGTAAGGAATAAGAAGTAGTAGAATGAAATTGATTTTTTTCATAGTATTGATTTAAATTAGTGCGCAAATGTAAGGAATATTTTTCTAATAAATCATTAATTTACAAATTATTTGTATTTTTGCGGATTGAATACTAAACGGGCAATTTTTAATTGTCAATCGTTAATTGAAAAAATATGATTTGGGAAAAATTACTTTCATTAAATAAATATGGGGATATTACTCCACGACCTCGCCTCAAAGAGGACGAAACACGTCTCAGTTTTGATATGGACTACGATCGTGTGGTCTTCTCAAGTGCTTTCCGCAGTCTGCAAGATAAAACACAGGTAATTCCGCTTTCTAAAACAGGTTTTGTGCATACCCGCCTCACACATAGTATAGAAGTGTCGGTGGTAGGGCGCAGTTTGGGGCGTTCGGTGGGTAAACATCTGCTCAACAAATACCCTCACTTGCGCGAATTAGGGTATCAAAACAATGATTTTGGGGCTATTATTGCAGCAGCAGCCGTGGCACACGATATTGGTAATCCACCTTTTGGGCATAGTGGTGAAAAAGCGATAGGTGAGTTCTTTCAGTTTAAAAAGGGAACAGCTATCAAGCACCTGCTCAGTGATGCCGAGTATGCCGATTTGTGTAACTTCGAAGGGAATGCCAATGGTTTTAGAATTCTCAACGAAACGCGTTTAGGAGTAGAGGGTGGTTTGCGCCTTACGTATGCTACTTTGGGGGCTTTCACTAAATATCCTAAAGAATCATTGCCTATACGCCCAACCAATAGAATCGCCGATAAAAAATATGGATTCTTTCAAGGTGATAAGGCTTTCTTTAAAGAAGTAGCAGATACTTTAGGACTCAAATCGAATAGTGAGGCGGGTGAATTGCGTTATGCGCGCCATCCATTGGCTTTCTTGGTAGAGGCTGCCGATGATATTTGCTATACTATTATAGATTTTGAAGATGGTATCAACTTGGGGCTTATCAGCGAAGAACTCGCTTTAGAATATTTAGGGGCTATCATCGATAATCGCATCAATACTCAAAAATACACTAAACTGCAAACAAAGGAAGAGCGCATTGCTTATTTGCGTGCTGTAGTGATTGGAGCATTGGTGCAAGATGCTACCGATATTTTCTTACAGAATGAAGAAGCAATTCTCGCAGGTGATTTTCATCAGTCCTTATTATATAATAGTAAATACCGTCACCAAATCACCGATGTAATCGATTGCAGTGTAGAACGTATCTATCAATCGGACGAAGTAGTAGAAAAAGAAGTTTCGGGCTATGTGATTTTACAGCATTTATTAGATATCTTTTTTACGGCAATTATCAACAGTGAGAATGGAAGGGAAACATCATTTGATAAACTTTTGCTAAAAAAATTACCTGAAAAATACCGTAAAGAGGGGTCGATATACGACAAAGTGATGGGCATTACCTGCTATGTAGCTAGTCTTACCGATAGTAATGCACTGGAATTACACCTAAAAACTGCCAGTCGCACCTCAAATATGTGATAATGCAAAATATTCATTATCAGTAGTATTTGAAAAAAGTTTAAAAAAAAATAAAAAAAAGTCTTCAAAAAATTTGCAGGTATTGAAAATAGTTGTACTTTTGCAACCGCAATGAAGAAATGAATTGCACAATTTACTGATAAATGGTCTGGTAGTTCAGCTGGTTAGAATACATGCCTGTCACGCATGGGGTCGCGGGTTCGAGTCCCGTCCAGACCGCTTCATAAGATTTAGTTGTGTTGTTTTGTGTAAATATTTTTACACGGGTTTATAGTAAACCAATGAAAGCTTTCCTTTCTCCAAGGAGAGCTTTTCTTATTTTAATATCAATACATCAAAAATTAGCAAATTAAAAAATTGACAAACAGCCGGTGCAGCTCGTACCAAATTATAATATGATCAAGCTTATTGTTTCCGATATAGATGGTACTTTGGTGAATAACCAAAAGGAAATCCCCAATAGCTTTTGGGAAGTGTTCAAAACTATTGAACAGAAAGGTATTCTTTTTTGTGCAGCAAGTGGCAGACAGCTGCAAAGTTTGCACGAACTCTTCGCTCCTATCAAAGAACGCATTGCTTATGCCCCCGATAATGGCGCATCGCTTATCTATCAGGGAAAAACGCTTTTTGAGCGACCTATCGCTTTTACTTCTTTCTTTCCTATTTTGCACACTTGTAATGAGATTCAGCAAATAGGTGTAGCCCTTTGTGGCAAGAAAAGTGCTTATATAAAAACCGACGATGAGTGGATTTTCAATGAGATTGCTCGCCATTATCCCGCCCATACTCGTGTAACCAATTTTGCCGCTATCGATGATGATATTTTTAAGATAACAGTGTGTGATAGAGGTATTTCTCGTTTCAATTCATATCAGTACCTCAAACAGTATAGCAATGAGTTTAACGTAGTGGTATCGGGTGAAATATGGCTGGATATCACGGGTAAAGATGTCAATAAAGGGGATGCTATCGCGCACTTGCAATCACAACTGAACATCTCACCTGATGAAACTGTGGTATTTGGCGACCATTTAAACGATGTAGAGCTCATTCAGCAGGCTACTTATAGTTATGCAATGCTCAACGCGCAAGAGGAACTCAAAGCGCTTGCTAACTATGTAACCGAATACGACAACAATCACGCAGGTGTAGTGCGTACCCTCGAAAAATTATTGCAATCATAAACCTAAAAATATATTACAATGGACTATAATAAAACAATTTTCACCGAAACTTATAAAGTGCGTAGCACTCAAGTGAATTTAAATAATCAGTTAGGATTATACGGACTATTAGGAATGCTCCAAGATATTGCTGCTGAACACGCTGCTTATTTAGGATTTGGTTACAAACAATTAGTGCAAAAAGGCTTCTTCTGGGCACTGATTCAGCAAAAACTTAAAATGAACTACTGGCCTCAGTGGAATGAGCGTATCACTGTGAAAACTTGGTCGTTACCAGTACAAGGGGTCTATGCTTTCCGCGAGTTTGAACTCTATTACAACGACCAAAAAATAGGCGAATGCGCTAGCACTTGGATTACAATGGACATAGCCACCCGTCGCCCTATAGAACTTACTGAACAACAAGAAATTTTCCACCCACGTACTGATGGAGGTCTTAATTTCCGTACCGATCGTATTGCTTTACCCGATGATATGCAACAAGTTAATCAATTCAAGGTACGTGTGAGTGACCTCGATATGAATGCTCACGTGAACAATGTGAAATACACTCAATGGGCATTAGATATGATGACTGAACGCAACCACCGTGAGTTTACAATCAAAGAGTACGATATCAACTTCCTTTCCGAAACTTTTATGGGCGACGAAATGCAAGGCTTTAAAAGCAAAGGTAGGTATTTAGACGATGCTCATAATTTAGTAGAACTCTATCACTATGCTCAGAAAATAGGAGGAGCAAAACCCGCCTTCATTTCTCATTGGATAGCCGAAAGAATTTAACAAAAAACACCAAATATGAAACCAGCTATTATCATCACCCTCACTGCCTTGCTTTTCGGCTCTTGCCAAAGCGTACATTATCTTCCTACAACAACTCATTATACTATCAATCAAACAATTGACAAAGAGTTGTACATCTCCAATCACGACCAAACTAACCCTAAAAAAGTAGCGTTCTACTACGAAAACCTGCACAGTGTAGTCATTGATGGAAAGGGACAGAATTTAGTGTTTCACGGTACAATTTTGCCTTTTGTAGTGAAACATTGTAGCAATCTCACCCTTCGCAACTTCTCAATAGATTTTGCAACTCCTCATTTGCGTCAGTTGCACATCACTGAAGTAGATACTCTGAATAACAGTATAAAGGCGCAACTCTACCCTCAAGGAAACTACAAAATTGAGAATGAAAAACTCTACTTCATAGGTGAAGATTATGAGGAAATGCCTTTTGGTGGAATGGTCTTCTCTCCTGATAAACACTTAGCCTACCGCCGTGCTGATGTTCCTTTTTCACCTACAAAAATTGTTGAACTTGCTCCTAACGAGTTTTATATAGAGGGAATGGGTAAATCGCCTTTTCTACAAGTAGGCGAGCGCTTTGTGTTGCGTACTTATTCCCGACCTACACCTGCTATTTTTGTAACCGAAAGCAAAAATATAACTCTTGAAAATATCACAATACACAATGTGCAAGGGATGGGGCTATTGGCGCAACTCACTGAAAATATGACTCTTGATAAGTTTCGAGTAGCGATAGAGGAGGGGAGCGAACGTTTTTTCACTACTCAAGCCGATGCTACCCATTTTTCAGCTTGTAAAGGAAAAATACGCTCGGTAAATGGTTTGTATGAAGGTATGGCTGATGATGCTATCAATGTACACGGCACTTACTTGAAAGTTATTACTCGTGAGAATGATTATACTATCAAAGCGCAATATATGCACCCTCAGTCGTGGGGATTTCTTTGGGGAAATAAGGGTGACCAAGTGCAATTTGTTGCTGCTAAAACAATGGAAACTATAGGTGATAAAACTTATAAAATTCAACAAATAAAAGCTGTTGATAAACCTACTGAAGTAGGGGCTAAAATATTTGAAATCACTTTTGATAAACCTTTACCTGCTGAGGTAAACCCCGATACGCCTTGTGGGGTAGAAAATCTTACTTGGACGCCTAAAGTGCTTTTCAAAAACAACATCGTGCGCAACAATCGGGCACGAGGGGCACTTTTTAGTACCCCTAAAAAAGTGGTGTGCAGTAATAATTTATTCGATCATACCCACGGGGCAGCTATCTTGCTCTGTGGCGATTGCAACGGCTGGTACGAAACGGGTGCTTGCCGCAATGTAAGCATCAAAAACAACCATTTTGTCAATGCACTTACTGCCAATTATCAGTTTACGAATGCTATTATCTCTATCTGTCCAGAAATTCCTAACTTAGAAGTACAACAAAAATATTTTCACTCTAATATACGCATTGAAAACAACCTTTTTGAAACTTTCGATGAACCTATTTTCTATGCCAAATCAGTAGAAAATCTTATCTATCGCAATAATAAGATTATCAAAAATGAGGACTTCAAACCCTTTCATTGGAATAAAGAACGCTTTAAGTTAGAACGCGCAAAAAATGTGATGATAGAAGAATTTGCTAATTGATGAATTATTTGTATTTTTGCCTTTTAGAAAATTATATTCACTAAATGAAACACAGGTATACCTATATATTATTTCTCTTTTTATTTAACTTCTGCACATATCTTTGGTCTCAAGATAGCAATGGAAAAACCCGCCGCATAGAAATTGTATATGGAGGAGAATTTACTATTGATAATGTAAAATACCCTGGCGCAACTATCTTTAAATCAGATGGGCAACGTGTTCAGTTTCGCCATCAAGGATTAGACGTCTGGTGTGATTTAGCAGTGCTATATGAGGAAAAAAACGAGGTAATCGCTCATGGTGATGTAGTGTTACAACAAGGTGATACATTGCAAATGAACAGCCAGTATATAACCTATAAAGGAAATACCAAAACAGCAGTAGCCCGCGAGGGAGTGGTGTTGCGAAATGGAAATATGACCCTTGAAACCGAAGAACTATTTTTCGACCGCAATAAACAAGAAGCTTACTACAATAACTTTGGTAAAATCACCGACCCCGAAAATGAACTTACGAGCCAAACCGGAAAATATTATGTAACTACTAAAAAAAATCAGTTTACCAATTCAGTAAAGATTGTCAATCGTGATTTTACTGTCAATTCACAGGTCTTAGACTATTATCACAATTCAGGAAATGCCTATTTTTATGGCAAAACTACCATTGTAGGAGCTGATTATAAAGTGTATTGTGAACGTGGTTTTTATGATACAAAACGAGAACAAGGATATTTTATGAAGAACGCTAAAATAGAATACGACCTCAAAACCTTAGTAGGTGATAGCTTGTACTTTGATAAACGCCGTCAGTTCTCTTCAGGCTCTAACAATATTTTTATTTCAGACACTGTGAATAAAACCTTTGTACGAGGCCATTATGGTGAAATTCACAAAGCAAAAGATTCGATGTTTATCACCAAAAAAGCGGTTGTAATTACGTTAGTAGAGAAGGATTCGATGTATATGCACGGCAAGCGCATTTTGGTTACAGGCAAACCTCAACACCGCGTGATTCGCGCTTATCCCGATGCTCGTATCTTCAAAAGCGATATGCAAGCCAAATGCGATTCCATCCACTCTAACGAAGCTAACGGACTTACGCAACTCGTAGGCAAACCTGTAGCGTGGACAGGTGAAAGCCAAATGACGGGCGACAATATCCACCTGATTGCCAATACAAAAACTCAACAGTTAGACTCCCTAAAAGTGTTCAACAATGCTTTGGTGGTAGAAAAAGATACTTTGGGCGATGGTTATAACCAAGTGAAAGGTAAGTTCTTATATGGCAAGTTTAAAGATAATGCATTGCGACAGATAGACTTTTTGCAGAATACTGAGTCTATTTACTACGTGTACAACGATGCTAAAGAACTGGTAGGCATCAACAAACTCACTTGCAGTCATATTAAACTCTATTTGGATAAAAAGCAGCAACTACAACAAACTGTGTTTATTACACAGCCTTCGGGGAATTTATACCCAGAGGAGAAATTGCACGTGAACGATCGCAAGTTTAAGGAATTTATCTGGCGAGGTGATGAGCGTATTCGCAGTAAAGAACAAATATATAGCGATGCCGAGAAGAAGATAAAGCCTAAAGAAATAAAGGGAATGAAGTCTCCTGAAGAGATAGATGAAGACGAAATGATATTAGCCAATCCATCTCTGAAAAAAGAACTCAAAAACGCTAAAGAGAAATCCAAAGCCAAGCAAAAAACAAATAAGAGATAATCTTGGCACTTTTATTGTAACATATTCATTAATTATAAAACATAAACTAGTATGAAAAAATTTATTATCGCACTATCGATGTTGGCATTAGTTACCACATCGTGTGTATCTAAAAAGAAGTATGCTGAGTTAGAAGCGAGAAACAAACAAACTGAAGATTTGCTAAACACTGCTACCGTAAAACTCAATATGTGTTTAGACGAGAAAAACAATTTGGCATATAAAATTGAGAGTTTGAAAAACCAAAACGATTTGCTCAAAGAGAACAATCAGCAGCTCATCAACAATATGGGCAACCTCACTACACTTACCCAAAAAGGTGCTGAAAACCTCGAAAAATCATTGGAAAGTTTGCGCGAAAAAGATTTAACTATCAAAAACTTGCGCGATGCAGTTACCCGCCGCGACTCTGTAAACCTCGCTTTGGTACAAAGCCTTAAAGGAGTGTTAGGTAACTTAGACGACCAAGATGTAGATGTGAAAGTAGAAAAAGGAGTGGTATTCATCAATATCTCCGATAAAATGCTATTCAGCAGTGGTAGCTATACCATCTCTAAAAACGCTAAGAACGTACTCGAAAAAGTAGCTAAAGTAGTGAAAAACAAACCTGACTTTGAATTTATGGTAGAAGGTCATACCGATAACGTAAATATTAAAACAGCTTGTATACGCGATAACTGGGATTTGAGCGTAATGCGCGCTACCGAGATTGTACGTGTATTGCAAAAAGATTTTGGTATTGCTCCTGAACGTATGACTGCTTCCGGTCGTAGCTACTATGTTCCATTAGCAAGTAATGGTGATGCCAATGGTCGCGCTCTAAATCGCCGTACCCGTATCGTAGTATTACCTAAACTCGACCAATTCTACACTATGATCGAAGAGGGTATGAAAGACCCTGCTATAGGAGGAAAAGGAAAATAATGCAAACTCCATAAGTAGTTAGCAAATTTGAAAAATACAAAAATATGAAAAAAAGTCAGTAATTAGTGTAAAGCTAATTGCTGACTTTTTGTATGGAAGATATTTGATGAAAAAGAGAGTGTAGTAGGTTTTTTAAACTTTTGAAAAAAGCCAATAATATCTTATAGGTTCATATCACAATAGATGATACGTTTAAATTTAATTGTCAATTGAAGGAATGGAATCTTGTTGAGTATCGATATATTTCATACGTTCATCTAAGTCGTTGCCATATATATTATTGATACGAGCGATAATACTATTAAAAGTTTCTCTTAATAGAAAGATATTGTTTTTAAGCTCATTTTCGTTGAAATCAGGGTTGTTCTTAACATTATCAGCTAATGATTTAATTTGTGTTTGAAAGAGCCTAAAACGAGCTTTTACTGTAGGGACATTAATACGTTCTGGAAAGGTGTCACTATTGAGTAGTTCCTTGAGAGCGTCTTCTATTTGTACTAACCAAAAAAATACAGAATAATAAGAACTTTCTACATCAGAGTGTTCTCCTACAATTTTATCAGAAAATTTTCCTACTTGATGGAAATGTTTTGCAGGAAGCTCTAAAATGGATCGGTATAGTATGAAATTGTCATTTTCTTTGGCATTTTCGTCTAAGGAAAGTCTTATAGAGTAAGACGCTGATTTTTTAGGTGAGAAATCAATTTGGTAGCTGTACCAATCATCGGATAGGGTTATTCTCTTTACATTATTAGTGGAAGAGCTAAGGGTATCAAGAGCTAAAGTTGCTGATAATTCATCATTTTCACCTTCTAAAAAATTTAGTTTTACATTGGGATAATTTACTTTTTTCAATACTATGGAAAAAGTGTAAGGAATATTTGCTACCAAAAAGCGATTCCATTGTAAAAAGCCTACTGCATTATTTTTCTTTTTTTCAAACCTAAAAACAGTATCTTTAGCGGCATCGGCTGGAGTTCTCCAATCGTGTTCTACAATACTATTGATAACTTCTGTTTTAGAATTGATAGGATACAAGCGACTGTATACTAACAAACTATCAGGATTAGAGAGCATCAAATCATCGGTGTTTTTAATCTTGGCAGGAGCCATTGATACGATAACCTGCATCAGTGATTGGAAATTCTTCCAGTGCTTCATATCTTCTTGAGCTTTAGGAGTTAGGTCTATGAGTTTAAATTCTTCAAACTCTATAGACTTTGTTTTATGAGTTTGTTTTTCTTTATCTGATTGATTTGTGTCATTACAAGAAATAACTCCTGAAAGTAAGAAGAGTAGGGCATAAGATGTATATTTCATAATTTTATATATTTAACTTTAAAACACCAAAGCCAGATTTACTTGCATAAATCTGGCTATCAGTGATAAATCTAAAACCTAAATGACTATTTAGCTAATTTATTGATATGTTTAGCTAAACTGCTTTTTAAATTCGCTGCTTTGTTAGCATGAATGATATTTTTCTTAGCGAGCTTGTCGATCATTGAAACTACTTTAGGGAAAAGAGTTTTTGCTTCTTCTACATTTTCTAAAGCACGTAGTTTTCTTACGGCATTACGAGCCGTTTTGTGTTGATAACGATTGCGCAAGCGAGCTGCTTCGTTTCTTCTAATTCTTTTTAATGCTGATTTATGGTTTGCCATTTTCCTTTACTAATTTAATTTTAAGTTGTATCTTTTAGATACTAATAGTGCAAGTGCATTTAGTGTAGTAGTCCGTAGGGGAATCGAACCCCTGTTACAAGGATGAAAACCTTGCGTCCT
>NZ_CALGWU010000012.1 GCF_937936315.1 uncultured Capnocytophaga sp. | reverse complement strand
GGTGGATTTCCTATAATAGCGTCTATCTTCATATTTTTTTTGTTGTTAAAATGCCAAAATTTGCCACTGAGCAGGGTGTTTATTACGCTTTCGGGCTTCTGGGTGAGGTTTTCAATAAGGTCGCAATAGTATTCGGCGTGCACTGGGGTCTCTCTAAAGCCTGCTAAAGTACGTTTGGTTATACTGCGTGCCATTGGGGTTTTACATACTACCAATATATTCTCTTCAAGGGTCAGATCCCATAATTGCAAGGCTAATTGTCTGCCTACCTCCTCTCCGTACTTTTTTTTAGCTTCTTCTATACGAGAGCGGTAGATATTATAGGCAGCATACAAAGGATATAACCCACTTTTCGAGTTGATTTCCAAAATCACACTCTTAGATGTAAATACTTCCTCTGTTACCCCTTGTTGCGTTATATAGCGCGGCACATCTAAGGGCTGCTGAAAAGCTTCATCCATAAAGCAGTAACCTCCTAAGCAATCCGATAGATGCCTATTTACTACCCGCCAAGGAGTAAGTACGGTTTCCTTATCAGGGTTGCGAAAGGTAGCAAAGATAGCTGCTATTCTACTGATGCGCTCCTCTATGGTAAACTTATCTGCCATACGTGCCATTTCGCGTATACGCTTGCCAGCTTCTCGAAAAATATCGGGGTCGTAATAACGCTTAAAACGCCTAAAAACTTCTTTGCTTACTCCACGTGGCATAAATTCCTCCCACGAGGTGTCGTCTACAAGATTTTCAAAATTATCAAGCGCAAGTTCTTTATCTTCATCTTCCTTTATTTCTGCGCCATAAAGCAACAAGGGCATACGAATAGAAATTCCTCGTAGGATAGCAATAGCCTCACGCCGCTGACTACCAAGAGCTTTGAGTTGCTCTAAACGTTCAGTTTCTTCAGTGGTAAGGTCTTTTTTCTTCTTTTTCTCAAGCCGTTCTTTTTCGGCATATTGTTCGTTAGTAAGGCCTTGTTTATTGATGTCAATATCACCCAATTGTGGCATCGCTTTAGTCTTCCCTATAGCAGCCTTCAAATCGGTAAAATCTTTGAGTTCTACTTCAGTAAGTTTAAGCAATTCATCATTATAGAGAGCCCCATCTTCAAAACCACCTTGCACTACTTTTTCTATCTGAGCTCGCTTCAGTTGCCCCATCATTGTTTTTACATCATAGGGCTTCATTTGGCTGCCTTCAATAGCTATTATGGGGCAGAAGTTCAAAAAGTCGCCTAATATTTTGCGATCTTCTTCTGTTTGTTTGCCTGCTTTAGCCGATACTTTAGCACTTTCAGCTAATACGCGCAATGTTCGGTCAGGAGCAAAATCAAAAGCATAACAGTCGGTTTTCATCCGCCCGTTATGAGTGTAGGGAGTTTGCACGCGGAAGATTGTTTGCATATAGCTTGCAGCTGAGGTACTATAAGCCCCTGCCATCATAAAGACCCCCGTCCAAGGCTTGATACTCACCCCTGTAGTGAGACGCCCACACGAAAGAGTAATAGTATAAGTTTGGTCAGAATCTTCGCCAATAGCTTTGTTTACCAATTCCAAAGCATCGCGACTTTCTTCTTCTTCATCGCCATCACCTGCTACATTCACTACTTTGAAAGCTCCGAATGTAGGGTGGTTTTGCAACTTAGCACTGAGGGCTTTGGCAGCTTTTACACCAGGGAGAATCCAAAGAGTATGACGAAAGATTTTGCGGAAATTATCATTGGCATAAGGGTAAAAGCTCTCGCTGTTGTTACAAAGCAAGTTGAGAAATTTGTCTATATCTTTATCGTGAACAAAATCTCCATTGTCGTAAGTGCGGAAAAATTCACGGAAGTTAAAGGCTTTTTCATCGTCGCTATAGTCGCTCATTAATCGTCCTAAATCGTAGGTGTAAATATGAATAGCAGGCAGAGAGGCATAGGGATTAGCATCTCCCAAGTGTGTAATTTCCCAATCTATCTTAGCTTTTTGCTCCATCACATAATCCCACGTAAAAATTTCCTCTTCCTTGTGGTCATCAAGCAGATTAAAAGGAGTACCCGAAAGGCGCAATACTTTAGTGTCTGTACCTTTTAGGTGCGTAATCACGGATTGTCCTAATTCAGTTTGAGTACCTTCGTGTGCCTCATCTACTATCAAAAAGTCCCAAGTAGTAGAGAAAAGCTCATTGTTTTTGTCAAATTTACCCCCTACTTCTTTAGATCCCCGCATATCTTGCATTGAGGCAAAATACACATAATTACCCCCTTCGTTTGCAAGTTTTTCCAATGAAGCAAAATCATTTTCTCCTTTAGCTCTAGAACCATAGTAATAATTAGGACTATTATAGAAGATTTTCCTAAAATCCTCATACCAACCAGCATCTACTACTGGGCGGTGGGTTACGATAAGGGTACGCTTCATTTGTAAGTCTTTAGCTACTTGTAGTGCACAGAGTGTTTTCCCAAAACGCATTTTAGCATTCCATAGCATCTGCGACCCTTTTTTAAACTGCTTTTCAGTACGTTCTATAGCATCGGCTTGCTCGGGTCGAAAAATAATAGGATTTTGAGTAGTAGTAACATCCTCTGCTTTCAGACTTTTTCTGCTTTGTTTTACGGCAGCAATAGCTTTTTTAGCAGTTTCAAGATCACAGCAAAACCATTCAGTAGCCCCTTTGAAAGCTTTTTTCTTTACTCCTGAGCGTTCTAATACAGAGTGAACCTCCTTGTCATTAAATGATTTTACTTCCCCACCGCTTAGGTAGGCAGTTAGTTCAGTATGCAACAGTTGGTAGGTGATACCTGCTGTTTGGGTATACTGCCTAATGCGTTTATGAGCCACTTCATTAAGCACCTCGCTATTAGCAGAAGGTAAATCCCCTTCTTCATTAAAAGTAGTCTCTCCTATTTTTACACAATCTTTATGCTGTTCGTCAGCTATCGCAAAAATATAAATCAAACGCAGATTACGCGCTGCATCAAATGTAGCCATAATTTATATTAT
>NZ_CALGWU010000011.1 GCF_937936315.1 uncultured Capnocytophaga sp. | reverse complement strand
CACAACTTTTCCTTCTTCTCTTATTTTACCTTCTTTATAGTAATAATCCTTCCAATAACCATTCCCATTTGTAAAATATGTCCGATATAATATTTGTCTATCTGTATTATATACTATATATTTTCCCGCCATTTTACTTTTCTTATAATAGATTTCTTTTAAAGGCATATCTGGATTTATTGTATATGTACCTTCTAAATATCCATTTATGATTTTAATATATTCAAGTTCAATTCTTTTATTATCTATATAAAACCATTTATATATATGATAGTCAGAAGGAACTATTGTATCATTTACGCGTAGGAATTTTCCGTTGCTATTAAAATAATAATCCCTAACAAAATGATCTACACTTATGTCATACCCTGTAGCTCTCCTATCTATAATAATTACATATTCAGGAGGCAACCTATATATTATTATAGGTTTGCAAGCACAAAAGGTAAAAAAAAACAGATATAATAATTTATTTTTTGGCATAATATTTCTTAGCTTCACTTTGCATTATATCAATCTGATATTTATTAAAAAACTTCTGATCATTGAGATCATAATCCATTATATTACTTGTTTCCTTCTGTATAAATTTATAAATGAAGTGATTTAAACTTTTAAAAAATTTGAGTAATCCAAATATTTTATGTAATATTGTGTTGAAAATCAAAAATATAACACATATATGGATTACTCATTTGCAAAGATAGACAAAAATGATTTCACGACCAAATTTTTACCTTATATCCCTACTAATAAAAGAGGTTTTACATCTAAATTTAACATGTATGACATCTTTAGGTGTATTGTTCATAAAGCAAAAAAAGGATGTCAATGGGAACACTTATTTGTTGATTTAGAATGTGTTAAATATCCTTTTTCATAGCAAACTGTTTATTATTATCACTCAAAATGGATAAAAGCAGGAGTTTATGAAAAGGCTATCCATAATTATATTTGAGTTAGGTTAAATGTACTCTATATTAACTATAGATACGTCTGATTTAAAAACAGTAATGAATCTATTGATGTCTTATTCTATGGTTTGTGCGTCAGCTCCTTTTATAGGAAGAACTCTGTCGGGAGTTCTACTTGCTGGTGCAACTGCATCCATATCAAAATGGATTATTAAATAGCCTTCTGTTTCTACAGGGTTACCCTTTTCATCAATAGCAGGCTTCCATATCCCCATACGAAGACCACCAAAAGAACTTAACATCCTATCTATATAACCCCTGATCATCCAATCGTCGTATACATTGTTAAGTCCTTGAATAAATTTTATGTCCAACTCACCTTTTTTTGATATAACAAACTTAATAAGAACCTCACTTTTCACCTCTTCGAGTATACGCTCTTTCACAAAATTTTTAACAATATAGCTTTTATAATCTTCCATATCTTTAAAATAACTCGCAGGAGTTTTTGTATTACCTCCACTTGAGACCAATTTGCCAAAGAAATAATTATTGATAAAAATAGTATCTCGTACTTGCTTCTCGCCACCTTCAACAAGAGGAGGTAACACCCTTCGTTGTATTGTAAAATCAGGAAGAATAATTATGGGAGTCTTAGACTTAGATACATACGTAAACCCTTTTTGTGAATAAGCAGTTCCTATTACACATATAAAAACCAATAACAAGGTTTTCATACCCTTATTTATAAAAATGAATGTCATTGAAGTGATTTAAACTTTTAAAAAATTTGAGTAATCCAAATATTTTATGTAATATTGTGTTGAAAATCAAAAATATAACACATATATGGATTACTCATTTGCAAAGATAGACAAAAATGATTTCACGACCAAATTTTTACCTTATATCCCTACTAATAAAAGAGGTTTTACATCTAAATTTAACATGTATGACATCTTTAGGTGTATTGTTCATAAAGCAAAAACAGGATGTCAATGGGAATACTTATTTGTTGATTTAGAATGTGTTAAATACCAACATCGCAAGAAAGGAAGAACTTCTAATGTTCTTGTTCTGACCGATGGGCGAGGATACCCTATAGGAATAGGAGATATTATTAGTGGAAATCATAATGATCTGTATGATATAATAGGTCAATTTTCTAAGATAATGAATCAAATAAAAAAATGTGGTATTTGTGTAGAAAATAGCTATCTAAACGCTGATAAAGGGTTTGATTGTAAGAAACTTAGAAGAGCTATTCATTGTAGAAAGATGTTTCCTAATATCAAAGAGAATCCTAGAAATTGCAAAGGAAACAAACGAGGTAAAAAGCGTTTTTTTGATGAAAAGGTTTACAAAAAAAGATTTGTAAATGAACGTTCTTTTGCCTAGATTGATAGTTTTAGAACTCTACTCATTCGATTTGATGTATTAGATTCTCATTGGTTAAATTGGCATTATCTTGCCTTTGCATTGGTCTTACTAAAAGTTTAAATGAGTTTAATATGATATTTTCTAATACCTATTTTAACTAAACTATAGTATAAATAACTAATACTTAATCCAAAATCTCTTTTCTTTCATACATTATCTCTTTTTTATTATATACAATAATTTTCTTAATATAATTTTTATTCTCATCTAATATGAACTCAACTAATGCGATTAAATCTCTATCGTAAATTAAGCCATTATCGCTAATTTCTTCGGTATCATTCAAGTTAATTCTCCTATACCACCATCTTTTAGTATAAAAAAAGCAATATATCTCTGCTCTTTTCTTTTTCGCAATAGATGAAATATAACTATTATCAACAAAATCTTCTATTTCATATGCTACCTTGCTATAATCCTTATGGGTATAGTTTTTTATTTCATAGTAGAAATAATTAAACTTGTAAGATGAGTTTTCATTCATAATCTGTAAAATTCTAGCATTGTAAGATTTATCCATTTCGGATATTTTGATATTTTTACTACAAGAAAAAAACAGAAAAGAAATAATAAAATATACAAGATAATTCATAGCAATATTTTTTCAGAGTTTTCAACTTTAGTAATAACAGAAAAAATGGCATTACCCTTCATCTCTGTCATATCCTTGCTCAGCGTTAAGGTCTGTCCTTCTTGTGCGGCACTGATTTGTATGTGTATTCCATTAGGAGTAACGGCGTGGCACTCTTCAAGGATTAGTTGCAGGCAGTTGTAGTGATCCATCAGCACGTGCATCTTTACCGAATCACCAGCCATAGGCTGTAAGCCATAGTTAAGGTCTGTGGTTTGCAAGGCTATGGCATCTCTAAGACTGTCGGTAACAAAGTCCTGCACAGCAATAAAATGGCTGCTGCTTAGCTTCGTTCCGTCTATCCAATTTATAGAATAATGGGTGAGTAGATTGTTCATTTGATT
Organism: uncultured Capnocytophaga sp.; assembly: GCF_937936315.1. GTDB lineage: Bacteria > Bacteroidota > Bacteroidia > Flavobacteriales > Flavobacteriaceae > Capnocytophaga. The sequence continues at coordinate 4,625 of NZ_CALGWU010000011.1, read as the reverse complement.
TTACATATCTCATTAATCATCCGAAAATTCTATTTTTGTTGCAATTTTCTTTATTTTGTTAATATACAATGAATCTATTAGTATAAAGGTTGTATCTTTTCTTATATTATACATTAATCCTTTTTTAGCATTATAACTCAAACATAAAGAATTAAAAGTCTCCCCATTTTCCATCTTTACAAAATAAGTTAGCAGAGTATCTTTTTTTTCTATTTTCTCTATGATCCATTTATTACCTTCCATTGTATTCCAATTATCCATAAGCGTATCATTGATAAATACAATTGTAGGCATATCATCATCTCCTTTAAGATAAGGGTGTACAGCAAGAAAGAGTTCTCCATCATCTTCACCTTTATATAAATAATAGAATTTTTTACCTATAAGAGGATTGTTTATTTTGGTATCAGATTCGATACTTAATGATTCATTTAGTGGATCTTTTTCAGTGTTATTATTAACAACATTTTCACAAGAACTCACTGTCCCTATTAAAAATAAACTAATAAGTAATAATTTCATATATTGTTTTTTCATTTGTTTTTTAAGATATTTATGCAATATAAAATAGAATTTACCTTTGTGTTATTATTTTTATTTCATTAACTTGATGATCAAAAAATTTAATTGAGGTGTCAAAGTATTTTCAGAGTGCAAATATATGAAATTATTTTGACACCTCAATTAATATATTTCCACTTTCATCAGTAATGGTTACCCCAAAAGGACCAGTACCTCCAGAAGGAATTTTGAACTGTATTTGTCCATCAATCATTCCTGCACAAGTAGGAGCTATACCTTCAGCTGTAATATTCATAGTTTTGTAGGTAGTAGTAATGGTAACAGTTCTTACTATTTAGTTTTACCCATACTGCATTGTTATCATAGAGTGTAACCGTATAAACTCCTAGTTGCAAATCGGCAAACACATAGGAATATGGAGTGCCCGAAAGGGCTTGCAAACTTGGGCTCCTGAAAGTTTTGTCAGTTCAACAGAGTAGTTGCCTGAAGAGCTACAACCTGTAGGCATAGGTGATTTTAGGCTGCGCTGTTATATGCAACTTAGCATCCGAAAAACATTGCCTCACTATAGGTGTTAATTGTACGTCAAAACACTCTTGTGCATAAGAAGTGAATCCTGTTAAAAAATATATAATTGCTATTAGAAACTTTTTCATAATTAAAATGAATACTTTTATCCTGAAAAACACAAATTAATTCACAAAAGTATATTTTTTCATGAAAGAGGCAACAATTTCACAGACTCTTAATATTGCTTTTAGGAAAAATAAAAATAAAATACTACTTTTTCAACACCTTACACAAGAGTTAAAGCTTATTAAAAGGGAGATGATAAAATTAGAAATAGTAGGAATATAAACTTTGACAAAGTTTATGAATTTATTTTATAAATTCTTTAATAGGCACTTTTTGAAAATACAAATCTCCATCTCCTTCATAAAGAATACCTATGTATTTATTATCTATTATAGTAAGACAAGAGTAACCCATAGCAGCTTGCTCATACAATAACACTGAAGGTAGTTTATTCCAAGTGTTACCACCGTCATCACTTGTTTTGATAGTCATTTTTATTCTATTTTTTGCATCATTGGGATTAGAGAAAAATAAATACTGTTTTCCCTTTTTATCTTTATAAGAAACAATGCTTGCCATACAATTAGGCTCGGTAAGAACAGTGCGAGAGGTATTATGCTCTACCCACGTTTTACCCATATCGGCTGTAACTGCTACTGAACGCCCGTGATAGCTATCTGAAAGTTCATAATTAGTTCGATTACGGTCATCACGCATATTAAGCATCAAGGTACCATCGGAGAGTTCTACCACTTGCGCCTCAGTAGTGTGTGTTTTAGCTCCCACACCTACATTCCAACTTTTACCATGATCATTACTATATATAATAGTAGAGTGAGGCACTTGATCTTTGTCCTTAAACTGACCTGCAAATACCAAGGCACCATTACTCATTGAGATGCCTCTTCCTGGTCCTTGAAAGAAAAGCTTCCATTCGGGATTTTTGATTTGAGAAGTTATATTGATAGGCTCACTCCATGTTTTGCCATCATCTTCGCTTTTCACCACTACTATTTGTCCTGTTTCCTCAGGAGTCATCCCACTTTTAGAACCCCACCAAGTCATTATTTTAGGGTCTAAACCATGCTGCCACAACCCCATTACCCAGATAGTATTATTTTTTTCATCTACTAAGACAGCAGGATCTCCTACCCCATTAAGGCGGTTAGGTTTTCCTCCCCATTCACCCATATCAATTACTTTTTTCATTGGTTCCCACGTTTGCCCGCCATCAGTACTGCGGCTCATTCCTACATCGATATCTTCTTGCAAATCTTTACAGTTGTTGTAACGATTGTCGTAAACAGCTATCAATGTACCCTTATTAGTGGTTACGAGTCCTGGTATACGGTAGCACTCTATACCATCTTGCTTGCGCTGACGAAGAGATATAGCAAAACGCTGCCCTTCTTTTTTAGCATTATTAAGCGTGAATTTAGTCTCATTGGTAATGAGTTTTACCTTTGATAAATACAGTTTTTGCAAGAGTTCAGGGTTTTGAATAGTACGAGCATAGACCCAAACAAAAAGGGTGTCATTAGTAGTTTTGAAAATTCCTTGTAGTTTAGTATAACAATTAAGATTTGAAGTTTTAGCAAAAAGTACAGCTTGTTTTTTTTTAGAACTATCTCCTACATAAACGGAGAGTTCCGAAAGATTCAATTTCTTACTTTTAAATAGAAAAGAGAGTTCTTTTATCTCTGTACCTTGTTTTATAGGTAGCTCAAATGAAGTAATAAGATTATCTTTATCAGTAGCCAAAGGCATTTGAATTTGAGTAAAAGTTTTTCCATTTTGGGCATAGCCAAAACTAAGAAAAAGAAGTGCAATAATGGTAAATAATTGTTTCATAAATAATTTATTAATTTTTGACAAAGGTATAATTTTATTTTTAAACAACCAAATAAAAAACACATCTATTTATTATTTTTTTTACTAATAAATTGATGTATTTCTTTACTTTTTCTTGTCTAAAAATACATTTACTGTAGAAAAAGAAACCTCTCTAGGGGTTTGCCCTACCATTACACCTGCTTGGCATACTTTTGCAGCTAATAACAACAGTGCCAGAGTAAATCTTCCCTCTCCTAGTAAATACCGTATCCGTTACCAACGTTCTAATGGTTGCTTTGAACTTTGTAGAATAGTGGAATTAACGCCTCCTGCAATCATTGACCCAGCTCAGGCTTTTAGAAATATAAGGTATGCTTATGAAAATATAGCGTTGTCTTTCCTTTAGTACAACATTGGACAGATGAACATTATTACGGTTGGGGTGATTTGCAGCAGGTAATTACGCCTTGAAATATAGAAACTTATGTTATCAGGCTACAGACAATAGCCCAGTCCATTGGCAGGTAGAAACTGCTTAATCCACTGCGGCAGGTAAATACCCTCATAATCAAATCTATTACCATCCGTTTACTGTAAAAGCACAACCTTCTTTAGAGCCTGTGCTCTCAGCTTCAGCTTGTAGTGCCTCAAGCGGTTCTGACATCGTTTCTGTAGATGTAACAGGGCAATAGATTACTTATCCTCTTACTTTTACCTTATTAAAAAAAACTATCCTCACCTCTGCTGTGAGAACGATTACTCTCCAAGCTACTGATCCTAATAACGCTTATGCCGTGTTCAATAACTTGGACGATGGTATTTATATGGTGTGCACTACTCACGCCTGTCAGTCGGCACAAAATGATATCGAGGTGAAAATCAATGCCGCTTTTAATCCTAATGTAGCTCTTATAGTAGCTTCTTCTTGTAGAGGTGATCAAACTACATTATATTTTAGCTTCTCTTATTTCTTATTTGATATTAGTTGGTATCAACTCGATACAGCAGGGCAATGCATTACTAGCTCTCCACTAGGATTTCAACGTACTTTTTCTCGTACTATTACTGAAACAACTACTTTTCAAGTAGAGTACAAATTGAAATCAAATATAGGATGTGGAGCTCCTCCTCCTATGACTAAAACTATAACAGTTATTTTGCCTAAGGATACTACTCCTCCTATAATATCAGGTTGTCCTTCAGATATTATTGTAATAGCCGATGCAGGTAAATGTAGTAAAAAAGTATCGTGGACAGAACCTATTGCTACCGATACCTGCTTTGATGATACTAGCACTTGTACTTTCAAGGAGATTGTACAATCACGTGCCTTGGAAATGATTGTGAATGCTCGTTATACCAATGGTGTAGGGGCAGCAGTAACACAACTCAGTACTAATGATGAGTTTATATACGAAATTTCTTACCAAAATACAGGTCAGGATACTATTAGTACAGCTTCACTCACCCTGAAATTGCCTACAAATGCAAAAATAATTACCAATGGTAATCCTAATCTAACTGGAGCTACCCAAGGTGCTATTTCCCCTGGACAAAGTTATGCCCCTGTAACTAAAACCTACTTATTCAATATACCAGGTGTTACTATTCCTTTAGGTGGTGCTATTAAGGTAATCAAAATCCCAATGAAAGTAGTAGCCGATTGTGATAAACTTTTGGAACCTTGTACTAAC
>NZ_CALGWU010000010.1 GCF_937936315.1 uncultured Capnocytophaga sp. | reverse complement strand
TCACTTTTCACTTTTCACTTTTCACTTTTCACTTTTCACTTTTCACTTTTCACTTAATATGGATTTAAGCAACTACCGAAAAACTTACGACAAACGCATACTTTTAGAAAGCGATGCCCCCGAAAACCCTATGCAACTCTTCCAAACTTGGTTTTACGAAGCCGATGAAAGCGACAGCGTAGACGAAGCCAACGCAATGTCAGTCAGCACCATAGGATTCGACGGATTCCCAAAAACCCGCGTTGTTCTCCTCAAACAATACACTTACGAAGGTTTCATTTTCTACACTAATTACGAAAGCGAAAAAGGCAAAGCCATTCTCGCCAATCCTCATTTGTGTCTATCCTTTTTCTGGCCCTCTCTCGAACGACAAATTATCATCAAAGGAATAGCCGAAAAAGTCCCCGAAAACACTTCCGATGGCTATTTCGAATCCCGTCCTCTCGGCAGCAGATTAGGAGCCATAGTCTCACCGCAGAGTGAAGTCATCGCCTCAAGAGAATACCTAGAAGAACGTTTACATCAATTAGAAAAAGAGTATGAAGGCAAAGAAGTACCCCGACCAGCCTATTGGGGAGGTTTTTTAGTACGCCCTCAGAGCATCGAGTTTTGGCAAGGACGCCCCAACCGACTCCACGACCGCTTGCGCTACACCCTCACCGAAGACTACGACTGGAAACTAGAGCGTTTAGCACCATAATAATTATAGAATCAGAAAATCAGAGAATTAGTAAATAGTCAATTTATCAATTCTCCACCCCCTCCGAGACTTTCAGAGCACCTCCAAGATACTCCCTCCCATTCCCTGCCCGTGCGGCTGGCACCTCCCATCTCCCCCTCATATTTCGTCATTCGTATTTCGTATTTCGTAATTATTTATTACCTTTGCCTCAAAATTGAAACTACTTTTATAATCTATTTTAAATAAAGAAGATACAGGAATTACAAGAAGATTAGGTAATGATTTAGTAATAGTTCTTATTTCATTTGATTATACCTATTTTCTCAGTAACTTCTAGGTGCAAAGGTACAACATCTTGACAATATAACCAAAAAAATTTACCTTTGCACCCGCAGACGTGCGTTGCTGCACGTCTGCGTGGAGCTGGTAATGTGTCAGATGTGTTATTTTTAATTATGTAGTAGAATGCGACAAAATCAAAAAATTTTATCAGATTGAAAAAAAAATGTATCTTTGCTCCCAATATGAGATTTTTCACCTTCATACTTAGCTTATATCTGTTGGCACTCACTGGGCTGCCTTGTACGGATATGCTTGAAGGTGAGGAGTCTTCAGCTTCTTATGAATTTGTAACAGCCCCAACTGGGGAACACTCTCATTTTCATTTGGATAGCTGTTCACCTTTCTGCATTTGCACTTGCTGCCAAATGGTAATCAGCACGCCCACTACTTATGAGGCCTTAACCATTGCTCAAGCCACCGCAACCATTCCCTCCTATAGCTATCCCCTGACCGTATGGTCTTCGAACTACTATGGGAATATCTGGACTCCTCCCAAGATATAGTCTTTTCTTTCTTCATCTCAAGTGATTGTTCATTAGTCATCTCACCCATCATTAGTCATTAACTAATCATTAATTCTTATTAGAAATGTTAGACAAAATCATACTATTTAGCATCAAAAATAAGCTATTTGTAGGATTCATGACCCTTATGCTTATTTTTTGGGGTGTATGGAGTGCTACAAGGCTCCCCATTGATGCCGTTCCAGATATTACTAACAACCAAGTACAAATCATCACCTCTACCCCTACTTTGGCCTCACAAGAGGTAGAGCAACTGGTTACTTTTCCTATTGAGCAAGCCATCGCCAATATTCCTGGGCTGGAGGAAACACGCAGTATTTCCCGCTTTGGCCTCTCGGTCATCACAGCCGTCTTTAGCGAGGATATGGACATCTACTTTGCCCGCCAGCTAGTCAATGAAAAGCTCAAGGAGGCACAGGAGCAAATCCCTCAAGGCATAGGCTCGCCCGAACTCTCACCCGTGAGTACCGGACTGGGGGAGGTATATCAGTATATCATTCGCCCTACGGAACAGAGCAAAAACAAATATTCCGCCAAAGACCTCCGCACCATGCAGGACTGGATCGTGGCTCGCCAACTCTATGGTACCAAAGGAATAGCCGAAATCAACAGCTTTGGAGGCGAACTCAAGCAGTATGAGGTGGTTATAGACCCCGATCGCCTCCGTGCCATGGGGGTGAGTGTCAGTGATATTTTCACTGCTTTGGAGCAGAACAACCAAAATACAGGAGGTGCCTATATCGACAAGCGCCCCAATGCCTACTTTATCCGAGGAATAGGCATGGCTCGCTCCCTTGAAGACATAGGCAATATAGCCGTAGGCAAGCACACCCCTCCCCTCTTTATCAAGCATGTAGCCGAGGTACGCTTGGGCAGTGCCATCCGCTATGGTGCCCTTACCTATAATGGCGAGGTGGATGCCGTAGGTGGGGTAGTGATGATGCTCAAGGGCGAAAACAGCCACGAGGTAGTCAGTCGTATCAAAGAAAAACTGCCCACCATACAGCAATCCCTACCTGAAGATATAGTGATAGAGCCTTTCTTAGACCGCACGGACTTGGTACAACGCGCCATCCATACGGTAGAGAAAAACCTCTTAGAGGGGGCGCTGATTGTCATCTTCATCTTAGTACTTTTCTTAGGAAACCTGCGTGCCGGACTGATTGTTGCCACGGCCATTCCGCTCTCCTTGCTCTTTGCCTTAGGAATGATGAACCTCTTTGGAGTAAGTGCCAACCTGATGAGCTTGGGAGCGATAGATTTCGGAATTATCGTAGATGGATCGGTTATCGTGGTAGAAGCAGTGATGCACCACTTGGCGATCCGAAAGAACCACCAACGACTTACCCAAGCACAAATGGATGAGGAGGTATTCCATTCCGCTTCCAAAATACGCAGTAGTGCCGCCTTCGGAGAGATTATCATCCTGATGGTGTATATTCCCATTCTTACCTTGGTAGGAGTAGAGGGCAAGATGTTCCGCCCTATGGCACAAACCGTCGTCTTTGCTATTTTGGGTGCCCTGATCCTTTCCCTGACTTATATCCCTGCCATGAGCGCTTTGCTCCTACCTAAAACAGTAAGTGACAAGCGCAGTTTTGCCGAGCGAATGACAAGCTGGCTCTACCGTCACTACCAACCGCTCTTTGTCCGTTCTATCCGCCTTAGGGGATGGATAATAGGCAGTACCGTGGTACTGTTCGTTCTTGCGGTAGGCATTTTCAGCCGTATGGGAGGTGAGTTTATTCCACAACTACAAGAAGGCGATTTTGTTTTTGAATGTATTCTGCCACCGGGCACTTCCCTGAAGCAGAGCTTGGAGACTTCCATGCAGGCCTCTCGCCTGATTCGTGAGTTCGACGAGGTGAAAATGGTGATAGGCAAAACAGGTTCTGCCGAAATACCTACCGACCCCATGCCGCTGGAAGCCTCCGATATTGTGATCGTACTCAAGAGCCAAGACCAATGGAAAAGTGGTCGCTCCTATGAGGAATTAGGAGATGCCATCATTGAGCGGCTCAAGGATATTCCTGGGGTCTTTTTTGAGAAAAGCCAGCCTATACAAATGCGTTTCAACGAATTGATGACAGGTGTCAGACAGGATGTAACGATAAAAATCTTTGGAGAAAACATGGATACCCTCGCCCACTACGCCCAAAGAGTAAGCCAACTTATCCAGAAAACAGAAGGTGCTACCGCCCCACAGGTCGAAAAAGTAAGCGGACTTCCGCAAATCAATGTTACTTACGATCGGGTACGCTTGGCCAACTACGGACTTTCGGTGCAAGAGGTCAATGAGGTACTCAGTACCGCCTTTGCTGGTAAGAAGGCTGGGGTTGTCTTCGAGAACGAACGAAGGTTCGACCTTGTGGTACGCCTCGATAGCCTCCATCGTACCGGAATTGACGATGTACAGCATATGATGGTAGCTACCGAAAATGGGCAGGTGCCGATGAGCCAATTGGCCACTATCAAATATGAATTAGGCCCCGCACAAGTAAGCCGTGAAGCAGGCAAGCGCCGTATCGTCATTGGCTTCAACGTGCAAGGGCGCGATGTGCAGAGTGTGGTGAGTGATATAGAACAAAAATTAAAGGGCGTAAAGCTCCCTACGGGCTATTACTTTACCTATGGCGGTCAGTTTGAGAACCTACAACAAGCCACCGATAGGCTCCTTATTGCCGTACCGGTAGCCCTGCTCTTGATTTTTTTCTTGTTATACCTTGCTTTCCATTCTATAAAACAATCCTTACTCATCTTTAGTGCTATCCCGATGAGTGCCATTGGGGGCGTATTTGCCTTGCTTCTTCGGGGAATGCCTTTTAGTATTAGTGCGGGTATTGGTTTTATCGCGCTCTTTGGGGTAGCAGTGCTCAACGGTATAGTGCTTATTGGCACTTTCAACCAGCTGAAAAAAGAAGGAATGACCAACCTTTTGCATCGCGTGATTACGGGTACCGAAATGCGTTTACGCCCTGTGCTAATGACGGCTATGGTGGCGAGCTTAGGTTTCCTACCTATGGCACTCAGTCAAGGAGCAGGAGCAGAAGTACAACGCCCCTTAGCTACAGTGGTTATTGGGGGGTTAGTATCGGCTACCTTCCTCACCCTCTTCGTGCTTCCGTTGCTTTACATCGCTTTCAATAGTACCTTTTCTTGGCGCCGTCCTTCAGCTAAAGTACTCACGATAGCCCTATTGCTTATCAGTCCTATAGCGCTACACGCTCAGCAGTCTTACTCGCTACAAGAAATAGAGCAAATAGCCCTTAAGAACAATGGAGTGATTAAGGCAGCACAACTCAAGCTACAAGGAGCAAGTGCTAAAGAGCGAACCTCTTTTGAATTGGCTAAAACAGACTTTACAGGGCAATACGGGCAGTACAGCAGTGCTGAAAAAGACCTTTCAGTAGGTGTATCACAATCTATTCCTTTGCCTACAGTATTTGCTGCTCGCAAAAAGCTCTATCAAGCAGAGACACAATTACAACAAGGGCAATTAGCCCTTCAGCAGAATGAACTGAAGCGGCAAGTGCGCAACGCATATCAGCAATTGCAATATTTGACTTTTAAAGAGGAACAGCTCTTGCAGCTTGATAGTCTCTACAATAATTTTATTCGCATTGCTGAAGTACGCTATAAAGCAGGGGATACCAAGAAGATAGATATTAACACTGCCCAAGTGAAGAAAGGAGAAATAAGTTTGTTACTTCAACAGAACAAAACTATACAACAAGCTACCTATCGCAACTTGCGTACGTTAATGCAAACAGAAGAAGCATTTACCATTACCAAGTCGCCCGTGTATGAGCCTTTGTTACTCAGTGAGCCTTCGGATGTACAACTCTCTCAGCACCCTTTGGTACAACTCAGCTATCAAGAAGCAAACATAGCTGAGCACAACAAACGTCTAGAGCGTGCCCAAGCCCTGCCCGACCTTACATTGGGCTATACCAATCAGTCTCTTATAGGAATGCAAACCATTGGAGGGGTAGAGACCTATACTGATAGAAGTAAACGTTTTCATTTTGCCACCATAGGGCTTTCAGTTCCTATTTTTACCGCTACCCGTGCCAAGGTGAAAGCTTATAAATATCAGAAAGAAGCAGCTATAGAAGCAGCTCAACAAACAGAAAAACAGCTTAAAACTCAATGGATAAATCTGCAAGAGGAATACCAACTGAATTTGCAAAAATATCAGTTTTACAAACAAGAAGCGCTACCTGAAGCCGAGCGCATTATCCGAGCCAATCAGTTAGGGTATAGCGCAGGTGAAATAAGCTATGTGGAGTACCTTTACACCCTACAGACAGCCGTAGATACCCGCTTGGCATACCTTGAGAGTATCGAGGCGCTTAATCAAAAAGTAATAGAAATACAATCCCTTTTAAACCAGTAAAACAAATGAAAAAATATGGTATAAAAATCGCTTTTATCCTTATAGGAATTAGTCTATCAGCCTGCAATGGCACTCCTACAACTACCAATAATCAAAAGCTCGAAGAGCGCGAAGAACACCACGAAGAAGGAGGCAACCTCACCACCCTTACCCAAGTTCAAATCCAAACTGTAGATATTCGTTTGGGACATATAGAAGAAAAAGCTCTTGCCGCTACCCTCAAAGCCAATGGAATACTGAGCGTGCCTGCCGACCATCAGGCGAAGGTATCGACTGTATATGCGGGGATTATCAAGAGCGTAAAGGTAGAGATAGGCAGTTATGTGCAAAAAGGGCAAGTAATCGCTACTGTTTCTAACCCAGAATTCTTGCAACAACAACAGCGCTTGCTCACCGTTAATGGTCAGATAGAACTTGCTAAACAAGAACTTGACCGTCAGCAAACCCTCTATGAAGGGAATGCTGGTACTGGTAAGAACCTACAAGCCGCTACTACTCAGCTACGCACTCTCCGTACCGAAAAAGCTTCGCTTGAAGAACAAATACGCCTAATGGGCTTAAACCCTCAAACACTCACCGATAAGGGAATGCAATCTACTTTGGCGATAGTGGCTCCTATTAGTGGGAATATCAGTGCGGTATATACTAACAAAGGGGCTTATATAGATGCCTCCACCCCTATTGTGGAAATCATCGACAACAGTTCGCTACACCTGCACTTGCAAGTGTATGAGCGTGACTTGCCTTACATTAAGGTAGGACAACAAGTGCACTTCAACCCTACCAATAACACCTCTCGCGAATATGATGCCCAAGTGTATAACATTGCGGCTTCGTTTGAAAACGAAAGCAAAAGCATCATTGTACATTGCCACGTAGAGGGTGACAAACAAGGGCTCATCAATGGAATGAATGTAACAGGGGTTATCAGTCTTGACAAACAAACGACCCCTGCTGTACCTAACGAGGCTATCGTAGAGGATGCTGGTAAATCCTACATTTTTCTGGTAACCCAAACTTCGGATAAAGAAACCTCTTTTGAGAAAGTGGAGGTAGTAAAAGGAGCTTCCGAAAGTGGGTATACCGCTATCGCCCCTGTAAAACCTATAGCCCCCGAACAGACTATTGCCACCAAAGGAGCATTCTTTATCAACGCAACCTTAGTAAATGCTGGAAAAGATAGTGATTAGAATTGGTAATGTATCGGATATATTATTAAAATTTTATTACATTAGAAATACAATAAAAATATAAAAGTAAAAAACCACGACTTCGGAGTGTGTTTTAAGCTCCCTGCAAGGGCAAGTGGTTTTGAGGTGCCTACACGCCTAATGCGTGCCTCAAAACACAACTTGCTCTGTTCCGGTGAACAGAAAATT
>NZ_CALGWU010000009.1 GCF_937936315.1 uncultured Capnocytophaga sp. | reverse complement strand
AAAATATTAGTAATCATATATTTCCCTTTGTTATTTTTCTTCAATTGATAATCTACGCAAGTTTTCTTCTTTTCCCAGTCAGAAAGCAAAAAACATACTCTATATCTATCATTACCTAAAGAGGTAATTTTCAAACTGCGATTAAGAGTTTTTGCTTCATAGTCTTGTGCTTGTATAAAAGGGTCATATTCTGGTGAATTATCTTCGCGAGAGGGAGAAAATACTTTATTGAACAATTCCTTAGATACATATTTTAAAAATTGCTCTTCTTTCCATGAATTATCATCATATATTACTTTGTAAAACTCCTTCAAAGTAGCGATAGCCTTTTGGGTATCCGTATCATTGGTTTGTGCTTTTAGGCAGAGCCCTCCTATGAGGAATAATAGGGTTGTAATAAAAAATTTTGTCTTCATAGTATATTTATTATCCATCCCATCCTATATGGGTAATTTCTTTTCCTTCAAAATCTATTTCTAACAAATGATCAGGGGAGAAAATATCCCCAGCACTTATATGAGCAGAGATTCCTATACTCCCAATATCCAAATGACCGCTATATACTTCTAAAGTGTTGTACCAATTGTCATCAGCTTGAGGTGTATATTCAGCACAATGCTCATTGTAGTAATTAATGAGTGTCGCTTTAGCATCCGAAAGCCATTCTAAATATTCATTTATACTATGCAAGCAACTTTCTAAGGATGTTTCTTTGTTTATAAAGAATGAAAAATCCTCTCCTGCCACCTCTTTGTTAAAAATCACTACTTTTTTCGTTGAGAGTACATACTCACATTCCGACTCTAAATCTTCTACTTTCTCAAAGTCACTTATTTTAAAGGCAGTCTGCTTTTTCTTTGCTTTCAATTTGCGAACATCCTTGATACAAAAAGTATTTTTATGCGTTTTGGCTTTATCTTCCAAAACCAATAGTTTGCTTTTCTCCTTATAATTAGTAGTATCGGCAATGCGCAAGAAAGTCTCATAAGCCGAAAGGTGGTATTCTAATAAGGTATAAGTATCAGCGAGGATACGCTCTTCCTCTTTAGTGCGCTGGGTTTTAGCTTGCAAATCGTACAACAAATCGTACAATGCGATAGCTCCCTCGTGAGAACCTCCTGCTTTGCGAAAAGCATTAGAAGCATCGATATAGCGTTTTAGGATTTCAGTCATCATTTATTATTTTCGTTCATATTTGAAGTGCATAATGCCTCCATAGAGAATATGGCATACGCCAAAACCTAATGTCCAGAACAAGAGTCCGTAACCAGGGAAATATACAGCTAATAAGCCTAAAATAATTTCGGTAATACCGAGATAATGCACATCACCAAAGGTGTATTTACTCACGTTCACACACGCCAAACCGTAGAAAATAAGCGTCATAGGAGCTAACAGTCCGTAGTACTCATTTTTGATAAGCAACACACTGAGCAAGCCTCCTGTGAGTAGTGGAATCATAAAGTTATACAATGCTCTTTTAGCAATAGGTGTTACTAAAGTTTCGCCATTGCGTTTAGCTTTGCGCACTGAAAACAAGTAAGCTGTGAGAATAGAAGCTACAAGCACCGCTAAAGCAATAGCTATAATAGCTTTAAAGGTTTTGCTTTCGATATACACATACGGATAATAGTTATAATGGTGCTGCAATAATACATACACTCCTGCTGCTCCCATAAGAGCATACACACCTGCCAATACCCCCGAAAGTCCGCTAAGCGAAAGAAAAAGGGTAGATTTACGCATCATTTGGCGTATTTCACGTAGATCCTCTAAATATTTATTTTCTTCCATAGTGAAGCACTTTGTGACGCAAAGTAAATAATATTACTTGTAACTGCCAAATATTTTTGAAACAATTTACGAAAATATTTTTATAAATATTGAAAATGAACTAATTAGAACAATCAAAATAACATTGATCTACAATTATTTTTCCATTTTCTTTAAAAGTCTATAATGTATATGCCATAAATAAAAAAATTGCCAAAAGTTGTAACTAGTACAATCTTTGGCAAAATAAAATATCTATGTAGTGTATTATTAATAATGTACGATGATAAATTCGCTTCGGCGGTTAGCTTGGTGTTCCTCTTCAGTACAAGGTACGCCATTAGAGCAACCATTTACCAATTGCGTTTCACCATAGCCTTTACCTGTAATTCTATTTTTCTTAATACCGTGACTTACAATCCATTTGATAGTAGATTTAGCACGGCGCTCAGAAAGTGCTAAATTGTATTTATCAGAACCACGGCTATCAGTATGCAAGCGCACATCTACTTTCATAGTAGGGTGTTCTTTCATTATAGCTACTATTTTAGCCAATTTTTCAGCAGCATCTTTGCGGATATTAGCCTTGTCGTAATCAAAATAGATGTTTTCTATCTTCAACACTTTAGCTAAATCAGTACCCACAGCTATTTTAGGCGTTGCTGGAATTGGAGTAAGCAATACTTCAGCAGTTACTTTTTGTGCGCTATTGAGTGCCACTGTTTGTTGTCCTGATTGGTATTGTTCTTTTTCTGATTTGAGTAGCAATTGTAAATCACCACAATCGGCAGTGTAGAGAAGGGAAAAACGTCCTTCTTCATCGGCGGTAGTTTCTTCTAACAAAGTGTTGTTAGCTCCCCAAAGTGTTACCTTTGCCATTGGTATAATTTGCTTAGTATCAGTATCCTTTACCACCCCTGATAGGCTATATTGACAAGTAAAACGCAAAGGTGTATGCTCATAAAAACTATAAATATCGTCACTTCCTTTTCCTCCAGGGCGGTTAGAAGTGAGATAACCTATCTTAGTTTTACTATTGATGACATAACAAAAATCATCTTCAGCACTATTAGCGGGACGACCTATATTTACAGGTTTAGTAATAGGGTTGCCTTCTTCATCTAATTTCACTGCATAGATATCCAAACCACCTAAACCTGGAAAACCATCTGATGAATAATAAAGCACATTATCATCTGAGATAAAAGGGAAAGACTCGCGCCCTGAAGTATTGATACGATCACCTAAGTTTTCAGGTTTTCCATAACCACTTTTGAGGATTTTAGCGCGATAGATATCTGATGAGCCTAAAGTACCTTTCATATCCGATGAAAAGTAGATATACTTACCATCGGGACTGAGAGCGGGGTGTGCCACACTGTGGATATTGCTATTAAAAGGCATTTCTTGCACATCACCCCATTTGCCGTGTTTATCTTTAGTTGCTTTAAAGATTTTGAGGAGCACCGTTTGGTCTCCATTAGTCTTCACTTCGTTGTTGATAAAGTTATTACGTGTGAAATACATTGTATTGCCATCTTTGGTAAAAGCAGCTGTCGATTCATTGAATTTGGTATTGATACCGTTTAATTTAGCTTTTTTAGTAGCTTTTAAGCTATCGGTATTGGCTTCATAAAGACTATAGAAATTATCCCCTGTCCAATCGGAACGGCGTTTGAGGAATCCGCTTTTAGAAGTAGCATATACGATATTATCACCGTAGAAAGCTGTACCATATTCAGATTTTTTAGTGTTGATTTTTAACAAATTCAGCTCTAACCTACCCGAATTGCGTTTAATCTCTGCTTGATAATCTCTATTTTTGAGGAAAAGAGCTGCACGAGTATCTTGTTTGCCTACCAACTCTACAAACTTATCCATTATCTTATCAGAATTATCATAGTCACCTACTGTTTTGAGTGTTTGTGCATAACGATAGTAATATTCTGGTTTGATATTGAAAGGCTTGTTAGTTTTAGCATCTTTGCCTTCAAAAAGTTTGGCATACCACTTATTAGCTTGTTGATAATCGGCATTATAATAATAAGCATTGCCGAGATTTTCCAAGAGTTCTTGAGGTTCTACTCCCTTTTTTGCAATACTTTCATAAGCATTAATAGCTTGTACATAATCCAAATTCTTGTAGTATTGTGCTGCTTTCTTCAATGCTTCTTTTTCACTTTGAGCATACCCTAACTGCAGCAGAGCCAACGTTATAGCTAAAAAAAGTTTTTTCATAGAATTCAATAGTTTTCTTTCACCTAATTTTTAAAGCATTATGAGACTAAAAGAATCGAGGAGATACGATTTTTTTATAGGTTTTTAGCAATTCGTAACG
>NZ_CALGWU010000008.1 GCF_937936315.1 uncultured Capnocytophaga sp. | reverse complement strand
TGTATGAGCTAATTACATTATTTTTTGTAGTTTTGCTTTTTATTCGTAATTTTCAGAAAAAAACGAAAATAAAATTTGCATAATCAAAAGTAAAATATTACTTTTGCCTCATCAACTGTTAATTATAAGATTGTTATGAGCACACGTTTCTCCGACACTAAAACAGCTTTTGCCCTCAAAAGCCAATCTGAACTCAATTGGGCTTACCGCCTCTTTAAACTTATAGGTAGTAACACCCTCACCCGTGTAGGCACTGCCCTCACTAACTTCTCTCTAAAACTACGTTTACCTGTAGAAGGACTCATCAAGCGTACAGTTTTTAAACAATTTTGTGGGGGTATCTCCGAACAAGACTGCCTGCCTGTAATCAAAAAAATGCACCAAAAGGGCGTTGGCTCTGTGCTTGATTACTCTGTAGAAGGAAAAGACGAGGAAAGCTCTATCGAAGCTACTTTTGAAAAGACGATGGAAACTATCGACTTTGGCAATCTCCATCGTGATGAAGGAATTCCTATTGTAGTGTTTAAACCCACAGGCTTTGGACGTTTTGCTATCTTCCAAAAACTTACTGAAAACAAACCCCTCACCGATGAGGAAACAAAAGAATGGGAACGTATTAAAGCTCGTTTTGATGCCGCTTGTAAACGCGCCTACGAGTACAAAATACCTATTTTAGTAGATGCTGAAGAAAGCTGGATGCAAACCGCTGCCGATAACCTTGTAGAAGAAATGATGGAAAAGTATAACAAAGAAAAACCTATTGTTTACAATACCTTGCAAATGTATCGCCACGACCGTTTGCCTTATTTAAAAGGTCTCTATGAACGTGCTGTAGATAAAAACTTCTATATAGGTGTAAAAATCGTACGGGGTGCGTATATGGAAAAAGAAAATGAACGTGCAGCCGAACAAGGTTACCCTACTCCTATCTGTCCTAACAAACAAGCAACCGATGACAATTACAACGCTGTTGTGCGCTATATTATAGAACATATTGACCGAATAGCACTCTTTGCAGGTACTCACAACGAAGAAAGTACTGCTCTTGTAATGGATTTAATGAAAGAAAAGGGATTACAACCTAACGACAAGCGCGTGTGGATAGCTCAATTATATGGAATGAGTGACCATATCAGTTTCAATGCTTCTAAAGAAGGGTATAACGTAGCCAAATATTTACCTTTTGGCCCTGTACGTGAGGTAATGCCTTACTTAATACGTCGAGCTGAAGAAAACACGTCTGTAGCTGGGCAAACCGGACGTGAATTATCTCTTTTAAAAGCAGAAAAAAAACGTCGTAGTCAAGAAAAAGAATAATAAGCAGAATATTTTTTTAGGGATATAGTTGCTATTATCATTAATATTTGTAATTTTGCGCCCTGAAAAATTAGAAGTTTTTTTATACCTTTAATGCTTACATATAAAAATGTTTAGTGAAACCACCCCTAATTCAAAAATCTTTGCTTGTTCTAAAAGCATAGAACTTGCTGAGAAAATTGCAGAAAAATACGGTACTCAGCTCGGTGAAATTAAACTATCTTATTACAGTGATGGCGAGTTTCAGCCCTCTTTTGAAGAATCAATTAGAGGAGCACGCGTTTTCTTAATATGCTCTACTTTTCCTAATTCGGATAATTTAATGGAGCTTTTACTAATGATAGACGCTGCCAAACGAGCTTCAGCCCGCCACATTACAGCTGTAATGCCTTACTTCGGTTGGGCACGACAAGATAGAAAGGATAAACCTAGAGTGCCCATAGGGGCAAAATTAGTGGCTAACCTCTTACAAGCGGCAGGTGCTACTCGTATTATGACAATGGACTTGCACGCCGACCAAATTCAAGGATTCTTTGAACGCCCTGTAGACCACCTTTTTGCTTCAAGTATTTTCTTGCCTTATTTGCAAAGTTTGAACTTAGACAACTTGTGTATTGCTTCACCTGATATGGGTGGTTCTAAAAGAGCCTATGCTTACTCTAAGTTTTTGAAAAGTGATGTAGTGATTTGCTACAAACAGCGAAAGCAAGCCAATGTAATAGAAACAATGGAACTTATCGGGGAAGTAGAAGGTAAAAATGTAGTACTAGTAGATGATATGGTAGACACTGCAGGCACCTTAGTAAAAGCTGCCCAATTAATGAAAGAGAGAGGAGCAGTAAGCGTAAGAGCTATTGCTACTCACCCCATCCTCAGTGGTAATGCTCACGAACGCATCGAAAACTCAGTTTTAGAAGAATTAATCGTAACTGACTCAATCCCTCTAAAACAACCTTCAAGCAAAATTAAAGTACTGAGTTGTGCTGAACTTTTTGCCGATGTAATGTACAAGGTACACCATAATGAAGCTATCAGTTCTAAATTTATAATGTAAGAATTAAAAATTAGCCAAAAAACAAGTAACTTAATAACTATATATAAATAAATGAAATCAATTACAATCAAAGGATCTCAAAGAGAAAGCGTGGGAAAAGCAGCTAGCAAAGCCTTACGTAATGCTGGACAGGTTCCTTGCGTACTATACGGAGGAGACAATGTTCTGCACTTTTCAGCACCTGAATTAGCATTCAAAAACATCGTGTACACTCCTAACGTATACACCGCTGCGATTGAATTGAATGGTAAAACTTACGATGCCATTCTGCAAGACATTCAGTTTGACCCTGTAACTGATAAAATCATCCACATCGATTTCTATCAGTTGAACAAAAGTAAAGAAATCACTATCGAAGTGCCTATCCAAATCGAAGGAACTTCTCCTGGTATTATGGCTGGTGGTACTTTGCGCATTGTAAACCGCAAACTCAAAGTAAAAGCACTTCCTGATAACTTGCCTGACTTTGTTCCTGTAAACATTTCAGGTTTGGAAATGGGTAACAAACTATATGTTACTAAATTAGCACAAGAAAACTACAAGATTATGCATCCAGATAACACTGTGGTTTGCCAGATAAGAGTATCACGTGCTGCAATGAAAGCCGCACAAGATGCTGCTAAAGCTGAAAAAGCTGCTAAAAAGAAATAATATTTAGTAAATAGATTTTCTTACAAAAGAGGCTGTCTAAAAAGTTTGGTTTTAACTTTTTCAGACAGCCTCTTTCATATTAATTCAACTAAAAAAGCAATTTTATGAAAAACATAACAGTTTTTTCACTATTTTTGTCGCCTGATTTTATACATTACTATTTTTATGGAAAGCATTTTCAAACATTGTCCTAATTGTACTTCTACTCATATAGAGTTCCCTAACAACGTGCGCTTTCTCTGCCACGATTGTGGATTCACCTATTTCCATAATATTGCTGCTGCTGTAGCCATAGTGTTTCGCTTCCAAGATAAAATACTCTTTACCGTGCGCAATATGGAGCCCGATAAAGGCAAACTAGACCTACCAGGGGGATTTATCGACCCCGAGGAAACTGCTCAAGAAGCTGCTTGCCGTGAAGTAAAAGAAGAAATGGGAATGATTATCAAACCTGAACAATTGCGATTCATCACTACCTTTCCTAACAACTATCTGTACAAAAACGTACCTTACCGCACTATGGATATTTTCTTCGAGTGTAAATTAGCTGAAGAACAAGTACACATAGTTGCCCCCGACGAAATCAAAGCTTTAGAATGGTTCAAACTTCAAGAAATACCTGAAGAAAAAATAGGTTTTGTATCGGTGAGAACTGTAATTCAACAATTAAAAAAATCTGCCCTATGAAAACAGTAGAACAATACAGAGAAGCCTTCTTAGACCATCTCAACTCTAAACTTTTTGTAAAAGAACCCCGCAATTTATATGAGCCTATGCGCTACATTTTGCAACTGGGTGGCAAGCGTTTACGCCCTATTCTTACTCTCATCGCTACCGATCTTTTTGATGCCGATTATCACAAAGCTCTCAACGCAGCTATGGCTATAGAGATGTTCCACAACTTCTCTCTGGTTCACGATGATATTATGGATAAAGCCTTGTTGCGACGCGGAGAAGCTACTGTTCACAAAAAATGGAACACTAATATTGCTATCCTCTCAGGTGATGCAATGCTAGTAAAAGCCTATCAATTATTAGACGACTATCCTACTGAAATATTTACTCCACTTACCAAAATACTCTCACGTACTGCCTTGCAAGTGTGTGAAGGACAACAATGGGATGTAGACTTTGAATCACTAACCGAGGTTAGTATCCCCGACTATCTACAGATGATACGTTACAAAACAGCCGTTCTTATAGGGGCTGCTTTGCAAATGGGGGCTATCATAGCTAATACCTCTGCTGAAAACCAACTGTTACTCTATACTTTTGGGGAAGAAGTAGGATTAGCTTTCCAATTGCAAGATGACTATTTAGACGCTTTTGGCGATGAGTCTTTTGGCAAACGTATAGGTGGAGACATCATCGAAAACAAAAAGACTATTCTATATTTAGCAGCCTTGAATTTAGGAAATGAGCAACAGCGAAAAGAACTTTTGCAGCACTATGCCTCTACCGAAGATAGTGAGCTAAAGATAAATGCTGTAAAAGCATTGTTTGAAGCCACAGGAGCAGCTGCAGCTGTACGCGAAGAAATAGAACGCACTACTCACAGAGCTCTTAGTGTTTTAACAGAACTTACCATTAGTGACGAAAAACGCCATTACCTAAAAGAATTTGCTTTAAAGTTAATGAACAGAAAGGTATAACTTAAATTTGCTAATTGGCAAATTATTCTTACTTTTGCGCTCTAATTCTAAAGAAGAGACCAGAAGATGTTTAAATGGATAAAAGCCAGTTTTTGGAGTACCATAGCTGGCTTAATATTGCGCAACCGAATTGCTTTTCTACTACTCATAATTGCTATCACTGGGGGGTTAGTTTCTCAGTGGAAAAACGTTCGCTTTACCTTCACCGAGGCGAATATGCTCCCCGATGATCACCCCGTAAATGTGGAGTACAAACACTTCCTCAAAAAGTTTGGTGAAGAAGGTAACTTGATTTTAATGGCGTTAGACGATGAAAAAATCTATACGCCCGAAGTGCTCAACAAATGGATTGCCCTTAGTAATGAACTGAAGCAATTTAAACAAATAGACGCAGTTATCTCTATTAATAATCTGCCTATTTTGGTAAAGGATACAGCTCAGCAACGCTTTGTTACTCATAAATTCATTGAAGGAGAAGTAAAAACTCAAGCGCAAGCTGATAGTCTCCAGCAAATACTCTCCGAAAAATTGCCTTTCTACGAAGGTCTTATCTACAACAAGAAAAATAACACCTTGCAAACAGCCGTGTATATGAACAAGAAAATTGTCAATACACAAGCTCGCAAGGATTTTATCCTCAACGATTTCATTCCCATTGTCAAAAAATTTGAACAGCAAACTGGACTCAAAGTGCACACTTCGGGTATGCCTTATATTCGTACCCTTAGCGCTCAAAATATAATGGATGAGATAGGGCTATTTATCTTGGCTGCCTTACTTTCTACCTCAGCCATTTTCTTTTTCTTCTTCCGTTCGTTCAGAGCAATGTTTATCTCTATGGGCGTTGTATCTATTGCGGTAATGTGGGTATTTGGATTTTTGGGGCTTTTCGGTTACGAAATTACTATTCTCACAGGATTGATTCCACCGTTAGTGATTGTAATTGGCATCCCTAACTGTGTGTTTCTCATCAATAAATATCAGCAAGAAATTAGTAAACACGGCAACCAAGCCAAGTCGCTTATTAGGGTAATCCGTAATGTGGGGAATGTAACCCTGCTCACCAATCTCACTACTGCTATCGGTTTTGCTACCTTCATTTTTACTGAAAGTACTTTGCTCAAGCAGTTTGGGGTGATTGCTTCTATCAATGTAGTGTCTATTTTCTTCATCTCACTATTGGTTATCCCCATTATTTATAGCTATATGAGTATTCCTAAGGAAAAACACCTTAGGCATTTGCACCGCAACTGGATTGGCGGGCTCATCAAATTCATTGAAAATACAGTTAAACACCATCGCATTGCGGTATTTACAAGCGCTATTGTGTTGCTTATTCTCAGTATCATAGGCATTTACAAAATTAAAATTTCAGGGAGTCTCATTGAAGATATGCCTAAATCAGCTGCTTTCTTTGATGATATTGGCTTCTTTGAGAAAAATTATGGAGGAATTATGCCTTTGGAAATCACCATTAATACTAAACAAAAAAATGGCGTTACTAAATTAGCTAACCTCAAACGCATTGATGAACTCTGCACTCATATTGAGGAAATCCCTGAAATATCAAAACCTCTATCCTTAGTAAACTTAGTAAAATATGCCAAACAAGCCTATTACAACGGCAACCCTAAATATTACAGTTTACCTACTACTCAAGAGCAAAATTTCATTCTTTCGTACGTAAAAAACTCTAAAGGCAATGCCAATATGCTCTCTGCTTATGTAGATTCATTGGGACAAACAGCACGTATCACAACCTTTATGAAGGATATTGGTACTGAGAAAATGCAACAAATAGAGGATAATATATACGCTAAAGCTCAAAAACTCTTCCCTAATGATAAATATGAAGTGAAAATTACAGGGAAAGCCTATTTATTTACCAAAGGAACAAGCTATTTGGCTACCAACCTGATTTGGTCATTAGCCTTAGCCATTTTGCTCATTGCACTCATTATGGCGTATATGTTCCGTTCATTCAAAATGATAGTAGTTTCGCTCATTCCTAACCTCTTACCGCTACTCATCACCGCAGGACTGATGGGCTATTTTGGCATTCCGCTCAAACCTTCCACCATACTTGTGTTTAGTATTGCCTTTGGTATTTCGGTAGATGATACTATTCACTTCTTGGCTAAATACCGCTTAGAGTTGGTAGCACGTAATTGGAAGATAAGCAAATCTGTATATGCTGCTTTGCGCGAAACAGGGGTAAGTATGTTCTACACTTCTATTGTACTACTCTGCGGTTTCTCAGTATTTTTGCTCTCCAGCTTTGGAGGTACCAAAGCCCTCGGCGGACTGATATCGGCTACTTTGCTCTTTGCTATGATGACAAACTTATTGCTCTTACCAAGTTTGCTATTGTCGTTAGAACGCAGTTTGTCTAACAAGGAGACCATTAAAGAACCTAAGATTGAGATTTTCCCAAAAGAGGAAGAAGAAGAAAACAGCGAAAAGTAAAAAATCAGTTTAATATTTAATAATCAAAATAATAAAAAGAAACAACAATTAGCCATTACCAAATTGGCAAATTGACTAATTAATAATAATCATTGTGGAAAACAAAAAACATATTGTAATTGTAGGCGGTGGTTTTGCTGGGTTAGAACTAGTAAAAGAATTAAATCGCTCTGGTAAATTTAAAATCACTTTGGTGGATATGAATAACTACAACTTCTTTCCACCTCTATTATACCAATTGGCAGCGGGTTTTATGGAGCCTTCGTCTATCTCCTACCCTTTCCGCCGTCTGTTTCGCAAATATAAAAATGCACGTTTTAGGATGGCTACTTTACAAGAAGTTGTTCCATCGGAAAACAAACTAATTTTAAGCAATGGCGAATTGCAATACGACATATTGGTAATGGCTACAGGAGCTGAATCTAACTTTTTTGGCAACAAAAATGTAGAAGAAAAAGCAATGCCTATGAAAACTGTAGGTGATGCTTTGATGTTGCGCAATTTGGTGTATACGCGCTTAGAGCGTGCTACTCGTACCCAAGATAAAGAATTGCGCCGCAAGTTGCTTTCTTTTGCCATTGCAGGAGCAGGACCTACTGGAGTAGAGTTATCAGGTATTTTTGCTGAAATGAAACAAAACATTATGCGCAAAGACTACCCCGAACTCACTTATGAAGATTTAGGAGACATCTACCTCATTGACGGACAAGATACTGTGCTTTCTCCTATGAGTAGAAAAGCTCAAGCATATACTAAAATGTCCTTGCTAAAAAAAGGTGTAAAACTCAAATTAGGAGTACTCGTAACCGACTTTGTAAATGACGAAGTGCACCTTTCGGACGGCACTATACTCGATGCGCGCAACCTAATATGGGCAGCAGGTATCTCGGCTAAAACCTTTAAAGGAATTGACGACAAACAATACTTAGGGCGCGGGCGACGTATGAAAACCAATGCTTACAACAAAGTAGATGGTTTTGACAACATCTATGCTATTGGCGACTCAAGCATTATGACAACCGACCCTCATTTTCCTGAAGGTCACCCACAGCTTGCACAAGTAGCCTTACAGCAAGCTAATAACTTAGGAAAAAACTTCAATAAAGATTTTGTAAACCCTACTCCTTTCAGTTATGTAGATAAAGGTTCTATGGCAATCATTGGTCGCAACCAAGCCGTTGCCGATTTGCCTAAGAATATCTTCCTCAAAGGCTTTATCGCGTGGGCTATATGGGCGTTTATACACATTATGTCGCTGGTAAACTTCCGTAACAAAATGAGAGCTTTGTACAATTGGGTAGGTTATTACATCAGTAAAGACCAATCGTATCGTATGGTGTTGCGCCCTAACGAAAAAGCAAAAGGATAGAGCGACAGACTATAGGTGTTAGGTAATAGATAAATAGGAATGGATATCGTTGCAAAACAATGGAAACAACAATTGCAATATCTGCTGGAGGGAAGAGACTACGAGTCACTTATATTCGCTTCAGCAGAAGATATTCCTATTTTGCCTTTTTACACTGCCGAAAATGTTAAAAGCCCTTATGTTATTAACACTAAAACGCAAGTAGCTGTCCCTCTTTTTATATCTGATAAAGAAGCAACTCTTAAACGTATAGCTTTCTGGAAAGAGCAATTGGTATCTTTCTTTTTGTTGGATATACATCCTAAACTTACTCAAAAAGAAGTAGAAGAATGGCTACCTGCAAACTTGCAGTATTTATTTACTAACTCATTTGCTATTGACACTACAATTTACCAAAAAGCAGGCGCCTCGATGGTGCAACAAATTGCCTTTGGGGTAGCCCAAATCAAAGAAAATCCTCACACTGCTGATGTACTCAATGTAAAAGTAGCAGTAGGAGGCACTTTTTTATTAGAAATAGCTAAATTGCGCGCTTTTCGCAGACTACTAAATGAACAACTCCCTACCCTACCCCTTTGCCTCATCGCTGAAGTATCAAGTAGAGGTTTATCGCTGCTGAAATCATCATACAACGAAAACTATGTACAATTAGCTTATGAAGCTGCCGTGTTAGGAGGTGCTGATTATCTACTGCCTAAAAATCCTCTTTTCTTTAAAAATAACAACCTAAATACTGAAAAAGCTAATGTAGCAACCATTCAGAACATCACAGCTACACGCAACTCTACTCTGCTTAATGGGATGTATGCTATAGAAAGTCTCAGTTATGAAATGTACAAAAAAGCCCTTGTGATGCTAGAGCAGATTACAAAAAAAGGGGGACTTCCGGCTATCACAAAAGACTTTAGCTTGATAAAGGACATAAAACAGAAATCACAACGAGAGCAAGCGCTTTTTAATGAGCAGTGCGCTTCTTTACCTGCCATAGATTTATACAGCCGTAAAGATTGGGATTTCTATCCTTTTAGCAAAAAAAAATCATCTGAAGTATTAGAACTCAAACGCTTGTGGGAATCTTTTGAAAAACGCTTAAAACAAGAAGACTATGACAGAAACGCATAATGCCATAGCTGGCGTGCCACCTTATGAACGCGGATTTCATGCAATGGGGTATTTAAAAGAAGTGCCCCCTTTGCGCATTATCACCGATGAACTAATGGTAGTTAGTACTTTAGAGGAACTACCTCAAGTACTTACTCGTGAAGAAACATACATTTATATTCCTGCTTCCCTTCTTTTAGAAAACAGTACCCAACAAGATTTTATCAGAGAGTTACCTTTTAAAGACAAACTGCACATTTTAGTAGATAGTCCTGCGAATAGCTTTGAAATGATTGTGCTCCTCCGCCAATTGCGCGCTATTGCCAAAATACCTATCAGCTGCTGGGTGCATTCCATCACTGATTATCTCTACGCTCTCATAGCTCAAGCCGATGATTTGATTACCAAAAATAAAGAGTTGGCTTTACCAGAAAACCAACTCTTGATAGCAAATAGTTTAGTTACAAAAACTATTGATCCTTTTTATCTATAATTCTTCTTCGGTATCTAAACCAAGTTCTCTTGCAGATATTTCACGCATTTCCACCTTGCGTATTTTACCTGAGATAGTCATTGGGAATTCATCTACAAACTTCCAATAACGAGGTACTTTATAGTGAGCAATACGACCTTTGCAAAAATCGTGAAGTTCTTGTTCAGTGAGGGTTACCCCTTCTTTAGTTTTGATCCAAGCCATTACTTCTTCACCGTATTTCTTGCTTGGTACTCCAATAACTTGAGCATCCAACACCCCTTCATACGTGTAGAGGAAGTCCTCTATTTCTTTAGGAGAAATGTTCTCACCTCCGCGAATAATCAAATCTTTGATACGACCTGAAATGTGGATATAACCATCTTCATCCATCATTGCTAAATCGCCAGAGTGCATCCAGCGTTGTTCATCTATTACCTGCTGTGTAGCCTGTGGACTATTCCAATACTTCAACATCACTGAATAGCCACGTGTACAGAGTTCACCATTTTCTCCACGTTTTACAATTGCTTTAGTTTCGGGGTTGATAATCTTAATTTCCAAATGATCGTGGATAGTACCCACTGAGTGAATTTGTTTCTCGAAAGGCGCTCCTATTTTAGTTTGTGTAGATACGGGAGAAGTTTCGGTCATACCGTAGCATATCGTGATTTCGTGCATATTCATTTGCTCTTTCACACGTTTCATAATCTCGGGAGGACACAAAGCTCCTGCCATTACTCCTGTACGTAAACTCGACAAATCGTAAGGGTGTTTGTCTAATATATAGAGCTCTGAAATGAACATTGTAGGCACTCCATAAAGCGAAGTACATTTTTCTTTTTCTACCGCCTCGAGTGTTTGGGTAGCATCAAAACTATCATTAGGAATTACCATTGTAGCTCCGTGAACTGTACAAGCAATATTACCAATTACCATCCCAAAACAATGATAAAAAGGCACTGGAATGCACACCCTATCTTTCTCGGTATAGTTCATACGAATACCAATGAAATAACCATTGTTGAGAATATTGTGATGAGAAAGAGTAACACCTTTGGGGTTGCCCGTAGTACCTGAAGTATACTGTATATTTACGGGATCGTCGAACTGTACTTTTTCTTCAAAAGAAAGTAATTTCTCGTCCGTAACTTTTTTACCATTTTCTAAAAAGCGTTCCCAGCTATCTCCCCAATAGACTTCTTTTCTAAGGGTTTCAGTAAACTCACGCGCATCGTCAATCATTTTTTTATAGTTGCTACTCTTAAATTCAGGAGCTGCAAAAATAAACGATATTCCAGATTGGTTGATTACATAAATCAGTTCACTCGTACGGTAAGCAGGATTGATATTAACCATTATCACGCCTATTTTGGCGGTAGCATACTGCAAGAGCGTCCACTCATAGCAATTAGGCGACCAAATTCCTACTCTATCACCTTGTTTTACCCCTAAAGCAATGAGCGCTTTAGCTACTGCTGTTACTTGTGCATAAAACTCTCTATAGGTAGCCCTATAATTTTGATGTACAGAAATGAGTGCATCTTTATGAGGAAATTTTTCTACTGTTCTACGAAGGTTCTGGTCGATAGTTTCTCCTAAAAGAGAAATATCAGAAGCTCCATAAATATAAGCTAAGTTTTTATTCATTAAGATTTTTTGCTATTTTAATAAGTCGGGACGTTTGGTTTTAGTATGTTCATAAGCCATATCTTCCCGCCATTGCTCTATTTTAGGCGTATTACCACTGGTAAGGATTTCGGGTACTTCCCAACCTTTGTAGTTAGCTGGACGCGTATAGACTGGAGGTGCTAACAAATTGTCTTGAAACGAATCAGTAAGGGCTGAAGTTTCGTCGGAGAGAACACCAGGTATGAGACGAATAATTGCATCGCAGAGCACAGCAGCCCCTAATTCTCCCCCTGAAAGCACATAGTCGCCTATGGAGATTTCTTTAGTGATAAAATGGTCGCGCACACGCTGGTCTACCCCTTTGAAGTGCCCACATAAGATGATAATATTTTCAGCTAACGAAAGCTGATTAACCATCTTTTGCTGGAGTGTATCACCATCGGGGGTGAGGAATATCACCTCGTCATAATCTCTTTCGGCTTTTAAGGCTGAAATACACTTATCGATTGGTTCTATCATCAACACCATTCCTGCTCCTCCACCAAACTGATAATCATCTACTTGACGATAAGCATTGTTAGCATAGTCGTGTAGATTGTGGAAATGCACTTCCACTAATTGTTTATCAATAGCACGTTTCATAATAGAGTAGGCAAAGGGGCTCTCCATTATTTCAGGAACTACTGATATGATATCAATACGCATCGGTTTAACGGTGTTTATTTATTTCGTCTTGCAACTGGCGACGCACTTTTTGTTCGCGCTCGATAGCTGCTTTGCGATAGTTTTCATACTCTTCTTGCAATTCGGCTAAGTCGCTGATAGATTTTTTAGTAACTACATTTCCGTTAGCATATCTATAGATATAGAAAATGAGTAATACTGCCAAAACTAATACTATTCCCCACATAATAGTATTATACAAACCTTTGGATAGCAATGCGCCAAAGATATTCATACTATCTTTTTGGTTTTTAGTTTCATCAAGTGTTGTTTGTAGTTCTGCAATATTATCATTGAGGGTTTTGATAGTATTTTCGTGTGTTTTTACAGTTTGCTTTTCAGCTTCAAGTCGGGATTTCACACTATTGATGCTATCGTTCATACTGCGTTGAAAAACAGCTAATTTAGTTTTGTCAATCAGTTTAAATCTCTCGTAAGAGTTTGACTTATCGACCATATACTGAAACTGTTCAGATAGTGTAGTGGGGATTTTTTCCTCTTGTACTACTTCTACAGGAGTCGCTTGAGTTGTAGAACGCGTAGTAGTGCGTGTAGAAGTTCCTTCTTGGGCTGTAGCTGAAAAGAAAGACAATGCAGCTATTGCAACAAAAGTAAGTTTTTTCATATTAAAATTATTATTATATAGTTTCTAAAATCTTCTTGAAATCATCTACAATGGTAGCACCTTTATCTTGGTTGTACCATCTTTGTAGTTCTTCTTTGAACTCAGGAGAAAGTTTGCCATTTTTAGCTTTTTCTTCTTCTACCATTTTGGTAGCCACTGACGGACGAGAGCCCCAATGTGCCAACACCTTATCCTCTAAGTCTAAAAACACTACTATTGGAATTGCCTTACCACCATTGGTTAGGAAAAGATTCATCAACTCTTCATTTTCATCTCTAAAAACAAGTTTCATAGTGATTTTAGGGTTGAGTTCAGCTATTTTATGTACTACGGGTACAATTTGAGCTGCATCACCACACCAACTTTCGGTTATAACTAACAAGCAAACGCTTTTAGGGTAGTTTATAAAGAATTGCGCCTTTTCTTCGGGTATTTCTATCGTTTTATCCAAACGTTTATAGCGTTTTTGGTTGAGCGCTGTGTAATACACACGTTCTTCGGTCTGTTCTTCTCCACTTGACTTACCTTCGGCTTCATACTTATCTATTAGATTGCGATAGGTCTCGTAGGAAACAGCTTTTAGTAGACTATTGCGGATGATTTGTGTTTTTTCCATTGTTATTTAGGTAAGAGTTAAGAGTTAGGAAGCAATTTGCAAAGTTGATTTATTGAGTTTTTCTTCAGCGTACTCTTTAGTAACTTTCAGTTCTTTGACACCTGAGTTAGGGAGCTCAAACATTGCATCGGTGAGGATATTCTCACATAGTGAACGCAATCCACGAGCACCGAGTTTATACTCTAAGGCTTTTTCGACAATAAAATCGAGAGCTTCTTCAGTTATATCAAAATTGATACCATCCATTTCAAAGAGTTTTTTGTACTGCTTGATAATGGCATTCTTAGGTTCGGTGAGAATCATACGTAATGTGTGCTTATCCAATGGGTTCATATAGGTTAGCACAGGTAAACGACCTATGATTTCGGGGATTAAACCAAAATCTTTTAAGTCTTTTGGTATGATATACTGTACCAAATTTTTCCTATCTACTTGTGTATTTTTAGACGAATTGTAACCCACAGATTGCATATTGAGGCGTTTAGAAATCACACGTTCAATACCATCAAAAGCTCCTCCTGCTATGAACAAAATATGTTCGGTATTTACCTCTATATATTTTTGGTCAGGGTGTTTGCGTCCACCTTTAGGAGGCACGTTCACCACAGAGCCTTCAAGAAGTTTAAGCAGCGCTTGTTGCACTCCTTCCCCGGATACATCTCGAGTGATAGAAGGGTTGTCGCTCTTACGGGCAATCTTGTCGATTTCGTCTATAAACACAATCCCTCTTTCAGCTTTTTCCACATCATAGTCGGCTGCTTGTAACAAACGTGTGAGGATACTTTCGACATCTTCGCCCACATAGCCTGCTTCAGTAAGTACTGTAGCATCTACAATAGCGATAGGCACATTGAGCATTTTGGCAATGGTACGGGCTACCAAGGTTTTACCAGTACCTGTTTCGCCAACCATTATCACGTTACTCTTTTGGATTTCTACCTCATCATCAGCATTAGGTTGTTGCAGACGCTTGTAGTGGTTGTATACTGCTACAGAGAGAATTTTTTTAGTAAAATCCTGACCTATCACATATTGGTCGAGGAATTGTTTAATTTCTTGAGGTGTTTTGAGAGTCATATCACCTGATACGGTCTCTTTTACTTTTTGAGCTTTAGCTCCAAATGCTTCTTCTATAATGATATTGGCTTGTTCTACACAATAGTTGCATATATTACCAGCCATACCGCGAATGAGCATCTCGGTTTCGGGTTCTGCACGACCGCAGAATGAACAATATTCTACTTGTTTTTTAGCCATTATTTTCTTTCTAATACTTCGTCTATCATACCATACTCTTTAGCTTCTTGAGCTATCATCCAATAGTCACGCTCAGAATCTTTATACACCTTAGCAAAAGGTTGTTTAGAGTGTTTGGCTATGATTTCATAAAGTTCATTTTTAAGTTTCAACATTTCTTTGAGATTGATTTCCATATCGCTGGCTACCCCTTGTGCTCCTCCTGAAGGTTGGTGTATCATCACACGAGAGTGTGGCAATGCTGAGCGTTTGCCTTCAGCGCCTGCACATAGTAATACGGCAGCCATTGAGGCAGCGATACCTGTACAGATAGTAGCTACATCGGGTTTGATGAACTGCATAGTGTCGTACATACCCAATCCTGCATATACACTACCACCAGGAGAGTTGATATAGATTTGGATATCTTTGGCACTATCCACGCTTTCCAAGAAAAGCAATTGAGCAGTAACTATATTCGCTACTTGATCGTTCACATCGGTGCCGAGGAAGATGATTCTATCCATCATCAAGCGGGAAAAAACGTCCATTTGAGCTACATTTAGCTGGCGTTCTTCCATAATATAGGGAGTCATACTTCCTACTATTTTATCGTAGTAAAGGCTGTTTACTCCGTGTTGTTTAATCGCGTATTTTTTAAATTCGTCTGATAAATTCATTTGTTTAGTTATTAGTTTTTAGTGCCCCCGAACCCCCGAAAGGGACAATCTGTGAAGGGCTGTTTCATTTGTTAGTTATTTTTAAAACTATATTTTACAATGGGTTATAATTTATTAATGCTTTTTCTACAATATCAATAAGTTCCTCAGGGGTCATTAGGGTATTCAGATAGTCCTCCAAGGTACCCATATTATCTATTTCTCCAAAAAACACCTCGTGATCGGTACCAAAAAGAGTAGGATTTTCTGGATTGGGGTCACTTAGAGCTACGTATATATGATCAGGATAGCCAGAGGTATAAAACAATTGTATAAGATCTGGTGTTTCATCACCTGTAACTTCAACAATTTCTGTAAGGTCTGTAAATTCATCATCAGAGAAATCATCATACCACTCTTCATAATCCTCAGTACCTTCTTTGAAGGGAGTAAAGAGGGAGGCTGTCCAAAAGTGTTGTCCGTAAGGTTTTTCTGTAAGTTGATAAAATTCAGCAATCATTTGGTCATAGAAAGCCTTTTTATCAGTTTGGTAAATCTTAAAATTAGCGTCTACCCATTCACCTAATCCATAAATAGGTTCTTTTTCATCGGCTTTTGCCCAAGGAGTATCCTCAGGTTTTTCATAAAGAACTGTATTGAAAGTAATCGCTAATAAGTCTTCTTGCAATGAATTACCCTTTACCTTGCTAATATCACCGCCAAGGGCTTGTATTCGGTTAAGAATTTCTTGTTTCATCTTTTAATAAATGTAGTCCAAAATTGCTAAATTAAGATACAAAATAGTATTTATCATTAGCAATTTTGGACTGGTTTATAGTATTTTGCAAAAATTACTATTCAGGGAAAGCTACTTTTACAAACTCATCAAAAGTTACTTTTTTCACATCGGTATTAACATTTTCTTTGTAGAACTCAATGAGTTTTTTGAATACTAATTGTTGCTGAATACGTTGTACTTCTTCACGGTTTTGCAATACACGATCAACGATACCATCTACATAGCTATCGTCATCTGTAGGCATACCATATTGAGCTAATTGAGCTTTGATATAGTTGCGTGCAAAGTCTTTCAACTCTTCAAACTTAGGATGCAAGTTATTATCTTCCATCACTTTACCTTCAATCAGTTGATAACGCAAACCTTTTTCTGAACGTGTGTACTCTTCTTCAGCTTCTTGTTCAGTAAGTTCTTTTTCACCAGCTGTGCGCAACCATTTTTTAAGAAAAGTTTCAGGGAGCTCAAACTTAGTATTATCTACTAAATAATCAGTAACAGTGTTTAAGAAATGTTGATCGGCTTGCTCGTTGTATTGATGTTGAGCGCCTTCTTTTATTTTGTCACGCAATTGCTCTTCTGTGGTAACAGAACCATCAGGGAAGAGTTTGTTGAACAATTCTTGATCTAAAGCAGCACCTTGACGTTCGTTAACTTCTTCCAAAGTGAAAGTAATTTCCACTTCTAAGTGGTGTGCCTCGTCGTGCGATACTTTGAGGTAGTGCATTAGGCTATGAGCATCTTTAAACAAGCCTTTAGTTTGCAACTGGAATTGATCGCCTATCTTTTTACCTACAAACTCTTTGCGTGCAGCATCACTGAGTTCTTCTAAGGTGAAAGTAGCTTGAGTATCAATAGATTTTTCTTCGTTAAAGAAAGTACCTGTAACTTCAAGGCTATCATCATTGATCACTTCGCCTTTAGCAACAAGTTTACCAAATTGTTTTTGGATGCGTTCTACTTGTTTATCGATTTGATCATCGGCAACAGTAATTTCGTAGCGAACAATACCTTTTTTAGGTTTTAAATTCACTTCGATAGCTGGTGCTAAGCCAATTTCGAACTCAAAAGTAAAATCGTCGGCTTCTATGTTGATATCTTGTTTTTCTTTAGGTAGTGGATTACCCAAGATATTGAGTTTTTCGTCGTTTATATATTTATACAACGAGTCTTGCAACACACGGTTGATCTCGTCGAACTTCACAGCTTTACCGTACTGTCTTTTAATCATTCCCGCAGGCACGTGACCTTTTCTAAATCCAGGGATAGAAGCGGTTTTTCTGTAATCGTTTAGTACTTTCTCTACTTTATCGGCGTAGTCGTTTTTTTCAATTGCTATCTTAATGACAGCATTTAAAGCATCTACTTGCTCTCTGTTAATATTCATTTTTTAAAAATATTTAATCTAAAATTTCAATTTGCAAAGGTAGTACAAAATGTTTATATACACAAGGTTTTATGTGTTTTTTTAGAAATTAGGAATTAGGAATTAGAATTTTGGCAATTCCCAATGATATTTTACCGACAGCAATCGGACAGAAATCACTACCATTATGGTGATGAACACTACTAAATTATGATTAACGAAATCATCAATAAGAAAATAGACTGTACCTCCTGCAATACAAGCAGTTGCATAAATTTCTTTATGGAAAAGAGCGGGCAATTTGTTAGCTAATATATCTCTTATCACTCCCCCAAAACTACCCGTCATTGTACCTAAAATAATAGCTATGGTGGGCGATAAGCCAAAACGCAGGGCTTTTTCTATACCAATGATAGTGAAAACCCCCAGCCCAATAGTATCAAACAACATTAGCGATTTGCTCCAATGTTCTGAGAACTGTTTTTTGAATAGAATGGTAATCACTACACTAATGACAATCATTAATATATAAGTGAGATTCTTCATCCAAAATACGGGGACACTACCTATCATAATATCGCGGAGAGTCCCCCCTCCTACCCCTGTTACAAAGGCTAAGATGAGCATTCCAAAGATATCCATACGGCGTTCTAAGCCTACTAATACACCGGAAACACCAAAGACTGCCGTTCCGATTAAATCCCAGAGATAAATCTGGTCGATTTGCGATAAAAATTGAATCAAATCTTCCATTTTAATGCCAAATTTGAGTAAGTTTCCAAGTATTATTTACAGGAATAAATACGAGGGTTATAGCCTTGTCGGGGTTATTGCACAACACGCTATCAGGGTAATAATTAAAACTATAAGTTTGTAATTCGTTAAACTCATCAGTAAGGAGTTCTTCTTCGGTAAGAAGTACACTGCCATCTTTCTGCCTCAATAAGCGCAAGAGAGGTTCAGCTAAGTGTTGTTGCCTGAAAGCTATATCTGTAATGAATTGTTTGAAAAAAGCGGGAAATTGTTTCTGTTGAGTTATTGCTTGTTTCGTTTGTTTTTCGATTTCGGCATAAGGCAATAGAGTCCCTTTTTTTTGTTCCCAAAACACTTGTTTACAATCATCTTTTGGCACTGCAAAAGTATAGAGATGCACATCGGTATACGACAATTTGTTGAGCAATCGCAAACGATAATAGGTTTTGTTATCTCTTTGTATACTATCCTGCACCCAATAAGTAGGATTATTTCCTATAAGTGTTTCTAATTGCTTTATTTTAGCTTTTACTTCTGCTAATTCGGCAACTGTTTGCTTTGCTGTTTCGGCATTGCAAGATTTTTTGAAGCTAATCACAGAGTTATTGCAGGAAAAAAGCAGTAGAGATAGGGTAATTGTTAAAAGGATTTTCATCTTTCAGATATTACTTTTATTTTATAATCCAACTTATCTACATCTATATTTTCAGGAATTATAGGCAAAGTATCCATCTTTTCAAAAAACAATTCATAGCCACACTTACTCTCAAAAATATCAGGTTCATTTACATCTAAGAAGCCTAATACTTTTACCCCGTAATTACCTGCTGGAATATCAAATCTATCTCCTGTGTCTCCATTTAATTCTACACCTTCTACAGCGGGTTGAGGATTTAGGCTCTTTTCATTAGCAAAATCGGAATAATTATTTTCATAATCCCAACTCATTATCATATAGATATCTTCTACAGCTAACCTTCCGCTTTTTACTTGTAGAGGTAATGAGACTTCATTTTTAAAAACTACCCAATCGGTAGGGATTTCACTTTTAGTAGTTGTATTTATGAGTATTTCATAATCAAAAGGTTCTATATTATAGATAGGCAGTAATATTCCTCGTTGGATACTTTCCTCACCTATTGCAGGGTTATTGATGAAATATTTCAGTAAATCATCATCTTCTATACCTTTTTCGAGTAGGAACTCTTGTAGTACTACTGGATCGAAGAGTACAAACCCAGGGAATTCTAACATTAATTCTGTTTTATAGTGTACCATTGTTGTTTTATTATTTCTAATTTTCTTTGTTCTACTTTATACAAACTCAAAGCGCACCATTCCGTCTACATCTATTTTGGTAAGTTTTACTTTGTGGAGGGTATTCACTAAAGCAGGATCCCAAGGGGCTTTTACTTTTACATAATTCTCAGTAAACCCGTGAATATATCCCTGCTTGTTATCGCCCTCGAAAAGGACTGTTTTTTCTTTACCTAACTGGCTCTCATAAAAAGCATTGCGTTTCTTAGCTGACAATCCGCGTAACATCTTACTGCGTTTAGCACGTACTGCATCGGGGACTACACCGTCCATAAGTACAGCTTCGGTATTGTCACGCTCGGAATAAGTAAATACGTGCAAGTAAGAAATATCTAATTCGTTTAGAAAATGATAAGTTTCTAAGAAATGTTCATCGGTTTCGCCTGGGAAACCTACAATCACATCTACCCCGATGCAGGCATCAGGCATCACTTCACGTATTTTGGCTACCCTACTTACATAGAGTTCACGCAAATAGCGGCGTTTCATCTTTTTAAGGATATCGTTACTTCCACTCTGTAAAGGAATATGAAAGTGAGGTACAAAACTTTTAGATTGTGCTATAAAGTCGATAGTTTCGTCTTTGATAAGATTGGGTTCTATTGATGAGATACGCAGGCGTTCAATGCCTTCAACATTATCAAGAGCCTGCACCAATTCTAAAAAGGTGTGCTCGTGCTTTTTGTTACCAAATTCACCTTTGCCATAATCGCCTATGTTCACACCTGTAAGTACGATTTCTTTGATACCTTTATCTGAAATTTTCTTAGCATTAGCAATGATGTTTTCGATAGTATCACTTCGTGAAATACCACGTGCCATTGGTATGGTGCAATAAGTGCATTTGTAGTCACAACCATCTTGCACTTTTAGGAAAGCACGTGTACGGTCGCCAATAGAATAACTTCCCACATAAAAGTCGGTTTCGGAAATTTCGCAAGAGTGCACGATGCCCTCATTATTTTTGGTGAGGTCATCAATATATTGAGTGATATTGAACTTTTCTTTGGCACCTAATACCAAATCAACCCCATCTACTGAAGCGAGTTCTTCTGGTTTTAATTGAGCATAACAACCCACTGCCACCAAGAATGCCTTAGGGTTTGTTTTCAGTGCTTTGCGTACGATTTGTTTAAATTGTTTATCTGCGTTTTCGGTAACTGAGCAGGTGTTAATCACGTATATATCGGCAGGGTCGTCGAAATCAACACGAATATAGCCATCCTCTTCAAAGCTACGTGCGATAGTAGAGGTTTCGGAAAAGTTGAGTTTGCAACCTAAAGTATAGAATGCTACTTTTTTCATTTTTAAGTATTAGACATTAGGGGTTAGAAAAGAAATCTTTTTCTAAAAAATATTGTACAATGGCTTTTTTTATCAGTATGGTCTGTTCGCCAGCTTTAAGAGCAGGAAGCTCCTGCACTAAGCGATAATGAGGCCAGCCATCGGGATCAGTAAATTCATATTCATAATAACCAAAGGGTTCTAAGAGTTTGCAAATAGCGATATGCATTAGATCTACTTTTTCATCTTTGGCATAAGAACGACCTATTTGTCCGAGTTCTTGAACACCAATAAGGTAGATAATACCATCTACACTTAAAGTTTCGCCTTCGGTAAAAGTATCGGAAAGGCGTTGTACCACCTCTTCCCAACGGGCTTTTAGCAGCTCGTGTTCCGTCATAATAAATTAATTTTGGCGGCAAAGGTACAAAATAATTACGAATTACGAAGTACGAAATACAAATTACGAAGTACTAAATAATAACAAGAGAGCTACTCTAGTGAATAGCTCTCTCATTATCTTGTTAGTTTGCTTTATTATCTGAACAAAGTGAAGTTACCATAGAACTCGCGTTTGTCGTACAATTGATCGT
>NZ_CALGWU010000007.1 GCF_937936315.1 uncultured Capnocytophaga sp. | reverse complement strand
CATCATTCACATCCCAATAAAACTCCAAATGAGCAGTGTTTTCCAAAAGCACTTCACGGAAATGAGGAGGCAGTGTATAGCCTAATTTTGCCTCTACTGCTTTGATTTCTTCCTCCGTAGCGGGTTTTTCTATCGCAAGAGGTTCTACCTCGCCACCAAGGTCTTCTATCTTTTCTAAAAATAGGTTTAAACGCTTTTTAAAAAGCACAAAATTAAAGGGTATTTCCATAATGCTATTTATTTTATGAAACTAATTGTTTGTTTTTACTTCCCAAAAGCCATTTCGCTTACCATTTTTACGTTCGATAAGTCCTTTTCCTACCAGATTTGCTGTAATAGTCTTTACGGTGCGTTCTGATTTTCCTATATGCTCAGCAATAATCTTTTGAGTGGCGGTAGGATTTTGTTGTAAGTATTGTAATACTGCCATTTCCTCCAAAGTGCAATTCAAAGTGCAAATTTTGCCCTTTGGAATTTGTTCTTTTGCACTTTGAAATTCTTCACCTACTAATAAATACCGGTTTTTAAGCTCGTTATCTTCGCCTAAAAGTAGATTTCTAAAGAAACGTTCTATATATTCGGTAGTTGCTGTTATCCCTTTAGCAAGGTTGTTGTAATTGGCACGGACTAAGGCGTTACGAAAATACCAAGAATGATAGGCAAAGGCTTCATTGCTCATCGCAAAGCCAAAGGTACGCAGATATTGAATCGTGAAAACTGCCGTTGTACGCGTATTTCCCTCACCAAAAGGGTGTATTTGCCAGAGTCCTGAGACAAATTTGGCTATGTGCTTGATAGCTGCCTCTACAGGCAAGCCTTGATAAGAAAAACGCTTTTCTTGCTCGAAATCATAGTCCAAAGTCTCACGCAAATTGTTTGCACTAGCATAGAGAACCGTATCTCCACCGAGTACCCACTCCTTTTTGGTGATATTGTAGTCGCGCAATTTGCCTGCAAACTTGTAAATACCGGTGAATAACTTGCGATGAATGCCTATATATGCCACTGGGGAAAAGCTAAAAGCTGACTCGGTAAGCAATTCGGTGATGCGCGCCGAAACTTTGTCGGCTTCCTCAGTGCGTTCTTCTCCCTGTTCGTGGCGTACTGTCTTGGATTGATAATAGCTATCAATAAGGTGCTTAGCCTCCTCTATAGTAATGTCCCCCTCGATGTGTTGCTTAGCCGTTTGTACGAGATAAGCTGAAGGTTTCAGTCCGTCTACTGCCTGCAAGCCAATAGCTGTCTGCCACGCCTCACCTTTTTCACGACGATGGGGTTCAGTTTCCCTTATATATTGCTCGAAGTCATTCATTGTACTATTTTTCCAATTTTTATCAATCCTTTACACCTATAAAAATATCTACTTCGGAGGTACCTCCTTGCTGAGATTTCTCGGTGTAGCGCTCATAGTCATATATATAAGTGCGATTGAGTGTGGCATCGTTGTCCCAGATATGTTGCCACATTGCCCCTACTGCTTGAGGCATTGCCCCCTTGGCTACAAACTTTTGAAAGGTTTGCTCAGGAAATTCTCTACCTTCTAAGCCGTCGGGAATTATGCTGAGCGTGGTAACTTCCATCCCTATCATACAAGTGTAAGGCTCAGTATAGTCCTTTTGGTAATCGGTGTAGATGCTGTAAATAGCATCGCTTACCTTATTGGGTATTTTTGCCAAAATTTGCTCGCTAAAAAAGCGTTGCCAAAGGTTCCCAATATCCTGCATCGCCTGTCCGTTCTGATTGGTAGTGCGTACACTGATTCCTATGATTTTCATTTTCTTTTTATTTAAATAGTTCTTAATAACTTCCCTCTAACTCCTTACAAACTTACCGATTACGCTCTAAAAGTTTGGGTTTGTCTTCCTTTTAATTAAAATGCCCTACCTCTCTTGTTTTATAAATACCCTTTACGATCTGTCAACAAACATCATATCCTCCTGCTCCTGTACCATTTTGAGCCTCTATATAGATAATATTGT
This sequence comes from uncultured Capnocytophaga sp., assembly GCF_937936315.1. Lineage (GTDB taxonomy): Bacteria > Bacteroidota > Bacteroidia > Flavobacteriales > Flavobacteriaceae > Capnocytophaga. The sequence goes on along the minus strand of NZ_CALGWU010000007.1, from coordinate 1,789 downwards.
CTTCTTTGTCATAATAAACGGATGTTTCACTAAAGGCAGGTACATACATATCCCTATAAGCACTTTTAGGAATATTCACTTGTTTGCCATTAATGCTCACCACAAAACTCTTATATTCCGTTTCTGGCTCAGAGCCATCAGTTCCTTCAAAAGGTTTCCCGTCTATTTTGTATTCGTAATGATCGCCTTTGTTTTCTTTAGTAAAGGTATGTTTTTTCTTATTGTATTTTTGAGCGGTAAGCTCTACTCGAATTCCCATATCTAAAAAAGTAATGGCATTATCGCTTTCTTTTTCTTTCTTAATAGCAAGAAACTTATAAGTAGGTTTCAGTCTGCTGTTATGAATATACCCTTTATCTACGTAATGCCACTTACTTATATCTTCATCAGCATGAAATATATAAACAAGCTTATTATTAGGGAGTGTCCCCAGTATTTTACTTTTGACATTTTCTTTTTCACGGATATTTACATAACCATCTTTGTCCTTTACCACAAAGAATTGACCAAAGACACACTGGGAAATTAACAAAAATAAGAATAAAATTCGCAGCATAGTTTATTTTTTGATTGTTCAATTAAATAAAAAAATTATCTATTTCTATTTCATTAAAGGTGCACTCATTGCCATATAAATCCCTAACTACAGCTCTTAGGGTAGCCCCTTTGCCTTTTAGCCCTGCTAATTTGTTTATTTTATGAAATAAATGGTAAGATATTGTATCCTCATCTTCTTCTATAAAGCTTACATCCCTGACATGTACAGGATTTTTCAATTCAAATATTGTTTTTTCAGCTAAAGGTTGAAGAATCTCAAAGATAGGTTCGCAAAATTTGCTATATTCCTTATTAATATCACTTATAATAACATTTATTACCCAACGAGGAAGTTCATCAGGCGAAAATTCTTTGAAGTTTGTTAGAGATACTTTTGTCTTTTCCATAACATAGCCAATATTAATTTACTTAAAGACTTTGACAAAGCTTTAGAACTTTGTCAAAGTCAATTGTAACTGCCATTATTAATTGCCTGTGCGGCTCACACTATACATCTTTTCGCGGAGTTCCTGAATATTTTTGTCGTCCATATACTCATCAAAGGTCATATAGCGGTCGATAATGCCACTAGGGGTAAGCTCGATGATACGATTGGCGACAGTTTGTGAAAATTCATGGTCGTGGGTGGTGAAAAGCACGGTGCCTTTGAAGTTTTTCAGCGAGTTGTTAAAAGCAGTGATGCTCTCCAAATCCAAGTGGTTAGTAGGTTCGTTGAGCATTAACACATTGGCGCGCAACATCATCATACGGCTGAGCATACAGCGCACTTTCTCGCCTCCTGAAAGCACTTTACAGTTTTTGAGGGCTTCCTCGCCACTGAAAAGCATCTTGCCCAAGAAACCTCGCACATATACTTCCTCGCGCTCTTCCTCTGTTTTTGCCCATTGGCGCAACCAATCTACCAAAGAAAGGTCTTGAGTGAAGAAATCGGAGTTATCCACAGGCAGGTAAGACTGTGAGGTGGTGATTCCCCACGCAAAAGTACCTGCATCAGGCTTGAGATTGCCGTTGAGAATCTCATAAAAGGCAGTGGTAGCACGTGAATCCTTAGAAATTACGGCTACCTTATCGTCTTTGGCAAGGTTGATATCCACATTTTGGAACAGTACCTGTCCGTCAATAGACGCGGCAAGGTTTTCCACGTGTAGGATTTGGTCGCCAGCCTCGCGGTCACGGTCGAAAATGATGGCAGGGTAACGACGAGAGGACGGTTTGATTTCCTCAATATTGA
>NZ_CALGWU010000006.1 GCF_937936315.1 uncultured Capnocytophaga sp. | reverse complement strand
AATACTAATCACCCGTAGACTTTTCGCGCAGCATTCTTTTTAAAAGAGAGTTAGTTAAAATATGTTTTTTATCCCTATATGTTAAAAATATGATTAGGAATTGGTATTTTAGGATAAGATACAAAAAAGAGTTTTAAGAAGCTCTTATCTTTTACCTCTCACCTCTTACCTAAAACGATTTAAGGTGGTTATAGTCAAAGGTCTCACCTCTTACCATTCCGAACAGAGCAGTTAAACCTTTTAGCGCAGATGGTACTACGGTCACGTGGGAGAGTATGTCGCCGCCTTCTTATAAAGAGCAATTCTGATAAAGAGTTGCTCTTTTTTATTGTGAATTATGATGAATTGAACAAATAGAAATGATAATAAGTAAAAACTCCCTAAGGCATTATGCGTTGGGGAGTTTTTTGCTTTGTAGGAAGTTTTATTGTTTCCTTTCTAAGATAAAGAAGAGGTGTACATTTACTTTTACAACTTTAAAATATTATCTGTAGATTTAAATCTTAAACAAATGTTAAATCTCTCTTGTGTAAAAAGTAATATTTTCACACTTTAATTATTTGTAATTTATTGTTAAACAAAGTGTTGTAGTAAATCACTCCATGTTTTAAGAGTTATTTTTTTTACCATGTGCTAAAATATTTTCACACTCATATTTGTATGGTATTTTTCTTTTTTGTACTTTTGTGCGATTTATCGTGCTTTATAAGCATGTTTCTTATAGCAATGTTTTTTAAATTAGATCAGATGAAAGTAAAAAGTTTTTTTAAGTACCTTGTACTATTACTCCTAATCTTCTCAGGAGTACAGGAGTTCTATGCACAAACACAAGGTCATTTAAGAGTAGCAAGAAGACAATTCGGTAGCGCTTGTATTAGCGCTTCTTATAATAATTGGAAAGTCTTTTTTTATTGGGATGGACCCTGGTTTAATGCTAATAATGTTTTTTATATTGAGTTGTCAGATCCTAATGGAAGTTTTGATAATCCTACTCTTCTAAAAACAGTAACTCCAAAAAGACAAAATCAAACAAGTTTTGAGGCAGAAGAAGATAAATTTTCTTTCCCTGTAAGTACTTTTGGTAAAAAATACAAAATTCGAGTAAGAAGTACAAGCCCCGCTTCCGAAGTAATCGCTATCAATAAGGATGGTGTTGCTGGTTCTGAAGAATTCGAGGCTGTCTATATGCTTGCTACAGGGGTAACAGTAACTCCTCAAAATGTAACTCTTTGCCCTGGTCATACTCAAGAATTAAAAGTAGTGAGCCTCCCCAGTGGGCAACCTGTTTCTAACTATCGCTATGTGTGGGGTAAAATGGTAGGTAGTAATCGCGTCCCTCTTCAAAGAAATGCTGGGCCTACCTTTACTGTCTCAGAAGCTGGATATTATTATGCAGCTATAGACTATGAAACAAATTGCCCTAACAATACAAATTCTCAAAGTATAGAAGTAAAAGTTTCAGGTAATCAATCCGTTACCATTGCCTCTTCAGCTACTGAAGTGTGCGAAAGTGAGGCTTTTACACTTACTGCTACACCCCCAAATGCTTCAGCTAAATTTATTTGGTATCGCGATAATACTAAATTGGGCGAAACCCAAGGTGTAAATACTTATACCATTCCCGTAGGGCAAAACCTCGCTGGTAACTACTATGTGCAAGTAGGAAGTGGAGGTAGTTGCGATGTGCAATCTAACCGCTTAACAATCTCTCGTAAGGATAATATAACTGCGTCAATTGCTACTACAGCGAGCACTGTCTTGATGCCTGGAAAAACCCGTGTCTTCTCAGTGACAACTACCGCACAAAGCCCTCAATACAAATGGTTTAAAAATGGTGCTGAAATTGCAGGAGAAACAGCTGCTTCCTATACAGCCAATACAGCTGGTACCTATAAAGCCGAAGTTGTACAAACCGCTGGCTGTGCCGCTACTATTACTACCAACGAAATTACTCTAAACGCCCCCGATAACTTTAAAGTTGCTATCAAAACCAAAAACCCTTTCCAGCCTTGTACCACCAACGCTGTTACTTTAGCTATCGATAAAATTACAGCTGTAATAGGATCTACCGAACTCTCTGTAGACCCTTCCGACTATACCGCTTTCTCCTTTCAATGGCAAGCTAATACCTCCGGTGCCTATGCCGATGTACCTGGAGCTACCCAAAAAGAACTGCCCCTGAATAGCGCTTTACAAAACGGTAAATACAAACTCAAAGTTACTGCTACTGGATTTACAATCCCTGACTCTAATGAATTAGATATTCAATTACAAGACGCTAATGCCTTGAAAATAAACGGAGGTAATAACTCTTTAGAATTTTGCGAAGGTACTGCTACCCTCTCTGTCTCTACAGGTGCTTCCCCTTCAGCTACCTATACTTGGTTTAAAGATAATGTGAAAGTAGCCGAAGGTGTAGGAAAAACTGAGTACTCTGCAGAAGGTACAGGTGTCTACTATGCTACCGTAGCTGCAAGCTCAGGAGGATGCCCTGCTACCTCTAACTCTGTAGTCGTAAAGAAAACTACTATCACAGCTCGTTGGGCCGAAGATATTAATACCCGTGAAATCTATTACCACGGGAAAACAAACGTCCTACAAGTATCCCATAATATGACATCTCCTACTATTGAATGGAGTAAAAATGGTGCTGTGATCCCAGGCGAAACTGGTACACAACTTACCATTTCATCAGCCCCAACTTCTGTCGATGTATATACCGTAAAACTTACCGATAACGGTAACTGCGGTACCGTAAAGACCCTCGACCCCATCTATTTCGAAACTATCGCCGATATCACTGATGTGAAAATAGGTACCCTTGCTGTTGCTTCTGCCGATTGCGAAACCCGATCTCAAACTACTCTCGAAATACAAAAAATAAAAGCAAAACTAAGTAGTAGTGGACAAGAAGTAGAAGTAAAACGCGCAGACTATCGCTATTTTAATACCCAATGGACAAAAGACGCTACTGATATTTTAGGCGAAACCCGTCAACAATTAGTAGTATTACGCGCCGGAAACTCCGAGTCAGCTAAATACGCTGCACGTGTAACCTACAACACTAGCATTATCAAAACATCTGCCGAACGTGCTATAGCCTTTACCCCAATCCCTGATTTCGAAATCTCATCAGCCGATGGCGCTAAAGGTACTGTATACTTATGCCAAGGAGGTTCGCTCTCCCTTACAGTATCAGCTGATAGCTTCGACCCTAATGCTACCATAGCCGATAGCTTCTCCTATAAATGGTATAAAGTAACTAGTGCTAACTATACAAATGATACCCCAATAGGTACAGAAACCCATGAAACTAATATAGATGCTATAGGTGAATACTACTTAGAAATTAATAATGGCGGTTGCCCTAAAAGAGCCCATATAAAAGTAGAAAACTACCGATTAGGACTCTTTGAACTCGGTTTCAAAGGAACTGATAACTCTATTGCCAAAGTAGGACAAAATCAATCTCCAAGAATAAAAATAAGCGCTCAAGTAGGCGAAAATGTAGTCGTACTTAAAAAAACAAATAACGACAACGAAATTGAAATTGCTGGTGGTAACTTTGTATGGGTAAAAGACGATGGTACTCAAAAATATGGCACAACCCTTGATATCTCTTCCGAAGATATGGCTGGTAACTATACCCTAAAAGAAACTTCCTGCCCCGCTGTCGGAGATAATGCTATAAACTTTCAACTCGATATCTATAAAGTCGATGTCGTCCCTAATATCGTAACCCCTAATGGAGACCTTTTCAACGATACTTGGGAAATACCAGCTAAATACACTAGCCCAAAAGTGAAAGTAACCATTTATACAATCGAAGGTAAAGAAGAATTCTCCGGAACTAACTATAAAAACCAATGGCCGTCTGCCAATTCAAATGCCTTCAAAGACCTTGGTAAACGCGCCCTTATGTATATCTACACTATTAAAGGTGAATATACTGAAAATGGAGTAACTAAAAATGTAGACTTAAAAGGTACTATTACCATCTTAAAATAACAACAAACAATGAAAACTAAAATTAATATACTCATTATAGCGTTTGTGCTTGGTGCCTGCTCAATTTGGGCTCAAGGCGATGGTAACTACTTGCCTTATGAAATGCCCGGACATACAGCCGTGAAATACAACACATATCTCATGCACCCTGCTTTCCCTATATTTAACAAAAACGAATCTCAAATTACCTTCTTCCACCGAAATCAATGGATGGGATTTAAAGACGAAAAATTCAATACCTTCGCTCTTTCATATGGTAAAAAATGGGGAGGCGATGCAAGTAGAAAAAAAGATTACTACGACGGAAATAATATGGCTCACGGAATGATTTTCCAACGAAATGCTAGCTTCTTCTCTAATACCGGCCTCTTAGGAAACTACGTCCATCAAGTCGAAATCTCAAGAGATAACTATTTGAGACTAGGTTTGAACTTCGTCTTCGCCCGTAGCGGTATTAATAAAAGTAAAGTCCGTTCTAACGTACAAGACCCTCTGGTTGAAAACGCTAAAACTACCAGCATCATCAACCTCCAACCTGGAGTAGATGTGAACTTTGGCTATTGGCACTTCGGTCTTACCGCCGAAAACCTTTTAGATTACGCTTTCTCCGTAGGTGAAATGGCCGTGCCTTTCAACGAAAAATCTCTTACTGCTCACGTAATGTACCGTAAAGAAATACAAAGCAATAGCAACTTTTTGGAAGACGGATTTTTCAGCGTAATGGCAAAAGGCAAAAAAACAAAAGATAATTTCCAATTCGGAGCTAACATAATGCTCGATGTCAAAATGGGATGGGTATACGCCGGTTACGACCAAAAATATGGCGTCTTCGGAGGCCTAGGATTTAATGTAAGCAACCACCTTAGTATAGGTTTTGGCTATGAACAAAGTACTGCCAACTATATCGCAGAACAAGGAGGTAGTTACGATGTCTTGCTCTCTTATCAATTCGGAGGTAAACACCATATCAAAAAACCTAAAGTGCAACCTAAAAATCCTCTTGTAGTAAAAGAACCTCCTGTAGTTAAACCTCCTGAACCTAAGGTCGTAACTCCTACCGTTACCGTTACTCAAACACCAACACCTCCTCCTGCTCCTCCTAAACCTAGAACTCCTATGGATGAATTGAGCAAACGTATCAAAGTAGTCGAAGACGATATCGATAATATCCCTCCTGGTTACTACGTGATCGTAGGTGTTTACAACAACCCGGGTGGCGCTTACAAAATGACACAAGAAATCAGACAAAAACTCGAAGTTGATGTCGCTACCTTCATGCACCCTAACGGATTGACTTATATCTATGTCGATAAACCTTATGAAACACGAGGCGATGCAGGGGAACGACTTATAAACCTACTCCGACGTCCAGAGTTTAAAAACTCTAAAGCTTGGATACTCAAAGTAGGTAAATAATAAACAATAATATAAAGACTGTTCAAAATAGTGACTACAAGAAACTCTTTTTGAACAGTCTTTTTACTTAAAAAACATTATAATGAAAAAAATCCTTTGCTTTATAGCACTTTTAGCTTTGCAGTCTTGCGCTACTATCAATCACCAGCAAACTACTCGCTCTCATACAAAAAAAAACGCTCCTAAGCCAGCTGCTAATGTAAAAACAACCGTTTATAAAACTAATGTTACGGCTACTTACTATCACGATAAATTTAATGGAAGAAAAACCGCTAGTGGTGCTGTTTTTAACAATAATAAACTCACTACAGCTCATCCTTCCTTGCCCTTTGGTACCCAACTAAAAGTTACTAATCCCATAAATGGTAAATCTGTACTAGTCACAGTTACCGATAGAGGTCCCTTTACCAAAGGCCGAGAACTCGACCTCACCAAAAAAGCTTTTATGGAAATTACCGATAATAAAAACAAAGGTCTACTACAAGTAGATATAGAAATTATAAAATAAAAAGTAATAACTTGAATTTTATATAATTTCTCACTATAACCTCTCTTTTTCAAAAAAAATTAAACCGATATAATTACCCTTTGTTAATTGTTATTTGTTAATTATTTCGTACCTTTGCCCTCATTATGAAAATACTTTATTTACACGGGCTCGATAGCTTTCTGCAAGATGATAGACGCAATGTGCTATCTCATTATGGCGAAATATTCGCCCCTACTATCAACTATCGAAATGCCCCTAACCTATTTGATGAACTGCAAAACCAATACGCCTCTGCCGATGTACTCATCGGGTCAAGTTTGGGCGGACTTGTAGTTTATTACCTCGCCCAAAAATTAGGCAAACCTTGCTTGCTATTCAATCCTGCTCTTACTCATCGACATGAAATGCCTTTCAATCCCCAGCCTAATCCCGATTATGCTGCTTATATGCAAGTAGTCATAGGGTTACAAGACTCTGTGATTGCCCCGTGGGAATCGCTTGCCGTCCTGCGCGAAGATATGAGTGCTTTGTCCAATGTTACCATTCATTTGCTCAACACTATGGAACACTCTTATCCCATAGAAATTTTTGAAAACGAAGTAAAACACTTTTTTATTAATTATTAATTGATTAAATATGTTTCCACTCAGAAGAAACCGCCGCTTGCGCGTGAATGATACGATACGTAGTTTAGTAAAAGAAACGATCGTTACCCCCGATGATTTCCTCGTGCCTCTATTTGTAGTCGAAGGCACAGGTGTAAAAGAAGAAATCGCTTCTATGCCTGGCTATTACCGATATAGCCTAGACTTGTTGGCAAAAGAAGTAAAAGAACTTTGGAGCTTAGGGCTCAAATCAGTTTTACTATTTGTAAAAGTCCCCGATAACCTCAAAGACAACAAAGGTACTGAAGCTGCTAATCCAAATGGTTTAATGCAACGGGCTATTAAAACTATAAAAGAAGCAACCCCTCAAATGCTTATAATGACCGATGTAGCCCTCGACCCTTATTCTATCTATGGTCACGATGGTATTGTAGAGAAGGGTCGCATTGTGAACGACGCTACCGTTGATGCTCTTTGCCGTATGGCTCTATCTCACGCCGAGGCAGGCGCCGATTTTATCGCCCCTAGCGATATGATGGATGGTCGTATCCTTGCTTTGCGCGAAACCCTTGAAGATAATAGTTTTGAGCACGTGGGGATAATGTCGTACAGCGCCAAATACGCTTCTGCTTTCTACGGTCCTTTCCGCGATGCCCTTGATAGTGCTCCTGTAGATCAGCAAGATATCCCTAAGGATAAGAAAACTTACCAAATGGACTATCACAACCGCCTCGAAGCGTTGCGCGAAACACGTATGGATATAGAGGAAGGCGCTGATATTGTGATGGTAAAACCAGGGCTTTGTTATTTAGACATCGTTCGTGAGGTAAAGAATATGAGCGAAGTACCTGTAGCGGTATACCAAGTATCCGGCGAATACGCAATGCTCAAAGCTGCTGCTGCCAAGGGTTGGCTTGACCACGATGCCGTGATGATGGAACAAATCGTGAGCATCAAACGCGCTGGTGCCGATATTATCGCAAGCTATTTCGCCAAAGAAGTTGTAAAACTCTTGTAAAAAACAGAATCGTCTTTGCATCATAAACCTGATAATCAATCACTTTTAGAGTATGTTATGTAGGGGCGTTTTGCAAACGCCCTCCCCAAGAAAAACTTTTAGGACAGCCTCCTATTATATTGCAAACGCCCTCACTAAATAACTACATTTAAATTTTCTATGAAAAAACACTTTTTAACACTTGCCTCTATGGCACTTCTAACTGCTTGTGGTGGCGGCACTAACAATAACAATAACAACAACAGCAACGATACCACCACCCCCGAAACTACTACCCCTCAGGCAACCACTACAGCCACCCCTGAACCCGATTTTCCCGATTGGCAAAACCAAAAAGGGGTAAAACCTATTACACTTAACCCGCCTTTAGCCGATACCCCCGACGCAGCAATGGCTGCCAAAGGTGAAGAAACTTTCAACAATCTTTGTATTGCCTGCCACCGCCCTAAAAAGCGCCTAATAGGTCCTGCAATGATTGGCATAATGGAACGCCGCACCCCTGAGTGGCTGATGAATATGATACTCTACCCCGATGCAATGGAAAAACAGGACCCTATCGCTAAAAAATTAGTGGAAGAGTACCAAAGCCTAATGCTCAACCAAAACCTCACTGAGCAACAAGCCCGTGAAGTACTTGAGTATTTAAGAACGATAAAATAATTGCCAAATTTGCTAATTTATAAATTTGCTAATTTGCTAATTAATCCGTATCTTTGTAGCTTGAAAATATAATATTATATATAAAATATATGAAAACCATAGACAATTTTAACTTTGCGGGCAAGAAAGCCCTTATTCGTGTGGACTTCAATGTGCCGTTAGACGAAAACTTTAAAGTAACCGATAACACTCGTATTGAGGCTGCTAAACCTACTATCGAGAAAATCCTTAAAGATGGTGGTACTGCTGTACTTATGAGCCACTTAGGTCGCCCTAAAGGAGAACGTAACGACAAATATTCTCTCCGTCATATCGTTAGCGAAGTAGAAAAAGTATTAGGCAAAAAAGTTATCTTCGTAGACGATTGCGTAGGAGAAGCTGCCGAAAAAGCTGTAGCTGCAGCTCCTGCTGGTAGTGTAGTACTCCTCGAAAACTTGCGTTATCACAACGAAGAAGAAAAAGGCGATGAAAACTTCTCTAAACAATTGGCTAAATTGGGTGATATCTACGTGAACGACGCTTTCGGTACCGCTCACCGTGCCCACGCTTCTACTACTATCGTAGCAAAATTCTTCCCTAACAATAAATGCTTCGGTTACCTCCTCGCTAAAGAAATTGAAAGTATCGAGAAAGTGATGAAAACCGGCGAAAAACCTGTAACTGCTATCCTTGGTGGTTCTAAAGTTTCTTCTAAAATCACTATCATCGAAAATATTTTAGACAAAGTAAACCACCTTATCATCGGTGGAGGTATGGCTTATACCTTTGCTAAAGCACAAGGCGGTAAAGTAGGTAACTCTATCTGTGAGGACGATAAACTCGACCTCGCTCTCGATATCCTTGCTAAAGCTAAAGCTAAAGGTGTAGAAGTTCACTTGCCTATCGATGTGGTAGCAGCCGATGCTTTCGACAACAACGCTAAAACCCAAGTAGTACCTGTAAATGCTGTCCCTGATGGTTGGGAAGGTCTTGATGCGGGTCCTAAAACACTTGCAAATATCAAATCGGTATTGCTCGCTTCTAAAACTATCTTATGGAATGGCCCTGTAGGGGTGTTTGAAATGCCTAATTTTGCTAAAGGTACTATCGCCGTAGGTGATTATGTAGCCGAAGCTACTAAAAATGGTGCTTTCTCACTCGTAGGTGGTGGCGACTCAGTAGCAGCTGTTAAACAATTTGGCTTTGAAAACAAAGTGAGCTATGTTTCTACCGGTGGTGGTGCTATGCTCGAAAGCCTCGAAGGATTAGTACTTCCTGGTATCGCTGCTATCAATGAATAGACAATAAACAATTAGGTGAAAAATGACCTTATTTGTTGAACATATCAATTTGCAACAATTCTCCACACCCACAAGTGTGGAGAATTATTGTATATTTATGTTTGAAGGCTCAGGAGTCTTTACAGTAGATGCTACCCCGTATACTTATAAGGGTTACACCTTGCTTTTCCTCTCTCCTTTTCAGCACTTTCAGTGGCAAGAAGCAAGCATTACAACTGCCGAACTTTTGCAATTTCACGGTGATTTCTATTGTATAGAATACCACAAAAAAGAAGTTGCTTGCAATGGTTTCCTCTTCAATGCCCTGTTTTTGCAACCTCATATCAGTGTGGCAGAAGCTACTTTTGTAGAAGTTAAAAATCTATTTAGAAATATAACTGCTGAACTTATAGAGAATAATCCTTTTTCAGAAGCGGTACTGCGGTCTTATCTTCAGCTTATTTTGGCACTTTCTAGCAAGGAAAAAAGCCTCTTACTCACCGATGCCCCTCCTCAAACCGAACACACTCTCGCAACCGACTTCCAAGAGCTTTTAGAAAAACATTTCCTTAGCGAGCGCAACCTCTCTTTCTATGCCGAGGCGCTCTCCCTCACCCCCGATGCTTTTAGCAAGAAGCTGAAAAAACTCATTGGGAAAACACCTACCAAACTCCTCCAAGAGCGATTGGTGTTAGAAGCCAAAAAGCAACTGCACCTCACGCATAAGTCTATCAAAGAAATAGCCTTCGATTTGAATTTCGAAGATGAGTTCTATTTCAGTAGATTCTTCAAAAAAAATGTAGGACTCTCTCCTAAACACTTCCGCGAAAGTGTAGGTATTTCTATTGTTGCCAATGAAGCTGACTAAAATGTCTATGTAATCACCTTTTTTATCCATTTGCATTTGCCAAAAAAGCCGTAATTTTGCGCCCTGAAAACTTCCCTATTGCTCCAAGGGGAAAAAGGCTATAAAAATATATGGAGATTTATTTAACAAAAACAATTTTAACAGTATGCAGAAATTATTATCATTTTTAGCAGGAAGCGAACGCAGTTTCGTGAATTTTATTAGAGTTGCTATCTTCATCGTAATGGCGTGGATAGGTGGCTTAAAAGTATGTCAGTACGAAGCCGATGGCATTGTACCTTTCGTGACTAACAGTCCGTTTATGAGTTTTTTCTATGCTAATTCAGGTAAAACCGCTATCGATGAGAACGGTGTTACAGGTGAAGCTAACAAAGGCAAAGAAGTAGCTCAATACAAATTGCACAAAAACCCTGAAGGCAAGATGGTGAAAGCTAATATTGAGTGGCACAAAGAGAACAACACTTATATTTTCTCTTACGCTTTAGGTGCTTTTATATGCTTTATTGGTTTGCTAACCCTTTTGGGTATTTGGTCACCTAAAATTGGGGTAGTAGGAGGATTGCTTACTTTTGGAATGAGCATCGTTACCCTTTCTTTCCTCATCACTACACCAGAAGTGTATGTACCTAATTTAGGTGGTGATATGCCTACTCCAGCTTACGGTTTCCCTTACTTATCAGGAGCTGGACGCTTGGTATTGAAAGATATTATAATGTCGGCAGGTGGTTTGATAGCTGCTTCCGAAGCTGCAAGAAGAATTTTAGCAGCTAAGAAATAAGAAATAAAAAGTAAAAAAAGAGGCAACTGTAAATCTTCTCAGTTGCCTCTTTTTTTTGGTATCACTACACTTTGGCAAAGTTTTAATTGCTCGTCGTGCTACGACCTTTGCCAAAGTTGATTATTCTGATAATCAATCACTTTTAAAAATAACTTATTTTTCCTCTTACCTCTTACTTCTTACCTCTTACCTGTTTGAAGATTGATAAGGTTTATTTTCTTCTTCTTATTTTGCTGTTTTTGGTATTCGTCAAACTGCATTAGCAGGTTGTTGTTTGCACGGATAAGCGCATTGGTTTCGAGCAAAATGCTGAAATACAATTTGGTGGTTTTATGACTAGTTTCAGTGGTACGAATACGGTCAATTTGCTTTTGTACCATTTTTGATACTTCGTTTTTCAACACCTTGCAATCTTCAAAGATGATGTGTAACTTGTTATAGTCTGATCCTTTAAATATTTCGGCTTCTGCCTTAAACACCTCTTCCATCTTGTCCGAAATGTATTTCAAATCTCTCAGCTGATTGAACTTGAGGTTCTTGTGATTGTTGTTCACGTGCTCATAGCTGTTGAGGGTAATAGCGGTAAGACACTGCGCCATATCCTGCAAGCAATCCAAAATGAGTATATAGAACTTACTTGACGCTACCGAACTCTCATTCAGCGATTTGATAAAGTAATACACATTACCTTTCAGCTCGTCGAGTTCTTTTTCTAACTTTTTAGCGTTTTTCTTGTTTTTGGTAAGTTTAGCGAGGTCTTGTGTGCCGAGGTTTTTCACCACCTTGCTATAAAGCTCATCGATGCGGAAAATCGTTTCGGATACATAGTTAGAACTTTCTTTGATCACCCCGCCAATGGTCGCCAAATCAGCGCGTTCAAAGCGTTTGCCTTGCGCTTTGGCTTTCTGTTTATTGCGATAAATCACGGCGTTGCGGATAAGTACAAAGCCCACTACCATAATCATCACTATAAGTCCAATCACACTTCCGTAGTACAATATTCCTGAAACTATAAAAGCTCCAATGAAAGCCACGATAGCTGTTAAGAACCAACCGCCGATTACGTTTAACACCCCTGCCACACGGTACACAGCACTATCGCGCCCCCAAGCTCTATCGGCAAGTGATGAACCCATCGCCACCATAAAGGTTACATAAGTGGTAGAGAGCGGCAATTTGAACGAAGTACCTACAGCAATCAAACTACTCGATACCACAAGGTTGATAGCTGCGCGCACAAGGTCAAAAGCGGGTAGGTCTTCTTCTTTTACATTAGGGTCGAGTTCTGGTTTTTCAAAGCGGCTATCTATCTTCTTGCTAAGAAATTTAGGCATCACAAACTCCACTGCATTAGCGCAAATCACGGTAATACGCACCAAAAAACGCGACAAGAAGTTAGACGAAAATTTCTCTTCACCACCTTCACTTTGGCGTGATAAGTTTACTCCTGTATCAATCACGTGGCGCGCTTTTTTGGAGAACCAAAGGGTGAGAATCATCACAAAGCCAGTGAACAATAGCAAGAAAGTGGGGGTAGTGATTTGTCCGTCAGCCAAAGCTCCCATTAGCAAACCATTATGTGCTACACCCGAGTTATGCCATATATCGTACGATTGATAAGCGGCTACTGGTACCCCGATAAAGTTCACCAAGTCGTTGCCCGCAAATGCCATCGCCAAAGCAAAAGTACCACTGAGGATGATTACCCTAAAAATGTTTATTTTCATACGTATAAGCACTTGTGAGAGCACCGAATAGAAAATAAAACAGCCAAAGAGTAGTAGTACTATATTTGTATCTATCCACGCAATGGCTTCTTTAGGAATGAAAGCAACATCTTTGAGTCCTTTAAAAATGATAAAGTAGGAAAGACCTGTAAGCGACAAACCTCCAAATACACCTCCTACATATTTTACGTTGTCTTGATATTTGAATGTAAATACTAATCGGGCTAAGTATTGCACAATGGTACCCACTGTAAAGGCTATGGCTACTGAGGTGAAAATACCCATAATGATTTTACCTGCTTCTCCTGTGTTGATGTAGTTGAAAGCATTCAACAGAGGTTCGCCACTTGTAAAAGTTTTTATTGTAGCTACACACATCGCAGCGCCCAAAAGTTCAAAAACTATAGATACTGTAGTGGAGGTGGGTAACCCAATAGAGTTGAAGAGGTCGAAGAGGAGAATATCGGCAAGAATAACCGACATAAAAATAATCATAACCTCATCGAAATAGAAGAGTTGGGGGTTAAAAATCCCTTTGCGGGCAATTTCCATCATTCCACTCGAGAAAACAGCACCGATGGCTACCCCCACGCTCGCAACTATCATAATCGTGCGAATAGTTGCCACTTTTGAGCCTACAGCCGAATTGAGAAAGTTTGCTGCGTCGTTACTTACACCTACCACTAAATCAATAACGGCGAGTACCAAGAATACGAACAACATGAAAATGTATACCTGTTCCATAACACTTATACTAGTTTGAGAGGGCAAAGATAGTATATAATTAGCAAATTAACAAGCACTATTTCTGTTATAATTTTAGTAGAACCGAAAAATATTACTACCTTTGTATTTTTAAATACTTAGAATTTATATAAAAACTTTTAATAATGATTGATTATCTTATTGCTAAATGCATCCATATCATCTTTGTAGTGAGCTACTTCGCTGGACTTTTTTATATGGTGCGCCTTTTTATCTACCACACCGAAGCCTTGGAAAAAGAGGAACCCGAGCGTTCTATTCTCCATAAGCAATTTAGCTTTATGGAAGAGCGTTTGTGGAACATCATCACTGTTCCCGCCCTTATACTGATGGTGCTTTCGGGCATTTATATGTTCTACGCAATGCAATGGGTGTATTTCACTCAAGGGTGGATGCACGTCAAACTGCTGTTCATCGCCTTTTTGCTATGGTATCATTACTATTCGTGGCGTATAATGAAACGCTTACAAGCAGGACAGACGACCCTCACTTCTGTGCAATTGCGAATGCTCAACGAGGTAGCAACCATTATTCTTTTTGTAGTAGTTTTTGCCGTTGTGCTTAGAGGTTATTTTGTTGCCTACTGGTATGCTTCTTTATTAGCTTTTGTAGCAATGGGTGTGTTGATTATGTTAGTCGTAAAATTAGTGAATAAAGGAAAGAATTAGCGAATTAGCAAATGTAATGGATATACAACAGCTTAGAAATACTCCTATAACAGCACTTCCAGCACTGGCACAACAGCTGCGCGATCGTATTATAGATGTTATTGCTACAAAGGGAGGACATTTAGGAGCAAGTCTTGGAGTGGTAGAACTTACTATCGCACTGCATTATGTGTTCAACACCCCCGACGATGTATTAGTGTGGGATGTGGGACACCAGTGCTATGCTCATAAAATCATCACGGGTAGAGACGAAGCTTTTGCACATATTCGCGAAAAGGAAGGTATTAGCGGTTTTCCTAAACGCGAAGAAAGTGAATACGATACTTTCGGTACGGGACACTCGTCTACCTCGCTCTCGGCAGTTTTGGGTATGGCAATGGCATCGGCTTTGGAAGGGAATACCACCCGCCAGCATATAGCTGTGATAGGCGATGCGTCAATTGTGAGCGGTATGGCTTTCGAGGCGCTCAACTATGCCGGCACTACCGATGCGAATATGCTTATTATCCTCAACGACAACGCTATGGCTATCGACCCTACTGTGGGGGCTCTCAAAAATTATTTCGAGCAGTTACGCCAAAGAAAAGGTGCTGATGAAACTTTCTTCAACGATTTAAATATCACTTACAAAGGTACGGTAGATGGGCATAACCTCCCTGAATTGATTACCTCTCTTGAAGCAGAAAAAAATGAGAGAGGCGTGCGACTCTTGCACGTGCTTACCACCAAAGGCAAGGGATTTGCTAAAGCGGAAGCCCAGCAAGTGAGTTACCATTCGCCTGCTCTATTCGATAAAATTACGGGAGAACCACTCCCCGAAAAACCTTCACTTCCTGCGAAATACCAAGAGGTAGTAGGGCAGACCCTCACCCAGCTTGCCACACGCAACCCTAAAATTGTTGCCATTACCCCTGCAATGAGCAGTGGTAGCGGACTTACCACTATGCACCAATCTTTCCCTCATAGAGTGTTTGATGTAGGTATTGCCGAACAACACGCTGTAACCTTTGCAGCAGGTTGGGCTGCACGCGGCTTTATCCCTTATTGTGTGATTTATTCCACTTTCTTGCAACGCGCTTACGACCAACTCATTCACGACGTAGCCCTACAAAATCTCCCTGTGGTGTTCTGTATTGACCGCGCGGGACTTGTAGGCGAAGATGGCGCTACCCATCACGGGGTGTTTGATATGGCATTTTTGCGTCCCATTCCTAACCTCATTATCGCCTCACCACGCAATGCTACCGAGTTGCGCCACCTGCTCTATACTGCCCAGCAGCCATTAGAACACCCTATTGCCATTCGCTACCCGCGCGGTAGATGTAACGAAAAACATTGGCAACAACCTTTTCAGGCATTGCCTATTGGCAAGAGTGAGCAGCTAAAAGAAGGTAGTGAAATAGCGGTACTCACTATTGGTGCTATCGCTGAAGAAGTTGCCGAGCAAATCCAAAAAAGTACTACAGCTGAAAAATACGCTCATTACGATATGCGTTTTCTCAAGCCTTTGGATGAGGAAATGCTACACCATATCTTCCAAAATTACAAAAAAGTCATTACAGTAGAAGAAGGAGCTATGGGAGGATTGGGCAGTGCTATAGCCGAATTTGTTACGCAACACAATTATACTATTCCTTTGAAAATCATCACACTTCCTGATGCTTTTATGGGAGTAATGAGCCGATTTGCCAATTTGTCAATTTGTTAATTGATAAATTATCCCTACCTTTGCACCCTGAATCATTTAGCATCACTTTCAGTATGAAAAAACTCATTATTGCACTCCTTCTTTGCAGTGCTACAGCGTGGGGACAAGTGCGCAAGGCTAAGGCTTTCCAAGCCGATGTAAAAATTGATACCATTAGGGTTATTGAAGATCCTGAGGCACTCAAATTTACCTTTAACCGATACCAAAAGGAACAAAATAAATGGTTTCAATTCAACCAAGTAGGTTTGAATATGAGCGAAGTAGCTTTCTCCAATTGGAACGCAGGGGGTGAGTCTTCAATTTCAGGTATTATGAATGCTAAATTCCGACGTCGTTATAACGAACGCACTTTCTTTTGGGATAACGAACTCGAAATTAACTATGGTATCAATGCCCAAAAAGGACGCGAAGTGCGTAAAACAGATGATAAACTGTCTATCGTTTCCGCATTTGGATATCGAGGTGACTCTAAATCTTTTTGGTATTACACCGCACGCTATCAGTTTCTTACCCAGATAAGTGATGGTTATAACTACCCCAATGTAGATAAGCCTGTCTCTAAATTCTTAGCACCAGCTTATGTAACCTTCGGTTTGGGAGCTGAATACGCACCTGCTAAAATCAAATTCAATCTCTTCCTTTCACCTATTACCATCAAAACTACTGCAGTGTTTGATCAGAATTTGGCTAATGACGGAGCTTTTGGGGTAGAAAAAGCTGTACGTGCCTCCGATGGTACTATCCTCAAAAAAGGAAAACGCACGCATAATGAACTCGGTTTTTCAGTATCAGGGCGTTGGGATAAAAAGATAATGGAAAATATGATGCTCAACACCTCCTTTAACCTCTATGGCGATTACCTCAAAAACTTTGGAAATATAGATGTGGATTGGGAAACCAATCTGAACCTAAAGGTGAATAGCTACGTTCAAGCGCGTATAGGGGTGCATATCAAATACGATGACGATGTGAAATTCTATTCGTACACAGCTCCTAACGGCGAAAAACACAATTATGGAGCACGCACTCAGCTCAAACAAATATTAGGAGTAGGGGTATTATATACTTTTTAAGCGATGTTTTTAGAAAATACAGTAAACGACAACGAAAAAACGGGTTGGATAGAAGTAATATGCGGGTCGATGTTCTCGGGTAAAACCGAAGAACTGATTCGCCGATTGCGCCGCGCTCAATTTGCTAAACAGAAGGTTGAAATCTTCAAACCTGCCTTTGATACCCGCTATGACGATACCAATATAGTGTCGCACAATGCCAATGAAATCCCCTCAACTCCCGTAGAAGCCGCTTCCAGTATTATGCTCTTAGCCGATGGTTGCGATGTGGTGGGCATAGACGAGGCTCAATTTTTTGACGATGAAATTGTGAATGTGTGCAACGAACTCGCCAATCGCGGTATGCGTGTGATTGTAGCAGGGCTTGATATGGATTACAAGGGCAGACCTTTTGGTCCGATGCCTTTTTTGATGGCAACTGCCGAATATGTTACCAAGGTACACGCTGTTTGCACCCGCACGGGCAACCTCGCCAACTACAGTTTCCGCAAAGTCGCTAATGATCAACAGCGAATGCTCGGTGAAGCCGATAGTTACGAACCTCTAAGTCGCGCAGCTTTCTATAAAGCAATGAAGTCAGGGGATAGGGGGTAGGTGTCAGGTTTCAGGTGCTAGGTTTCAGGTTTCAGGGCACAGGTGTCAGGGGGGAGTAAAAAGTTGTATCTTTGACGTAAAAAGAAATAGAATTATGAGTATTGCAGTATGAACACAGAATCCAAATGTTCAGTTTATAACCGATAGTACTGAAAACTATAAAATAATTTAAGACATAATGAACACCTTATTTTTTACTTCTGAAGAAATCAACCTCAACCCTCGTGCTTCTTGGGGAGAGCTTTTACAAATAGCTTTTATAAATAAAGAGCAATATTTTTCTATAAGTAGATTAGCTTATGAAGAAGAACTCTATTTTGAATACAATGAGCAAACTCATTATATTTATGCCTTGTGTCAAGATGTAGTGTTTGAATTGAAAGTCAATACCTTGCATATCTATATCACAAAAACCCTAAAAAGTAATTGTCCTTTCAGTACTATTACAATACAATTACCTTCTTTTTCTGTTGATTTAGAAGAAATGTTGCAAGAATTAAAAAAAGAAAGTCCGATAAAAGAATTATCGGACTTCTTCATTAACCAACCAAAACTTTAAATTATGAAAACTATTATTTGAAGTTTACAATGAGCTACCACCCTCATTGCGATGCAAAGGTACGAATAAAACAGTACCTGTCAAGTGTATTTTTAAGTTTAACAAAAGTTTAATATAAAAGGGGCTCACAAAGCCCCTTTTTAGCGTAATTTTAATACTTAAAGCACTTATTTTTTTAAGATTTTCTTTACCATTTTTATTTAGCATTGCGTGCTTCAATCCACTTGCGGGCATTGATAAACGCCTCTAACCAAGGGCTAACCGCTGTTTTTTCACTCGGATAGTATGCCCATTGCCAAGGGAAAACCGAACGCTCTATGTGAGGCATCGTTACCAAATGGCGTCCCGACTTGTCGCATAGCATAGCCGTGTTGTAATCAGAACCATTAGGGTTGGCAGGGTACTCCTGATAAGTGTATTTACCTACAATATTATATTCGGCTTCTGCCAATGGCAAGTGGAATTTCCCTTCGCCGTGTGATATCCATACCCCTAAGGTACTACCGGCAAGAGTGGAGAGCATCACCGAGTTGTTCTCAGGAATGCTTACCGATACAAAGCCACTTTCGTGCTTGCCACTATCATTATGCCACATCTTGCCGTGCTCTGCGTGCTCAGGGTTGATGACTTCTAACTCCATAAACAACTGACAGCCATTACAGATACCTACCGAAAGGGTGTCGGGGCGAGCAAAGAAGTTATCTAACGCTTTTTTAGCTTGCTCGTTGTAAAGCAAAGCACCTGCCCAACCTTTGGCACTGCCTAACACATCGGAATTAGAGAAACCACCTACAGCCCCTATAAATTGTACATCTTCCAAAGTTTCACGTCCGCTGATAAGGTCGGTAGTATGCACGTCTTTCACATCAAAGCCTGCTAAGTAAAGGGCATTTGCCATTTCGCGCTCGGAGTTGCTACCCTTTTCGCGTATCACTGCCGCTATAGGGCGTTTGCCTGCGGGGCGTGCGGGTTTTTCACCTGTGAAGTGCGCTGGGAAAGTGTATTGTAGAGGCTGTTCAGAATAGTTTTGATAACGTTCAGTCGCCTTGTCGTTTTGCGTTTGTTGTTTGTCTAACAAATAAGAAGTGAGATACCACACATCGCGCAATTCGGGGATGTTGAAATGATAGTCTCTACCGAAATGGTGAATAGTAAGTTCTTGTGAAGTAGTTACTTCGCCTATATTTGCCCATTCTAAGAAGTTTTCTTCTAAAGTAGCTTCAATGCTGCTATCGGCTTGTATTACCACCCCTGCATTTTCGGCAAATAGGGTTTTGATAAGGTCTTCATCGGCAGAGAGTCCGCTCAAATCGATGGTAGCCCCTAAGTCGTTTTCGGCAAAGCACATCTCTAAGAGCGTTGTGATAAGTCCGCCGCTACCAATGTCGTGTCCTGCTTGTATTTTACCTTCTTTTATCAGAGATTGTACTACGTTGAAAGCTGTTTTAAAGCCTTCGGCATCTGTTACGGTAGGAGCTTTGTCGCCTATTTTGTTTAATACTTGGGCAAAAGCCGAACCCCCTAATTCAAAATGAGCGCCCGAGAAGTTGATATAATAAATGTTACCTCCATTGCGTTTCAATACGGGCTCTACTACTTTTTGCACGTCGGTACAATGGGCAGCCGCCGAAATAATCACCGTGCCTGGGGCAATCACATCACCACCGTCGGGGTATTTTTGTTTCATAGAAAGGGAATCTTTACCAGTAGGGATATTGATACCCAATTCAATCGCAAAATTAGAAGCGGCTTCTACGGCTTCGTACAAACGTGCATCTTCTCCTTTATTGCGGCACGCCCACATCCAGTTGGCGGATAGCGATACACTTTGTAAGCCGTCTTTTAGTGGCGCCCAAACAATGTTAGTAAGTGCTTCGGCAATAGCGTTGCGGCTACCTGCGGTAGGGCTGATGAGAGCTGTAAGAGGCGAATGACCAATACTGGTAGCGATTCCTTCTTTGCCATTGTAGTCCAAAGCCATAACCCCTACGTTGTTCAAGGGGAGTTGTAGTGCGCCTGCACATTGTTGTTTGGCGACTTTGCCCCCTACACAACGGTCTACCTTATTGGTAAGCCAGTCTTTACAAGCCACACTTTCTAATTGCAATACTTGTACCAAATAGTTCTGTAACTGACTTGTATAGTAGTGTAACTCTTCGTAGTTAGTAACTACTGTTTCATCGGTCATTACGGTTTTTGGCGAACTGCCAAAGAGCGCGCTGAGGTCTAAATCCATTGGGTGGGTACCTTTCTTTGCAGAAGCAATGCTAAAATGCTTGTCGCTGGTAACCACGCCCACTTCGTACATAGGTGCACGCTCACGGTCGGCAATGGTTTTTAGTTTGGTAATAGCCTTTTCGGGCAAAACCAATCCCATACGCTCTTGAGATTCATTGCCTATAATTTCCTTGTCCGATAGGGTAGGGTCGCCTACGGGCAGTTTGTCTAAGTCAATTTTACCACCGGTTTCTTCTATGAGTTCTGAGAGACAGTTGAGGTGTCCGCCAGCTCCGTGGTCGTGTATAGAAACGATAGGATTCTCGTCCGATTCTACCATTGCGCGAATTGCATTGGCAGCGCGTTTTTGCATTTCGGGGTTAGAACGCTGTACTGCATTGAGCTCGATACCTGCGCCAAAAGCGCCAGTATTGGCAGATGATACCGCAGCACCTCCCATACCTATGCGGTAGTTTTCACCGCCTAAGATAACTATTTTGTCACCTTCTTGTGGGGTGTGCTTTATGGCTTGTGAGGCTTTGGCATAACCTACGCCTCCTGCTTGCATAATCACTTTGTCAAAGCCTAATTTGCGTCCGCCCTCTTCGTGTTCAAAGGTGAAAAGTGAACCCGTAATGAGTGGTTGACCGAATTTATTACCGAAATCGGTGGCTCCGTTAGAGGCTTTGATGAGGATATCCATTGGTGTTTGGTAGAGCCATTTACGCTCTGCCATTCCTTTTTCCCAAGGGCGGTCTTCTTCTAATCGGGGGTAAGCCGTCATATATACCGCCGTACCTGCCAAAGGCAAAGAACCTTGTCCGCCCGCGAGACGGTCGCGTATTTCACCTCCCGAACCTGTAGCCGCCCCGTTGAAAGGCTCTACGGTAGTGGGGAAGTTGTGGGTTTCGGCTTTGAGTGAGAGCACTGCCTCAAAAGGTTTTACCTCGTAGAAATCGGGTTTATCGGCACTTTTAGGTGCGAACTGGTCGACAGTAGCCCCTTTTATGAAAGCCACATTGTCCTTATAAGCCGAAACAATGCTATTAGGGTGTTCTTGTGATGTCTTTTTAATGAGTTTGAAGAGGGTAGAAGGTTTTTCCTCACCATTGATAACAAAAGTGCCGTTGAAGATTTTATGGCGACAGTGTTCGGAGTTGATTTGCGAGAAGCCAAACACTTCCGAGTCGGTGAGTTTGCGCCCCAGTTCTTTAGAAAGATTTTGCAAATAGGCGACTTCTTCGGCGCTTAGCGCAAGTCCTTCTTGCTGGTTATATGCCTCGATATCATCGATTTCGAGTGTTGTTTGCGGTTGAATATCGATAGTAAAGCTATCTTGAGTAAGACCGTTGTATCGCTCAAAGAGCATAGGGTCAAAAGGAGTATTGGGGTCGGTTAGTTCGTGGAACTCCTCGATGCGGGTAATCCCGTGGATGTCCATATTTTGGGTAATTTCCACTGCATTGGTACTCCAAGGGGTAATCATCGCCGCACGGGGTCCGATGAAAGTACCGCTAAGGGTAGGGGAGGGGAGTTGCTGGGCATTGCCAAACAGCCATTTCAATTTGTTGAGGTCGGTCTCAGTAAGGGTAACTTCGGTAGCTACCACATAGATAGTGTTTTTTGGGTTTTTAAAGAAGAGAAGCATCTTTTTCAATTAACAATTGACAATTAATAATTCACAATTAGGGGTAGTATTTAGTATATAGTTTCTTTAATCAACTATGCCAAAAGTTGTAGCACGACGAGCCATTAAAAACTTTGGCAAAGTGTAGAGATACACCAATATTGGCACAAAGGTATAAACTTTTTTTCAATTGGCAATAAAAACAAAAACTCCCTCTTATTTTTTCAGATAAGAAGGAGTTTGTATTTTTTACATTTTAGATTTTTCTCCCTTGTACGCGACTTTGCCATCGATAGAAAGTTCTTGCGTTTTAGGGGTATAAACGTACTTACCATTTTTGTAAGTGCCGTCTTTCTCCTGTTTTAAGAGAGGATGGGTCTCTTCCGTAGTGATGAATAGCTCTACTTGGCTGTTATCCCCTTCTTTGGCTACAATAAAGGCACTAATTATGGCATCATTCATATTTACCTCTACAGGATTGAGGCGTGTTCCTACTTCAAATACTTGTATACAGTCTTGCAGGAGCTCGCTCCACGATTGTCCTGCACTGCCTATACAGCCGTGAGCATCTCTATCACCTCCTACGGGTGGCATCTCTTCTGTAGCAGAAGGGGTTACCTCGGTGGTTTCTGTTTGGGTAGTTTGCGTTGAATTGCTGTTGTTGCAAGCTACCATTGCCATTGCCATTACGGCTACAATACTTAATTTTTTCATTTTTCTTTTTCTTTTTTATGATTAAAGACTGGACAAAGGTATAAACTTTTTTTCAATTGGCAAACAAACCATTATTTTATTTGTCTGTTGCTGAAATATTCATACATTTGCAGCCGTAATTTAATTGTTTTTACAAATGAAAAGAATAAAAATCTTGTTTTTAGTAGCCATACTTTCAGTAATGAATGTTTGTGCTCAAAGTTTCAAAGTGAAAAAAGGAGAACTCCAAATAGATGGAACTCCTGTTGCTAAGTTTGAGAAAAAAGATGGCAAATTCGTATTTAGCGATCTTTCTAACAATTTGCTGTTCAGAGCTTTCCTTACTGAAGAAACCGCTCAAGGAAACACAGCTCCACACCGCTGGATAGAGTTCTCTAATGGCAATGGAGTGATTAGAGAGGTGGAAATTCCTGATAAAGTGAAGTTTACTTTCTCTGGAGAGAAATACGTTATCGATTGTGTTTACAAATCGGGGACAAACTTACTTACCGAAAAAGGTATTGACCCTGCGGTAGTAACAGCTTTCTTCCAAACTTCAGATCGTCCTTTCTCTGAAAAATGGGATAATATTTTCCAACAAGAGAAAAACACCAATCAAACTGAAGATAATTTGGCAACTGCCGATAATCTTTCGGTAGAAGGTGAGGTAATCGTTAAAAATGGCAAGAAGATAGGCTTCATCAAAAGAAAAGAAGAATCTGGCGATGGAGGTATTGTTATCAACAACTTTACAGTAACCGATAGCAAAGGCAATGTGGTGGCAACTGCTAAACACCATAATTTCAACCAAAAGGACAAAGAATTTTTCATCATCAAAACCTATGACGAAAAAGAACTCCCTGTATTTAGTCAGCTAACAAAAATGAATGATGCTAACAAGCGCATTGTTAAGAGATTGTATGCTAATGGATACCCTTTTGGCGATATGACAGAACGTTTCAACCAATTCATAGAAGATAAAAAGAATGCTGTAAACGAGCAGAACAATGCAAAGGTAGAAGAAGCTAAAAAGCAAACTGTAAATATTTACGATGCTGCGGGTTACGTGATAGATGCTAAAGGTGATAAAAAAGAAGGTCTTATCACTATTGAATTCCAATCGGTAGATGCGATTATTGGTAAAGATAAAAATATGTCCGATCTCACCTCTTATGGAGCTACAGTGAAACTCAAAAGAGAAGGAGAAAAAGATTTGTACTTTAAAGCTAAAGACGGCAATAAATTCTGTATAGGCGAACGTTGTTTCTTAGGTGCAAAAGGTAGTGAAGATGGCTTTTTTGGTCACGGAGGTTCAGATCTAAATGTGCTTTCAGGAGCTGCTCAGTTCTTTGAAATTCTCTATGAAAAGGACGGAAACTATGTGTTGGCTCACAGCAAATATCCTGAAGATTACTACTTGAAGATTAAAAAAGCTGATAAAGCAGTTTATTTAGGAACTAAAGCTACTTTTGGTTCTAAAAGTGCTGAGAAAATACAAAAAATACTAAGCAAATACGTTAATTGTTCTTCATTAGATGTAACCAAATACAATACTCTAACTAAAGAAGGTATGATACAATTAGTAGATGATTATACTTCATCTTGCAAATAGTACGAGATTATAAAATAACCTAAAGAAAAAAGTTGTCCTCTTTTGAAGAAGGCAACTTTTTTATGTTTTATTCCTAATCTTTAATACCCATAGCGGTCGCCCCATAGTTTTTTAAGGTAGTCGCGTAGGGCATTCTCACGGGGATTATCGGAGGGTTCATAGAAGGTTTCTCCTTGCAATTCATCAGGGAGGTAATCCTGAAAGGCAAAATTGCTCTCATAATCGTGAGCATATTGATAGTCTTTGCCATAGCCGAGTTCTTTCATCAGTTTGGTAGGGGCATTGCGCAAGTGGATAGGTACGCTGAGGTCGCCCGTTTGCTTTACCACTTGTTGGGCTTTGTTGATTGCCTTATAAGAAGCGTTGCTCTTAGGCGAAGAAGCGAGATATATAGCACACTGACTGAGAATAATACGCGCCTCGGGGTAACCAATAGTGGTTACAGCTTGAAAGGTGTTGTTTGCCAAAATCATTGCTGTAGGGTTTGCATTGCCTATATCTTCCGAAGCGAGAATGAGCATACGGCGTGCGATAAACTTCACATCTTCACCACCTTCAATCATTCGTGCCAACCAATAGACCGCGCCATTGGGGTCACTTCCGCGTATCGATTTGATAAAAGCCGAAATGATATCGTAGTGTTGCTCACCCGTTTTGTCGTATAGCACGGTGTTTTTCTGCACGAGGTGCAATACACTATCGTTGGTAATAACAACAGGTTCACCGTCGGGGGTAGCGTTTATAACCAGCTCAAAAGTGTTGAGTAGCTTGCGACCGTCACCGCCTGAGAGTTTTAGTAAGGCTTCGGTTTCTTGCAGTTGGATATCTTTGGTTTTGAGAATCGCATCTCGGGTAATGGCATTGTGGAGCAGTTGTTCTAAATCCTTGCGCTCAAAAGCCTTGAGGATATACACTTGGCAACGAGAGAGCAAGGCGGGAATCACCTCAAAACTGGGGTTTTCGGTAGTTGCTCCAATGAGAGTAATCCACCCTTTTTCGACAGCCTGCAAGAGGGAATCTTGTTGGGTTTTGTTAAATCGGTGAATTTCGTCGATGAAGACGATAGGGTTTTGGGTAGTGAAGAGTCCGCTGCTTTGCTTGCTTTGGTCAATTACTTCGCGCACTTCCTTAATCCCTGAACTAATGGCACTCAGGGTATAGAAAGCGCGGTTGCTTTGGTGCGCAATGATATTTGCCAACGTGGTTTTCCCCGTACCTGGGGGACCCCAAAAGATGAGCGATGGCAAAAGACCGCGTTCTATCTGTTGGCGCAAAGCCCCTTGAGCTCCTACTAAGTGCTCTTGTCCCACATATTGCGCAAGGGAAGTAGGGCGCATACGTTCTGCTAAGTTTTCCAATTAATAATTAACAATTAATAATTAACAATTGCCCCCGACTCACTTACTCGGCAATTGCCGACAACCCCGAAGGGGGACAATCTGTAAAAGCTACTTTTTTGATGAGAAAAACATCTAAAAAGGGGGCTAAAAGGTTTTGTTTTATTAGGCGTTTACAAAACGCCCCTACAATATACCAAAAAGCGACTGATAATCAGGGTAGTCAACTTTGCCAAAGGTCGTAGCACGACGAGCAATTAAAACTTTGGCAAAGTGTAAAGATATACAATAATTCGTCATTCGTCACTCGTCACTATTGAGTGATATTCGCGCCAGAGGCAGAGCCGATACCTACTACTTCGTCATAGAGAGCGCCAGGAGCGCGGTAGTATACAAGCACGAGGTAAGTGTTTTCTGTCTGCTGAAAATTACCACTTATCTCATTAAAATCAATTGTGTTACCTGATTTGGTAGCAAACTTATAGTTGTAAAACCCTTGTTTGAGGAGTACTTTTCCTTTGAAAAGTCCGTCTTTTTCGTCATAAGTGAGTTTGTACTCATCGCGGAGCTCGTAGTTACTGAACTTGCCGTATACATACACTTCTTTATTCCAAAAAGTAGATTTACCTTCTAAGGCGAAATGCACTTGGGTGTAATCGGCTTCGTTGGCAGGGTTCATTCCGTTGAGCGTACTAACCAAGAAATCGCCATTGATATCGGGATAATAGGTATAGACATTGCTCGCACGGCTTACATTAGGGAAGAGGTAGCTGTTCACCCATTTGCTACGGTCGATACGCGAAATACCTGATGCTGGCACTCGTATATCCTTGCTATCGAAATAGAAATACTCATTGCCACCCCAAAAAGCTGTTTCGCGGTCGTAGCGATACACGAGGTCGTTACCCATTACATATTGAGGTTTTACGCCCGTGATAGCCGTATCCCAACGGTAGTTTTGCAGGATAGCTACTTTCACTGCTACATTGGGATTATCAAGTCTGAAATCTTTCTGCCGAACGGTGAACTGCACCACTTGTTGGGTATCGAAATACTGCAAATCGCGAGCGCGTTTTACTTCGGTGAGTACGTTCACTTGGGGTGTATAGAGTACAAAACGGCGTGAAAAGAGTTCTGTACCATAACTATCGGTGATAGAGAGCATATAGTTGCCACTAAGAGTGATTTTGGTGAGTTCGTTAGGGAAAGTAAGGCGGTAATGCGAATAACCTTGCAGGGTGCCGTAGGAGTTGCTCTCGGGCTGTAGTGGTTGGTTATCAATACCTTTAAGATATTCGCTTTTCAGCAGAGAAGAGGCAGACCAATCCGCATTGCAATGGGTGATTTTGTAGTAGTAAGTTTCCTCATTCCCCCCGAGGTCATCGAACTGCAAGCTAAACGACTCATTACGGCGCACGATAGGGAATTGGTTCTTGTCGTTGGCGTCGGCTTTGAAAATAATCGTTTTGATATAGTCGGGTGGAGTTTTCTCCACCAATGCTTGTGCTTGCAGGGCTAATGGGAATAGGAGTAAAAGTATGAGTTTTTTCATAATGTATAATGTTTGTTTTTTGTTTTAGAATTGCTATAGAGGGCGAATTGCCATTCGCCCCTACAATATACCAAAAAGCGACTGATAATCAGAAAAATTAACTGCTTTTATTGCTCTTTCAATTTTTCGACTACTATTTGGTGGTAGATTTCACCTTTTGCAAATATAGAAAAAACTAAAGCTGTTGCAATTACATTTTTCTTCATATCTAACTTTGTTTTTTTGCACATTCGCTCTATAAAAGGAGCGTTTTTCTCCAAAACAACTGCTGGAAAAGAATCCTTTTCTTGTATAAATAGATAAGCAGTGGTGTCAAGTCCTTTTTTGCGATAATAGTTATGTACTTTTCTCTTTATTTTTTTAGGCAAAAAGTGTGCTACGGTATCTAAAAGGAAAAAATTATCTCCCTTTTGTCCATCTCCACAAGGGTAAAAACTCGCTTTAAATTCTTTTTGAGTATAATGAATAGCATCTATTTTGTAAACATCTATATCTGTATAAGCATAATAATCAGTATAACAAGACTTACAAGCACAGGTATTGTCCGTAAAAGTAATGCAATGTTTTTCTTGTGAGTACAAGAAAAAAGAACAAAAGTACATAAAAACAATGATATGTTTCACTTTATGAGTCGTCATTTATCAATAGGTTTTGCTTCTTTGATGTAAATCATATCTTTTTGTCCTTCTGTATAAAAGGGGAAAATAGTTTTTTATAAGAAAACTCATTTATCTATTACCATTAAATTATAGTATTCTCCTGGACTGAGTTCTAATATCTTTACGAAAATCCTCGGTTTGATATTGTTTATTCTTCTCTGTAAAGGAAGATAAGCAAGGGAGTAGGAGCAGGAATAGGAATTTTTTCATATTTTGAGAATTTACGAATTTATGAATTTGCTAATTAAGTGCGTAGGCAGTCCCATTACGTTGTTATAAGAACCTTCGATAGCGGTAACACCTATATGCCCAATCCATTCTTGGATGC
The DNA here is from genome assembly GCF_937936315.1 of uncultured Capnocytophaga sp. Classification (GTDB taxonomy): domain Bacteria; phylum Bacteroidota; class Bacteroidia; order Flavobacteriales; family Flavobacteriaceae; genus Capnocytophaga. The sequence continues at coordinate 94,814 of NZ_CALGWU010000006.1, read as the reverse complement.
CGTAAGCTCCTGCTTTGTCGAATGGTTGATATTTAGTTATGTAATAGCTGATTTCGTCGTTAGAAAGTTCTTTGAAAGTTACTTTGGTGATGCAGTGTTCAGTAACTTGCTTTTCATCGGTAGTAAAGCATACGGAAGTAATCACCTCGTGGGTCTTGCCAGAGAGCGAATGCAACATTGCAAAGGCATCGGCAGTGTCTTTGGGTTTGCCCAAGGCTTTACCCTCGTGCCACACGATGGTATCGGAAGTGAGGAGCACGCAGTTAGGAGGTATTTCTCCTGCAAAAGGTGTGGCTTTTAGTTGTGCCAAATAATCAGTGATTTGCTCGCGCTGCAGGTGTGCAGGATAAGTTTCGTCTACGGGTTTGAGAATGACCTCATAGGGGAGGTCTAACTCTTTTAGGAACTGCTGGCGGCGCGGTGAGCCTGAGGCAAGGATTATTTTTTTCATATTTGTTGATTTTTTGATTTGGATTAAGAGCGCAAGTTACAAGAAAATCACCAGCAAAAGGCAATTATTTTTAATATCCAATCTAACTATTGATTGATATAAAATTTCTCTCCTAAATACGGTTTCATATATTCGTGTTCAAGGCTCTTTTCAAGCATTTGACGTTCGAGGTCACAACGAAATACTTCACCTTTGAGGTATTTTTCAATCATTAGAGAAGCGATAGGTCCGGCAACACGAGCTCCGTAATAACCGTTTTCTACAAATACGGCGATAGCTATTTTAGGGTCTTCTACAGGGGCAAAAGCAACAAATATAGAGTGGTCAGTAAGTTGCATACGTTTGCCATTGACCCTGATAAAGTTCTCGGCTGTTCCTGTTTTTGCCGCAATATTGATGCCATCAATTTGAGTACGGCGCGCAGTACCAGCTAAATAAGCCATATTCATTCCCTTGATTACGGGCTCAAAGTGTTTAGGGTCTATGGTAGTATGCTTTGGTACAGTATATTCTTTAAAAGGAGTTTGTTTGTTGTCAATTTGCTTTACAATGTGAGGAGTGTAGAAATAGCCTTTATTGGCAATAGCAGCCATTACATTCGCCAATTGTATAGGGGTGGTAAGGATTTCACCTTGCCCGATAGCATTAGAAATGTTAGTAGTACCGCTCCATCTCTTAGCACCATATTGCTTGTCGTACAAGGCAGTATTAGGCACTTTTCCTGCACGCCCCGTAGGGAGGTCGGAGCCAAGGAAACCACCGAGTCCGAAACTGCGCACGTGAGCATTCCACTTGTCCATACCTATTGCTGAGGTGGTTTTCATATCGATAGCGCGCTTGTAAGTATTGGCAAAATAAGCATTACAAGAGAGGGCAATGCCGTGTAAAAGGTCGTTAGCTCCACGTCCGCAGTGACATCGCATAATATGTCCACCATAGCGATAGCCACCGCCACAACTGAACACACTTTGAGGAGTGATTACCCCTTCCTGCAAGCCAATGAGTGCATTTACTACTTTGAAAGGAGACCCTGGGGGATATTCGGCGAGTAGTGTACGGTCGTAGAGAGGTTTGGCGATAGAATCGTTGTAGAGAGCAGTGTAGTTTTTGGAGCGTTCGCGTCCTACTAACAAAGCGGGATCGAAAGTAGGAGCGGAGACCAAAGCGAGTATTTCGCCCGTTTTGGGTTCAATAGCTACAATACCACCGTGTTTTTTTTGCATTAGCAGTTCGCCATAAGCCTGCAAACCTATGTCGATAGTGAGTTGCAAGGGTTGCCCCATAATAGGCAGGGTATCCATCACCCCATTTTTATAACGTTCGATAGCAGCGTTGTGCTTGTCCTTTTGGTAGTATTGTACTCCTTTCTTGCCGCGCAAAAACTCTTCGTATTGTTTTTCTACCCCGCTGCGCCCGATGAGTTCTCCGGCGAGGTAGTAAGGGTTTTTCTTGAGTTCCCACTCGTTTACTTCACTGATGTAGCCCAATACGTTCCCTGCATTGTGAGTGAGGTAACTGCGGAGCATACGTTTCTGTATATAAAAACCTTGGAATTTGCGCAATTTTTCTTGGAGTACCGCATAATCATCTTTAGAGAGTTGGTGTACAATTACTGATGGTTTTTTGCGCGAATAGTCGCGAGCTTTTTGGAGACGTTCTCTAAAATCGTTTTTTTCGAGTTCTAACAGACTACAGAGTTCGAGGGTATCTAAATTTTTCACCTCGCTGGGGATCACCATCACGTCGTAAGCGGGTTGATTAGAGACTAAGAGTTCGCCGTTACGGTCGTAGATATAACCGCGTTCGGGGTAGTCATAAACAGTTTCGATAGCGATATTATCAATGTTGTTGCTATCGTCGTGGAAGACGATTTGCAGGAAGAACAATCGCAATAAGATTACGACCGCAGTGAATATGATAATAATGGGAAGTAAGAGTTTTCTCATTTCTTATTTTTACTAAACAGATAAATAGTGAGCAAACAAACGATGATAGTGAAGATAGATGCCCCTATAATTTTAGTAAAAGTAAGTAACAAATGATTGAAATTGAATATTTCTAAGAAATAGAATAGGGTGTGATGCACTACCACCATTAGGGTTGTATAACTAAAGATTTTGGTGAATGGATAGCTTGCTAAATCCATTTCTTGATATTCAAAATTCCTGCCAAAAACGATGAGCAAGATACTTTGTCGGCAATAGGCTATTAGTACACTACTAGCAGCGTGCAAGCCTCCAGTGTTAGAAAAAATATCTATACAGAGACCTATAGCGAAGGCAGCTAACAGATTGGGTACTTGGTTTTCACGATAAGGAGCTACCAAAAGGAATACGATGTAAATCATCGGGTTTACATAGCCCCAGTACTCTATATGATTGAAAATAAGCACTTGCAAAAGTACTAATGCTATGAATAGAAATGTATTTTTTACAAGTGGGTGCGTCATTTTGGGTTTTGTTTTTCTAAGGCTGAAATAGCGTCTTTATCTTTGTTTTCAATGAGGTAAACATAATCGAGGTTAGACATATCGGTAAAGAGCCATACATCGATGATGAAGGTATTATCGAACTTGCTTTTCTCGAAATGTACAATTTTACCAATAGGGATTCCTTTAGGAAAAATATTGGACATACCGCCTGTTACAATGGTATCGCCGTTTTGAATAGGAGCGATATTAGGTACTTCGAGCAATTGTACCTTGTTTACTTCTTTGGTGTTCCAGTGGAGTGAACCAAAATGCTGAGTGCGTTTTACCATTGCATTGAGTGCTGAGCGGCTGTTGAGCACACTTTGTACAGTTGCAAAACGACCAGAAGTATTTTCTACAATCCCTATAACGCCACGTGGTGATAGTACGCCCATATCTTGCTTTACACCATCTTTACTACCTTTATCAATAGTGAGGTAGTTATTTTTCAGGCGGAAACTATTATTGATGACATTAGCTTTTATGACCTTGTATTTCAGTGAATCGGTAGTAGCAAAGCCGAGACTATCAGCACTTCCTGTTTGTCGCAATTGTTCTTGCATTTGCAGCACTTGGTCACGCAAGATGCGGTTTTCTTCAGTTAAGGCTTCATTTTGGCTTCTCAAATTGAAGTACTGAGCCCAATAGTTAGAAAATGCATAGAGCTTTCCTGATATGGCATTTGCTGAATTGATATAGGCGCTCTGAGGGTAATAATTACTTCTAAAAACCAAACCAATAGCGCATAGAAACAGCAGGAGGAACACACAAAAGTTCCTCGTTCTGATGAAAAATTGGATGATTTGGTTCATAGTTATTTAGCTAAGAAGTAAGAGGTAAGAGATAAGAAGTGAGGTTCCGTTTCTTACCTCTTACCTCTTATCTCCTATTTAAGTAAGATGCTTCTAAATTTATTGATATTTTTTAGGGTGATACCGGTACCACGTACTACGGCGCGCAAAGGATCTTCGGCTACGTATACGGGGAGGTCGGTTTTCATAGAGATGCGCTTGTCTAAACCGCGGAGCATAGAACCACCGCCAGCCATATAAATACCAGTATTGTAGATATCGGCAGCGAGTTCAGGAGGTGTTTGAGAAAGCGTTTCCATAATAGCATCCTCAATGCGCAAGATAGATTTATCGAGAGCTTTCACCATTTCGCGGTAAGATACTTGCACTTGTTTAGGTTTACCAGTGAGCAAGTCACGCCCTTGTACCATAATGTCATCGGGTGGAGCATCGAGGTCTTCGGTGGCAGCACCTACGGTGATTTTGATATTCTCGGCAGTACTTTCACCTACATAGAGGTTGTGCTGGGTACGCATATAGTGAACGATATCGGAGTTGAAGATGTCACCTGCGATTTTCACTGATTTGTCGCAAACGATACCCCCAAGAGCAATGACCGCGATTTCGGTAGTACCCCCACCTATATCGATAATCATATTACCTTTAGGTTGCATAATATCGAGGCCAATACCGATAGCGGCTGCCATTGGTTCGTGTACGAGATAGATTTCCTTGCCGTTTACGCGTTCACATGATTCGCGTACGGCGCGAGTTTCTACTTCGGTAATTCCAGAAGGGATACATACCACCATGCGCAATGATGGAGAAAAGAAGCGTTTGCGCAAAGCAGGGATACTTTTGATGAGCATACCAATCATTTGCTCGGAAGCGTCGAAGTCGGCAATTACCCCGTCTTTCAAAGGACGTACGGTAGTGATGTTAGGGTGAGTTTTACCTTGCATCAAGCGAGCTTCTTGACCTACGGCTATGATTTTTTTATTAGTTCTATCCAATGCTACAATAGAAGGACTATCCACCACAACCTTATCATTATGGATGATAAGAGTGTTGGCAGTACCCAAATCTATAGCTATTTCTTCTGTTAAGAAATCAAAAAAACCCATATTTTATTTCTTTCTGTTGTATGTTTATTTTAAAAATCAATTAGTTAAGTATCTGAAAGGACACTTTTTTAGCGGGTGCAATTTTACGAAAAAAAAATAAGGTGAGCAAATAATTGAGGGAAAAAAATAAAATTCAAATAATAGGGTTTGTTCTATTATTTGAATTTACAGTTATAAAAACAAGATTTATAATGTTTTAAGTGAATTATAAAACAGGAGTTTCTTATATTTGTTGAGAGGCTAAAAAGCCATATGTCAAATTTTTAAATAGAGTGCTTGGCTAATTGTTTCTACAATGTAGGTAAAAATGACTGATTATTAAGATAATCGTTACTATAAGGGCGTTTGCAAAACGCCCCTACAAAGTATGACACAAAGGCTTTTATTGACTATGCAAAGTTAACAGAAAAGCGTATTCTTTTGCGGTTTCTTTTAGGGCTTCAAAACGTCCTGAAGCACCGCCGTGACCAGCTTCCATATTAGTGTCTAAATACAGTGGATGGTCATCGGTTTTGAGTTCGCGCAGTTTGGCTACCCATTTGGCAGGCTCCCAATACTGCACTTGTGAGTCGTGCAAACCAGTACTCACATACATTGCTGGATAGGCTTGAGCGCGCACTTGATCGTAAGGCGAGTAGGAGAGCATATAGTTGTAATATTCCTTGTTATTAGGATTTCCCCACTCGTCGTATTCGCCCGTAGTGAGTGGAATACTATCGTCGAGCATTGTGGTTACCACGTCCACAAAAGGCACAGATGCGATAATGCCCTTATACAATTGCGGCGCCATATTCACCACGGCACCCATTAGTAAACCTCCAGCCGATCCACCTTCGGCAAATAGATGTTCGGGAGAGGTGTAACCTTCGGCGATGAGGTACTGAGAACAAGCGATAAAATCGGTAAATGTGTTTTTCTTTTTGAGAAGTTTGCCATCTTCATACCATTGGCGACCTAAATATTCTCCCCCGCGGATATGTGCAATAGCATAGATAAAACCTCTGTCTAACAAGCTCAAACGGGTGGTGGAAAAATAAGGGTTGATGGTTACCCCGTACGAGCCATACCCGTACAACAACAAAGGATTTTGTCCGTTTTTCACTATATCTTTGCGATATACGAGAGAGATAGGGACTTTTACTCCATCGGGGGCAGTTGCCCAAAGGCGTTCTTCTATATAATTATCTTTGTTGAAGTTCCCGCCTAATACTTCTTGTTCTTTTAGTAGGCGCTCTTCGCCAGTGCGCATATTGTATTCTATAATAGAGGCAGGTGTTGCTAATGATTGGTAGTTGTAGCGCAACCATTCGGTGTTGAAATCTATATTTTGGGTAGTGTAGGCAGTATAGGTTTCGCTGTTGAAGGGGAGGTAATACGCTTTTGATCCGTTCCAAGAGCGTATTTGTATACGTTCTAAGCCGTTGTACACTTCTTCGACTACCAAGAAATCTTTGAAAATCTCGATATCATTGAGGCGTACTTCGGGACGATGGGCTATAACCTCTTTCCAATGCTCGGAAGTTGTAGCACTTTCGGGGGTACGCATCAGTTTGAAGTTAGTTGCACCATCTTTATTGGTAAGGATATAAAAATAGTCCTCATAATGAGCGATGTCGTACTCCAAGCCACGTGTGCGGGGTTGGAATACTTTGAAAGGCTCGAGAGGGGTATTAGCATTCAAGATTTGATATTCGGATGTAAGGGTACTCTCGCTGCCTATCACGAGGTATTTGCGAGACTTTTCACGGTAGACGAACACATCGAAAGTATCGTCTTTTTCGTGGAAAATCAGTACATCGTCTTTGGGGTCAGCACCCAAAATATGACGGTATACTTTGAAGGAGCGCAGGGTTTGAATGTTGTTCTTCACGTAGAAAATGGTGCGATTATCGGCTGCCCAAATTGCTTGTCCGTTTGTATTTTTGATTTTATAGGGCAGTATTTCACCTGTGCTGAGGTTCTTGATTTGCAGCGTATATTGCCTACGAGATACTGTATCTACCCCAAAAATAGCCCACTGATTGTCGTCGCTTATGGCAAAGCTATCGAGGTGAAAGTAGGCTTTACCTTTAGCCATTGCATTACAATCGAAAAGAATTTCTTCGGGAGCTTCGAGCGTTTCCTTGTAGCGTACATAAATAGGGTAATCCTTACCTTCTTCATAACGAGTTTGATACCAATAACCGTTGTAGCAATAAGGCACAGAACTATCATTCTCTTTGATGCGGCTTTTCATTTCGGCAAAGAGCGTTTCTTGCAAAGGTTTGGTGTGTGCTGTTTGCGCCTGATAGTAAGCGTTTTCGGCTTCTAAATAAGCGATAACATCAGGATTTTCTCGCTCGCGCAGCCAATAGTAATTATCGGTGCGTTCTTTTCCAAATTCGTGGAATATATGAGGTATTTGTTTGGCTTTAGGGGGGTGTGATTGAGGTTTATTCATTTGATATGATATATGTTTTTTTGTCAATTCCGATGCCTTTTAAAGTGATTTTTTTCCAATGAGAGGGCATTACAGTTTTTAGTTGTTGTATACCTTTTTCTTCGGATATATCTAAGCCTCCAAAGCCCATCATCACCGTTTGTAGTACGCCTCCCGCTCCAGTGAGGAAATAAGGAGTCTTACCATTTTTGGTTTCAGCCATTACTCTAAAAGGAGGCAAGAGGTTAGGGTAGTAGGCTTCGGTGAAATACTTATAAGCCTTTTCGCGGTCGCCCAATCGGCTGTATAAGAGAGAGAAAATAGCTTGCGTCATTGCAGGGGTATCGTTGTAAGGTACTTTGTCTTTGTAATACTCTAAATCTTTGTGTATTTGCTTTTTGTTGGTAATTACTTTTAACGGATAAGCCAATAGGTTTACATCGGCTTGTTTGATAGCTTGCCCCGTATAGCTATCGTGCTCACGGGTTACACCATTATCCATTGTGCTGAAAACAAGCCGTTCGGCTATGGTTTTCCACTGTGGGTTAGCTTTTATGCCTAATACTTTGGCAGCCGCAGTAGCGTAGAGCAAATTCAGTTTGGCAGCCGCATTGGTATAGGCATTGTTATCTACATTTTCAGCCCATTCATCGGCACATACTACGTTTTTAATTTGATAGGGAGCTTGTTCACTCACTCGGCTTTGCCAAAAAGTAGCCGTACTTTCTAAAATGGGGTAGCCTATGTGGTGCAACCACTCTTTATCCTTAGTTACACAATAGTAATTCCATACAGCTATGGCTACATCGGCAGTGATGTGGTGCTCATAAGTGCCTGTGAGTGCCCATATGGGGGTATCTTCTTCTCCTGATGTGGCACTTTCCCAGGGGAACATCGCCCCTTGATAACCGTGTAGAGCAGCGTTGTGTTTGGCGCGTTCTAACCTTTCGAAGCGATAGTTGAGGAGGTTTTTAGCTATTTTTGGTTGCAATAATAGCAAAGGGGGATACATCCACATTTCGGTATCCCAAAATATGTGTCCCATATACCCTGTGTGGCTTAACCCATAAGGAGAAAGAGAAAAGGAATGGAGCTCACTTACTGAAGCGTATAAGTGGTATAACATATTGTGGATGTCCTGATTAGCTTGTGCGTCTCCCTCAATCTCAATGTTGCTTTCCCAGAGTTTTGCCCACTGTTTGTTATGTGCTGCAAGTAGTGCCTCGTGCCCCTGCAAGAAAGCATAAGTACAGAGTCTTTCGGCTTGGTTGTAAGGGTCGGCAGAGTGCTGAGAGCTTATTAGGTTGCCAATTAGTGAGAAAGAATAGGTTTCGCCTGCTTTTAGTTTATGAGTGAATTGCATTAGGTGACTATTGTAGTCTCTTATTTCGTGCAATATTTGGGGAGCGTTACCGTATTTTTTATCGAAAAGAAAAGCGTTACTCACAGCTACTTTGGCATTTTCTGCTGGTGTTTGAGCCACCGTAGTGAGCAATGGGATATGAGCGTGAGGCGGATTGATTTCATTGGAGTAGTTTTGAGGGTTGCGAAAGCCCTCGGGAGTGGTTAGAATGTTCTCTGCCAGAAGTGTAATATCGCGCAAAGGGGTAATACTGATATCTAACAACAAGGTGTGAGGCAAGTGCCTTAAGGCATAATAAGTGTAGGACACTTTAGCTTTGTTTTTAAAGCTGAAGTGCCCTGTGAATGCCCCATTGCGCAACTCTAATTCTTGAGTAAAATCACTAACGGAATGAGTGTTGATATCCTCGTAATCAATAGCTATTCGCAGTTGTAATGGATTGATATTAGGCATAGCCGAAACTACCCTACTTTTGCCGTAATCGTACAGCCCTGCTATGATTACTTGGTCTATTTGTAGAGGTACAGCAGAAGAACGCATTCCTATCATTCCATTGCCTATTGTAACCCCGTAATAGTTAGTGGGGTCGATGCTCTCTGCTTTGAGCACCCACGGGTCTTGGGCATTTGCCGAAATGCAAAGAATAAGGTTGAGAAGGAAAAAGAATCGTTTCATAATCACTTAATGCTTATAGCCAAGCCGCCACTGGGGGCAAGGCGTTGTTTGAGTTTGGTTTTGTGAGTTACTTTCATTGTTTTGATGGAGTAACTTTGGGGGTTGGTACGCCAATCGGCATTTTTACCGTCGGTGTAGAGGGTAGCGGTATAGGTTTTCCCTTTGGGTAGAAAGCTAAAATCGATGAGAGCTTCACGGGCGTTTTCATCGGTGATAGCACCTACAAACCACTCGTTTTTACCTTTGGCTTTGCGGGCAATAGTGATGTAATCGCCAGGTTCGGCTTCTAAAATGTAAGTATTATCCCAGTCGGCTGCTACATCTTTGATAAATTGGAAAGCATCGAGGTGTTTTTCGTAGTTCTCAGGCAAGTCGGCTGCCATTTGCAACGGACTGTACATTGTTACGTAGAGTGCTAATTGCTTCACAAGGGTAGTGCTGAGTTTGGCTTTGTTGTTGCCATATTGGCTCAAATCGCCTTCAAAAATACCAGGAGTATAATCCATAGCACCGCCCATCAAGCGAGTGAAGGGAAGGATAGTAGTATGTTCGGGGTGATTGCCGTTGAACGATTCAAATTCGGTGCCACGTGCACTCTCTTGGGCTACCCAGTTAGGGTAAGTACGGCTCATACCGGTAGGTCGCACCGCTTCGTGAGAATTGACCATTATGCGGTACTTAGCAGCGGTTTCGGCTACATAGTTGTAGTGGTTTACCATCCACTGTCCGTCGTGGTATTCGCTGCGCGGAATGATAGGTCCTACATAACCTGTTTTTACTGCATCATAACCATTGTAGTTCATAAAGCGGAAAGCCTCGTGCAAGTGACGTTCGTAATCCACTACAGAGGAGGTCGTTTCGTGGTGCATAATCAGTTTTACACCTTTGCTAGCAGCGTATTGGTGTAGTGCTTGTACATCAAAATCGGGGTAGGCTTTGGTAAAGCTGTATATGCGCTCTTTGTCGTAAGCATAGTTATCTTCCCAGCCTTCGTTCCAGCCTTCCACAAGAACGGCGTCAAAACCGTGTTGAGCGGCAAAATTGATGTATTTCTTCACGTGCTCGTTATTAGCACCGTGATGTCCGTTAGGTTTTAGTTTTTGGTAATCGGTAACGCCAATGGTAATATCACGGTCATCGGAGTAAGCCCACGTACTACCGCCTCCTATGAAATACTCCCACCAAACGCCTATGTATTTAGTAGGGTGAATCCAAGAAGTATCGTTGATTTTACAGGGTTCGTTGAGGTTGAGGATAAGGTTAGAAGCCAAAATATCGCGAGCGTCATCGCTTACTACTATTGTGCGCCAAGGTGTTACGCTACCCGTTTGAACATAGCCTTTTACCCCATTCTTATCGGGGACTAAATGAGCTGATAACTGATGTTTGGCAGCATTGACATTGAGCATCATTGAAGGATAATTCACCAAAGCCGCCTCGTGCAGATTGATGTATAATCCATCATTTGATTTGAGCATCAAAGGCGTTTGTACGGCTACATTGGGAGTAGGCGCTTTAGCAGCTAAAGGCTCTTCGCGCACTTTATCTATAAGTTTTGGAATTTCCGAAATGGCAGAAGTGGTTATAGGGAACTCGTTGGTATCATAATCAGCGGGAATCCAAAAAGCCTTGTGGTTACCTGAAAGTTGGAAAGCAGTAAGTTCTTCTTGAATTCTAAAGTGACGGAAATTGTCTTGCACAGGGAACTCATAGCGAAAGCCTAACCCGTCATCAAATAGCCGAAAGCGCAAGTACAATTGTCGACCGTTGTTTTTCTGAGTGAGACGGATGAACATTTCTTTGTGATGGTCGCGTATTTCTTTGTTTTCTCCCAAAACGGGTTGCCATACAGTATTAGCTTCAGCAAATTGAACCTCTGTGATTTCGAAATTGCTATTGAAATCCTCCTTTTGGTTGATTACAAACCCCAAAGCACTCTCGCTGATGACTGTTTTGCCTTTGAAAGTTAAGGCATAAGTAGGAGTTCCTTTTTCAGTGATCTGAAATGAGAGTTTGAGGTTTCCGTTAGGAGATAAAAGGGTTTGCGCAGAAAGAAGAGGTGCACAAAACAACATACATGCAATAGTGATAATAAACTTTTTCATTGGTTAAATATTTTGTTATTATTATTTCCTACTTGAAAGAAATTCTTGTAAGATAATAGTAGCACTTATCTCATCTATCAGGGCTTTGTTCTGGCGTTGTTTCTTTTTCAATCCGCTATCAATCATTGTTTGAAAAGCGAGTTTAGAGGTAAAGCGCTCGTCTTGGCGATGGATAGGGATTGTAGGGAATTCTTTTTGCAATTGTGTTATAAACTGCTGAATGTGAGTTTCTACGCTAGAGTCCTCGTTATTGAGCCGCTTAGGTTGCCCAATCACGAAGGTTTCTACGGCTTCCTCGGTAGTGTATTGTTTTAGGAAAGTGAGTAGGGTAGGGGTTTCTACTGTGCAAAGCCCCGAAGCGATGATTTGCAGGGGGTCGGTTACAGCAATACCTGTGCGTTTGGTTCCGTAGTCTATAGCTAAAATGCGCATAATTAATCTTTTAAAAATTCTTGAAAATTTTTCCAAGTATCAGCTGAAAGTACTGGTTTATACTCTCTTTTTTCCTTTTGGATATTCTGTAACAGATATTCTTTTCTGTCTTCAGGGAAAGGGTGAGTGCTTACCCATTTGAAAGCTGAAGGCAGGTCTTTGTCTTTATCATCGTGAATTACCCCTATAAACTCAGCAAAAGGTTTAGGGTCTATTTGAGCATTTTGTATGTAAGTAAGCCCTACAAGGTCGGCTTCTTTTTCTAAATTTCTACTAAAAGCAGTAGATGAGACCATTCTGCCTATTTCGGAAACCATTGAAAAATCACCTCCCGAAATGATGGTAAATAGAGTGCCTAATCCTATTTCTCTCACGAGTGATTGCATTACGTGATCTTTTTGGATGTGAGCTAGTTCGTGTCCTATTACCCCAGCAAGTGCTTCGGGGGTAGAAGTTTTTTTGGCAAGCCCAGTGTAAATCATCAGTTGGTGGTTAGGCAAAGCAAAGGCGTTCACCTCTTCACTTTCTAATAAATAGACTTTCAGTTCTTTGCGGTTGATGTTATTAGCTTCACATATTTTGGTTACTATAGTATCTATAGTAGCTACAGCAAGATCATCATTTACCACTGAGTATCTACTGGTAAAATCGTCATACATTAGTTCGCCTAGTTCTACTTCTATTTTATTTACATATTCATTGCGCAATAGTGGATTGATATTGAAAAATCCTATCCAATTCACTTGTTGTAACAAAAACCAACTGCCCAAGAATACACTTAGCAAAATACAACCTCTTATAATTACTTTTTCCATTATTTTTTTACGATTAAATCTACAATATCTCCATAAAACCACCAAAAGAGGTGTTTGCCTTTGCGCACTTCTACAGCAGAATAGAAAGTGCCTATAATCTCCATCACATTGAAAGAGAAAGCTATGATAATCCAAGCAATATAGGCATTAGAAATTATATTGCTGCCTAACAATATAGATATTGTCCACCAAAAAGAGGTAGTGTTTACAAAGAATAAGAAGAGCTGTGACACCAAAGATTGGTAGCAGTGCCAACGTACAAAATAAGAGCCTTTGCGATGGGCTATTAAGAAGAAAAGAGTAGCTAGCAAGTTGATGATAGGTAGAGGCATTCCTGCCATAATAGCTACTATTGACATTATATAGCTATTAGCAGCGCGTTCTTTGTCACCTTCGCTAATACGCTCGTTTAAGGGTTTAATTACTATCATAAGCCTTTATAAATGTTCCAAATCCAATTCAGTAGGATAAAAATGAAGAAAGGGATATACACTTGTGGACGTTTGAAAACGCGTTCGAATGTGATGAAAGAGCGATATAAGGTAGGCTTCTTTAGAAACAAATCGCAAAGCAACCACAAGGGAATACTCACTAATGCTATAGCAGCTAATACTCCAAGCGGATTGGTGAGTAAAGCCTCAAGCCAGTGCCCTTCAAAAAAAGAGACTACCGACCGCGTTGTACCACACGATGGACAAGGGTAACCCGTAACATTCTTTATTACACAAACAGCAACCCCTATGTCGTGCCTGTGAGAAAGAAAGTGGCTAAGTAGCCAACCCCAACTGGCAAGACATAGGAGTGTGATGAATGTATAGAACTTTTTAGTCGTCAATTAGTAACTAAGTGCTGAAGCTAATAATTCGGCATTTTTATCTCTTGTAGCATCCATAATTAGGAACCAATCTACAATGCTCCAAATTCCAAATCCACCACAAGTAATCAATTTACCAACACCCATTCCCACATCACCGATGTAGAAACGGTCGATACCTAATCCACCTCCTAAGAGAGAGATAATAAGAGAAGTAGTAGGGTCTTTAAACTGTATCGTTTGTAGCATCACCCATTTAGATTCGTCCAAAGAAAGAAGCTTTTCACGAAGTTGAGGAACGATTTCAGGTCTAAAAAATTTACCGTTGGTCACGATAAACATATCCACTTTTTGTGCATCCATAGTATGTGAAATTATTAGATTAAAATTACGGTGCAATATTACACTATTTTTTTGATATTGCCTAATATTTTAATAAAAAAAATATACTCATCTAATCTCTTCCTCTAAAAATTATGTTCTAATTTTCACGAATCGAATGGCAATAATTGTTTCTAAGGCTATGAAATAGAAAGTAGGCAATACGATGAAAAGCAGTTCATACAGAGGTTGAGAGGTTATGCGTTTCTCTAAAGGCAAACAGAAAATGATAATAGCTATAAGGCGTAGAACAAATCCTGCTACAAATCCAAAAGCAGTGTATTGGGGGCGTTTTAGGTGTACAGCAAGAATGATTACAAACGCCAAAGCTGAAACCCCACAATGGAAGAGGAGCAATTTATCGAATGAGTAAAACAAATTAATCCCCTGTTGTTCTACAAAATAGTTGTAACCTCTGTACAACCCCAAAGCACCTATTGCCCACCCAACTAAATACCAAAAACTACAAATGGCTATGCGCATAGCCATTTGTAGTTTTACTTGTGAGAAATTCATACACTTATTTATTGATTTTTTCGAGGGGTTGTTGAGGTTTGTTGTCATTTACAAAAGATTTAGCCCCTTTCATAGTACAAGTTACGTTGAATACAGCTCCTGGTTCGATAGAGAGTTTATCAACGTGTACTTCGCCTTCCACAACAGCGGTTGATTTTAAGCTAAGAACACCACTCACTTTTAGAGTGCCTGTTACTTTACCTTCTATATCGGCGTTTTCGCAAATCACAGTGCCTTTAATCACACCAGTTCTGCCTATTACTAATTTACCAGAAGTTTCGAAAGTACCTTCTACTTCTCCATCAATTCTAAAATCGGATTTAGAGTGGATTTCTCCTTTGAATTTTGTTTCCGCTACTATGCGGTTGCTGCTTCCTAATGTGTTGTCTGCTGCCATAATGTTTCTATTATCTCTTTCTTTGTTGTTAAATATAGCCATTGTATTTCGTTTTACAAATACAGAGACAAAAGTATAATATTTTTTTTAAAACTACAAATTTTTAATGTCGTTTTGTTTAATTATATTCTGTAAAGTGCTATTCCATAGAGTATTATGTGATAGAAAACTTTGGCAAAGTCTATGCTAAAAGCAGATGACTAGTGCCTAAAACCTATTTAACTCCATGCATCAGTTTCTTTACGAAAGGATTGATAAAGATGATGATCACCCCTGCAATAGCAGGTAGAATGGTGAAGATGAGGAAGAAAGTAGAGAGGCTATATTGTTCGGTGATGTTTTTAATTTGTCCACCTGCTACGGCAGCCGATTTATGACCTATTGCCACAGCAAGGTACCATACTCCAAACATAAAAGCAATCATTCTGCTAGGGACGAGTTTTGACACGTAGGAGAGCCCCACAGGCGACAAACACAGTTCGCCCATAGTGTGGAACATATAGGCAAATATAAGCCATAACATACTTACTTTTACATCGTTAGTAATTCCGTGTGAGCCTAAAGCGAGCAACCCAAAACCTATAGAGAGCATCAATAAACCGATACCGTATTTCACAGCAGCAGGTGGGTTGTATTTGCTTGACCACCAACGAGAAAACAAACTTGCTAAAGAGATGATAAAGAAGGCATTCAATATAGAGAACCACGATACAGTTGCTTCTACCCAATTGTCACGCTCTTCTTTTACTTGGGCTATTATCAACCCATTGTCCGTATTGAGTTCTGCTCCGCGTTGTTTAGCCCATTGTTCTTTTTCGGCATCTACATAACCAAAGGAAGTGTTTTTGTTGTTTTTGCTCAATAGCTTGATTTCTTGTCCTACTTTCAAATGTATATCAGTAAGACCTATGATAGTGGTTTGTTCCACAATTTTCAAATCAGGGTGAGCTTCGCGATTTTCTTCAGTGATAGGGAGGTAAGTTTTCTTACCTTCTTTGTCTACATGCTCGTAAGCCTTGTAAGCAACACTATAAGCCGTTGTTTTGAAATCGCGGTTAAGCATCCACAAAGCAATACCCCATACCAAACTAAAGCACACTAATAGTACTATTACTGCGGGGAATATTTTTTTGTAAGTCTTCTTGATTAAGAGGAACAACACACCACTGATGAGCAATAGCGGAATCAAAGTGAGCAACGCATTGAAAATGTTGTAGATCATAGCCGAATCACCTTGTAGTTCACGCTGTATGTGGTCGCGAGCAAAAATCACTAATGATGAGGCTCCTTGTTCAAACGAGAGCCAAAATATCATTACAAAGAAAGCAAAAATCACTACAGTGAGCATACGGTCACGCACTATAGTACTATAGCGCATAACCCTACTGCCTATTACATATAGGAAAGTTGCTAAACCTATAATCACCATTACATATTGTCCTTGAAGGTGACCTATAGAAGCCCACGCAAAGAGGTCGATACTCCATACTTTTGAAAGTGGGTCATTAAGTGCATAACCTATGCCTATAATTGCTGAAATAGCAATCAATAATTTATCAACAATGGTGAAAGGGTTGGGTTTTTCTTCTTCTGATTTTTTATCACTATTTTCTGATTCTACTTTTCCATCTTCAGTTTTCTTTTTTCTATCACCGATGTTCCCAAATAGAGGTTTAGAAAACCAGAACTGTATGGTGCCCAAAAGCATAAATACTCCAGCTAAGCCAAATCCCCAGCTCCAGCCTATGCGTTCAGCTAAGTAACCGCAGAGCATCATCCCAAAGAAAGAACCAGAGTTTACTCCCATATAGAAAATGGTATAAGCAGCATCTTTCTTTTCAGGTAAATACTTGTACATTTCGGATACAAACGACACCATATTAGGTTTGAAAAATCCAGTTCCTATCACCAAAAGTCCAAGTCCGAAATAGAGAGAGAATTCAGTTTCAAAAGCCATCGACACGTGCCCTAAGGTAATAATCACAGCCCCTATAATCACCGCCCAGCGATAACCAGTAATCTTATCGGCGATTATACCTCCAAGTATAGGGGTGAGATAAACGAGCATAGCGTAAGTACCAAAGAGAGCGGTGGCATTTTCGGTACTCCACGACCAACCAGGGTTGTAGCCTATGAGCGTCATCGTAAGAAAATTGATGAGTAGTACCCGCATTCCGTAGAATGAAAAGCGTTCCCACATTTCTGTAAAGAAGAGCACGAACAGCCCCGCTGGGTGTCCTAATACTTGAGTGTCGAAAATTGTCTTTTTTGTCATAAAATTTGTTGCCTATTAACTGAAGATATCCCACTTGATGCCTAACCTGATAATAAAATCTCTATACGGCTGGCGTGGTGCTGAATAGTAGTTGTAAGGATTTCCCATTTTTAGCCAATTGCTCACAGGCACCTGCCATTGTTCTAAGGAGAAGAAGATGCGCATTGTGCGTACTTTGGCGTTGAAGAAGAAATCAAACATTGGGAAACCTCCTGTTTTTTCTGCCGTTTGTACTGCAAATTCTCCTAATAGTGGATTGTATTGGTTAGCATAGTATTTTGTAAAATAATTGAAGCCAATACCCGTTTGTAAGTACATCGCCTTGTTGAACAAATGTGAAGCAAAGTAAAAACTGTTGCGAGTTACAAAAGTAGGCACATTCAATATGTTACTATCTTGCACCACTTGCTGGTAGAGCATCGTATTATCCAATCGCCATTTGCCAAATTTGAACTCTTTTTGTACTCTTAGCTGCAAATATTGTATGTTGCCACTATACTGCTCGGGTCGTACTTGCCCTAAGGTTTCTACTTGAAAATAAGTGTAATCGTTGAGATTGGTGAGACTTAGTGAAGCATTTCCCCATTGAGTTTTCAAATCGCCATAGAGCGTTTGAGTATTCTGTTTTTTAAACGATGAATAGTTATCCCAATTGAACTGTTTGTAGTCGCTTTGGTAGAGCAAATAGTTGAAATTAGGCATAGCCGAATGCAATTCAGCTCCTGCGGTAATGCTATTCTTGTCGTTAAAAGCATAAGCGAGTTTGCCGCTGAGTTTGGTGCCTGTCATCTTGCCTATAAACGTTTGTTCGCCTTCAGCTTCTATGCTAAAACCACCTACTTTTTTGTGCCATTGTATCCCTAAACTCAGGTCGGTATCTTTGATTTGGTGGCGTTGCAACACCCCTGCTACATAGTAAGCATTTTGGAAGTAATAGTTGTAGAAAAAAGCATTTCCAAAGAGGAAAGTCCTGCCCAAATACGGCAATTCTAATTCAGCTCCTGCACGGTTAGTCATTCGTTGCAAGCGTGCTTTATCGTGTAGATTTTGAGAAACGTAGGCATCACCGAAATAGGTGCTACTTTGGGTTTCGTTGTAAGTGTAATATTCAGTTTCGTAGCTAAATAAATGGCGGAAGCGTATTTGCTTGTATGAAGCTAACGAATCGCGGTTGCGCAAAAAAGCGTAGTCGTGTTGCAAAAAATAGCGTTTGCTCTCGCGTGAGTTTTCAGCATTGAGCAATTGTACATCTATGGTTGCTCGATTTTTAAACTGTTGTTCACCGCCTTCAAACTGCTCGGGCGTTACAATGCCTCCATTCTCCTGACTGGTGATATCGTGAGAGGCAAAGTGAGCAAAAGCAGTGTATTTTTTATTAGGTGATACGTACGAAAATCCTGCCCTAAAATTTCCATTGCTCACTAATATACGTTGATATTTACCAAGGGAGCGCAGACCTTTGTAAGCGATGAAGAAATTGAAATTTGGCTGTAAGTTTATGGAAAATAGGGTGTTTAGAAACTGACCTTGCTCCATACCGCTTTTGTAAGTGAACTCGGTAAGGGGGGTAGGCAAATGGTAGTAAGTAATTTCCTCGGGGGTGAGGTAGAGTTGTTTTTTAGCTTCAGCTCCCATAGAAGGCATATAGTCCTGACGGCGGAAATCGTAAGCCATTGTGTTATAGGGCTGTCCCATATTAGAGAAAGGCATTTTGCCAAACATATCCTTGCCCCACTCATTGTTCAGGTAATACTTTTGCATAGAAAGGGTAGTGTCCACCGAAGTTGTATCGCGGGTATAGGTAATAATTTTGTAGTCGAGAGCGGTGAAAGTGATGCTGTCTTTTTTCTTTTTAGGGCGCAGTGATTTGAAGGTTACGCCCCCCTCTTTGCCATTAGGAACTCCCTCCTCTTCTTGAGCAAAAGAGAGTAAAGGAAATAGTGCCCCAATGAGAAAATATATTAAGTGTTTCAAGGTCATTCTTTTCTATTTGGGGGCAAAGATACAAAAAACAATTAATAATTGATAATTAACGATTAACAATTGATGATTTTTCACTTTTCATTTTTCACTTTCCACTAATCCCATCGCCTCCTCAAATAAGGGTTTGTAAAAATCGGGTAGAGGTTCGTGGTATTTGTTTTCGTACACTTGCTGTAATACCTCATAAGGCTGTAAGTCGTTGAGGGTAAGTTCACTTTGTAGAACTGTTTGTTTAGCTTTGTTTTGTTGTTGGTAGCGCACATCAATACGCGCTAAACGCACGTGCTTGTTAGCAATAGTTTTTAGAATGCTGTTCTTCAGTTCGGGAGCGGGCTCTTTGAGCAGTACTTTTACTTCTAAATAAGGCGCTGCACTCTCACTTGTTGCTTCGGGTAAGGCAGTTAGAAGATGTAACACCTCCTCAGGAGGAAGTGCCCGTTCAGGGATACTGAGCAAAGGGGTGTGGATAGGTAGGGGAATAGGTTTGATGCCCTGTACTTGTCCGTTTTCTATGGAGAAAGTTACTACTTGGTGGGTATAGTGTTTTTCGGAAAACGAAAGGGGTATAGGACTTCCTGCATAATGTATATGGGCATCGCCTAAGGCTTGCGCTTTGTGAATATGTCCTAAAGCGATGTATTTCAATGCTTTTGGAAAACATGAAGGGGATATACTCTCTATTCCCCCAATGATAGGACGCTCAGCAGTATCTTCTTCACTGAGTTCAGCTCCTAAGGCGTGCAAATGCCCCATAGCAATCAGTGGTTTACCATTGGCAATAGTCAAAGCTCTTTCAGTAATTTCTTGGTAGAAAGTGGCAATTCCCTTGCTGTAATCCGAAAAATCATCAGTTTTAGGTGTGTCACCTAAACGCAGAAAAGGCACAGCGAGGCAATAGGCAGCAATCTCGCCTTTGCTGTAAAGAGGAAGGATAAGGGCATCGTAGTCAATTTCGCGAATTTCGTTTCGCCTAATATGACCTATTAAGTGTACTTGAGTATTTTCTAGGAGAGGTAAGGGCATTTCAAGCCGCACGGGAGAATCGTGGTTACCTGCAATAGCGATGATTTGCAAGTGCGGGAAACGTTCAGTAGCTTGGTGTAAGAAATGATAGAATTGTTTGGTAGCAGTTACCGATGGATTAGCAGTGTCAAACACATCACCACTGATAAGAAGCACCTCAGTGTTTTCAGTTTCCAGAATTTGCAAGAGAGTATCCAAGAAGTGTTGATGCTCTTCATAGCGATCGTATTGGTAAAATGTTTGTCCTAAATGCCAATCGGCAGTATGTAGAAAATTCATTGTTTTCTCTTAGAATCTATATTTTTTGGCAAAGATACTACATAATTAGCTAATTAGCAAATTGGTTAATTTGTCAATTCAAAAAAAAGTATTACATTTGTCGCCTGAAAATAATTGTTGATGAGCAATCGGCAATTGTTAGTTGAACATTACCAGTAATATGGAAAAAAATTATAAAATGGTAGCCAAAACTTTCTTCGGTTTTGAAGATATATTGGCTGACGAACTTCGCAATTTAGGCGCTATGCACGTAACTAAAGGTGTGCGCAGCGTGCAATTTGAAGGCGATAAAGGCTTTATGTACAAAGCAAACCTCTGCTTGCGTACCGCCCTAAAAATCCTTAAACCTATCCACTCTTTCTACATCCGTAACGAAAAAGAGTATTACCAAAAACTCTACGACTTCAATTGGCAGGAAATCTTGGATCTCAACCAAACTTTTGCTGTAACAGCAACCCTGCAAACCGAGATATTCAACCATACACAATATGTCGCTCTCAAAGCTAAAGACGCTATCGCTGATGCTTTTCGCAACGCTACAGGTCGTCGCCCCAGTGTGGATGTGCTCCACCCCGATGTGGCAATTCACATTCATATCCAGCGCAATGAGGTGATTGTATCGCTTGATAGCTCAGGAGCTTCTCTCCATCAACGCGGTTATCGTACAGCTACTAATATAGCGCCTATCAACGAGGTATTAGCGGCAGGCATATTGCTGATGAGCGGTTGGCAAGGACAGTGTGATTTCCTCGACCCTATGTGTGGTAGTGGTACTTTCCTTATTGAGGCAGCGATGATTGCTTGTAATATTCCAGCCAATGTACACCGCAAAGAGTTTGCTTTTGAGCGTTGGAAAGATTTTGATGAGAACCTTTTCAATCTTATTTTTGGTAGTTGTATCAAAAAAATACGTGAGTTTCACTATCAAATTGTAGGCTATGACAAGGCGCCTTCGGCAGTAGCCAAAGCAAAAGATAATCTCGCAAATGCCGACTTAGCAGAGTATATTCAGGTATTTCAAAAGGACTTTTTTACAACTGAAAAAGAAGATAAACAGAAACCTTTGCACATAGTTTTCAACCCGCCTTACAACGAGCGTTTGCAAGCTGATACTGAAGAGTTGTACTCGTCTATAGGCAACACTCTCAAACGCAATTACCCCAATACCGAGGCGTGGTTTATCACTGCCAATTTAGAGGGAATGAAATATGTAGGCTTGCGACCCACCCGCAAAATTAAACTTTTCAATGGTAAATTAGAAAGCCGATTGTTACAGTACAAAATGTATGAAGGAAGTAAGAAAACAATGAACAAAGAATAATTAACAATTGATAATTAACAAAAAAAGCTGTCTTTCGAGACAGCTTTTTTGTTATATCACTAATTTCTAATTCCTAACTCCTAAAGAATATAATCTGTATTGATGAAGTTAGAAGCACCAGTGCGCAATAGATTCTCTACTATCTTGTCGTTGTAGTCGTTGTTTTGGAACGATACAAAGGTACGGATAGAGAATGAGCGCAAGGCATCGTGTACGCTTAATGTGCCCACAGCCGAATCTTTTCTACCAGTGAAAGGGAACACATCTGGACCTCGCTGACATAAACTGTTCAAATTCACACGACAAAGCATATTCACCAGCATATCAATTAGTGGAGAAAGCTCGTGAGGGTCTTCACCAAACAAACTGATTTGTTGTCCGTATTTAGAATCCGAAATCTCATCAATAATCTCATTGATGTTAGAGAAAGGTTTTACAGGTACAAGAGGACCAAATTGCTCCTCATTGTACACTCTCATCTCTTTAGAAACAGGGTAGAGTACCGCTGGGAAAATAAAGTTATCTGTGCGTTCACCGCCTTTTTTATTCTGAATCGTAGCCCCTTTAGCAAGCGCATCATCTATAAGTTCTTGCAAGAAAGCAGGTTTTTCTACCTCGGGTAGGGGAGTGAGGGCTACTTTCTCATCCCACGGATTACCAAATTTGAGAGCATCTACTTTTTCGGAAAAACGCTTCAAGAACTCATCTTTTATTTTGGCGTGTACATAGAGAATTTTCAGAGCTGTACAACGCTGTCCGTTAAACGATAAGGCTCCTTTCACACATTCGTCTACTGCCAAATCTAAGTTAGCATCAGGAAGGATAACTCCTGGGTTTTTAGCTTCCAAACCAAAAACAAGGCGCAAACGGTTTTTCTTAGGGTGTTGGTCTTGTAATGCAATAGCTGTTTTGCTGTTGCCAATGAGCGCCAAAACATCTACTTTGCCGCTCTCCATAATAGGTGGAGCAACAGTGCGACCGCGCCCATAGAGGATGTTAATCACCCCGCGAGGGAAAGAATTTTGGAAGGCTTCTAATAAAGGCGTAAAGAGTAGTACCCCGTGTTTAGCAGGCTTGAAAATAACGGTATTACCCATAATAAGTGCCGGAATAATAAGCGCAAAAGTCTCATTTAGTGGATAGTTGTAAGGGCCTAAACAGAGCACAACTCCTAAAGGGCCTCGGCGAATAAGAGCGTACACTCCATCGCGTCGTACGAATTTAGACGATTCATTGTCAAGTTCCTTATAAGCATTGATAGTGTCATAGATATACTCTACCGTACGGTCAAATTCTTTGCGAGAGTCGTCTAGATTTTTACCAATTTCCCACATCATCAGTTTTACCACCTCATCGCGTTGTTTTTCCATTTGTTTTACAAATTTTAGCATAGCGCTGATGCGGTCTTTCACTTTCATTGTAGGCCATAAGCCTTTACCCTTGTTATAAGCCTCAGTAGCCGAATGTAGGGCTTCTAAAGCATCGCTTTCACCTAGCGAAGGCACACTGCCTAAGAGGGTATGTTCATACTTTTCAGTAGAAGAAATAGTGGAGTAGATATTAGTAAATTCACCTTTCCACTCACGCAGTTCGCCATTGATGAGATAAGTCTCTTGGCGAAATGGTTTTACTTGAAATTGTTCAGGTATGATCATAATTTTCTATTTTTCTGTTATCTATTATTTGTTATCTGTTCTAAACTCTTCCTTTAAGGGCGTTGAACACCCACGCAATAGCAAAGAACCCAATGCCTACAGCTCCAAAGCCAAAGCCTGCAACTTCATTGTATTTAAAGGCTCCTAAGGCAATAAGCCCTAAACCTACTATAATCATTATAAGGGTTGCCCACCCCAAAACTGTATTCTTATTCATAGTGTGATATTCTATATTATGTTGGTTACAAAACGCAAAGATACAGATTAATTGGTAAATCAACAAAAATTATTTGGCTAACAGCCAATTTGCCAATCTTTAAAATTTGCTAATTGACAAATTATTCTTACCTTTGCGCCAAAATAATAGTGCTCCTCAGCACTAAAGGATTTAATAATGAAACGCTTAGTAATATTAGGTGGTGGCGAGAGCGGCGTAGGTACCGCAATTCTGGGAAAACAAAAAGGTTGGGAGGTCTTCCTTTCCGATAGAAACTCCCTAAAACCTCACTACCGCGAAACCCTTAATAAAGAGGGTATAGAATGGGAAGAAGGCTTCCATACCGAAGAGAAAATCCTCTCCGCCGATGTGATAATGAAAAGTCCTGGCATCCCCGATAAAGCCCCTATTGTGAAAAAAGCTCGCGAGAAAGGCATTCGCATTATCTCGGAAATAGAATTTGCTAGTGAATATACACATAGTCTTATTGTAGGCATCACGGGAAGTAATGGCAAGACCACCACTACTTTGCTCACTCATCAAATTTTTAAAGACGCAGGATTGCAAGTAGGATTGGGGGGTAATATAGGTTATAGCTTTGCCGAATTAGTAGCTGCCGAAAATCCACCCTACTATGTGCTTGAAATTAGTAGTTTCCAATTAGACGGTATCGAGCATTTTGCCCCTCATATCGCAGTGTTGCTCAATATTACCCCCGACCATTTAGATCGCTACGACTATAAATTTGAGAATTATATAGCTTCTAAATTCCGCATCGCAATGAATCAAACCGAAAACGATTTTCTCATTTACGATGCCGATGATCCCGTGATCGAAGAATGGCTACAACATCATACCCTAAAAACTAAACTCATACCATTTTCCATAGAAAAAGAACTCCCCTACGGAGCTTTCTTAAAAGATAACAAAATACATATTATGTTAGAAAATCAAACTGCTGAAACTACCGAAATTGATGTAGAAGAAATCAGCTTGCGTGGTAAACACAATATCAAAAACACAATGGCTGCTAGCGTAGCAGCTCGATTAGTGAACATCCGAAATAGCTCTTTGCGCGATAGCCTTAAAGGATTCAAAGGAGTAGACCATCGCCTCGAAGAAGTGAAAGTGGTAGAGGGTGTTACTTATGTGAACGACTCTAAAGCAACTAATGTGAATTCAGTGTATTTCGCACTCGATACTATCAAAACCCCTATCGTATGGATAGTAGGCGGTCAAGATAAAGGTAACGACTATAATGCTTTGCTGCCCTACGTACACGAAAAAGTAAAAGCTATTGTGTGCCTCGGGGTAGACAACAAGCCTATCTTACACTCATTTAGCAATAGCGGAAAAGAAATGATAGAAACTCAATCTATGGACGAAGCTGTAAGAATCGCCAAAAAGTTTGCTACCGAAGGCGATACTGTATTACTATCACCTGCTTGTGCAAGTTTCGATTTATTCAAAAGTTACGAAGATCGTGGCGACCAATTTAAAGCAGCTGTAGCTCGCTTGTAATCTCTATTTGGGTGATGCAAGAATGGCTGTCGAAAAACATCAAAGGCGACAAAGGGCTATGGGCACTTATTCTCATATTTAGCCTTACTACTCTTGTCGCTGTTTATAGCACTAGTACTAACTTAGTCTATGTAGTGGGGAAAGGTACACCTGCAGGCTATCTCTTTAAACAGTTGGTTTTTGTGATAACAGGGTTCATTATCCTTTATTTAATACATAGATGCAATTATAGCGATTTCCGAATCCCTGTCAAGTATATTCTACTCCCATCCTCAGTAATCCTATTAGCCATTGCTCTCTTTAAGGGAACAACTATTGAAGGAGCTAATGCTAGCCGTTGGATCAGTATTTTTGGTATTTCATTCCAGCCCTCTGCTGTTGCCTTAGTGATGTTAATGGCTTATGTGGCTTCTTATTTAACCAAAGTTTATGGCAAAAAACTATCTTTTAAAGAAACTATCTTGCCCTTGTGGTTCCCTGTAGGAACAATCACTGCTTTGGTAATGATATCCAATCTCTCTACTGCCGTACTGATACTCAGCTCAGTGCTTATCCTCACTTTCTTAGGGCGATTCCCTTTTAAACATATTTTCTCAGCTATGATCATAGCTGTGGTATTTGTGGCAATTTTCTTTTTGGTAGTAAAAGCTTTCCCCGATGCTTTTCCTAATAGGGTAGATACTTGGATGAGCCGTATTGAATCCTTTACAGCAAGTGATGATGAAAAAGAAGGTTACCAAATTGAACGCTCTAAAATGGCAATAGCCAAAGGTATAGGCTTAGGTCAAGGCCCTGGCAAAAGTACAATGAAAAACTTTCTTCCTCAAAGTTCTTCCGACTTTATTTTTGCAATCATTACCGAAGAATGGGGAACTGTAGGCGCTATATTCATAATGTTACTCTACATACTATTGCTCATTCGTATTGTAGCAATTTCACTCAAATCTCCCACTCTCTATGGTCAGTTATTAGTTCTAGGCTTAGGTATCCCCATACTCCTCCAAGCTGTTATCAATATGGGGGTAGCGGTAGAACTTTTTCCAGTTACAGGACAGAACCTCCCACTCATCAGTAGTGGAGGTACCTCATTTTGGGTAACTTGTATAGCCTTAGGGGCTATTCTTTCCGTAAGTAGCCAAAAACGCAAAGATGGAAAAATGGAAAAAGATATCTCCGAAGCCGATATGGAGGAAGAACTCGCTGAAACTGCCCTACGAAGAATGAAAAAAGAAAAACACTAATGATGAATGATATTAGGGATATAAAAAGAACGATTGACCAAGATATTGTTAAGAAAATTTTTAGCAATAAAACTAATGCTATAGCTTTTTTAGAGTTGTACAATTACGATAAAAAAAGTCTTAACAAACAATCATCTAATGAATTGTTTAGTGAAATAGTAAGGATATGGGATTACAATGATGCGAAAGATAAAATTAGAAACATATTTAAAACTTTATCCAAGTACCAAAATGGTTTAAAAGGAGAAGAAAATATTGCTATTTTGTTAAAAGAATGGCACGCATTAGGTTTAGGAGTTCTCAATTGGCCTTTTTCTCAAGGTCAGTTTGATAATTTTGTACAAGCACTTAATGCTGAAAACAATACGCGCTCTGAAAAAGATGAAAAAGTAAAGTTAGCAGCTGTAAAGTATAGGCGTATAAAAGAGCTCAATACTGAGCGCAATGATTTCTTAGAAACTCTGGTATTTTTGAAAAACGATAATATTATACCTACTCTTTCCCATAGAAAAGGAGTTGATTTCTTTATAGACGGAGTAAGCTATGACCAAAAAGTATCGCGTAGTCCCACTAATGAATTTAAAAAAGATTTCGGAGAACATTGGAAGACAACAGCTATTGAGCACCCTGAAAAAGTAGCTGAATATCTTTACACATACCAAGATGAAGGTAGGTTTGGAGCTGAACCTCACTTGTTTATTGTTTATTTAGACGATGAGATTTCACCTATTAGAATACAACAAATTATAGAAAATACAAACTTAGTAACACCTTCTCCTATCACATTCAAATTTAAACATAAAGATGTGGGATTGAAAACCTATAGAACAGAAGCTTTTGTAATACTCTTACATAACTAAAAATGAACTATATAGGCTCAAAATATAAACTATTGCCCTTTATCAAACAAACTATCTATAGTATTGTAGGTAAAGACTTGTCGCAAAAAATATGTTGCGACCTATTTGCTGGCACAGGAGTAGTAGGAAGAGCTTTCAAAACAGAAGTCAAACAAATAATTAGTAATGATATTGAGTATTATAGCTATGTCCTTAACAAAAATTATATAGAAAATCACATTGCGTTTAATTATTGGGAACATCTATCGGAACTTAACTCTTTAGAAGGGGTGAACGGTTTTATTTTTGAACAATACTCTGAAAAAGGAACTGCAGGTCGTAACTATTTTAAGGCTAATAATGGTAAACGAATTGATGCCATACGCCAAAAAATTGAAGAGTGGAAAAAAGAAAATTATATTACTGAAAATGTGTACTTTTTCCTATTAGCTTCTTTGCTTGAAAATGCTGATAAGGTAGCAAATACAGCTTCAGTATATGGCGCTTTTTTGAAACATATTAAAAAAACAGCTCAGAAAGACTTGTACCTTGAACCTGCTTTCTTTGTTGAAAATGAAAATGATCATTTGGTATTTAATGAAGATAGCAATACTCTTATAACAAAAATTAGTGGAGATATCCTCTATCTCGATCCTCCTTACAATCATCGAGAATACGGAGCTAATTATCATCTACTCAACACTATTGCTAAATACGACACTTTCACCCCACAAGGAAAAACAGGCTTGCGTCCTTATCACAAATCTAATTATTGCAAAAGAGCTAAGGTAGTAGAAGCTTTTGATGAATTGATTAAAAATGCTCAATTTCGCTATATATTTCTTAGTTATAATAATGAAGGATTAATGTCTCTTAATCAAATAAGGGATATTATGCAAAAATATGGTAAATACGACCTGCAAAGCACTCACTATAACCGCTTTAAAGCAGATAAAGAAGAAAATAGAACTCACAAAGCAAATACTACTACTGAATACATTCATATTTTGGAGAAATGTTGAATAAACATTCTCACTTTTTAACTTTTCACTTAACTAAAAAATGCCTAAAAAAGGAGTATTACTCGTAAATTTAGGATCTCCCGACTCCTTTTCTATTAAGGACATCAAGCGATACCTAAAAGAATTTTTGATGGATGAATATGTGATAGATTTGCCTTACCTATTGCGTTACGCTTTGGTACACGGCATCATCCTCAATACACGTCCGCCCAAAACAAGCAAAGCCTATCAAAAAATATGGTGGAATGAGGGCTCTCCTCTCATCGTAATCTCAAACCAACTCACTCAAAAACTACAACAACAAGTCTCTATCCCCGTTGTAATGGCTATGCGTTATGGCAACCCCAGTATAGCCAGTGGGTTACAACAGTTGCACGACCAAGGAGTAGATGAGGTGCTTTTGATGCCTCTCTACCCCCAGTATGCAATGGCAACTACTCAAACTATTGAGGTACTTACACGCCAATTGATAAAAAAGCAATTCCCAAAAATGAAACTTATAGAGTTTCCAGCTTTCTTTCATCGCCCCGAGTATATAGAAGCATTAGCCGAAGTAACTCGCAAGCACTTAGACAATAATCCTTGTGACCACTTATTGTTCTCTTATCACGGAGTGCCCGAACGCCATTTGTACAAAACTACCCCTACGCCTGCCCACAAAAAAATATCAGAAGGCACTACTTGTTGTGACCCTTATAGTGAGGAAGGAAAATATTGTTACCGAAGTCATTGCTTTGAAACCACTCGCTTGTTAGTAGAAAAATTAGGCTTGCAAAAAGGAACTTATTCACAATCATTCCAATCGCGTTTAGGTATTGATAAGTGGATTACTCCCTTTACATCCGATAAAATAGCCCAACTCGCTCAACAAGGCGTGAAAAAATTAGCGGTGATTACCCCAGCTTTCGTCGCCGATTGTGTAGAAACACTCGAAGAAATAGAAATGGTGGGCGGACAAACCTTCCGCGAAAACGGCGGTGAAGAATTCAAAATGATTCCTTGTCTCAACGACTCCGATTTGTGGGTACAAGCCCTTGTTACTTGGATTAGAAATAACTAATAACAAAGCAAAATCTAACAGATAATTATGAACGATTTTCTTAACACTCAGGAAACCCGAAAGAACAAACGCACTAAAAACATTATGGCACTAATAGTGGGTGCGGTGTCTTTTGTTGTGGTATTTTTAGTGGTATTTTTTACGACGCGCCATCTCACAAACTCCTTCTTTTCAAAAGCTAAACACAATTTAGTTGCCGATGAAATGAAGAATCAAGTAGCCGAAATAAACCAGCAGTTACCACAAATAATAGAAGAGGGGGTGCGCTTAGATAGTGTTGCCCTAAAAGGAGAAAGAACTATGGGGTATTATGCTACCCTCTTTAATTTCGATTCCGAAGAAATAGAGTTCGACACACCAGCAGCTAAGGATGCTATTTTGCAAAATTTGAGAAGCAATCGCGAAAAGATGCGATTTTTCATTGATAATGATATTACACTGTTGTATTATTACTACGATGAAAACAAAAAACTTGTATCCGAAATAAGAATCCCCCCATCACTATACAAATAACAAAACACCTAACATCTAATAAAAATGAATATTATTATTGCCATTGACGGCTATTCGTCAACCGGAAAAAGTACTACTGCCAAAGCTGTAGCCAAAGCATTAGGCTACGTTTATATTGATACTGGTGCGATGTACCGCGCCGTTACTTATTTAGCTTTAGAAAAAGGCTATGCTTCTACCTCAGGTATCGAAGTAAAATCCCTGATGAAAGATTTAAGAAAATCAGAAATAAAGTTCGTCTACAACCCCGAATTAGGATTTTCTGAAATCTATTTGAACGGTAAAAATATCGAAACCGATATCCGTGGTATAGAGATAGCCAATTGGGTGAGTGAAGTTGCCAAACAACCCGAAGTGCGCACTTATTTAGTAGACCTCCAACGCAAAATGGGGAAAGACAAAGGTATTGTAATGGACGGGCGTGATATTGGTACTACTGTATTCCCTGAGGCTGAACTTAAAATATTTATGACTGCCAGCGAACAAGTACGTGCCCAGCGCCGTCATAAAGAGCTACAAGCCAAAGGTGATAACGCATCATTTGATGAAGTCCTCGCCAACATCCAGCACCGCGACCATATCGATACCACTCGCAAAGAATCTCCCCTCAAAAAAGCCGATGATGCTATTGTTATTGATAATACCAATCTTACCATAGAGGAACAAGTACAAAAAATCTTAGCAATGGTTAAAAGTTAATATTGCGTCACACACTTTCGTAATTCGTAATTTGTCATTCGTAATTAATTTATTACCTTTGCCCCAAAAATAAAGAAAAACCATGTGTGAAAATCAACATACTTGCGGCTGTAACAATGCCCAAACACGCCATAACTGGACAAAAGAAGAAATCGTTGCTATTTACAACAAACCCCTAATGGAGTTGCTCTACGAAGCTGCTACGGTGCACCGTAAATACCACGACCCCAACTCAGTACAAGTTTCTACCCTCCTTTCTATCAAAACAGGAGGCTGCTCCGAAGACTGTGCTTACTGTCCGCAATCAGCGCGTTATGAAACTGAAGTAAAAATAGAAAACGCCGATATGATGAGCGTTACCCACGTAAAAGCCCAAGCTCTCCGCGCTAAATCAGCAGGAGCTTCGCGAGTGTGTATGGGGGCTGCTTGGCGTAATGTGAAAGATGGTCCTGAGTTTGAACAAGTACTCGAAATGGTACGCACTATCAACAAACTCGATATGGAAGTGTGTTGTACCCTTGGTATGATTACCGAAAATCAAGCCAAACGCTTGGCAGAAGCCGGTTTGTATGCTTACAATCACAACCTCGATACTTCAGAAGAATACTACAAAGAAATTATCTCTACCCGCAGTTATGACGATCGCCTCAAAACGATTGACAATGTGCGCAAAACCAATATCACTGTGTGCAGTGGAGGTATTATCGGTATGGGTGAATCGCTTGAAGACCGCGCGGGTATGCTCGTGGCACTTTCTACCCTCAACCCACAACCTGAGTCAGTGCCTATCAATGCCTTAGTACCCGTAGAAGGAACGCCTTTAGAAGATTGTCAGCCTGTAGATATTTTTGAGATGGTGCGTATGGTAGCCACAGCACGTATCGTGATGCCTCAATCGCAAGTACGCCTCTCTGCAGGTCGTACCCAAATGAGTCAAGAAGGACAAGCCTTGTGTTTCTTTGCAGGAGCCAACTCTATTTTCGCAGGCGATAAGCTCCTCACTACACCTAACCCTGATATCAATGAGGATATGCAAATGCTCGGCGTACTCGGTATGCGCATTCAGAAACCTTTTGAAACGCATCCACAGCCTCAAACGGTAGAAGCAGCCGATTCTCAGTATCACTCCTTAGGTGAAAACCCTAAATGGACGCGCCCTAATCACAAAATAGAGCGCAATGAAGAAAAGAGAAAAATGGTTAAAATAGCACACTAATAAATTTGCTAATTTTCTAATTCTATGTCCCCCGAAATTCTCAAAGAAATCATCACAACCCCAATGCCTTATGGCAAATACAAGGGAACTATGATAGCCGATTTGCCTTCCTATTACCTCGAGTGGTTCAGCACCCAAGGATTTCCCAAAGGAAAATTAGGAATGCTATTAGCAACTACTTTCGAGATAAAAACTAATGGGCTACAAGAAATAATAGATAATCTTAAGGCGCTAACTGCTAATAATTAAAGTACATACAACTCTATGATAGCACCTATGTGAGGGAGCTTTCTAAAAACAAAGTAACAAATAAAAACAATATATATATGAAAAGTTTTGGTTCACTTTTATTGCTCTTAGGAGTATTAGCAATTGTATTAGAATTCTTCGGCTATGTGCCTAAACTTCTTTTCTGGATTTACGAATGGGGAGATGGAGTAGCTTGGGCTATCAAAATAGCTTTAATTGTAGTAGGAGGAATTTTATGGTTACTTGGTCGTAATGCTGAAGCTGGCGGTACTACTGAAAATTAAATCTCTAAAAACTAAAACGAATGTTAATTAAAAAAATTAACGGAAAGCAACCTACCTTCGGGGAAGGTTGCTTTTTTGCCGAAAATGCAACCCTCACAGGCGATGTGCAGTTAGGCAATCGTTGTACCGTGTGGTATAATGCGGTTATTCGCGGCGATGTGAATAGCATTCGCATAGGCGATGACACCAATATCCAAGACGGTGTAGTGATTCACGCTACCTACCAAACACACGCCACTACGATAGGCAATCGCGTTTCTATAGGGCATAACGCTATTGTGCACGGTTGTACAATAGAAGACGAGGTGCTTATAGGTATGGGAAGTATTGTAATGGACGGATGTGTGGTGGAAAATGGTAGTATCATAGCTGCTGGAGCAGTAGTACCTCCTAATACTCATATAGAAAAAGGAAGCCTTTATGCAGGGGTGCCTGCTAAGAAAATCAAAGAAGTAACCGAAGAACAACGTGCTCTTATTGAGCGTACTGCGGCTAATTATCCCAAATACGCCAGCTGGATAGAAAATGATTTTATTAATGAGTAAATTTGCTAATTAGCAAATTATTTGTACTTTTGCCATTATTTTAAAAATTAAGAATATCGATGAAAAAAATTATTGTAGCTGCAATGCTTATGTTTTTCTCAGTAAAAACATTTGCGCAAGATCGTCAACATCAAGTAAATTTAAACATCTTGAACACTATTTGGTTAGCTTCTGTTGAAGTGGGGTATGAGCATTTTATTGCTGAAAATCAATCTATTGAAGGAGAATTGTTCTTCAACGACCGTTTTTCTGTAATTCCTAAAGGCAATGGGAAATATAGTGCTACTAGTGTAAAACTAGGTTATAACTACTATTTTGAAGAAGATGGAGGTACAGGTCTCTATGTAAACCCTTTCATCAAACAACGTTTTGGTAATTACAAATACAATGATGGCACCAAAACAAAATTAGATAGTTTTATCTTAGGGATAGGAGCAGGTTATCAATGGAATCTCGACAATACTTTCGTTATAGCTCCTTATGCTAATATCGCTCGCAACTTCGGTAAAGGTGTAAACGAAGATAAAAAATTCTGGGCTATCGAACCTAATTTTGGCA
This sequence comes from uncultured Capnocytophaga sp., assembly GCF_937936315.1. Classification (GTDB taxonomy): domain Bacteria; phylum Bacteroidota; class Bacteroidia; order Flavobacteriales; family Flavobacteriaceae; genus Capnocytophaga. Next base: position 61,561 of record NZ_CALGWU010000006.1, on the reverse strand, counting down.
TCAAAATAGGATATAGATTCTAATCAACAATTGCTAATGAACAATTGGTAATAAAAAAAACAGGTAATAAACTCTATTGCCTGTTTTTTTATACGCCTATCAACTGAAACCTAATCCCTGTTACCTGACCCCTGAAACCTGAAAACAGTGTTTCCCTTCTTCAAAAGTGTAATACACCTTCAAATAGTAACTTTCCGCAATCGATTTTACAATAGCCAAGCCTAAACCTGTAGAAGTAGCATCTTGTTGCCCCTTGTGGAATCGTTGGAAAATCTTAGAAGAATCTAAGTGTACGGCATCTTTGGCAGTATTTTTTACTTGAAAACGATTCTCTTCTATCAATATTTGTATGTCGCCACCTTTTTCAGTGTATTTTATAGCATTGCGCAATAAATTTGAGATAAGTATTCTTGCCAAATTGGGGTTCATCTCTACTTGAAAATCGCTTATTTCATCAATGCTTACTTCTAATTCTTTAAAGGCTATCAAATCACTCAAATCGTCTATAATGTCTGTTGTGAGAGCTTGAAACGACACCTGTTTTGCTTCCTTATATTGCTGATTTTCTATACGGGTGAGCATTAGTAACGACTTGTTTAGGTGTGTCATTCTCATCAACGATTGTTTCACTTCACTCAATTGTGTCAATTGTTTTTCATTCAGTGAAGGGTCATTGGCGAGTAGTTCTAATTTGTTAAGCGTAATAGCCAAGGGGGTTTGGAGTTCGTGCGAAGCATTTTCTATAAACACTTTTTGCTCCTCGAATACCCTTTCATTGCGTTGCCACATCTGCTGGATATTATCGTGCAATACGTTGAACTCTATTACTTCGGTAGTAATAGGTTGTAGTTCTGTTTTATTGCCTACTTCATATCGCCTAATAGCAGAAAGTATCCCCTTAAAAGGTTTCCATATTTTATTGATTACTAATAGATTGATAAGGTACATCGAGAGTACTAACACTACGTATAATACTCCTAAGGCAACCGCTAAGTTGAATAGTAGGTCATCTTTTTCCACGGTCGAAGTTCGTATCTCAAGTGTATAAGGGTTCATATCGCGGTCGTAAAACCCTGTTTTTAGCACCCTATAAGGTTCTTCTTCATCGTCAAAAGGCATATAGAAAAACGCATTGCTAAGGATATTGCGGTCAGAAAAATCTTCTTGTGAAGGGTAGACCCTAAAATCCTCTATACCAAACTCATTTATTTGCAGTAGTTCGGGATGTCGAAGGATATTTTGGATAATAAGCGTCTTTTTATCCTTGAGTCCATCGTCTATATTGTCGTACACTTCATCTAAAATATAAGCGTAGAACACAGCAGCCCACACTGCCAAAATCAGTAAGAAGGCAAGTGTAAGGTAACGCAGAGTATAGTTTTTTAATGATATTTTCATCCTTATACCAATTTATAGCCAATGCCGTAAACTGCTTGTAAATCTATTTCAGCTTCAGCGGTTTTGAGCTTTTTGCGGAGGTTTTTTATTTGTGAATAGATAAAATCAAGGCTTTCCACTTGGTCTATATAGTCACCCCACACTGCTTCAGCGAGTGTCATTTTCTCCACCAATCGATCTGGGCGAATCATAAAGTAGTACAATAGGTCGTATTCTTTGCGATTGAGAGTAAGAGTCTCTTCACCTACTTTCACAGTACGTGTTTCAGGGAAAAGACGTACGTTTTTAAGGTGAATCACCTCCTCTCCTTGTTGATTTTTCCTCCGTATAATCGATTTTACCCGAGCCAAGAGTTCTGCGAGGTGAAACGGTTTTGCCAGATAGTCGTCGGCTCCTTTTTCAAGCCCTAACACCTTGTCTTCCACCGAGTCTTTCGCCGATATAATCAATACCGAGTGATTCTTTTTCATCGCCTTGAGCTCATCTAAGAGCTGCATACCACTACCGTTGGGCAACATAATGTCCAACAGAATACAATCGTAGTCATAATCAGCAAGCTTAGAAAGACCAGAAGTATAATCTTTTGCTGTTTCAACCAAAAAGTGTTCTTCTTCAAGGAACTGCCGCAGGGTGAGGCGCAGTTCTTTTTCATCTTCTATTATTAATATTTTCATACGGGGGCAAAGATAATGATAATTTACTAATTTATCAATTAACAAGTAGATTTGGCTTATTTACTTTTATTATTTATTCATCAAACCTTTAATTTTTTAAAATATTTTAAAAATATCCAAAAGTTTGTTTCTGACTTAAATATTCTAGCAAGAATCTCTTCTCTTAATTTTATCAATAATTTCATTTAAAAAACTTTTGATTGAAAATAAAATATTAAAATCGATGTTTTAATATTTTTAATTTGCTAAAAAATTATAAATAGATTTGAAATTTGTTTTTTTTGACATTAAAAAATAAGAATTTAGAAACTGAATAAACTAAAAAAATACCTTCTTTTATTTCGTTTGATTATCAAACTACTACATTTCTTAGAAAAAAAATATATTGGAAACGAAAAAAAATATCATTCAAAAAATTTGCATTATGTTAAAGTATTCATAACTTTGCCCCAAAATTAATTTATTTCAATAAAGTAATGAAAGTAAAAATATCAATGCTGATTTTCGTTTTTGCGTTGTTTAGCAGTGCGCTAATGGCACAAACGAAAGTAACTGGTACAGTTACTGGCGGTGATGGAATGCCACTGCCTAGTGTAAGTGTTGTCATCAAAGGTACAACACGTGGAGTTTCGACTGATTTTGATGGTAAGTACGAAATCCAAGCAAGTGCAAATGAAACCCTTGAGTTCATCTCTTTAGGGTATGCTACTCAACAAAGAAAGATAACCCAGTCTAGTGGTCGTCTTACCCTTAACGTAGTGTTGCAAGAAGAAGCTGTGCAACTCGGTGGGGTAGTAGTAACCGCTTTGGGTATCAAACGCCAAGAAAAAGCTTTGAGCTATAACGTTCAACAAGTAAAATCCGAAGAACTTACTAAAGTGAAAGATGTAAACGTTGTTAATAGCCTCAATGGTAAAGTTGCTGGGGTTAATATCCAACGTAGCTCTTCTGGGGTAGGTGGTTCTACTAAAGTGGTGATGCGTGGTCTCAAATCTTTGGATGGTAACAACGGTGTACTCTATGTGATCGACGGGGTGCCTTTGTTCAATAAACAAAGTGATGGAGGTGGAAATAACTTCGGTAAACCAGGTGGTGGTGAAGGTATCGCCGATATCAACCCTGATGATATCGAAAGTATCAACGTACTTACAGGGCCTTCTGCTGCCGCTTTGTATGGTAGTGAAGCTGCCAACGGGGTTATCCTTATCAATACTAAAAAAGGTAAAGAAGGTAAAACTGAAGTAAACGTTTCTAGTAGTGTAGAAATCCTTACTCCTATCCAATTACCAGAATTCCAAAATACTTATGGAAGCAATGGTGATAAAAGCTGGGGAACTAAATTAACTACTCCTTCTAATGTAGATCCTAAAAAATTCTTCAATGTAGGTCATAACATTATGAACTCTGTTACCTTCTCTACTGGTAATGCTCAAAATCAAACTTTTATATCTGGAGCTCAAACTGAAGCTGAAGGTTTAATCCCTAACAACGCTTACTACCGTTACAACGTAGGAGTTAGAAATACCGCTAACTTCGCTAAAGATAAATTACACTTAGATGTAAGTGGTAACTTCGTTCGTCAAGGTAGCCGTAACATGATTGCTGGGGGTGGTTACTTCAACCCATTAGTAGGCCTATACTTGATGCCTCGTAGTACCGACTACCGCGACGTAAAAGCTTACGAACGCTATAACCCAAGTACTCAAATATACGAAAGATACCAACCTTTCTCTGAAAGAGCCGATAGCTACTTCTCTGAAAACCCTTACTGGGTTGCTAATCGCGAACTTTTCTTGAACAACAAGAAACGTTATATGATGTCAGCTTCATTGAAATACGATATCCTCGATTGGATGAACGTTACAGGTCGTGTGCGTTTGGATAACGACTATGGTACTTCCGAAGAAAAAATGTATGCAAGTACTACTAACTTCTTAGTTGGTTGGAAAACTGAATTAGGTTCTTACAACAAAGGTCGTTATGCTATCAACGAAACTAAAGACGAGCAAACTTATGCTGATATTATGCTCAATATCAACAAAAACCTTAGCGAAAAATTCTCCCTTACCGCCAACGTCGGCTCTAGCTACAACGACCGTTTGAGCAATAGCCTATCTGCTGGTGGATACCTTAAAGAAATTGCTAACTTGTTCTCTATCGCTAACTTCGACGGGCAAGTAGGCGCTTCTGGTCAAGGATACTCTCGCGCTAAAAACGTTGCTGTTTTCGCTAGTGCCGAGTTAGGATATAGAGGTATGCTATACCTATCTGCTACAGGTCGTAACGACTGGTCTTCTCAACTCGTGAACTCTGCCGAACCTTCTTTCTTCTACCCTTCTGTAGGTCTTTCTGGTGTAATCTCCGAAATGACTAAAATGCCTTCTTTCATCAATTATTTGAAAGTACGTGCTTCTTATACAGAAGTAGGTTCTCCTATTAGCAAAACAGGTATCACTCCTGGTACAATCACTCACCAACTTACTTCTACCGGTTTAGTAACTAATAAGGTATATCCTTATCCTGATTTCAAAGCTGAACGTACTGCTTCTTGGGAAGCTGGTATGAATGCTAAATTGTTCGATAGTAGCTTGTCTGTAGATTTGACCCTTTACAAATCAAATACTTACAACCAATTCTTTGAACAACAATTATCTTCTTCTTCTATCTATAGTTCATTCTACTTACAAGCTGGTGACGTAGAAAATAGAGGTATTGAGTTGGCTGTAAACTATAACAAAGAGTTCTTAAACAAACAATTAGCTTGGAATACTACCCTTACTTACTCTCGCAACATAAACGAAATTAAAAAATTAGTACGTGGTTATCGCAATCCATTCACTGGCGACTTGTTCGATATTACCGAAGTAAGAAAAGGTGGTACTGTATTACGTGAAGGTGGAAGCCTTTCTGATATCATCGTAAAAGGTGTGCTCTCTCGTAATGTAAATGGCGACTTGATTGAAAACTCTTCTGGCTTCCTATATGACGAAACTCAAGAAATTAAATTAGGACGCTCTACCCCAGATTTCCAAATGGGATGGCGTAATACCCTTTCTTATAAAAATATCGACTTGAGCTTCCTTATTAATGGATCTTTCGGCGGGATCGTACTCTCTGGTACTCAACCTTACCTAGACGCTTATGGAGTTTCTAAAGCTTCTGCCGACGCTCGTGATGCTGGTGGAGTATTAGTAAATGGAAAACTCTATAACCCTGAAAAATATTATAATACTATTAAAAACCTTGACGGTTACTACTCTTACGACGCTACCAACGTACGTTTGCAAGAAGTTTCTCTTACTTATTCTTTAGATGGTTCTCACTTCTGGGATAAAGTAAAACGCGTAACTATTGGGGTAATTGGTACTAACCTTTGGATGATTTACAACAAAGCTCCTTTCGACCCTCAACTTACTTTCGGGGTAGGCACTTACACTGCTAAAGAACTCTTTATGACTCCAAGTGCTGCTACTTATGGTGCTAGTTTGAAAGTTCAATTCTAATTCTAAACAAATACAGTAATGAAAATATTTAATAAACATATAGCAATTGTAGCTCTATCTGCTTTCTCCCTTACCGCTTGTATCAAAGATTTCCAAGAGGTAAACACTAATAAGCTACAACCTACTGATGCCGATATCAATCGCGGAGGATACTCTTCTGGAGGTTACTTCAACGAGTTGGTTCAACGACCTATCCCTACAGGAGTAGGGGTAGGACCCGCTAACGACTACCAAGTAGTTCAAAATATGAGTGTTGATAACTGGGTAGGTTACTTCTCCCCTGGTCGTAACCACTGGGATAACGGTTTTAACCAAACTAGTTACTACATCTCTAACGGACGTGCTAATGGTACTTTTTCTACTTTGATTACAAGAGTAATGAACCCTTACTTCCAAATTAAAACACAAATGCACAACGTAGAAAATGTAAATGGTAGATTAGTATTTCATGAAAAAGACCTTACTAGTAACGCTATTTACCAATTGGCACAAATCGTGAAAATAATGGGTATGCACCGCGCTACCGACCTCTTCGGTCCTATCCCTTATAGCGATATGGAACCTGGTAAAGTGAAAGCTAAATACGATAGCCAAGAAAAAATCTACAAATCTTTCCTAAAAGAATTAGAAGATGCTGTAGCTGTCCTCAACCTATATGGTGCTAATAACAAACTATTACAAGATTTCGACCCAGTTTATTCTGGCGATACCTCTAAATGGATACGTTTGGCAAACTCTTTGATGTTACGTCTAGCGATGCGTGTGCGTTATGCCGATGCTGCCCTTTCTCAAGAATATGTGACTAAAGCTATTAATGGTGGCCTTATCGAAAATGATGACCAAGCTGGTAAATTAGTAACTTCAAGTAAGTATATTTTCTACAACTCTTTGGTAACAATGTTAGGATATGGCGAGCTTAAAATGGGTGCTACTATCTATTCTTACCTCAAAGGATATAACGACCCTCGTATGGAAAAATACTTTACTAAAAGTACTGCCAATGCACAACCTCTAGGTTTCTATGCCGTACGTTCTGGACTTAAAAATACAACCCAAGCTAGTGACTACCAAAATTATTCTGTCCCTACAGTAGTACAAACAACTCCTACTTATTGGTTGCGCGCCTCTGAAGTTCAATTCCTATTGGCCGAAGCTGCATTGATGGGTTGGTATACTAACGATACTGCCGAAAACTTGTATAAAAAAGGTATCGAAATGTCTTTCACCGAAAATGGTTTGACCACTGCTCAAGCTCAAACTTATTACAATTCATCTGCTACCCCCGCTAACTACGTAGACCCTAGAGATTCTAACTACAATGTGAATGCAAAAAGTACTATCGATAAAAAATGGAGCGCTGTTACAAGTACTGAAGACCACTTAGAGCAAATCATTACTCAAAAGTACTTAGCTAACTATCCTAATGGCTTCGAGTCTTGGAGCGAATGGAAACGTACAGGATACCCTCGCATGTTCTCTGCCGCTTACAACTTAAGTAATGTTGGAGCTCAAGATGTCGACGCAACTGGTAAAGATTTCGGCGTACGCCGTTTCCCTTTCCCTCAAAGCGAATTCGAATTGAATGCTGAAAATGTAACAGCTGCTAAAAGCTTATTAGGAGGTGCTGATAATGCCGCTACAAACGTGTGGTGGGACAAAAAATCTAAATAAAATTTAAAGTAAAATACTATGAAAAAATTTGTGTACACACTATTAGCCCTTACTATTGGCTTCACAAGCTGTAGTAAGTGGACAGAAACCGAGTCAAAAGCCGAAGAATTCGAAAATGCAGCATTAAAAGACTTACGTGAAAAACGTGACAATGCTAAATGGCTCGCTGAAGCTGAACGTACCGTCGAAAATAAAAGAGCTTTAGAAGCTTATTGGGCTCAACTTACTGAATATAAACAAAAAGCTTGGCTTAATACCGGAGCTGCTGGAGGTCAAGTGCCTATGGTTTATTTCTGGTATGACGGACCTACTTGGCAACCTATAAAAGGTATCTCTCGCGGTTGGTTACAATCAATCCCAGACTCTGTAGTAGCTATTTCTATCTGGGGTGGTACCAATATGCGCCCTGAAACCTTAACGGCTAACCATAAAAAAGATATCGAAATCTTCCATAAAAAAGGTAGCGCTATCTTGATGTGCTGGCAAACTCCAGGCGTAGGTCTAGGATTACCCGCAGCTAAAGATGGTTCAATGTCTGGTTATCAAATATTCCATAACAAATATCCTTACGCTGAATGCTATAACGAATGGCCTGCTATCTATGCCCGTGAACTAGCTCGATACATCATCGCTATGGATTTCGACGGATACGACGTTGACTGGGAAACTTGTGGTGACCACGGCGCAGTAACTAGAGAAGGTACCCCTTTGATGATTTCTGATAATAACTACGAAAATATCGCCAACTTCGTAAAAGAAATGGCTAAATATTTCGGCCCTGTTGGCCCTGATCACGCGGTTACAACTCAAGCTCAACGCGAAGCTAACTTAAGAGCTCTATTCGATACTTCTACCCCTGGCTTCCACCCTAAAGAAAAAGAGTATATTGATGACTTCAAACCTTATCTACCCGCTAACTACATTACTAAACGCTACTACTTCTGCGCCGACGTACCTTGTGGTGTAGCTCCTATATTCGGTTCTAACTCTCAAACTCCTATTGCTAGTGGTAACGCTTTTGCTATCTATTTCGATAAACACTTTATGCAAGATTATACAGTAAATGGTGTTAATATGAATGGTTCTCACCCCCCAATGTTAGGTGGCCCTTACTTCAACTCTACCTCTGCTAACTACCAAGCAGGTAACTTTAAAGTGATGATCAATAAAGGTAAACAAGTAAGAGAAGGTAAAGCTTGGGGATTAGGTGCTTATCATGGACAAAGTGACTTCGCCGTGACTAATGAAAGTGACGCTTTCTTTAAAAAATATCTTGAAGATAATAATATCAAACGTAAGTATCTACACTACGCTTGGACTCGTGAAGCTATCCGCTTAGCTAATCCACGACCCGATTACTCTGGATATAAAGAAATGGAACCTACTATCATTCTACCTTAAAAATTAAATAAATATTATTACAATGAAAAATACAATTATAAAATTAGCGAGTGTAGCCCTAGTCTTAGGGCTCACCGCTTGTCAAAAAAAGTTGGACGGCGACAATAATAGCGCCCTCGGAAACCTTTCAGCTGTATATATGAATAATACCAATGCTGCTGTAAGTTTTGCCAAATCTACTGAATCAGGAACTACCACCTTCGAACTACGTACTTCCAATAAAAGAGAACATACTGAAAAAATTACCATTTCAGCTACTAATTTCTTTTCTGAATACAACGAAAAAAACGGTACTAACTACAAAATGCTACCAGCTTCCGAATACGAATTGTACGAAGAAGGTAATGCAGCCAACAAATCTACTAATGGTACTTTGAACCTCACTTTGAAACCAGGACAAGCTTCCGTGCAAATAGGTGTAAGAGTACGCCCATTAAATGATGATATCTATCCCGTGGGAGTTAAATACGCCATTCCTTTGCGTATAGTATCTTCTTCTTTGCCTATCCTATCTAATAAAGATATGATAATAACTCTTAACCGACCTTTTAAAACCTCTGTTGCTTTGGTAAAACAAGGTTATGCTTTAGGAGTAAAAGTAGCCGATGATATACAAGAAAGTGAAGAGTTTACCATACAAGGTATGTATTTATTTAAAAACTTCCACGCTTATGATGGTTCCCATGTAAATATGTCTCTCTTCCAAGGGGCTATGTTACCTTATACTCGCATCGATGCTGGACAAATTCAAGTGAAAAATGGTGGTGGTGATAGCCCCGACGACTGGGCTCACTCCGATGAAATCGCTAGAAATAAATGGTGCCAAATCACCTTTACTTATAAGGATTCTTTCCTTAAATTGTATATCAATGGTAAACTCATCAAAACCTACCAACGCCCTAGCTTGAAAGTATCTCCTGGTATGCGTATCAATATCGAAAATACTCAAACTTCTTACTCTGCCGATCGTTTCTTCCGCGAATTTAGAGTATGGAATAGAGCCCTTACCGATGCTGAAATCGTTGATGGATTATACTTGCCTGTAGACCCTACTAGCAAAGGATTAGTAGTGTATTTACCTATCAATAAAAAAGACGGATTTAAAGATATGAGTAAATACAACAATACTACTATCTATAGAAAAGGAACTTCTAGTAGCCGTTGGGGAATACAAGATGGTGGACAATATGTAACTGAAATTGACGAAGCTACATTTACACCTACTGTAGAATGGACAGAGAATGTGAAATTCCCTGCTGTTGGCCTAGAAATAGAAGAATAGCAACTATGAGGCTGTCCAAAAAGTGTCTAATCTCAACCTAGAGATATAAACTTTTTGGACACCCTCTTAATTAAAAAATGTACAATGAAAAAAATAATATTTAACAGTTTAACAGTAGCTTTCTCTTTAGCTGCTTTAGTATCTTGTAAAAAAGACGAGATTACTATCGAAAAAAACGAAAGCACTGCCTGGGAAATAGATAAAAATATAGTAGACGACGATATCCGTACTCGTATCGGTTATGACCCAAGATTCGACTACGTTACACCTGCTATCTCAGATCTTACAGCCCCCATGCTAGCTCTAGATGGTTTTACCCTCAATGGAAAAAATACTTATACCTTAGAAGTAAAACTAACAAAACCTTCTGATAAAGATGTAACTGTTTCCATAGCATACGACGCTTCATTGTTCGCTAAAATAGCCCCTAACTACTCTGGATATGAATTAGGTGATGCTTCTTTGGCCGAAGTAACAGCTGTACAAAAAACAATAGCCGCTGGTACTAAAACAGCTACTTTCGAAATCCAAATAACCAACAAATCTAACTTCGACAAAAAAGTAATCTTACCTTTCACAGTGAAAGTTAGCAATAATGAATCTGTGAAAACTCTAACAGGAAGAGATTACTTCGTAGTTAGAATGTATTCTAAAAAACTCTCTTTCGACGTCGCTAACAAAACTATCCTCAAAGAAGCTGTCTTGAAAAATGGAAACGCTAGCTTGTCTAACAAAGTAGTTAATATCCCTGTTACCGCTTCCGATGCTGTTAGTACCGCTATCTCATTAGGATTAGAACGCGACGATACCCTCCTTACATCAGGAACTTTGGCTCCTAGTAACGTGGTAGGGACTATCAGCAAAGTAGACTTCAAAGATAAAACCTCTGGTACTATCTCATTTACTTTGCAAAATATTAATGCCATTACTGCCGAAGGAACCTACTTTGTACCATTCAAATTAATGGCTTACGATGCTTCTGGAACAGGTCGTAAAGTCCTCGATACCCCAATCCTAGTGAAAATCGAAGTTGGTGACGAAGGTATCCCAACTGATAATGAGGTTGAAGTATCTACTAACTATGCTGTTACTATGATGGATAGAAGTAAATATAGCTTTGAAACCAATTATATGCCAGGCCATATCGAAAAAATGCATGATGGTAATATCTATGGAAATCCTTGGTGGATAGATACTAGTATCGACGAAGATAGCGAAGACTCTCCTTATGTATATGTCCATTTTACATCTAAAACAGTTATCAACGGTATCAGAATAGCCCAAACCGACGCGCAAAAAAGAATCGGACAAGTCTTTATATATGCAGTAACTGATGAAGGTGCTTTTGTACATCAAGGTACTTATGACTCGAATGGTGGTCAAAAACCTAAATTCTTGTATATCAAATTCAAGAAACCTATCAAAGCATCTGAATTGTATTTAGGCTATTTCAGAAATACTGATGATCGTTATATCGATATCAACGAAATGCAATTCTTTTAATAAAAAAACATTTTATAAATGCACAAAAATATAAAGAAAAGTATGATCTTCTTTATCGCAGGAATATTATTCTCCTGCGGTAAAGAAGATATTTCTATCGAGAAAAACGAAAGCACTACATGGGAAATCGATAAAACTATTGTAGATGACGATATCCGTACTCGTATTGGTTATGACCCTCGCGAGCAACAAGCTTATTTCTACAAAACAGAAATCGATTTGCCTATGTTTTCTTTCGCAGATCTTGCTGTTAGAGGTACAAATTCCGCTGTAGCTGAACTTAAACTAACTCAAAAAACAACACAAGATACTAAAATATCATTGGTATACGATCCCGCTTCTTATGAAAAAATAAAAGATAACTATACCGGTTATGAGTTAGGTGATCCTAATTTAGTGCAACTCACCCAAAGTGAAATTACTGTCACTAAAGGAAATAATGTAGCTAAATTCGAATTTACATCCTTAAACGATAAAGATTTTAATAAAAAAGTAATCCTCCCTTTTAAATTAAATATCCAAGGAGATAAAACTAGAATACTAAAAGGTAGCGACATCTTTGTAGTTAAAGTATTCCCTAAAGAAGCTCTTATTACAATCGATTCCCCATCTCTCAATAGAATGGTAACCCTCGATGCCGCAACCGATGAACTCTCTGTCGATTTTGCCGATATGGATTTTACTATCACAACTGATACTAAAATCTCCGAAGATATATCATTAGGATTAATACGCGACGATAATTATACTTCAAGAGACCTAGCCCCATTAGGAACTGAAACTGCTATCGAAAAAGTCCCTTTTAAAAACATCACAACCGCAAAACTCTCTTTTAGATTTAACAACTTGAATCTAATAGGAAGAGTAGGAAGATACACAATCCCTCTCAAATTAGTAGCCTACGACGCTAATGGAGGGGTACATGCCTTAGCTAATATCAAACCTAAAGTTTATATTACTACACAATTGGTCTACCCTAAAAACAATATGCTCACCTCTAACTCTTCAACTGCCCCTTCTGGAAATAAAATTACAGGAGTTACTGGAGATTATCAACAATTCTTTAACTTCGATAAAGAAGGATTCGATAATATGTTAGATGGTAACGAAACTACCTATGCCCGTTTTGCTTCAGCCGACTATTTAACTGAAAAATTAGGATTCACTTTCGGCGGAAATAAAAAACTGAAAACTATACGATTAAAAGTAGACCCTAGCGCTCCTATTAAAACTATGGTAGTATATACAGGTGCCGATGAGCAAGTCTTAGGATATGTATCTTTCAATTCTGCAACAAACTGGTATGTAATCACCTTTAAAAAAGCTATAACTATAGCCGATATCTATCTTGCTCAATTTGGAAATGATCAAGAAGAAAATCAGTTCAAAATCTATGAAGTAGAATTCTATGAACAATAAAAATAAATATAGTATTATGAAAAAATTTTTAATAGCTCTAAGCTGCGTTTCTCTACTCATCTCTTGTAAAAAAGATGAAATTACTATCGAGAAAAACGAAAGTACTACGTGGGAAATCGATAAAAAAATAGTAGACGATGATATCCGTACCCAATTAGGATACGACCCTCGACTTAACTATATCTATCTACAATCCACAGTTGACGAACTACCAATGCTCTCTTTTGGTAACCTCTCTATCAATAGAAATTATACAAAAGAAGTAAGTGTAAGATTACTTGATAAACCTTATGATAAAGATATACAAGTGTCTCTCGTTTACGACGCTTCTGCTTACGACAAAGTTAAAGCTAACTATTCAGGATTTGAATTAGGTGACGCAAACCTTGTACAACTAAGCAATGCTACAAAAACCATTACCAAAGGCGAAACCTCTGTTACTTTTACCCTTACCGTTAGCAATAACTCTAGCTTTAACAAAAAAGTTATTTTGCCGTATGCCTTAAAAGTAACCGATAGCGGTCTTACACTTCCTAAAGGAAAAGACGTTTTTGTATTGAAAATATTCCCCGAAGAGATAAAAATTAGCGTAGATTCTCAAAATGTATCTAAATTGCTGGGATTCTATAATGGAACTGCTTACATAGGAGACAGAGATAAAATTGTTACTTTTATTGTAAAAAGCTCTTACGAATTGCCCTCTGGACTTACAGTAGCTTTAGAACGTGATACTAACCCTGCAACTGGAAGCAGAATAGCTCCAGCAGGAGTAGAAGGTATTTTACCTGAAGATAACTTCGATGATATCTCTAAAGAACTTACTTTTTCTTTAGACGAGTCTGTAATTACAAATAGAGGAGAGTATGTCCTACCTCTTAAATATGTAGTAAAAGATGCTTCAGGAGTTGAACAACAATTGTCAAACAACAAAGTTTTTGTAAACCTAAATGTAAAAGAGTTAGTAGCATCTGGCAATAATGCCGAAGTAGCTGCTAAAGCCTCAGGTACAATAATAGATAAAAGAGGTATTAGAACTTCCTATGCCGGTAATATATATTACTCCCCTAATTACTTGATAGATGATAATGAAGGTTCTTATTCTTATGTTAAAGAAGGGGCTACCTATTATTTTACTTTCCCTAAAGTGAGACTCGTAAAATCTGTAGTTATTAAAACAGTACCAGGATATGGACCAAAAAGCTTAGGTGCATATGCAGCTATGGCTCAAGGTGATGAACAATTCCAAGGGACTGTAGACTATAATGGTAGTGGTGATCTTGTGATAACTTTCAAAAAAGCTGTCCCTCTTTTACGCTTCTCATTAAGTGACTTTGTATTAAGAGACGACGCTTCTTCTGATTGGATGGGATTCTCTGAAATCAACTTCTATGAAGAATAAATAATACAATCTAAAATTGCCCATGTGGCTCACTCCTTTGCCAAAGTTTTTAAAAGCCTCTCCGCTATAAACTTTGGCAAAGGTTCTTTTTTTTGATACATACCCTAAAAATATCTTATCAATACCTCTCCTTTCAAAAGAATAGACTCTCAATGTGTAATTCATAGGCGATTTTACTCAGCTAAAATCTGTAAAATATAGAAAAGAAGCTACCAATTCGTGACAAAAGTAAGTGTTATTAAAAGTAATATTCATGTCAAAATCTCTGTAGTTTGTAAAACTTATCCTCCTTTCTCCTTCACTTACACTTACTTTTATAGCTTCTACCCTCCTTTACTGGAACAGGAAATCCTCCCTTATCTCTTTATTCTCTGTAACCTGTTACAAACTGTTAAAATTTTGTATATAAAAAGTTAAAATATAAAATATAAACAGTTCGATTCAATTTACAATAAAAAAGATTTTGAATCTGCTATATGTTTATAAATGATACAGTTGTGTAATTGTTGTAGTTATAAAATAATATACTCTCCTACTGATAAATACAATAGTTGTTTTAACATTTAACAAAAATAGATTTTGCAGTTTCGTTGGAAATGTGTACTTTTGTGCATTAAAGTATCGTTGTATACTGTCGTTTCAAAATAGCATTTAATAGCATTATGAAAAAGTTTTTTCTAACAATTTTCTTACTTCTTATGGCAATGGGAGGGCTCAGCGCTCAAGCATTGAACTTAAACAACTTCTCTGCCATCGGTACTAATGGGCAATGTAGCTCCGATGGTAAAATAAAAGTCTCCTTACCTGCGGGTATGGGGCCTACTGGCACTAAATTACAGGTGAAGTTAGATATCCCTAACGACCCTGCAGGGCGTACTTGGCCCCTCGAAATAGGTGTCACTGGTAAAGATAGCTGCGAATTTACTACTCTCAAAGCGGGTACTTACACCCTTACTATGATAGAAGTAGCTACTAATAAAAAATCTACAAGCCCAAAGCTGGTAACCATTACCTCTACCTATGTACCCCCTCTTTTTGTAAATGGTACCCTCAAAGCTAACTCTCCAACTTGTACTGGAGATGGAAATGACGGAAGTATAGATTTTACTATCCAGCCTGGAGCAAAAGGCCCTTTCATCGTAAAACTTACTAAAGGCACTACCTTAATATATACAGGCAACCACACCAAAACTACAGCCTCTCAATCCCTTCCCATTACCATTCAAGGTAGTGCAACTACACCTATCTCAGTAGGTAGCGACTATGAACTCTCTGTTGAAGACTTGGCGGGTGGAGTGGCTAACTGCGGCGATACTAATAAAACTAATATTACTATACTTTCCCCCTCTCTCACTTTGTCTTGCTTAGACCTAGAACTTAACTTCTATAATTCAGGTATACGAATGGATGGAAACTGTAAAATAGGATTTTCCTTCCAATTACTCCGAAAAGATAAAGTAACCCTCTCTCCTTTCCAAAACGACATCAAAACCTCTAATGCCGTATTTGTAAAAAGATACAACTCTGCCGGTAACCTTATAGCTTCTTACCCTATCGCCTCTAATTTCGATATAGCATGGCGTGGCGCTCAAGTTGCAGCTTCTTCCTCTTTTACTACCCCTTATGTCTTCCAAGAAAATGATATAGTAGAAATAGAAGTAAACTTAGGAAAAACTCCTATCAAAAGAAAATTCAAACTCGATGAAAATATTATAAATGTTATAAAAAATTTAGCAAGCGATCCCGTTAATACTGGGCAATATATCTTTAGAGATACCTCTGGTTCAAGAGTAATAGAAGCTCAAAACCGCTCCAACTTGAATGTTAACCCTGCTAAACCTTGTAACGACCCTACTCAAAGATATTTATACGTAGATAACTATTGGAGATCTGTACGTTTGCCAGACCTAGACAACCCTTCCCAAAATGTTGTCTTTGGAACTTATTATTGGCACAATGGATTAGTAGGTAAATGGCATGCCAATGCTGCATTCACCGGCGAAGGTTACTATTACGAAATATATAGATTCATAGGTACAGGATTCCCCGGTTGGAATAATGCTTATACTACTAACCAAATGGACGAAACCAACCTTTCTAAATGGGTGAATGAAAGCGCTAACGTAGTGTGGCTTAACGAAAATTATGCCGACCTTTCAGGATTGCCTGATGGTTACTATATGGTCAAATTTAAAGCTAAAAATGCAGCCGGCAACACCTTTTGCTATGAACCTAAACGCGTTGTCGAAATTAAAGCTAAAACTAACCAAATAGGACGTCAATTCCAAGGTATCGAAATAGGTAAAGGTGTATTCAAAGGTACCATATCTATGTACAAATGGCTCGTGTCCGATTATTTCAACTACCCTGTAACTGTATCAATTGATTATTTAGACGCCCCAGGTGCTGGAACTGGAAATCGTACCTACGACTTCCTTACTTCTATGCCTTTCGAAACTTCTCAACGCACTGTTACTTATACTTTCCCTATTATAAGAACTTTGCTAAACCCTCAATCTGCTTCTTCTAATGCAGGACTGTTCCAGTTTGGCGACCTTCCTGCTGGTAACTACCGCATTACTTTTACTGATAAATGTGGCAATACTACTTTTAGAGACTTCAATTTCGATACCCCTATGCAGTACGATAAAGATGAAGTAAAAGTTGAACAAGGTTGCGCAGGGTCTTCTAAAATAACTTATGATATCGGTGCTACTCCCATCGGTACTATAAATTATGCTACCTATACTTTATATAAAAAAGGACCCTCTGGTAACTACGATACTTTTGTCGAAAGTTCAAGAAATAGAAACCATACATTTAATAACCTCCTCGAAGGTGACTATATGTTCGAAGCCAAAGGCTTCTATTATATAAGTATGAAAGAAGCTGTGTGGAAAGATAGCGCACAATCTGGAGATACAGGAGTAATGAATTGGAAAAGCCTCGCCGACTCTAATAGAGTTATAAATGGCTTTAGCATGATTAACTCTCCTGATATTATAACACCTTCCGACCCTCAAGCTAATGGCACAACAGCTCTTCATAAAAGTAGAGTATACCTCACCGTAAAACCTACTCGAGAACTCCAACGTGACGTAGTAGGTACCTCTTGTAGCGCCTCTTCAGGATCTGGTATCGTAGCAGTAGGAATTAAAAATCCCGACAATATCCGATACCCCCTTACTTTTACCCTCAAGAATAAAGCTACAGGAACCCTAAAAGAAACAAAAACTTTTGGAGCAACCTCTACAGATACCAGCCATGTGTTCAAAAATGTAGACAATGGTACCTATATACTTACTACTTCTCACGCTTGCGGTATCTATACCGATGAAGTACTTGTAAATACCGATAACTATACAGCTCCTACTATTAGCTATATCGCACGTTCTACAAACCCTTGTAACGGCGACGTGGTAGACCTTACTTTCGGCGGTTCTACACAACTATTCGATATCGAATGGTTCCGTATTGAAAACGACACTACCGAAACTAGTTTAGGATTTTCTCAAACAATATCCGATACTGTAACCCGCGATACTAAATATCTCGTGCGTTATAAATTGCAAGACCCTAACTTATGCGTAAACCGCACAGGCGAAACCTCTGTAACTATACAATTCTCTAAAGATACTACTCCTCCTGTAATTACAGGATGCCCTACCGATACCATCACCGTAGAAGCTATCTCAGGCCGTTGCTACGGCGTAGCTACTTGGGGCGTAGTAACTGCTACCGACGATTGCCGTATCGGAACTTGGAGCCAATCCCATCAAAGCGGACAACGATTCAATATAGGTACTAACACTGTAACCTATGTCTTTAGCGATACATCTGGTAATACCGCTACTTGTACTTTCAATGTAGTGGTAACATCGCGCGCAATCAAAATGGAGGTTAAAAGCGACTATGTAGATGCCTCCGAAAGCCCTATCAATCGCGACTTAGGCCTTAGCGAAACTTTCTACTATCGCATCCGATATAAAAATCAAGGTACCGCCAATGTGACTACCGCTACTATGCAAATTACATTGCCTAACCACCCTAATATTACTGTCGGTACCCCAGATCTTAGCAAAGCAAAACAAAATATCTATCGCCCTACTGTGTTAGCATCTACCCCTAACACCATAACTATAGATATCCCAAAACAAACCATTACCCCTGGCGCTAACGAAAGAACTATCCTAATACCTCTTACCCTAAACGGAGATTGCTCCGAAGTAGGTAAACCTTGTATGAACTTGCTCTCTTCTACCTATTCATTTACATATATAGGTGGGTTAACTGGCTGTACAATCCCTGAACAAACCACTGCCGGTACTAAAACCATTACTATCTCTACCCAAAACTGTATGCGTAATGAGTTGGCTTGTGATAACGGAGCAGGTATCAATACCTTCCGTATACAAGCTACACCAGGCTTCCTTGAATATAAATGGTATAAAAATAATTTGTTGCAACCTAATCCACGCAACGAAAATTTCTTCGACGCCGACGAAGCTGCTACTTACAAAGTAGAAAAAATTAACGTGTGCGGAGGGGTAACCTATACCACTACCGAAATTATTCAAGTACAAACGCCTCAAACCCTTTCCGACCCAATCAAACCTCAATCTAACGGAGGTGATATATGTGCTGATAATAATATCTGGGTGAGCCACTTCATCTTGTGTAACCAGCCTTCACGAAATATAGTGGTTAACTTTAAAGATACTAACTTCGTATGGCAAAAACTCAAAACTGGTTCTAACCCTACTAGCTTGAACTGCCCTAACGTAAATGATTCCGTTTGGGACGATGTACACTCTAACCGAACCTTCGTGGCTAATACCCAAGGACACTTCCGTTTGAAAGTCTCCAACTCTGAAGGGTGTAACACTAATTTCTATTTCGACGTCTTTACAAATTCACTCAACGGACGAATACTCGACTATGGCGATGTGACTAACTATCAACAAGGTTACGTCCTTGTACAAATGGCTACAGCTGGTATTACTTATAAATACATCTTAAAAGATGCGTTTGGTAATGTAGTAAACCAAAACGGACAACCTTTCGTCAATACTACACTATTAGAGTATCGTGTACCTATTACTGCTCCAGGAACTTATACAATAGAGGTAACTTCCCCCGCATTACCCGATAGCTGTAAGTTAGTATTAACTCAGGAAATTAAAAAAATAACTACTCTTAGCGCTAAAGCTATAGCTAAAGCTTGGAAAGGATGTAACCTCCGCTCAATGAGATTTGAAGCTACAGGAGGTAAAAACCCTTATCAATTCGCCGTATGGAGCATAGATGGCGTTATACAAAATGGCTATTCCGACTATAACTCCGTGCCCGCCTCTGCTTTCTTCGCTACTATCCCTGTAGGTGCTAGCTTCGTAGAAAGTGACGTTCATATAGATCAACCAGGTAAGTACATCTTCATCGCCAAAGATGATGTAGGTGGATATGCCCTTACTCCAGAAGTAGATATTTATCCTGAAAACTTCTTAGGTTACACCATCAAAACTCGCGACATCCTTTGTGGATTCGCCGATAATACCGGTCAAATCTCAATAACCTATAACACTATACAAAACGTAAAAACTACCCTCTATAAGTTCGATAACACAGGTGGAAAAACTTATATAGACGAAAATGCTACTGGTTTCTTTAACAACCTTACCGCTGGTAGATATGAAATAGAAATTAAAATTACAATGGGATCTCTAGCTGGTGCAACTTGTACCTATAGAAACCCTAATGTCGTAATTAATAATATCGAAAGTACTTTAAGCGCTTATGCAGGTGTAATTGAAGATATATCTTGCGATACAGCAACCCCTCCACAATATAAAGTACGTGTCAACAACGTAACAGGTGGTACAGGTACAGGTTACGAATATAGCTCTAATAATGTAACCTATAGCTCTAACCCCATATTAATGGTAGGATCTACGGCTAGCGTAGTTTATGTACGCGATAGTAATAAATGTACACTCGAAATCCCTATCTCTATCCGCCCAATAGTACCTCCTACCGTTACTGCTACTACTGTAACCTACGATTGTGAAGGTAGAGGTACTTTCACTGTAACTACTAACCCTACTGGAAAATACGAGTTTAGACTCATGAAAAGCGATGGTACAATCAGTGAAACCCGTACCTCTAACGTCTTTACTCTCTCTCCAGGAGTATATAGCATCGAAGCTATCTATACACCTGCTTCAGCTACTGGTACTACCCCTAACATCTTGTTCAAAGAAGATTTCGGTAAAGGTGAAGATACTTGCAACTCTCAATCTGTGTTTATCACTTGTGCCGCAGGTACAACTACATTAGGTGATAACCAGTATATGATCACTCGCCAAGTGCCTACCGCTGGTACTAACTGGGTGACTACACCTCCTGCCGATGCCTCTGGAGTAACCGATGGCAGATACTTAGCTATTAATGGAACTTCCCCTGATAACGACAACGGGGTAATCTATAGACGTACTATCAAGGATATTGTGCCTAATACCGAACTGAAAGTATCTATGCATTTATTCAACTTGCTGCCTCCCACTTTTGTAGGAGGTGCTAACCCTAACTTGTTGGTACGCCTTTACAACCCTGCTAACCCTGCCGCTGGTATACAAAAATCATTAGGCGAATTGCAGCGCTTGGCTTCTTGGGAACTAAAAGACATAACTTTTGACGATACTGATATTACATTCAATACCGCCGTATTCGAAATTAGAAATACTGCCGCAGCCTCTACTATAGGTAGTGACTTAGCTGTCGATAATATCACTATTTCTCAACCTACAAAACTATGTGCTGTACGCGCTGAAAGCCTCTCTATCAAAGTTGATAACGATAAAGCTTTCAAAGTCAGAGGTACAGCTTATGATGAAAAATGTGGCAATAATGATGGTTCTATCTACTTGGTGGTAGATAACCCAAGTGGTAGCTCTGTACAATATCACACTGCCACAGCTACTGCTTGGACAACCTTACCGCTTACTGCTATTGCTCCTACACAAGGTGTGGCTACCATCACAGGACTCAGTGCAGTAAATAATGGTACTCTATTCGTACGTCGTACCTCCGATACATCTTGCGAAACAAGTATCGACTATACTATCAAAAAACCTGTACCGCTTACTGTTACAGCTACAGTTACAGCTCCTGTAACTTGTTTGAACACCTTTGCTTCTGTACGATTTATAGGTAACGGTGGCGCTAAACCTTATAGAAATTTTAGCTTCTCTCCTATTACTGGTTCAACACCTGCTGCTACCCAAAGTTCAACAAACAACGAAGCCGATATAAACCTCACCCAAGGTACTTATATTATACAAGTAGAGGACGCTAATGGTTGTACAGCTACCGCTACCCTCAATGTCCCCGATGTGAAACCTTTGCAAGTGGAAATCGTAGACTTAGAGCCTTGCTTTACAGGTGGTAATATAGGCCGTTTGCAAATCAAAGTTACCAATGGAAATGGAGAATATAAGTTTAGTAAAGACGGTGGCGCTACATTCGAAAATGGTTCTGTAGCCGCTGGTACATCACACATATTCGAAAACCTTACCGCTGGTACTTACAACTTTGTAATTAAAGATGGCGCCGATTGCCAAACTAATACATCTTATACTATCGAAAATCCATTGCGCATACAAGTGACTTCTATAAATGCTTTAACTTGTGTGCCTAATAGCGAAGCCGAGTATAAAATTACTTATACTGGCGGTAGAACAGGGGTACGCGAATTCTTATGGAGTCATACACCTACTACTGGATTTACTGCCGCCGTAGGTACTGGTATGACTATGAGTCAAGCTAGTAATGTCTATACTTTCAAAACTAAAGTAGAAGGCGACTACTACTTTAGAGTACGTTACCAAATGCCTAATGGCGACTATTGTAATGTCACCTCTGTGAAACAAGAGGTGAAAGTTGTATTGCCCGTTTTCGCTGTAACCCCTACCGTAGAAAATGTAAATTGTGCAGGTGCTAATACCGGAAAAATACGCATCAATACTACAGATGTTACAGGTGGTGTACCTCCTTATACATTGTTACTAAATGATGGACTCTCTGTTCAGTCACACCCCATAGCCGATATCACTGGATTGCAACCCGGTACTTATACTATTACTATAGAAGATAGTGCTAATTGTAAATCAGTTCCTGTAGGATTTACAGTTACCCAAGTAACTGCTATGGTCGTAACAGCTACTAATACACCTATGAAATGTTCCGCTACCGGTACCCAATTAGCAACTGCCGAAGCTGCTGTTACCTCAGGCGGTACAGCTCCTTATACGTTTACTTTAGTGAAAAATGGCGCTACTATACAAACTCGAAATAATATCACCCAAAATTCTATTGTACAATACAATAATTTAGATATTGGTAACTATCAAATTGTAATAGAAGATGCCAATACTTGTAAATATATCCACAACTTCGTTATAAATTCCGAAGCTAATGGATTAGATGTACGTCCTACAGGCGTAGTAGGTTGTGCAGGTATCACTGGGGAAGTAGCCATTTCTGTATACGACAAAAATGGAGGTACAATTCAAGACGGACAGTACATCGCTGTTTATCACGAAGGTATGCAAATCCCTTATGGAACTACCTCCTCACAAAGAACAATGCCTGATGGCTATACTTGGTATCGCGGAGGTGCTGTTGTTACTACTACCCTTTCCGATGGTTCGGTAGTTCAAGCTTCTACTCACACTTTCACTGGCTTGGCTCCTGGGGTCACTTACACTTTCATTGTATTTGATTCCAATACCAATTGTACATTTACTAAAGAAGCAAATATCCACGTTCCTACACAATCTAATTTGCAGATATCAATCAATGGAACAGCTTCTACCACTTGTGCTAATGAAAATGATGGTAAAGTATTTGTAAACTTGAAGAATTGGAATGCAGGTACAACTAACTTGTCTTATAAAATTTATCGCTATATACCATCACTTGTTCCAGGCCTTTTAGATCCTATTACAGGACCTGTAAACGGAAGTGTCCCATTGTCAGGTACTGAAGTTGATGCTACAATCACAAATGTTCCAGCTGGCCGTTACTTCATACTCTTTACCGATGGCAACGGATGTACAATGGGTAGCAAAGAATTTACAATAGGTAAATCTACCTCATTGCTCACCGCTACAGCTACAGTAGCTAAATTAGCTAACTGTAACCAGCCTATCCCATCAGGCCTAGGTAAAATAACTGTAGAAGCCGCAGGAGGAACTGCTCCTTATCAGTACTACTATCACAATTTAGCTACACCAGCACCTACAGGTGCAACCTTAGACGCAGCTTTAGCAAGCTCTGTCGATGGTGTGTCTAAAAACGTTATCTCTGGTACTTGGGAAGTGTACGTGAAAGATGCTTTAGGTTGTCGCACTACTACCACCATAGTAGTAGGTATGGATCCTCAACCTTCTATCGCTACAGTAACAGTTCTCGACGCTTGTAGTGACAACGCCGATTATCCAATCAATGTAGTATTCAATACTATAGGCGTAGGTCAAAACCAATATAAAATCGATGGTATTTCTAATTGGCAAAACATTAACGTAGCTACTCAAACTACCTTACCTATACGATTAGCTCCTAATGCCGCCCCTTATACAATTTCCTTCCGAGATGCCAATGGTTGCGAAACTAGCACTACTTTCAGAGTGAATGAGATGATTAAGTACAACGCTGATCATACACCTATGTACTGCGGAGGTTCTGCTACCACTACTATCAATGTAACTAATATTACAGGAGGTTCTGGAACTTATAAAATAGGATTGTATAGAATTACTGATAAGGGTACCCCTAACGAACGCGCTGTAACCGTAGTTGCTCCAGGAACTACAGTAACCGGTACATCTTACAGCGTTCCTATAGGCTATGGAATTGGTGCTTACCGCATCCACATATACGACACTGCTACTTTTGGCACCGCTGCTGAATGTGCTAAAATAACAGATTTCAACGTGCTTGCCCCTGAAACACCTCAACTCGAAGTGCTTTCTGTTTCAACGCCTACTTGTGCTAACGAAACAGCCATTATCCGAGTGAAAGCTACCCCTGTAGGTATCGCTCCTTATACGTTCAATATCGTTGATAAAAACACCGGCCTCACACCAGCTGGGGTGACAAGTATTACTAATGTAAACTATATTACCTTTATGGGTGTTCCTTCAGGACCTAGAGCTATAAATGGTTTCGATTACTATATCTCAGCTCAATCAGTTTATAGTTGTACTACTACTATCACCGTCAACGTAACTTCTCCTGATGTTGTAACCGTTACAGCTGGATCCCTCTCTAAAGAAGATTATCAATGTACATTAGATGACGATGGTTATCTCACAGGCGAAAGCTCTAACCCTAAACTTCACTTTGATATCTCTGGAGTTTCAGGTGGAACAGGTAAGTACACCCGAGTAGAATTTAAAACTGCTTCTGGCACTTTAGCAAACCAACAACAAATAGAAGATGGAGTAACTAAGTATACCTATACTTTACCTACTTATCTTACTAGTCCAACTGGTTATTACGCCGAAGTTTATGACACTAATGGATGCTCTGTTTCTACTACAATAGAAACTATTTCACCTACACTTATAATGAGTGGATTGACGGTGAATAAAACTCAAACAAAAACTTGTCTCCAAAACGAAGTGATAAGTGTAACTCTTAATACAATTACACCTTATAACAACGAACCTATAGAGTATAGTCTCGTTAAAATAGGTATAGGAGTCGTTGGTACACCAGTAACTCTCAACTCTCTTACTTGGGCTACTACTATTGCCGACCCTGCTAACTATATCATCACAGCTAAGAATTTAAATACTAACTGTGAGGTTACAACTAACTATACCGTCTTAGAACCTAATACTCTATTACTCGAAGCTAAAGACCCTCAGCGTATCACTTGTAAAGGAGATACAGGTCAAATAACCTTAGAACTCACCGATACCCGCCTCTCTGATGGCGACCAAGTGGCAAATGGTTTCAATTATGTGATAACTCCTCTACCTATAGGAACACCTATCACAGGATCATCACCATCAGGTACTCAAGTTCACGCCGGATTACTTGCAGGTCACTACAAAGTGGAAGCTACCTCTCCTATTACAGGTTGTACTGCAGTGGCTACCTTTGAACTCGTAGAAGCTGCCGAATCCATTACTGTATTTGCCGAAGAAACCCGTAGCGTAACTTGTGATAACAACAGAGGTGAAATACTCGTTACAGTATCTGGCGGTTGGGCCCCTTATACTGTCAATATACAAGGTGGAGCTATCACCAAACAAAAAACTATCGCTCTAGATGGCGATAGCGCATTGTTCGATAGATTGAGCGCTACAGGAATTCCTGGAGGATCACTTACTTACAATATTACCATCACCGATGCTTGGGGCTGTAACATAGTCTCTGGTACCACTAGCGTAACCTTGCTAGATCCCGATCCTGTCGCTGCTGTAGTTACTGTTACTCAACACGCTACTTGTGCAGGAAGTACCGATGGTATCATCACCGTATCAGGTACCACAACAGGAGGTTCTGGTAGCTACTACTATACACTCCTAAACGAAGGTACCGGAAAAGTGAAAGGCCCTCAACGTAATGAACCTAAATTCGATAACTTAGATCCTGGATTCTATACTTATGAAATTATGGATACTTGGGGTTGTAGCCTCGTTGAACAACAAATAGAAATTATAGAACCTAAACCTATAAAAGTGTCTATCGTTTCTGCTACCTCCGAATTGCAAGTATGTTATGGCGGTAACGATGCCTCTATAGATTTCACGGTAGAAGGCGGGCGTCCTCCTTACAATATCAAAGTATTGAATAAGTATACTAATAGCCCTCACCTCTCATTGTCAAATGTAATACCAGGAACAACTCCTTTCCGTGATACAGGTCTTAACGCAGGTGAATGGAAAATAGAAGTAACTGATAGTAGCCCTAATGGCGGATGTACAATGTCTCCTACTTTTGAGTTTTCTATAGATTCAGCACCTGACCTTAAAGTAGATCTAGAGGTAATCAACTCTTGTAAAAACAATAACCCTTATACTCAGTTAGAGGTACGCTTTAAAGACAAAGTTGATGTTAATAAAGTAACCTATAGACTTAACGGAATAGGATCTCCTAAAAACTTCGTAGAAAGAGGTAATGGAGTGAACGTATGGTATATATCTCCTCCTGATTTGGATACAAATGTCCAAACTCAAACAATAGAACTTATATATACTAGCATTCACTCTCTCACTCAAACTTCAAGAACTTGTAGTATTACACTTGCAAATGCCTTTGAAGTAGAAAAAATTAAAAAACTCAAAATTACAAGAACCCCTACTACAGTAGTCAATACTATACAAGTAGAAGGTCTTGATGGAGTTAAACCATATCATTATGTATTCAATGGTGAAGATTATGACACAAATAATGTGTACGAACTCAAAATCACCGATCCTGACTACATAGATCCTATAAGCGGAAAAACAAAGAAGAAAATAGAAGTACAAGTATTCGATGCTTCTGGATGTACAGCTTCTGATACAATCTATGAAGAATATTTCGATGTCAAAATACCAAACTTCTTTACTCCTAATGGCGATGGGGTCTACGATACTTGGTCTCCTATGTATGTTGAGAAGTATCCATTCATCCGTTCTACTATCTTCGATCGTTTCGGCCGTCGCATCAAAGTCTTGAGAGCCGGAGAAGCTTGGGATGGTAAATACGAAGGTAAAGATATGCCTACCGGTGACTACTGGTACATCGTAGAACTTACCGATGAGTTTGATACTCGTATATTCAATGGTAACTTTACCCTTTATCGTTAGACATTAATGATAAACTGAATAAATCATAACAAAACAAAAAAAGCTGCCTTTTTAGGGCAGCTTTTTTGTTTATCTTTTATTCTTACCTCTTACCTATAAAAAAAGACTACCTAATCCCTAGGCAGCCTTTTTTGAATTTAATAATAAAAAAGAAAACTTAAAAATAAAAATTATGAAAAAAACTTTTTGTTTTACGCTTTTACTTTTTACACACAATTGTATTTTGGTTTATATGGCTATGAAAAAGTCACTCTTTCTTTTATTTCTTTTCTGACGGCACAAAGATACATCAAAAATATTAACTACCAAATTTTTTCTTAAAAAAAGTTTAAAAATATTTAAAAAGATTATTAAAAATAATGATTTTTAATAGCTGAAAATATAATAAAAAATGAATTGTATTGATTTTTATATAATAAAACACTTTTTTACTTGCAAAATATATAAAGATAATGTTAAAATATTGCTAAAAAATAAATGCTGTTAGACTTTAACTTTCATAACCTTTCTATTTCATTCTTCTCGTTTTGATTGTAAAAAAAGACTTTATAGTCCTTGCTGAAGCCTCAATAATACCTTTATACGATGACTTTTGATTAACTCTTTTGTTAATGATAATTATAAAAAAGATTTAAAACACTTTTATTATTTAAAGGCTTTTCATACCTTTGCGCCCTAAATTTAAACTAATATGGATGTAACAAACAAAACCATTGGCGAAATCGTAGCCGACGATTTCCGCACTGCCGCTATATTCAAAAAACACGGTATCGACTTTTGCTGTAAAGGTGGCCGTACTATCGATGAAGCCTGCGAGAAAAAAGGAGTAGAGAAAAATACTCTTATCAATGATTTAGAAGCGCTTCCTAAAGGCAATAGTAACGAAGTAGATGTACGCGATTGGCCTCTCGACCTTTTGGCTAACTATATCGTACGCATTCACCACCAGTATGTGCGCGACAAATCTCCTATGCTCTTGCAATTCTTAGATAAATTATGTCGTGTACACGGCGATCGTCATCCTGAGCTTTTTGAAATCAATCGTATTTTCAATGAGAGTGCGCAAGACCTCGCATCCCACTTTGTAAAAGAAGAAAATGTACTTTTCCCTTTTATCGAAAATCTTGTGAAAAAACAACAATCAGGTGAGGCTCTTGGCGAAATACCTTTTGGTACAGTAGAAAATCCAGTAGCTATGATGATGCACGAGCATAGTGTAGAAGGTGAGCGTTTTGAAGAGATTGTAAAACTTACTAACAACTATACACCTCCCGCCGATGCTTGCAACACTTACAAAGTAACTTACCAAATGCTCCAAGAGTTTGAAGCCGATTTAAACCGCCATATCCACCTCGAAAACAATATCCTTTTCCCTAAAGCCATCGCTTTAGAAAAACAACTAAGAGGCTAATAACAAAAAAAGCTGTTCAGCACCCGCTGAACAGCTTTTTTCTTATCTCTTACCTCTTATCTAAATCTAATATTTACCCCTACTAACTGATAGCCGTCCCAAGTATTAGAAGTGCTAAATTCCCAATGATATTTTTTAGGGTTGAGAGCATTTACTTCTTCTGTTTTTACTTTAGTAATACGTCTGTTAGCAATCGTTTTACCAGTGATATACCCCACAAATAGGGCGATAGGGTAGTCGGAAGCCCAGTGTACTTTACTTTGCATCATCTCGTAGCACATTAAACCTAAAGCAGTGTAACCTACGGGCTTTATCCATTTGTAATCGGGATAGTTTTCCGCAATCACTGTGAGTGCGGACATTGCTGTAGTGAGGTGTCCTGAAGGCATTGCATCGTAGTGAGGCGTATCCTCTTGATAGGCTTTAAAGCTGGGAGCAAACGTCCAATGGCTGTGCCAACGCCCATCGTTAGCCGTAATAAACGGACTCTCGCGCCCTGTGAGTCGTTTGATAGGTTGCACAAAAGCCCCTGATACGATAATACTTTCTAATATCTGCATAGCAGTACTTTTGGCGCGATAATCACCTGTGATGAGTCCATAGGTAGCCATCCCCCCACTGATGATGATAAAAGTAGTACCATTTCCTATGAAGTATAAAGCAGAATTTACATCGGCGGGAACGATTTTTAAAAAGCCTAACTTCTTATAAGTATGCGCTTCATTTAGTCCTAAATTCTCACCCAAATTTCTACTTTCTCTAATGAGCCAAGGGTCGGCAGGAATAAGTGCCGCAGTAGCACCAATAGCTGCCAATCCGTAAGGATAATTTGGTTTAGACACCATCTCCACCGCCGATTTTCCTATATTATGCGGTATCTTGTTGAAGATATCCACAAAACGCGGCTTTTGGTATATATAGGTTAGCTGATCATTGATTTTGTATTGCCTGCCCGATACCTCTATATCAGATGGGTGGGTGCCTTGCAAAGCATCTGTAATACTATCCAATGTAGCTTGAGGAATAGAGTCGTTTTCCTGCGCTATAGCAGGAAAGAGGGGAAAGAGAAACAGTGAAAGTAAAAAGTATTTCATTTATTTATAAAAGTTTCTTTAATTCTTCAATAGGAGGGAGGGTTTTACGCAATTTTTCAGGCATTTCGTCTGCTGTTTTAAAAGTAGCAACCCCCATTGGCTTGTCGTAATTACGAACAATATATTGCACATAAGGCTGGTCGGCTTCACGACAAAGGATAATACCAATGCTGGGATTTTCGTTAGGTTTGCGAACAAAATCATCTAATACAGTTAAATAGCCATTCATTTGTCCTAAATAAGCTGTTTTAAAATCACCTGTTTTCAGTTCAATAGCTACCAAACAAGCAAGTTCACGATGGTAAAATAATAAGTCAATAATATGTGTATGTCCTAAAGCTTCTACTCTAAACTGATTGCCTAAGAAAGCAAAATCATAGCCAAAAGCATTATAAACTTTTTTACATTTTGTACAATCTGTTGTTCTACAACGCGCTCATCTATATCTTCAATATCTCTCACGCCCAACTCCTCAACATTGATAAAATCCAATAAATAAGAGTCTTTAAACATACTCACAGCTTTGAGTGCTTGCTGAGCTGAAGGAAGTGTTTGTACAAAATTATTAGGAAGAGCACCCCTATGGTGAAATTCATCGGATTTAATAGCTTTTTGTAAGGCTCGAAATGACAATTGTTCTTTTATAGATAATTCTATGTAGAATATTCGCTCTTCTAAATCTTTTACTGTTGTTAAAATAAGTTTATGATGCGAGAAACCGATGTTTAAGAAAGCCTCGACAAACCATTCTTTGTAATTTGGTACTTGTGGTGAGTACCGAATTGAAGATAACAATTGTTCTAACTCCTCAATTTTAATAGAAGTGTTTGCAACAGCTAATTCGTCACTCACGAGTGACGATTTAGGTGTGTCTAAATCAGCAGACGCGTCTGTTGATTTATAATCAACTGATATTTATTAGGTTATCGAATCAAATCATTCAAAAAACTATCAGTGTTTTCGTTGTTGTAGAAGGCTTTGATTTCTTCAGCGTTTTCTTTGAGTAACTGTCGAATGAAAGCATCGTAGGTAGTTTTGCGGTCTTCCAAAAAGCCGTTGAATAGCGTTCGCTTACTTCCAAACCATTGGCTTTTTCAATCTTTAAGAGTCGTTCGTACAAAGGAGCTATATGCTTACTGATGAGTGCTTTAGACAATGCTTTGCGGTATGATACAAAGGCAGTAATCTCATCGTGTTCATCACGTACAATTTGAAAATTGGTGATTACCCAATAATAACGTCCGCTTTTAGAGAGATTCTTAATGATAGCGTGGAAGTTGTTACGCCCTTTGAGGTTTTCCTACAGTATTTTGAAAACCACTTTTGGGCATATCGGGGTGGCGGATAAGGCTATGAGGCTGGTTGTATAACTCAGCCTCACTATAACCTGATACTTCCTGAAATGCCTTATTAGTTTCCATTATATGCCCGTGCTTGTTAGTGCGACTCATCAGGGTAGTGGTTTTATCCCACAACACTTCTTCATCTATAGGATCAGGGCGTTTAATTGTTGGATTTTCAGTCATTTTCTTACCTCTTATCTCTTACTTCTTATCTAATTTGTGTAGCCAATTGCGCATATCCACTTCTTTGGCGATTGCAGCGCGCAATTCAGGGATGGCAATGCGCACTTGCTCCATAGTGTCGCGGTGGCGCAAAGTAACAGTGTTGTCTTCCAAAGTTTGGTGATCAACAGTTACACAGAAAGGTGTACCTACAGCATCTTGGCGACGATAACGGCGACCTACGGCATCTTTTTCGTCGTAAGCTACATTGAAATCGTATTTTAGCTCGTTTACTATTTGCTCGGCAACTTCTGGAAGTCCGTCTTTTTTGAGCAATGGCAATACGGCTACTTTGGTAGGAGCCAACACAAAAGGCAAGCGCAATACGGTGCGAGTATCTCCTCCTTCTAACGCTTCTTCTTGCAATGAGTTAGAGAATACCGCAAGGAACATACGGTCGAGCCCGATAGAAGTTTCGAGTACATAAGGGGTGTAGCTCACTTTCTCTTCAGGGTCAAAGTATTGCATTTTTTTACCTGAATACTTTTCGTGATTACCGAGGTCGAAATTAGTACGAGAGTGGATACCTTCTAATTCTTTGAAACCAAATGGGAAACGGAATTCAATGTCGCAAGCTGCATCGGCGTAGTGGGCGAGCTTTTCGTGTGGATGGTAACGATAGTTTTCTTCACCCATACCGAGCGATAAGTGCCATTTGAGGCGGGTTTCTTTCCAATACTCATACCATTGTTGTTGGGTACCTGGTTTGATGAAGAATTGCATTTCCATTTGTTCAAACTCGCGCATACGGAAGATAAATTGGCGCGCCACAATCTCGTTGCGGAAGGCTTTACCTGTTTGGGCAATCCCGAAGGGAATTTTCATACGTCCAGATTTTTGTACGTTGAGGAAGTTTACAAAAATACCCTGAGCGGTTTCGGGGCGCAAGTATAAATCCATAGAGGCATCGGCAGAGGCGCCTATTTTGGTGCCGAACATTAGGTTGAACTGTTTTACATCTGTCCAGTTGCGAGAACCTGTTTCGGGGTCGGCAATTTCGAGTTCTTCGATAAGGGCTTTTACATCGGCGAGGTCTTCTTTCTCAAGCGATTTGCCCAAGCGGTGTAATATTTCTTCACCGCGTTGTTTGTATTCTAACACACGAGGATTGGTAGTTACAAACTGCTCGCGGTCAAAAGCATCGCCAAAACGTTTTTGAGCTTTAGCAATTTCTTTTTCAATTTTATCGTCGAGTTTGGCTACGTAATCTTCTACGAGCACATCGGCGCGGTAGCGTTTTTTAGAGTCTTTGTTATCAATCAGTGGGTCGTTGAAAGCATCCACGTGCCCAGAAGCCTTCCACGTAGTAGGGTGCATAAAAATAGCAGCATCGATACCCACAATGTTCTCATTCATCTGCACCATTGCGCGCCACCAATATTCGCGGATATTCTTTTTGAGTTCAACGCCATTCTGACCGTAATCGTACACGGCACCAAGTCCGTCGTAGATTTCACTGGATGGAAAAATAAAGCCATATTCTTTGGCGTGAGCAATAACTTTTTTGAATTGATCGTCTGTATTTGCCATATATTCAATTGATTTTCAGTTATAAAAATAGATTGAGTTTCGTTTGAGATTGAAAATAATTGGACAAAGGTACTATTATTTTTTGGAAAAAGGAGTATCTTTGCCGAAAAAGTTGTTGTAATTGTGTTTTTTAGCTAACGAATCACGAACCTATAACCTCTAAAACTAAAACTATGATACTATCAGATTTATTGTCGGTTTTTACCCCTCATTACTGCAGGGCTTGTGGCAAAATGCTGAAAGAGGAAGAACGCTTTTTGTGCCGAGATTGCAGCAGAGATTTAGAGGAAACTCATTTTCACTTGCAAGCGGATAATGAGGTAATGCAACTGCTCTCGCTACAGAATGATATTACAGCCGCAATGACATTATTTTACTTTCAAAAAGGTAGTGTGGCACAACATTTGATACATCATCTCAAGTACAGAGGTGAAGAACAAATAGGCGAGTGGCTTGGCAATTGGCTGGGTAATAGGCTCTCTCAATCGCCTCTCTATCAGTTAGTAGAAGTGGTAATCCCCGTGCCTTTGCACCGTGATAAACTAAAGAAAAGAGGTTACAACCAAGTGGCTTTATTAGCTAAAACAGTTGCTAAGGTATTAGGAGTGAGCTATGTAGATGATGTGTTGCTAAAGGTTACTGCTAATACTACTCAAACCAGAAAAATATCGTGGCGGCGTTTGGAAGAAAGCGAACATATATTTGTGTTACAGCATCCTGAAAAGCTAAAAAACAAACATATACTGCTCATCGATGACCTTATCACCACAGGGGCTACACTCTCCCATTGTTGCGAACAGTTATCCACTATCGAAGGAGTGAAAATCGCTGTAGCAGGAATAGGTTTTACCATACGCTCTTAACATTGAAAAAAAATTAATAACTAAATAAATATATTGTATGAAGAACACTTTTAAAATGATGCTTGTAGCATTTGCTATGTTCGCGTTCAGTGCTAACGCAGGGGCTATGACCCTTAATCTCAATAAAGTAGCTAAATCTCTTATCGTAGACCAAGATGGTAACGGTGGTGTGAAAGTGAAAAAATCTTGCGATAAAGACGGCGAGAAAAAAGAATGTAGCAAAGATGGTAAGAAAAAATCTTGCTGCAAAAAAGACGGTAAAGAAGCCGACAAAAAAGAGTGCAGCAAAGATGGTAAAAAGAAATCTTGCTGCAAAAAAGACGGCGAGCACAAAGCCGAAAATGCAGAAGCTAAATAGTTTCTCATTATATAAATTTTAAAATTACTGGAAAACCTTAGCAGTTGCGCTGAGGTTTTTTGTTATTGATTCCGATGAAAACATTTATATACAGCATTTTAATCTTTATTGGGGCGCTTTCAATAGCCGCCTGTGCCACCGATATTTTACCTAAACCTAAAGGCGGACTTCGTTTGGATTATCCGCAAGCAGCTTATAGCTCTGTAGCCGATTTGCCTAACTGTCCGTTTACTTTTGAGGCAAACACCCTTTCGTCTATAGAACACAAAGCCAATTCTTGTGATGTGAATATCAATTATCCAGCGATGAAGGCAACTATCTACCTCACTTATAAAAATGTAGATGGCAATATACGCAAACTCCTCACCGATGCACAGAACTTCACTTATAAGCACACCGTAAAAGCCGATAATATTGCAGCCACCACTTTTGTGAACGATACGACCAAAGTATATGGTATGTTCTATCAAGTATATGGCAATGCGGCTTCACAATCACAGTTTTACGCTACCGATAGTTTGAAACACTTTATCTCGGGGTCTATTTATTTTAATGTAGAACCTAATTACGACTCGGTACAACCAGCGAGTGATTATTTGCAGAGAGATATGCGCCGCATAATGGAAACCCTTCGTTGGAAATAAAAATAGGGGAGAACTGTTGGCAATTTAGAAATATTGCTTTACTTTTGCCCCACAAAACACTAAATGAATTATGAGTTTACAAACTAAAGTAATGGAAGCGCTCAAAGAAGCGATGAAAGCCAAAGATACGGTAGCTTTAGAATCGCTAAGAGCCATCAAATCGGCTATATTGTTAGCCAGAACCGAAGCAGGAGCCTCTGAAGAATTATCGGAAGCCGACGAGCTCAAACTCTTGCAAAAATTAGTAAAACAGCGCAAAGATAGCGCCGCGCTCTACACCCAGCAAGGTCGCAATGATTTAGCCGAACCTGAATTGGCACAAATGGCAGTGATAGAGAAATTCTTGCCAGCTCAGCTCAGTGAAGCCGAAGTAGAAGAAGCGTTGAAAGGCATTATTGCCCAAGTAGGTGCTACAACCCCTAAGGATATGGGCAAGGTAATGGGCGCAGCAACTAAGCAATTAGCAGGTAAAGCCGAGGGCAAATTGATTTCGGATATTGTGAAGAAATTATTGTCATAGTAGTATATATTTTAATAAGAAGGGCCGCATAGTTCAATGGATAGAATGTCAGATTCCGGTTCTGAAGATAGAGGTTCGAGTCCCCTTGTGGTCACAAATTATTTTACAAACGGCATTACCATTAAATAAAAATTGAGGTATTGCCCTAATAATATAAAGATAGCTGTTCCAAAAAGGAGCAGCTTTTTTTGTTTGGCTCGTGAGGAAAGCAAAATGAGAAAAGGTAGCACAAAACTGAGAATGAGCATTGCTACAATTGCCTCTCCATAACCTTTGCTAAGAAGGGTTTGGTAATAAATAGTTTCTTCAGGGATATTGGCATACCATATCAGCATATATTGTGAGAACCACAAATACGCCCAAAAAATAGAGAATCCAAAGAGGTATTTGCCTAAATCAGAATAGTGTTCTGGCTTGCTAAATAAGGTAATGAGCGCAATACCTGAGAGCAGAAAACTGCTGAGCAACTGCCACGCAAAGAGGGTGCTGTGCCATTCGGGAGTGAGACTCAAAAACCAATCCCACGCCATTGGAGTTTCGGTAAGAAAGAAAATGACTAAGAATAGTACGTGAGGCGTTAAACTCTTAAACTTTTTTAAAGTATGGCAATACCCCACCCATACTGCCATATAGCCCACAGCACGCAACATAAAATAAGGTTCGCGATGCACTGCATACAGCACCCCTAACGAAACTAATAACACCAACCACAAAGGTGTTGTGATATGCTTCATTATAGGGTACAAACTCATAGCCCACTCAGCGTGCGTAACTTTGTTGATGGCATAAAATACCAATACCCCTACTAACGTAAGCGCTATAAACAATAGAATTGAATATGTTAAAAACAATATGCTCATACTTCTTATCTCTTACCTCTTATCTGTTCTACGTACATTGTTACTTGCCAACGTTCTTTCTCACTGAGTTGGGTGGCAAAAGCGGGCATAGCATTGCGTCCGTAGTAAATTACGTGATAGATACTCCCCTCCGTAAAATCCCGATTTTTATAATTAGGCACTCCAAAAAACTTTTCCCTTTGTACTAAAATTCCTTTGCCATCACCTTTCTCACCGTGACAGAGCGCGCAATAGATGTCGTAAAGTGCTTTGCCATTGGTGAGGTTTTGAGTTTGTTGTAAGGAATCAGTTGCTAAAGGGTTTTGCAATTGAGTTTTGGCTTGCTCATAACCTTCAATAGTATTGGGGTAGCTATAGGGCAACTCACCTCTTTTCACAGTGTGTTCAGGAGGAGAGAGCGGAGCAACTTCATAAGTTTTATAAGCAGGACTCTCATACATATCGGGCATAAACTCAATGTTGCGCTCTTGTTTGTTCCTGCAACCAATAGCCAATGATATTAGCAATACATACTTTATATAATTATTAAAATGTTTCATTTCTTACCTCTTACTTCTTATCTCTTACCTGAATTACGAATTTATCATCACTACTTTTCTTTATAGGATTTTCAGCTTTTTTGAATGGATATAACCTACTTCTGATAAAGAAACTAATCACCAATAGATGCGCTGCAAAATACACAACCAACTCGAATATTACCGGTACAAAAGCGGGGAGGTTTTGCCAGAAAGTGGCATTAGGCTTTCCGCCAATATCCATTGGCCAGTCTTTTATCATTGTGAAATAGGTGAGCCAACAACCGAAAAACAAGCCTATAAGTCCGTATAGAAAAGTAGCTTTGCCTAAGCGAGTGCGCTTGAGCCCCAAGGCTTCGGCTAAACCGTGTACATAGAAAGGCGTATATACTTCTTGAATTTCTTTGCCTTCTGATTTTAATTCTTTTATTTTATCTAAAAGCTCTTCAGGAGAGTTAAGAGTTAAGAGATAAGAGTTAAGAGATTCCTGCTCCCTAACACCTGTCTCCTGATACCTATTCCCTGACACCTGACACTTGTCACCTGACACCTGACACTTGCCCCCTTTCACCTCAGCTTGTGCAATCATCGGGAAGCTCCTTGCATATAATAAAAACAACAAAAAGAAGAACCCTAAAGTGCCAACAAATATCCCTATATCCACCCACGTAGGACTGAACATCGTCCACGACGACGGCAGATAACCGCGGTGCAGTGAGGTAACGATAATCACAAAGCGCTCGAACCACATCCCCACACATACTACCAAAGCAACGCATACTGAAAAGGTAATACTACGGCGTAACTTTTTGAACCAAAGCAGTTGAGGGAGGACTATATTGCAAATAATCATCGTCCAGAATGCCCACGCATAATCACCTGTAGCACGATTGTGGAATGCGTATTGTTCAAACTCCGAGTGAGAACGCATAGCCATAAAAAACTCGGTGAGGTAAGCAACCGCTACAATACTACCAGCCACTAACATCACAGTGTTCATCAACTCGATGTGTTTGAGGGTGATATAGGCTTCTAACTTACACACTTTGCGCAAGATAATCAGTAGCAAACTCACCATTGCAAACCCCGAAAAGATAGCCCCTGCTACAAAGTAGGGTGGAAAAATAGTAGTGTGCCAGCCAGAGACTACCGAAGTAGCAAAATCAAAAGAGACGATAGTATGCACCGAAATTACTAACGGAGTGGCAATACCAGCTAATAAAAGCATTGTTTCTTCTATACGTTGCCAATCTTTGGCGCGCCCGCTCCAACCGAAACTCAGCAAGCTGTAAATCTTCTTCTGAAAAGGCTTGAGAGCACGATCGCGCAACATCGCAAAATCAGGGAGTAAGCCCACCCACCAAAACACTAAGGATACCGAAAAGTAGGTAGCAATAGCAAAAACATCCCATAACAAAGGTGAGTTGAAATTGTCCCACAACGAGCCGTATTGGTTAGGAATAGGCAAGTTGAAATGTAGCAACCACGGTCTACCTAAATGCAGGATAGGGAAGATACTCGCTTGTAGCACCGCAAAGATAGTCATTGCTTCAGCCGAGCGATTGATAGCCACCCGCCACTGTTGGCGAAAGAGCAACAATACTGCCGAGATGAGCGTTCCTGCGTGCCCGATACCTATCCACCACACAAAGTTAGTGATGTCCCAAGCCCAGCCTACATTCTTGTTGAGCCCCCAAGCACCTATACCATCGCGCAAGGTTACCCATATTGCCCACACCCCCCAGAGGGTCGCAAGGAGGGTAATGCCAAAGGCAATCCACCACGCGCGAGAAGCACGACCTTCGATGGGGCGTGCTATATCTTCACTGATAGTATGGTAGGATTTATCGTTGAGTATCTGCATAAATAAGATTTTTTACAGCGTCCTTGCCGTCAGGGGTTACAAACACACAAGTGAATTGCCATTTCACCAATCGCACTTCGGGGGTAGAGAAAGCACCCACGGGGAGCTTGAGTAACACTTTATTCCATCCCTTGTTGAGGGTAACTTGCAAAGGAGGACGCACTTGAAAATTTTCGTTAGTAAGAGGTATTTCGTTAGAGAGTTCTCTGTGAGCTGATTTCCATATAGGAGGAGAGAGTTCTGTATCGTTTAGCCAAATTTTGCTCTCCTTGTAATCCCATTTGCCTTGTGGCGGGGGAAGATCTTTTTCCGACCGACTGTAATCTTGAAAACTTACCCATAAACCAACCTGCTGTTCTTCGGGTGAATATACATAAGTGTACGCATAAGCAGTGTGGTTGGGCTGAGGGTTTTTATAAAAAGCAGGAACAAGTTCCCCCCAAGTATGTCGCAAATAAATGCCAGCTCCTATGGCTTTATGAGTGTGATAAGTTTTTCCTTCATAGGAGTAGCTTTCTTTTAAAGTTTTCTCAGGCGGAAAGGATTGAGCAAGGTTGCCATTGTTAGGGAAGGCATCGGTAATGCGCCAAACTACGTTGGTTTGAGGTATATAGGCAAAGGGTTCGGTAGTAAAATGATGAGTTTTATGCCAATACATACGTCTTTCAAAATCGGCAAACTGCTTGAATATAGGGTCGTTGGTATCTGTGGGGAGCATAGTGCCTTTGCCATCAAAATATTCGCTACCTCCTCCTTTCCAAGAGCGCTCTGCCAAGGCGAGCATCGCAGGATAGAAATTGTTTTGAATGAGAATATTTCGCTCTCCTTTGATATAGCGGTCATTCCACAACCCTATAATAGCTCCCGCGTGGTCGTCGTCACCTTGGGCTACATTTAAAATTCTGCTGTTGTAGAGAGTAACCAAATCGGCAAAAGCATCAAAATGATTGATATAGTGAAATTTGCTATCAATAGCAGGAATGCCTTTTTGTGCTTTACCGCGATAGCTCCACAGTTGGGTCATATCTATTTCACCTGATCTATATCGCCACCCAGGGTTCCACGAAATCACCTTTTTGCCTTTATTACGCAAGTAACCCACCATTTCGGGTACAAATTGCGGGTTGCTAAAAACTACTTCATCAGTGCCTATATGAATATAAGGAACATCAAAATTATCGACTACCTCATCCAATAGTTCTTTGAGAATTGCCATTCCTTTTTCCGATTGCATAGCTACCCCAAAAGCCCTCTCAAAAGCACGACTGTGTCCAGGCATATCAATTTCAGGGATGAGCAATACGTTGTGTTTTTTGCAGAAAGTGACTAACTCTTTGGCTTCTTGTAGGGTATAATATTGGGCAGGCATACGCTCATAGCTAAAAGGAGCATTGAGTTCAGGATAGCGCAAACTCTGCAAACGCCACCCTTGGTTTTCGGTGAGATGCCAATGAAATACATTGATTTTATACTGCGAAAGTACTGCTATTTCTCTTTTCAACTCCTCCAAACTCATAAAGGTACGCCCTACATCTTGCATAAAACCACGCACTCTAAAAGCAGGATAATCGATGATTTTGCATCCTTCGTAATAGGCTTTATTGCCTTTGGTAACCAAAAGTTGTTTCAGGGTTTGTTTCGCCCAATACACACCTTTCCCACTGATAGCCCTGATGAGAATGCAATTTTTAGTAACTTCTAACATATACCCTTCTTCTTTATTGATAGGAATTTCGGGCAAATCGGCTACCATTTCTACAATAATAATCGGACGTGTTTCTGCCGAGGCTACCTTGTAGCGTTGTCCATTAGCGATAACTTGTTGCGGTGCAGGCAATAAGTGGTCTATCCCTGCGTAGAGCACACAAGGAGAAACACACCAAAGGTATATGAAAAATATATAAAACTTCATAACTCCTAATTCCTAACTTTCACTTGATACACCACATTAGGGTCGGTGTTGAGTTCTGCTAAAAGCTGATACATACGATCGCTGGCACTGAGTTGGGCGATTTTGCTTCCTTCTTCGTTAGCATCGCCAAATACCATAGCTCCTGTATTACAAGCAGCGGCACAAGCCACTACATTGTTAAACTCTCCTGGGGCAACGGCACGACCTTCTCTTTTGGCTTTCAGTATTACCGCTTGGGTGTTCTGGATACAGAGGGAACACTTTTCCATTACCCCTCGCGAACGTACCGTTACATCGGGGTTGAGCACCATACGCCCTATTTCGTTGTTCATATTGTAGTTGAACTGCTTGTTTTCACTATACTGAAACCAGTTGAACCGGCGTACTTTGTAAGGGCAGTTGTTGGCACAGTAGCGCGTGCCTACACAGCGGTTGTAAGCCATTTGGTTTTGTCCTTGCTGTCCGTGAGCGGTAGCGATTACGGGACAGACAGTCTCACAAGGGGCATTATTACAATGCTGACACATCACGGGCTGAAAGCCTACGCACCTTTGTTCGTTTTCTCTTGATTCATAACGGTCGATGCGCAACCAGTGCATATCGCGCGAGCGACGCACTTCTTCTTTGCCTACTACGGGCACATTGTTCTCGGCGTGACAAGCGATTACACAAGCCGCACAACCCGTGCAAGCATTCAGGTCGATAGAGAGTTTAAAGTGATGTGGGGTAGTAAAGGCTTTCTTGGTTTTAGAAGGTTGAGGGTTCCACACTTCCACAGAGGAGTTTAAGAAAGTATCTAAACTGATTTCTTTCAGGATATTTTTACGCCCTACCAATTCATTTTGCAGTTGCAAGCAGGCAAATTCGTGTGTACCGTCTGCTTTTTCTATCTGTACGCCTTGATTTTTACAATGGTCTTTATAAAGAGGGAAGGCATTCACGCCTATTTGCATTTCGGTTTGTATGCCTGCCTTGCGCCCATAACCTAAGGCAATCCCCACACTGCCTTGCGCTTGTGCAGGGGTGATAAGTACGGGAGCAATAATACTTTTACCGTTAGCACTGATTTTCGCCTGATGTCCGTCCAAAGCACCATCGGCAGTATGCCAATTCTCAATGCCTAAGGTTTGGGCATCGGTGGGGTGCATCGTGAGGAAGTTATCCCACGTAGTGCGGTGGATAGGGTCGGGGAGTTCTTGTAGCCAAGGATTGTTAGCTTGTTGCCCGTCTCCCAAAGCGGTGCTAGTGTAGAGAGTGAGTTCAAAAGGCGATTCCGTTTGGCTTATAAGCAATTGAGAGATAGATATATCGGTAAAAGATTCTTTGGTACGGAATAAACTTAGTCGTTCCTCTTCTTGTTGTTCAAAATCAAATCTTTTTTCATTATCTACAAATGTGCCATCGTGTAAGGCTTGTTCCCAAGAAAATCCTTTTAAGATATGAGCTTCCCAATGAGCTTTGATAAAATGGTAATAGCTCTCCTTGTGTCCTGCCCATTGCAGAAAACAGTCTTGCCATTGTTTGGTGTTGAAAAGCGGACGTATACAAGGCTGCATCAGTCCGTAGTGCCCGTATTTAAATTCTACATCGCCCCACGACTCTAAATAATGTGGTTGAGGCGCCCAAAGGGTCGTTTGCTGGGCAGTTTCATCAGCGCGCATCGCAAAGGATACCGAAAAAGGTACTTTCTTCAAGCCTGCGGCAAACGCTTCGGCGTTAGGCAAACTGTATAAAGGGTTGAGATTGTTGATAAAGAGAACGCCTACCTTGCCTTCGTTCATATCGGTGAGCAATGGTTTGAATTTCCACGTTACATCTCCTTTGCGGGTAAGTATAGGTGTTTCAGGTATAAAAGCCTTGCTTTTCAGTCTTTTGTTTAGGGCAAAGGTGAGTTCTTGGGCATTGTCCTTGTCAATACCTGTTATGATTACGGCATCGCTACCCGCTTTTTTTACTTCATCGGCTATTGCTTTGAGTTTTTCATTGATTTCAGCAGAAAGATCTTCAGGATGAGAAGTTTGATATTCTGTTAAAAAAATATAGAATTGTGCTAAAGCTACTTTCAGTTGTTGAGGGGTGAGGGCAATGCGTTCATCGGCATTAGCGCCTGTAAGGCTGAGGTTGGCTTCCAACTGAATATGGCGCGACATTCCGTTTGCTTTGCTAGGAATACGCCCTTGCACATAGCCTGCTTCATAGCCTCCGCCATTCCAATCGCCCAAGAAATCGGCATCAAAGGAAACGATGAGCTTTGCCTTGCTAAAATCGTAATCGGGCATCGCGCGCAGTCCACAACGTTTTTCAAAAGCTCTGATAGTAGCCTCTTCTGATATGGTATCGTATTCTACGAGCTTAAAGGTGGGGTATTTTTCTTTTAATAGTTCTATTAAGGCATAACTCGACGGACTTGCGAGTGTTTGACTGAGCATCACTATTTGCTTGCCTTCAGCTTTTGCTTTCTCTAAAGCTGTAATGGCTTTAGTATCCAGCTGTTGCCACAATTCCCCTCCTTGAGAGAGGGTAGGGGATGGGTTTCTATGCTCGTCATACAAACTCAATACCGATGCCAATATCCTTGCATTCACAGCCCCTCCTGCTTTGGCTTCGGGGTTGCGCAATACAGCAATGGGTCGCCCTTCGCGAGTTTTCACCAGTACGCTGGCAAAGTCAAAACCATCGGCTATGCAAGTAGCGTAATAATTGGCTTCACCTGCTACAATACTTTCGGGCTGTATTACATACGGAATCGTTTTGTGTACCGCCCCTTCGCAACCTGCCAAGGCAGCCACTGCTGTAGAAAAACCTAAGAATTTTAGGAAATCCCGCCGTGATGTTGATATATTATGTATATTCTCATTCGTCATTCGTAACTCGTCATTCGTAATTATTAGTAGTGGCATTTTGCACATTCTAAGCCTCCCATTTCGGCAACGGTTAGTTTGGCTACATTTAGCTTTTTAGCCAAAGCCTTATGCACTTCTTCATAGTGCTGATAATAAGGATTGTTAGCATTTGCTGGCATTTGGCGGTGGCACTCTATACACCACCCCATCGTAAGAGGCGCGTGCTGGTGTACCACCTCCATTTGTTGTACTTCGCCGTGGCATTTCTGACATTCCAACCCACCCACTGTTACGTGCTGACTGTGATTGAAATAAGTAAAGTCGGGGAGTTTGTGAATGCGTATCCACTGCACAGGTTTAGCAGTACCGGCATAGCGAAATTTCTGTTCGTCCCAGCCTACTGCTTCGTATAATTTCTTGATTTCTTTGGTGTAAAAATCTTTGGTGTAACCATTGGCAGTGTCCTCCTCACCCTCATATTCCGAGATAGTAAGGTGGCAGCCCATACACACATTGAGAGAAGGCACGCCTGCTACTGCCGAAGTCCGCGCTCCTGAATGGCAATATTTACAATCGATTTGGTTATCACCTGCGTGAATTTTATGAGAGAAGTGAATAGGTTGTATAGGTTCATAGCCCTCATCTACCCCTATCTGCATCAGAAAGGCGTAAAGAGCGTAAGTAATGCCTAAAAAGGCAATAATAAGGGTTGATATAATGATAATTTTTTTCAATTAACAATTTATAATTAACAATTAACAAAAACTTTCGTCCGTCATTCGTAACTCGTCATTCGTAACTCGTTATTAATTCTCTTTACTTCTTTTTTTGCTTTTTCCAAATCGATGTTCTCAATCACCGCATTTGAAAGGGCAATGCGCTGGGCATCACTCCATTGTTGTGCCATACGCGCTCGCACTTGGGCTTCGGTGCAATGGTCGCGCGCCATTACGCGGGCAATGCGCACTTCCTCAGGCGCTGTAACTGTGATGATATAATCACAATCCTTGTAGCTTCCACTCTCAAAAAGGATAGCGGCTTCTTTCAGCACATAAGGTGAAGTTTGCTCCTTTGCCCATCGTTTAAAATATTCTGCAAGGGCAGGATGTACAATGCCGTTGAGTATCGCCAATTTCTCAGAATTGTTAAACACAATCTGGGCGATATAAGCGCGGTTATATTCTCCATTGTGGTAAGCCTCCTCACCAAAAGCAGCGATAATGCGTTCCTTTACCTGCGCATCGGTAGCGATGAGTGCTTTAGCTTGTTCATCTGAATTGAATACTGCAATACCTAAGGCAGCAAATGCTTTGGCTATAGTGCTCTTGCCACTGCCAATACCTCCTGTAAGTCCTACTACCATCATTCTTTGCGTATGAGAAAATCAACTGTTGTTTCGTTCATTAGAGCTACTTTTATACGTCGTTTGTTAGTGCTAATTT
Source organism: uncultured Capnocytophaga sp. (assembly GCF_937936315.1). Lineage (GTDB taxonomy): Bacteria > Bacteroidota > Bacteroidia > Flavobacteriales > Flavobacteriaceae > Capnocytophaga. The sequence goes on along the minus strand of NZ_CALGWU010000006.1, from coordinate 17,027 downwards.
GCAGTGGGATATGCCCTGCATTAGCTTCACACATATCGGCAGTTACTTCTATATCGTTAGGAGTGAGTGTTTTAAGTAGGTTTAATTCCCCCGTACAGAGCACACTCACCTCATCAGGGAAAATTTTCACCTGACTGTTTTTCGGTACCCCCATCACCTTCACTGGTACGCGCAATTCTTGCTCACTCACTTTGTCTACAAAGGCTTGCATTGCTATTTTATGAGTGTTGAAATGTACCAAAGGCGTGCTTTTGAGCGTGTAAGTTTCACTGAAATTATCCTTTATAGGGCGTTTGTTATGATAGTGAAAAACAACTTGAGAGAGCGTGTCTATCACTTTTTGGCTACCCGATGCCACTACCGAATCGGGGGAGAGTTTTAGATCTGTGAGTTGGTATTCCTTAGGGTATTCCACGTTTAGATGTACCACTACGGGGATTTTTTTAGTGTGTTTAGGCGCTAAATACAGTTGTAGCGTATCGGAGACTACCGAGCGTATTTTGAAGTTTGCGAGATAAGTATTGCTCAGCTTGTCTTTACTGTTTTTGGAGAGTGTATAGAAGTGTTCACTCACCTCTTGCAGGTCAGTAAAATCAACGGTGAGGGTAGGGTTTTGCCGGTAGGATTTCAAAAGAGAAAAGCCATTACCTTCAACTACAATTCTCACGAAATTAGGGGCAGAAGGCAGAAATACCTCGTTGGCAGGGGGATTGATAACTGTCACAGGGATAGATACTTCCCTAAGTAAATTTTTAGAAAGTTTTACTAACGACCAGATAAAAACTGATAGGATGAGGCATATTATAAAAGTGAGGTTGCGGCGGTTCATAGCAACAATAAATTACGAGTAACCAAATAATGAGGGCAAAGATATGAAATGATTGGCAAATGAGCAAATTTAGCAATTTGCAGATTGCCAAATTATTCCTGTCTTAGTGTTTCTATTTTCCTCTTTTGCTATTTACTTTTGAAAAAGTAATTATTATAGGGTTAGGGCTCATCGGGAGGTCTTTGCCTTAGAATTGAAAAACGCTTGGGCTACATCATTGCAGACATCGATTTTATCCACTTCTCATATACAAAAAAACTTAGATTTAGACATTATCGATAAAAATACTGATAGCAGCCCAATTGCTGATAGATTTCTATTATACATTATGTTTTTAAACCTCATTCTTTTTTATACACACACTACTTGTTATCTGTTACTTCTTACCTAAAACAAAATATTCCCACACTATGGATTTCACTTGGTAATAATTGGTAATGAGCTTTGAAGGTCGTTTCTTTTTAAAGAAGAAAAATCGGTTATAAAAATGAAAATGCGCTCTTATCACTTCCCACGTAAAACGCGGCTTGCCTTGTAAAAGGAAACGCACTCCTGCAATGCCGTCCAATACCATACGTAAGAAAATTGTAGTATAGAGTCCTTTAGCGGGTAGGTTTTTCAGCAACATAAACAAACTATTGCGGAAGTTGAGGTAGGTTTTTTTAGGGTTGGCAGCGGTGAGAGTTGCCCCTCCTACGTGATAGACAGTACTTTCGGAGCAATACACCACTTGTTTGCCGAGGTGGTGCAATCGCCAGCACAAATCTATTTCCTCTTGGTGGGCAAAGAAATCTTCGTCAAAACCTCCTAACTGGTGGAATACCTCTGCACGTATAAAAAAGCACGCCCCCGATGCCCAAAAAATAGGTACGGGGAAAGTCTCGTTATACTGACCTTTGTCCTCTTCAATAGTCTCAAATACCCTTCCTCTGCAATACGGAAAACCATATCGGTCTATAAAACCACCTGCCGCGCCGGCATATTCAAAATGTGTGCGGCGTTTTTCATCTTTAATTTTAGGCTGTACCACTGCAATGCGTTCCTCTTCAAAAGTGCGCAGGATAGGGGAGAGCCAACCTTCAGTTACTAATACATCCGAGTTCAGCAGGCAATACACATCGGCTTTAATATGTTGTAAAGCGCGATTGTAGCCTCCCGCATAACCGCTGTTAGTGGGGTTTTCTACAATATGTATTTCAGGGAAGTGGGTGCGCACGAAATCAAGAGAATCATCGGTAGAGGCATTGTCTACGATGTAGAGTTGCGCTTCAGGCGAGTAGCGCACTACCGAGGGGAGGAATTGTTCTAACAGCTTTTTGCCGTTCCAATTGAGTATTACGATGGCAAGAGTCATTGTGAGAGGTCGTTGTAATGAGGGAGTTCTTTTAAAAAATGATACTGACTGTGCTGGTAGTCCATTTGGCAATAGTAATGTGTAATGCCGTTGGTAACCATTAGATATTGTGCATTTAAGGTAAGGTTATAGCGCGCAATTTGGTCGAAAGTATGTTGGGTAATAGGTATATTAGGCGCTTTGCATTCCACTGCTAAGAGCACTGTTCCTATTTTAGTATATACTACCACATCGTAACGCTTGGTGAGCCCATTGATAGAGAGCTTTTTCTCCACATTGATAAGCGATTTAGGGTAACCTTTCTCCTCAATGAGAAAATGCACCACGTGTTGGCGCACCCATTCTTCGGGCTGTAACACCACGTATTTCCGACGAATCACATCAAATATCCACAGTTTCTCATCGGCTACTTTAGTGCGAAAAGGGTAGTTTTTGAAATTTAATACTTCCATACTGCAAAAGTAGAATATTTTTTGTATTTTTGCACTATGAATGAAGTAAAAACCATTGTAGGCAACATAAAAAAAGGTATCATCGCTCCTATCTACTTTCTGATGGGTGAAGAACCTTATTTCATAGATATAGTATCCGATTACATTGAAAATCACGTGCTGCAAGAAGACCAGAAGGGTTTCGACCAAATTGTGCTTTACGGTCAAGATGTAACAGTACCTGCGATTATCGATTATGCACGCCGTTTCCCAATGATGAGCGACCGCCAAGTGATTATCATTAAAGAAGCCCAAAACCTCAGAGCTACTATCGACCAATTAGTGCCTTATGTAGAGAATCCTACCCCTACAACGGTATTGGTATTCTGTTACAAATACGAAAAGTTAGACGCACGCAAAAAACTGCTGAAAACCTTACAAAAGAACAAAGATTGCGTATTACTTGAAAGCAAAAAACTTTATGAAAGCCAAGTAGTAGCTTGGTTACCAGATGTATTGAAGAAAAAACACCTCAGCATTCAACCTAAAGCCATACAAATGTTAGTAGATTTCTTAGGTACCGACCTGAGTAGGATACAAAATGAGGTGAATAAATTAGCCCTTATCGTCCCCGAAAATACTGAAGTAACCCCCGATATTATAGAGAAAAATATAGGTATTAGCAAGGAGTTTAACAATTTTGAACTCAAGAGTGCTATTGCCGCAAACGATGCCTATAAGGTAGCACGTATCCTCAAATACTTTAGCGATAATCCTAAGGATAACCCTTTAGGTGGAACTATCACTGTTCTCTATAACTATTTTCAAAAGTTATTGCTATTTCATGGTCTCACAGACCAAAGTGAAAAGAATGTAGCGACAGTATTGAAAGAAAATCCTTATTTTATAAAAGAGTTTTATTCGGGGGCGCAACACTACCCTATGAAACGTGTGAGTGCTATCATTGCTACGCTGCGCCAAATTGACCTAAAAAGGAAAGGTGTAGGAGCTACCAATAACCTCACAGAAGCTGACCTTCGCAAAGAACTGATTGTAATGTTGCGTGAGAAATAAGCATAAAAAGCTGTCTAACAAAGATAAAATGTTAGACAGCTTTTTTGTTAATGATTGATTATTTTAAAATCTTGTAGAGGCGCCACCACCACCAGAGCGTCCTCCTCCAAACGAACCGCCAAAACTGCCGCCTCCTCCAAAGCTACCACCTCCAAAGGAACTACCTACCCCAAAGCCAATGCCTCGTCGGTAATTACGGTTGTGTTCAATCTTGAAGCTCTTTTCTTCTGTATGCAGGTGGTTGCAATTTTTGCAACGAAATTGCACTGTAATTTTTATGTAATCACCTATTGTATCACGGGTTACTTTTTCGGCAATGGAGGTGCCTGTGCGCTCACATTTTTCGCAAATCATCTCAGCCAGCAATTGCTTTTTGAGTCGCTTACAATGGTAATACCAATAGATAGCAAAAGGCAATATAGGGAAAAAGATTATCAGTCGAGGAATGTAATTTTTTGAGATGCTTACATTTTCTATAGTTAGATACTTCACATAAGGTGATATAGCAGGATTAGCCATTTGTTCTTTTATTTCTTTTCTAGTCTTTCCAAAAATCATAAGGATAAAAAAGAAAAAAGCTATGGCACTATAGAATATTCCAGAAAACATTTCTTTTATTTCTTCCCACCAACTTGAGTTTTCTTGTGCTTCCAGTAGTTGTGGTAAGTAGGAATCGCCTGAGATGACTTTTTGTATTTCTTCAGCCCCTGCAATGAGTCCAGCACCATATTGTCCTTTCTTCATCAGAGGGATCATTGTGCGCGTTTGTATGAGTTTGCACAAGCCGTCGGGTAGAGTCCCTTCTAAGCCATACCCCACTTCTATAGTGATAGCTCGCTGCTCGGGTTCGGTGATCAAGAGCATTAGTAAGCCGTTGTCTTGGTCTTTTCGCCCTAATCCCCATTCAGTAAAAAGTTCATAACCAAAATCGCGTATATCGGCATAATCGTCGGTAAAGCGAGGCAAGACTACCACTGCCATTTCCACTCCTTTTTCAGCGCGCAAATTCCTACAGATAGCATTAAGACTTTCAGTCTCGGCAGCTGTGAGCAAGTGCTGAGGGTCGGTAGTATACTGTCGACTGTCCTGCAATTGTACATTAGGGACTGTCTTTACCGTATAAGCCTTTTGGGCAGAGGTGAGCCCTATGCCAATGAGAAAGGAAAATAGTAGAGGTAACAGCTTGTTATTCATTTTTTTAGAAACTTACTTTAGGGGCTTTTTCGCTACCTTCATCGGCTTTAAAATAAGCAGATTCATTAAATCCAAAAGCTGAAGCGAAGAGGTTGTTAGGAAAACGGCGGCGAGAGGTGTTATAGTCTTTTGCTGCGCTGTTGTAGTTTTTACGAGCTACAGCAATGCGGTTTTCACAACCTGATAATTCTGCTTGTAAGGCTGTAAATTGTTCACTTGCTTTCAGGTCGGGGTAGGATTCAGTAACCATTAGCAAACGACCGAGGGCTTGAGAGAGTTCTCCTTGTGCTTTATTGTATTGGGCTAATGATTCGGCATCTAACTTCTCGGGGTTGATGTTGATTTGTGTCGCTTTGCTGCGTGCCTCAACAACCTCTTTCAAGGTAGTACTTTCGTGTTTGGTATAACCTTGAACTGTTGCTACAAGATTAGGGATGAGGTCGGAACGGCGTTGGTATTGAGTTTCTACTTGCGCCCATTCGCTGTGCAATTGTTCTTGTTTGTTTACCAAACCGTTATAGGTTGAAACAGCAAATATTCCTATGAGCACTACAGCTCCAATAAGGATAAGAGTTGATTTTTTCATTCTTTTTTTTTAACTTAAAAAATTAATATTGGGGCAAAGATAGTAATAATTTGTCAATTAACCAATTATCAATGGTCAATTGATATTCAAGCATTTTGCTTCGCTGAGGTTGGGGAAATTTACCACTACCATAAGTGTATCGTTAGTATTAGTGTAGTGTGTTTGCAAAACTTGCTTGATAATCGTTTCACTTTCAGCTTCAAAACTCGATTTTACAAAAACGACTTCTTTGGGGAAAATCACCGCGGTTGCCTCTTTGCATAAATTGTAGTTGTAGGAGAGGCAATCTTCTTCTAAAAAAGGTTTTTTACAATGCAATAGCTGAGTGTATTTATCTATCAGTAACCGTTTATTGAATGCCTCTTTTTCTATAAAACTATCGTTTTTGTACTGATATATCACATCAGTTTCATAGTTTATTTTGCTAAAAGACATTATGGGGTCTATGGCTATATTAGCATCAGAAAATAGGAATTTTGCAAAGGTAAAATCATCAAAACTTACAAAATTTTGTGACGATGCGTATCTTTGGTAGGCAAAACCTTCTTCTTTTGGGTAATATACGATTTTGCCATTTTTCAGCAATTCGTATAGTTCAGGGTCTTTGTGTGATAGAACTTTTAAAAATTCAGTAGCCGAAAAACGTTTGTTATGAGCGTAGTAATAATCGTAGTAGTAGCGGTAGAGTCTGCTTTCTTTTTCAGCGTAATAAACACCTGTTTTCTGTTGGGCATATTTAACAAAAAGGAATCCTGCTCCCGCTAAAAGAAGCAAAATGATAGCAACAATAGTGATGACTTCTTTTCTCATAGTGTAGCCATTTCTTCGTTTAGCCAATCGGCAAAAGACAGTAATTCAGTGTCTTCTTCCCAGCATTCAGGAGGAATATCCGAATAGAACGTGCCAAAAACATCGGGTTGGGTAGTGATAAATCCCGCTTGATGACCGCCATTAGGGTAACACACTAATAAAACTTTTGGGAAGAGATATTCACCTGTACCTTCAAATACTTCAGCTGAAAAGGTTTCCCATTGATTAGGAGGAAAAAACTGATAGGCAAAACCTCGTTCGTCTTCAAAAAGGGTACAAGCTCCCAAGGTAATGAGAAAAGTTTTGAAAGTTTCGGGCAACTTAATGTGGTGCTGAGCTTCAAAATCAGCTATTTCTTCAGGGGTAATAGTTGCTTGTTGGGTAAAACGGTATTGTTCATTGCCAAAATGCACAAAAGCGCCATTACTTTCTGTAAGGAGCTTTTGTAAGGTTGCTAAGTTTTTAGTGAAGTGTTCCATAGTTTTGAGGGCTCTTGTTCATTTTTATGATTAAAAGAACTTCACAAAGATAATGCTATTATTTTAATTAGCAAACTTTGGAAAACAAAAAAGCACAATAACTAAAATGATTAGCTATTGTGCTTTTCTTATTTTCTTACCTCTTATCTCTTACTTTTTACCTAAGCGAAGGATTTCTCCTACCCAGAGTACTGCACTGGTAGCACCAATGATAATTGCCCAGTCTACCAATTTGAGAGGTGTTACATTGAACATCTGTCCACCGAAAGTAGTGATGAACACCTGTCCTAATACAATGGCTAAGGCGATGAGCATAAATCCTTGACTCTTACCGAGGTTGTTGAATGCGCTCTTGCCAGTGCGGTAGGCTTTGGCATTGAACATATTCCAGAATTGCAAGAATACGAATATTGAGAAGAATAAGGAAAGTTCATAAGCTGATAAACTGCCTTCGGGAGCTCCAAAATGGAAGAAATGTCTTGCATAATCGCTGATAGAGAACTCGGTGAGACTTGTGATGTCTTCATTCTTAAAATACTGAATGAAACCAAAGAGCAATAATACAAAGAATCCTCCTACCCCAAAGATGCCTTTTGCCATTGGAGAGCTGATGATATTAGCGCCACGCGCACGTGGTTTGTCGTTCATCACGCGGTTGCTTGGTGGCAATGATGCCAACGCCAAAGCAGCAAAGGTATCCATTATAAGGTTTACCCAAAGCATTTGGGTTACAGTAAGCGGTGATTCTACCCCTAAGAAAGCCCCAATAAGCACGATGATACACGCTGCTACGTTGATAGTCATCTGGAAGAGGATAAAACGCTGAATGTTCAAATAGAGTGAGCGTCCCCACATTACGGCTTTACCAATACTGCTGAATGAGTTGTCCAAAATGGTGATATCTGAGGCTTCTTTAGCTACTGAGGTTCCATCACCCATTGAAAGACCTACTTGCGCAGCTTTGAGGGCTGGAGCGTCGTTAGTACCATCACCGGTTACAGCTACTACTTCACCTTTTTGTTGGAGTAAGTTTACTAAGCGAGCTTTGTCAAGCGGACGTGCGCGTGAAATCACACGTAGGTCGCCTATGCGGTCTAAAAGTTCGGCATCGCTCATTGCGGCAAACTCTACACCGGTAATTTGGTTGCGGTCGGTGCAACTGTCGTCCCACAAACGTATTTGGCGAGCAATTTCTCTTGCCGTACCAGGAGTATCTCCAGTTACAATCTTCACCTGAATGCCTGCGTGCATACATTCTTCAATAGAAGCAGGTACATCAGGGCGTACAGGGTCAGAAATAGCAGTGATACCTATAAAGTGCAAGCCGTTTACTACGAGCTTACCATTTTCGGAAATTACAGCTTTAGGGTCGTCAATCACTTTATACGCAAAACCGATAGTGCGCATCGCTTGGTTTTGGTATTGCAAAAGTTTAGCCTCGAAATCGCCTTGTGAAATATCAGAAAGGAATTTACCGCCTTCGTGGCAGAAAGTCATTACAATTTCAGGGGCTCCTTTTACGTACAACACAGGTTTGCCAAGAGTAGGCGATTGTACCAAAGTAGCCATATACTTGCGTTCGGTAGAGAAGGTGAGTTGTTGTAATACTTCGCTCTCTTCGCGTATCGGCAAGTAGTTAGTGCCTTTGCTGTAGAGCCACAAAAGGAGAGCCCCTTCAGTAGGGTTACCTAATACGTTAGGTTTATCTTTATCGGTGAAATCGAGATAAGCGGTAGAGTTCACAGCCATAGATTCGGCTATAAGTTTCTCGTCGGTTCCCGCGTTGAAGAAAGTCTCGTAGATGGTCATTTGGTTTTGGGTGAGCGTACCCGTTTTGTCGGTACAAATCACGGTAGTAGCCCCCATTGTTTCGCAAGCGTGCATTTTGCGCACGAGGTTGTTAGTAGCCATCATACTGCGCATACTATATGCCAAACTGAGGGTAACACTCATCGGTAAACCTTCGGGCACGGCTACTACTACTACGGTAATGGCAATCATCACGGTGTTGAGTAGGTAACCTCCAAACGATACCCAGTCGATTGTGTCTAAACTATGGTCAGCACTGGTGAAATACACGATAAGGCGACCTACAATCACCAAAGCAGCTATTGCATAACTAATTTTAGTAATCATTCCTGCTAAATGGTCTAACTGCTCGTTGAGTGGTGTTTTTATGCTATTGTCTATCTGTACACCTTCAAACACTTTGCCGTATTCGGTAGCATCACCCACTTTTTTCACCTCAAAAATACAGTGTCCATCGGATACTGAAGTCCCGCGGCAGATGTAGTTAGAGGGATAAGTAGCTTCAGCTTCAAAATCGGCAGGATTGGTAGTTTTGTGTACCATAGGCTCTCCAGTAAGCGTCGATTCGTTCACGTGCAACGATACAGCTTCAAGAAGTTCTCCATCGGCTGGCACCTCTTCACCTGTTTCTAAGATAACCACATCACCTACAACAATATCTTTTTTGAGTACTTGCGTAATGCGTTCATTGCGAATTACTTTATAGTAAATTTCATCATTTACTTGATTGAGGATTTCAAATTGTTTGTTAGCTTTCTGTTCAAAATAGAAAGCTACCCCAGTAGCTAAGAGCACTGCAAAGAGGATACCCACAGGCTCTAAGAAAGCGCTAATACCCACATTGTTTACCGTATATTCGTAGGCAGATACCCCAAATGAAAAAACAAGGGCTACCAACAAAATGATGATAATAGGGTCAGTAAATTTCTCTAAGAATTGCTTCCATAGAGGTTCACCCTCTACTGATGAGAGAGAGTTTTCGCCGTGTTTGGCACGACTTTCAAGGACTTGCGCATCGGTAAGCCCTTTGTAATGGTGTTTTTCTGCCATAGTTATTTAAAATAATTAAAGTGCAAAGATAGATATAATTAGAAAATTAGCAATATTGATATATTGGCTAATCATCATCGCCCCAGCTGTGATGGTATCCGCCACCCGATCCACCTGAGTGTATTTCGGAAGCGTGTGCATCGTGATAATCAATAAACTTTTTCACTGAAATAGCCGTGCCAGCTATCGAAAGCGATAGTGCAACAATTAGTAAAGCTTTGCCTATGCCGTATATAGCAGCAAAGTACAAACCGATAGCAGCCAACAGAATAACCACTGCCCCTCCTATAAAAGCAATTTCACCAATCATAGGAATAAACGAAGCAATAAGTACAAAAATTGCCAAAACGAGGGTAATCACTCCTAAGAGGTTGATAATAGTTTTTTTAGCACTTTGAGAGCGCGGAGCTCCAAAAGAGCTGTTTTTCTGAAATGTATCCATTCTAATAATAATTTTGGCGACAAAAATAAGAATAATTTGTTAATTAGCAAATTGCTTAATTAACAATTTATTACTATCTTTGCCTCGTTATTCGTTATTCATCATTATGAAGAAAAACATACTTCTTGCCCTACTCTCAGGGGCTTTACTCGCAGGATCGTGGGTAACCTACGGATTTACAGCTTTGATATTCATTGCTTTAATTCCTCTCTTGCTAATGGAAGCGCGCATCCGTTGCGATTATCGCCATACCAAGCGCAAAGTGTTTGCACTCTCTTATTTAGCATTCCTCACTTGGAATATCCCCACTACTTGGTGGATATGGTATTCTACTCAAATAGGGGCAATTTTTGCTATTTTGGCAAATACACTACTGATGACCCTTACTTTCTTCCTCTATCATATTGTAGCCAAACGAATGAATCGCAAAGTGGCGCTTTTCTTCTTAGTAGCGATATGGATTTCGTTTGAGAAATTTCACCTCACTTGGGATGTTTCTTGGCCCTGGCTCAATTTGGGCAATGTTTTCTCCGAACAAATTACGTGGATACAATGGTACGAATATACGGGTACTTTTGGGGGCTCTTTATGGGTGTGGATTGTGAATATCATCTTATTTTTAGCTATTGAAAACTATCTTACGACTAAAAACCGTAAGGCACTCTCCCGAAAAGTAGGCTTGGCAATGCTCTTTTTTGCTCTGCCTATAGTGATTTCGTATTTCCAATACCTCAATTATAGTGAAGCAGGCAAGAAAACAGTTGATGTAATAGTCTTGCAACCTAATATCGACCCTTATGCCGAGAAATATTCACTTTCAAATCAAGAAGTAAGCAATCTGTTGTTGCAACTCACCGCTGATAAATTAGACGATAAAGTAAATTTCGTCCTCACTCCTGAAACGGTCTTTGCCGAGAATATCAAACTGAACGAATTGCCTTATGCACCAGAGATAGATAGGTTGCGCACTTGCGTAGCGCGTTATCCTAAACTCAATTGGGTAGGAGGCACTGCAATGATTGAGTTTGTGAGAGATGAAGCACATACCACTTCCCAAAGCAACTACATCTCTACTTATGGTATTTGGTATAACGATTACAATTCGGCTTTCTTGCTCAATCGCAATCCTGAAATACCTCTGTATCACAAGAGTAAATTGGTAGTAGCTGTAGAGAATTTCCCGTATCAAAATATACTAAAACCTATATTGGGTGAAACGCTCATCAATCTTGGTGGTACAGTAGCGCTGAAAACCACCCAACCTGAGCGCACCGCTTTTGCAGGAGTAGACACCGAGGGCAAGGCAGCACCTATCATCTGTTATGAAACGATTTATGGTGAGTTTGTAACGGGCTATATCAAGAAAGGGGCTAACTTTTTGGCAATTCTTACCAACGATGCGTGGTGGCGTAACACACAGGGGCATAAGCAGCTCCTCAGTTATACTCGTTTGCGCGCTATTGAAACCCGCCGGAGTGTAGCCCGCAGTGCTAATACGGGGATTTCGGCGTTTATCAACGGTAGGGGAGAGGTGCTCAAAACACTACCTTATGGCACTCAAGGCAGTTTGAAAGGCACTATTGCCTTAAATGATGAAATAACTTTCTATGTGCAAATGGGTGATTACATCGCCCGTATTGCGTATTTCTTGGCGTTTTTTGTGTTTTTGTATGCAGTGTTAAGGAAACGTGAAACCGTCTAAAAACTAACAACAAATGAAGAAACCTAATATATTTTTAGCGATTTTAGCAGGCATCGGCTTTATAGTGCTATATATTATTTGTATATTTATTTGTGAGGCTTTTTTTGACCTATCCACAGGACTGTCTATTGATGAAGTAATAGAATTGATAATCTCATTTATACCTATTTCTTTTGCATTAGGCTTACTTTGTTACTACAGTTATTTCTACAAGAATGTCAAAAAAATATTTTGGATAAGTACTCTTATAGTTGTTTTAATAGGGGGATATAAGTTCTATAAAAGAGACTTGACAGAAATCTACATCGTACAGAAATCACATTGGCTATTGCCTAAAAGCGTAAAAAAATATCCTCAACTTTCTGATAAACCTCTTTTTCAAAAAGGAAAAACAATTATACCACTTGAAGAAAGAGGAGAGTATTCGCTTAAGGAAAAGTTCTTCAATAAACAACATTGTTTGCTTGCATACTATGTGAAGCCTAAAGGAGAAGAAGATTATTATATCGGTGATAATCCTGATTTTCCACCATATTTCCTAAAATTCGATACTTCAGGAAAAATAATTGACAGTTTGTCTCTCAATATAGCTGAGGAACAGAAACGAGAGTTTCATATCAAAGATAAATATATCATTGATACTTATACACTTTCTTACAGTACTTGGGCTATAGATGGCAACCCCGAATTTCGTCCGATGAAAGCCGTTGAGGGTACTGATTTTTGGAAAGAAGACGATGTGGAAAGTTATATATCTAAAAACCATCTATCCACGCCTACTTGTTATGAAATAGAAGTTAATAACATAGAATGGTCACCTAATGAGCAAAAGTACTACACTACTTTTGATGAAGAGAGTATCGTAGTCTTTATTCAAGACGGGATGCCTCATTATATTTGTTCTACTCATTACATTTCCTCTTTTAAAAAAACTTTTTTTGAGAGTACTCCCGTATTTCCTCTTTTTATAAAATTGGGAGCTGACGATTTTTATTATAGTGACTTTCAAAGCACTTACACACGCCGTAAGATATTACCTCAGTACTTTCTGGTGGAAAAAACTTTTGATGAAGGGGGAGAAGGAAAGCTATTTATGCAACTGCGTTTAAACAATGCTTCTATCTCTTTTAAAGCCAATACTTATATGTGGACATCTGAAGCTGTCGCTCTAAAAACTCCTACTTATTACCTTAGTAAAGACAATGAAGAATTTGAAAAGTTTGAAAAAGTAGATCTGTATAGCAACCAACTGCTACAATATCAATTGTTATCTATAACAGGACAATTGTATATGGTGAAGTAGCTAATTTCTAACCCCTAACCCCCTATCTCCTAATATGGAACACTATATTTCTAACGAAGTCCTTCTTTTAGAACAGCTTATAGCAATTGTAGAAGGCGACACACAACTAAAACTCTCAGAAGAGGCGGTGATAAATATCGAAACGTGCCACCGCTTTCTCAGTGATTATATCCAGAAAGAGCCTAATTTTCTAAATCAACTCTCGGTGGGCTCGTTAGCCCTGTTGCGCCACTATGCTTGTGGTATAGGCGAGCGTATCCCCAATGAGATTGTCAAACTGATGCTCTTCCTGAAAATACAATCGTTCTCCTATGGCTATAGTGGGGTGCGATTGGCTTTGGTGCAACGCCTCATCGACTTTTATAACAAAGGAGTATTGCCGGTGGTATATTCTAAAGACATCCCTGATGAACGCATTGCTCTGGCACACCTCGCTCTGCCTCTCTTTGGTGAAGGCGAAGTGTGTATACACAACAAAATCTATTCGGCACAAGAGTTGGAAGCTAAATACGGTTGGCAACCTCTATCTTTGGAGATGCGCGAAGCCGATGCCCTGCTCAACGGCACTCAGCTTACGACCGCTTATGGCATCTACAACCTCAGCAAATCGTTACAAATCATTCAGTGGGCAGACTTTGTAGCCTCAGTTTCTACCCAAGCCTTTGGAGGGAACCTCTCAGCATTTTCGGAAGCTATGCAAATAGTGCGACCACATAAGGGACTTGTAGAAACAGCCGAGCATTTGCGCACCCTGCTAAAAGACAGCACCCTCGCTACACAAGCGCAAGCCTTCTCGTCTATGCCCGAAGCCTTTTGCTCTATCCCTCAAATACACGGAGCTGTGCGCGAGTCGATTGCAGCCATTCGCAAAGTGATTAAAACCGAGATGAACTCGGTTACCGACAACCCTATTCTCTTCCCTGAGAGCCAAGAAATCATCTTTGGAGGCAACTCGCATACCCTGCCCCTCACCTTGGCAATGGACTTTTTGGCGATTACCCTCACCAGCTTGGGCAATATCAGCGAACGGCGTGTGTTCTACTTGCTTTCAAATATCGGCAAAGAGATAGAAACTGAAATAGATTACCCTATCTTCCAGCGTATCATAGAAGGAATATTGAATGAAAACCGTCGTCTTTCTACCCCTGCGAGCATCGAAAGTCCTATTTTGTTTGAAAAAACGATAGATATTAAAGGAATGGGAGGTAGTTCGGCTATCAAATGCGAACAAGTAGTGAAGAATATAGAAGAAATATTAGCTATTGAATTGATTTTGGCTACTTCGCAGTGGAAAAAGAAACAATTCGACTATCATTCTGATTTGTTTAAAGAATATCTCAGTTTTATGACAGATGAGGAAGTAACGACCCTCAAGAAGCAAATAGAGCACACGATACATTTTTTTAATAGCGCACAAAATTAGAACTTATGAAGAAATTACAAACGTTTTTAACTATAGTCTTTGCACTATTAACATTCATCACCTTTGCCCAAGATAATAACTTGATAATGTATATAGGCACTTATACCGAAGGAGGGAATTCTAAAGGAATTTACACCTATCGTTTCAATCAGGAGAACGGTACTTTTCAACAGCTGAGCAGTGCCACCGCTGCCAATCCTTCTTTTGTAACCTTATCGCCCGATGGAAAACGCCTATATGCCGTAAGCGAGTATAACGACGGGCGACAAGGAGCGTATTCGTTTGATGTGAGTGAAGACAAAGCGCAACTAAGTAACCCTGTATTCCTGCCTACGGCTCCTAAAGAATACTTGCCTCGAGCAGGAGCTGACCCTTGCCATATCGTAAGTGACGGCAAATACGTCATCACAGCTAACTATACGGGAGGCGACATCAGTGTTTTCTCATTAGATGCTGCAGGGAGATTGCAAGCTGAAGTACAACACATAGTCTTTGTAGAAACTTCACACGGCAGTACATCTCATATCCATTGTATCATTCCTACCCCTGAGAGACGATATGTATTAGTCACTAATTTAGGGAAAAATTGTGTGTATCGCTTTCGTTACAAAGCACGGAAAGCCTCAAAAGGCGTTAAAGTGCTCAAGGATATGAAAGTTGCTTATCGCATTAGTGATACCATACAAGGACCTCGTCATCTTACATTTAGTAAAGACGGTCGTTTTGCTTATCTTATCAACGAATTAGGAGGTGAATGTGTGGTGCTCAGTTATCGCAAAGGCAAACTGAAAGAGATACAGCGCATAATGGCTGATGAAGGTGGCGGGCGTGGTAGTGCCGATATACATATCAGTCCTGATGGGCGTTTTCTGTACACCTCCCACCGATTAAAGAAAGACGGTATTGCAATTTTTGCTATCGACCCAGAGAAAGGTACTTTAAGCAAAATAGGCTACCAACACACAGGTATTCATCCCCGCAATTTTGCGATTACTCCTAATGGTAAATACCTTTTAGTAGCTTGCCGAGATGATAATAAAATTCAGGTTTTTGAGCGTAATGAAGCAACTGGCGAACTGACTGAAACCGCCCAAGCGATAGAAGTAGATAGACCCACGTGTATTGTGTTTGGAAAATCCAACTAAAAACACTACTTTTGTCGCACAAAATTAAACAAACCAAAAAATGAAATCTTTAAAAGATAAAGTCAAAGACTTTATAATGTATTTATTTGATAGTGAAGCTGTTTAAACTTTTTTCTGTAATAAAGTAAAAGTTCCCGAAAATTAGTAATTTTGTGTTTGAGAAAAACACCAAAATTCAGGAACTTTGGGCAAAGATACAATAAATAATTGGATTATTCCCTTTTTAAGTGTAGGAAAGTAAAGACGGTAGCTTTCAGCGAATATGGTTGAATCTATTAAGCAAGAAGAAAAGAAAATTAGATATGTCTTGCGTTCAATTGGATGGTAGTCATACACGTTGTCGGCAAAAAGGAGAATCTATAGGCTATCAAGCAAGAAAAAAATCCGTAACCACAAATAGCATTTTTTTGTGTGATAATAAAGGGTAAATGATAGCAATGGGGAGTCCTAAGGCTGAAAATCACAATGACTTATATGAAATAGAAGAAGTACTAAAAGAAATCTTAGCTTTATTAGAAGAAGCAGGAATAGAACACAAAGGACTGTTTCTCAATGCTGATGCAGGATTTGATAGCAAATCTCTTAGAGAGTTTTTAGAAAGCAAAGAAATTATAGCAAATATTAAACCTAATCCCCGAAATGGAGAGCAACCAGATGTTTATTTTGATGAAGAATTGTACAAAAATAGGTTTAAGATTGAACAAGCAAATGGTTGGCTTGACGGATATAAAGGTTTGATAATGAGATATGAGTATCTTGATGTAACTTGGATTGGAATGCTTTTATTAGGGTTTATCTCCAAGTTCCTCAAAAAAGTTTAAACACGTTTATTGATAAAATAGGGAGAGAGGTTATTCCTACAAGATATTTTGATGCAAAAAGTTTCTCAGGAGGAGTAGCTTTAGTTCGCCCCACTAAACTTGATAGATGGTTTGAAATAAACAAGAAAGGTGAGTGTGCAGAGTTTTGTGATGAAGCCCCAGCAGGACACCCCATAGCCAAATAATTTTTAAAAATATTACAAACATGAAAAATATATTACTTTACACTCTATTACTAACTGCTACCCTTGGTTATGGACAGGGGCTGCTACCTGAAGAAAAGGTAAAAAAAGAGCCGTCTGCCCAGCCTGTGCAACAAACAAAGAAGTACGCTTGGAAAGATAAATATTATGAAGGATTAGCAATGGTAAGATTGGATAAAAAATATGGTTTTATAGATAAAACAGGTAAAGAAGTGATCCCTATAAAGTATGATAATGCTTGGGGTTTTTCAGAAGGATTAGCAAACGTTAGGCTAAATAACAAATGGGGTTTTATAGATAAAACAGGTAAAGAAGTGATTCCTATAAAGTATGATTATGCAGATAGATTTTCAGAAGGATTAGCTTTAGTAA
>NZ_CALGWU010000005.1 GCF_937936315.1 uncultured Capnocytophaga sp. | reverse complement strand
CCGCTACATTTCAGGGCTTCTTTTTTGACTATAAGACTTTCAGTCATTTCTTTAGGCATTTAAGATATATTTTTATTTCGGTATTATTTTCCAAAGAAATCAAAAGTGTAAAAATCGGTAAATTGGTAAAGGATTTTTATATCAAACTCACCGAACTCTATGGGTAATTTCGGGTAGTGGGAGTGAATTACAATCTGATTGTAAAGATTTTGTATCGCAATTTTTCCGAAAAGAAAGCCTCCACCTATCTGTTTAAACTTGAAAAACAAACCGCTCAAATAGTGGCTATCTGTAAAGAAATTATGACTCTTTCGCAAAGATTAGAATAGCATCTCACCGAAAAAAACAAAAAATAAATAACGTGTAAAACATCAAACATTATTTTATATATTTGATTTACAAATTATTAAAAAACTATATTGAAAAGATAAATAAAAAAATCATCAATTTATTTTTTTAGATAAGTCTAAATTATTATTTTTGCAAATCTAAAAATATTAAAAATAATAATATTAAACAATTGAAAATCAATTAAGCTAACTATTTAAACCTGAAAAATAATGAATATTAATCACACACTCCCAGAGCTTCCGTATGACAAAAATGCTCTAAATTCGATTATTACAGAGGAAACTTTTGATTATCACTACGAAAAGCATCACGCTGCCTATGTAAACAACCTTGCGGGATTGGTAAAAGATACCGAATGGGCGGAAAAAGACATCGTGGACATCATCCGAAAAAGCTACAACGAAAACCAAGTAGCCATTTTCAACAATGCAGCTCAACATTGGAATCATTCCTTTTTTTGGAATTGTCTCTCGCCCGATGGCGGAAAAAATCCTACTGGAAAAATCGCTGAACTCATCAACCGCGATTTCGGAAGTTTTAAAAATTTTAAAGAACAATTCTCTGCCACTGCCGTAAAATTATTCGGTGCTGGTTGGGCGTGGCTGGCTCAAAATCAGGAAGGAAAATTAGAAATTCTCCCAATGAAAGATGCTTTCACTCCACTGACTGAAAATAAAACTCCTATCCTTACCCTCGATGTGTGGGAGCACGCCTACTATATCGATTATCGAAATGCAAGACCCAAATTCGTGGAAGGTTTTTGGGAACTTGTAAACTGGAATTTTGCTAACCAAAACTTGAAATATAATGAGTGATACTTGTGTAAACCATATCGAAAATTATTGGAAGATTTTAACCGAAGAAGCCAATGAATCTTTTAACGAAGGAAATTATGAAGTTGCTTTGAGTGGCTATCTAAATGCCTTGTACAGAGCTGAAGTGCTTAATGGTAATTTTCTCGATTGCGTCCGACTGAAAGTTCCTTTTGTACAATTGTACGTTGTTTCGTGTAACAACTTGGCAAATTGCTATCAGGAAATAAAAGATTTGAAAAATGCAGAGGAAATGTTGCAAAAAGTGATATATTTTCTTTTATATCTCTATGAAAAGAATTATAAAAAAGAAGAAATTCAGGGAGAATTGAAAAAATCTGTCATTAGTTACATAAACTTTATTCAAAAAAATAATTTAGATACAATAAGTAAAACTATTTTTTTAACTTACTTGAAAAAACGATTGATAACAAACAATTTAGAAAATATAAAAACATTTGATTATGTGCAATTCAATTAAAAAATTGGTTCAGAAAGAGCAATTACAACTCATCCAAAAAGGAATACTAAGCATTGGAGATAAATTACCAGAATTTGTTAAAAAAGCCGTTATTTCTACAAAGAAAGGCATAGAAATCTCTGAAATCACACACAACTACGCAGCCGAACAAGGAAAGTGGATGGTGCTTTTTTGGTGGCCTAAAGATTTTACTTTCGTCTGTCCAACAGAAATTATAGAATTTAATAAAAATAATAAAAAATTTCTGGAAAGAAACGCTATGTTGATTGGTGCTTCTACCGACACCGAATATGTACATTTAGGGTGGAGAGAAAATCATCCACAATTAGCAGAACTTTCTATTCCAATGCTTGCCGATACTTCCAAATCTTTAGCCGAAGAAATGGGAATTTTAAATTGCGAAGAAAAAGTTGCTTATCGAGCTACTTTTATCATTGACCCACAAGGAATTATACAATGGGTGAGCGTTTATCCTATGAATGTGGGAAGAAATGTAGATGAAGTACTTCGCGTATTAGATGCTCTCCAAACAGAAGAATTAACCGCTTGTGGGTGGAAGGCGGGAGAACAAACACTTTCTCAACAATTAAAAAAATAAATAAAATGATCGATACTTACCTTTATACAGAGCTAAAACGCTATACTGCCGACAAATTATCGTTTGAGAAAGGCACAATAATTCGTTTTATTCGTAGCCAAAAAGATTTGCAAAATATTGATATTCAGGAAAATTTGAAAGAAGAAATTCATCAGTCGTTTGAGGATAAGGAGAATAAACATTGGCATCTTTGGCAAGAAGAAAAAAGTTTGCTGGTAGCCGTTTCCAAATACGAATTAGAGGATTTAAGACAAGTAGGGGCAACCATTGTGCAACAACTACAACCATCTTCTGTTTCATCTTCGGTGGAGGCGGTTCTTGAAAATCTGGAACTTTTCTCCGAAAAAGAAAAATACGCCCTCTTGGAAGGTGTGTTGCTTAGCAGTTATCATTTTGATAAATATCTATCCAAAAAAAAGACGGGTAAAATCACGCTATTTGTTTCGGAAACCGCTCTTTCTGAAAAGCAATACAATGAACTTAACACAGTTCTTGAAGCCATTTCCCTCACCAAAAACGCAGTAAATGAACCTGTTAATTATATGGATGCTCTCAAGTTTTCAGAATGGGTGCAGGAAGCAGGTGAAAAATTCGGTTTTGGAACGGAAATTCTTCATAAAAAACAAATCGAAACCCTAAAAATGGGAGGTTTGCTCGGCGTGAATAAAGGCTCGGAAACACCACCCACTTTTAATATTATGCACTACAAACCGAAAAATGCGGTCAATTCTCAACCTTTGGTTTTGGTAGGCAAAGGTGTAATGTTCGATACGGGCGGTTACTCACTCAAAGTGGGCGGCGTAATGAGTACAATGAAATGCGATATGGCAGGTGGTGCCGCTGTATTGGGTATCATTTCGGTAATTGCGGGGAATCAATTGCCTTACTATGTGATTGGTATTGTACCCGCCACGGATAACAAAATCAATTCCAATGCCTTAGTGGTAGATGATGTGATTACCATAATGGACGGCACTACGGTAGAAGTGCAAAATACCGATGCCGAAGGACGACTTGTTTTGGCAGATGCACTTTGCTATGCGAAAAAATTCAACCCTGAATTAGTGATTGATATGGCTACGCTCACGGGAGCTTCGGCGGCGATTACAGGGAGTTTCGGAATTGCAGGACTTTCCAACCACCAAGAAAGTATCGATGCTCTAAAATCCATTGGCGAGGAAGTCTATGAACGCATTGTGCAGCTCCCTCTTTGGAAAGAATACGGCGAACTCATAAAATCTGATATTGCCGACCTTAAAAACATTGGCGGACCCATCGGCGGAGTGAGTACAGCAGCCAAATTTTTGGAGCATTTTACCGATTACCCTTGGGTACATCTCGATATCGCAGGGGCTGCTTTCCTCAAAGACAAAAAAGGCTATAAACAAAGCGGAGCAACAGCAGTGCCTGTAAGACTGATTTATGAATTTGTAAAAAGTAAATGCTAATGAAAATCAAAAAATTATTCATCGTACTATTAGGTATAGGAGGTACATTGTTGTATTCTTGTAAAAATGAAAAATCATCTTTTGAACCCGTTGAAAATTCAGCAAAAGTAGAATGGACGGCATATAAAACTACCGAGAAATTACCTGTAAAAGGAACTTTTCAATCGGTGGACTTAATCAACCTTTCAGAAGGAAAATCCATTGAAGATTTTTTAAACAATGCTGAGTTTTCTATTCGTGCTTTGGAGTTATCAACAGGAGATCCTTCCAGAGATGAAAAAATTAAAAATTCCTTTTTCGGATTGATGAACGAAGCAGGAAAAATATCAGGAAAATTCATTTTTGAAAACCATCAATGGACTATTAAGCTAAGAATGAATGGAGTTAGTGTGAATAATATTCCAGCAGAAATTCAATTCAAAGATAATTTATTGAGTGTCAAATCTTCTATCGATTTGAAAGATTTTAAAGCTTTGAAAGCCTTAGAAGTACTTAACTCAGTTTGTTTTGATTTGCATAAAGGTGTTGATGGTATAAGTAAAGTATGGGAAAATGTTGATATTCAGGCGTCTGTAAAATTAAAAGAAACTAAAAAATGATTACCGAACCCCTCTTACAAGACAACAAAGACCGCTTTGTCATTTTTCCTATACAGCACAATGATATTTGGCAATTCTACAAAAACGCCGAAGCCAGTTTTTGGACGGCAGAAGAAGTAGATTTGTCGCCCGATCTCCACGATTGGCAAAACAAACTCAACGACAACGAACGATTTTTCATCTCGCGAGTGTTGGCTTTTTTTGCTGCCAGTGATGGCATCGTGAATGAAAATCTTGCCATCAACTTCCTCCAAGAGGTGCAATATCCTGAGGCACGATGTTTCTACGGATTTCAAATTATGATTGAAAATATCCATTCCGAGATGTACTCGCTCCTCATCGATACTTATGTGAAAGACCCTGCCGAGAAGGATTATTTGCTTCGTGCCATCGAAACCATTCCGTGTGTTACCAAAAAAGCAAAATGGGCGTTGCGATGGATTACCAAAGGAAGTTTTGCCGAGCGACTCATCGCCTTTGCTGCGGTGGAGGGCATCTTCTTTTCAGGAAGTTTTTGCTCTATTTTTTGGCTCAAAAAACGCGGCTTGATGCCAGGGCTCACCTTTTCTAACGAACTCATCAGTCGGGACGAAGGCTTGCACTGCGATTTTGCTTGTTTGCTCTATGTCAATCATCTACAAAACAAACTTTCGGAAGAAACCATACGAGAAATCATCGTAGATGCCGTTGCTATCGAAAAGGAATTTGTTACCGATGCACTCCCTGTGAAACTCATCGGAATGAATGCCGAACTGATGTGCCAATACATCGAATTTGTAGCCGATAGATTGCTCGTTGCCTTGGGGTGCAATAAAGTGTGGAACGCTACCAATCCGTTTGATTTTATGGAACTTATTTCTCTGCAAGGAAAAACCAATTTCTTCGAACGGCGTGTAGGCGAATACCAAAAAACAGGCGTAGCACAAACCAACAGCGAACAAAACACCTTTTCACTCGATGAAGATTTTTAAAATAACTATTGGCTATCGGCCATTAGCTATTAGCCAAATAAAACCATTAAAAAAATGAAACTTCCCATATTTGCTTACGGAAATAATGTACTCAAAGTCAAGGCACAAGCCGTAGCCTCTGATTTTCCCAATTTGCACGAACTCATCGCCAATATGTGGGAAACGATGGAAAAGGCCAATGGCTGTGGGTTGGCAGCACCGCAGGTCGGAAAATCGTTGCGGTTGTTCGTTGCCGATTCTCAATTGCTTTACGAGGCGATGGACGAAAGGGATAAAATAGCCTATTTCGAAAAAGGCGACACGGGTATTCGGCGAGTGTTTATCAATCCGCAAATAAAAAATCTTTCCGAAGAACAATGGGAAGAAGCAGAAGGCTGTTTGAGTTTGCCCTTTTTATCAGGAAAAGTAGCCCGTTCGTGGTCGGTGGAATTGAGCTATCAAAACGAACAATTTGAAACCATCACCGAAACTTTTAGCGGAATGACTGCACGCGTGATTCTCCACGAATACGACCACTTGGAAGGCATTCTCTACATTGACCGCGTGAAACCCTTGGCGAAAAAACTGATGCAATCCAAACTCCAAAAACTATTGAAAGGAAATCTAGTTCCTGCTTATGCTATGAAATTCAAATAAAAAAAGAAATGTTTGTAATAAAGAGAAACGGAAAAAAAGAAGCCGTTCATTTTGATAAAATTACGGCTCGTATTCATAAACTCATCTACGGCTTATCAATTTCGGAAAAAGATGTAATTGAAATTGCTAAAAAGGTAATTCAAGGGATTTACGACAATGTTACCACTACCGAACTGGACAACCTCACTGCCGAAACCGCCGCTGCACAAACCACCATTCACCCCGATTTTTCGGTCTTGGCGGCACGCATCGCGGTGAGCAATTTGCATAAAAATACCCTCAAATCCTTTTCTAAAACCGCCAAATTGCTTTACGAATACACCGACCCTGTAACCCAAACCCACGCACCGCTCATCTCGGAAGAAATTTATAAAATCATTCGTAAAAACGCCGATGAACTCGACAGCAGTCTCATCTACGACCGTGATTATAATTTTGATTACTTCGGATTCAAAACCTTGGAGCGTTCGTACCTCATTCGCACCAACGGAAAGGTAACCGAACGACCGCAACATCTCTTTATGCGTGTCGCCTTGGGCATTCACAAAGAAGATATTCAGGCAGCGATTGAAACTTACAACCTGATGAGCGAAAAATGGTTTATCCACGCCACACCAACGCTCTTCAACGCAGGTACGCCCAAACCGCAAATGTCGTCTTGCTTCTTGCTGAGTATGACCGAAGACAGTATCGCAGGGATTTTCGATACCCTCAAACGCTGTGCTTTGATTTCGCAATCGGCAGGCGGAATTGGCGTGAGCATTCACAACATTCGTTCCACAGGCAGTTATATCAAAGGGACTGGCGGAATTTCCAACGGCATCATTCCGATGCTTCGCGTGTTCAACGATACGGCTCGTTATGTAGATCAAGGTGGAGGCAAACGCAAAGGTGCCATTGCCGTGTATATCGAACCGTGGCACTCGGATATTTTTGATTTTATTGATATTCGTAAAAATCACGGTAAGGAGGAGATGCGCGCAAGGGATTTATTTCCTGCCCTTTGGATTCCTGACCTCTTTATGCAACGCGTAGAAGCCGACCAAATGTGGTCGCTCTTTGACCCCAACGAAGCACAAGGGCTGTACGAGGTGTATGGCGAAAAATTCAACGAACTTTATACCACTTACGAAAACGAAGGAAAATTCCGCAAGCAAATCAAAGCACGCGAACTCTGGACAGCCATTCTCGAAGCTCAAATAGAAACCGGCACGCCTTATATGTGCTACAAAGATGCCGTGAATGAAAAATCAAACCAAAAGAACATTGGTACGATACGCAGTTCTAACCTCTGCACCGAAATTATGGAATATACCAACGCCGATGAGGTGTCGGTGTGCAATTTGGCTTCCTTGGCATTGCCTCGCTATGTTTCCAGTGGGGGATTTGATTTTCAAAAACTCTACGAAGTAACCAAAATCGTTACGCGAAATCTCAATAAAATCATCGATGGAAATTATTATCCCATTCCTGAGACCAAAACTTCCAACGACCGCCATCGTCCGATAGGCTTAGGCGTGCAGGGCTTGGCAGATGTGTTTTTACTCCTCCGTTTGCCCTTTGAAAGCCCAGAAGCTCGGAGGCTGAACAAGGATATTTTCGAGACGATTTATTTTGCCTCGATGGAAGCCTCGATGGACTTGGCAAAGGAGCAAGGGGCATACAGCTCGTTTGCAGGGTCGCCGCTTTCGGAAGGGAAATTTCAGTTTGATTTGTGGCAAGTTGTCCCTTCTGACCGTTGGGATTGGGAAAAACTTCGCCAAGAGGTGATGACCCACGGCGTACGCAATTCGCTTCTTTTAGCACCGATGCCTACCACCTCTACTTCGCAGATTTTGGGCAACAATGAGTGCTTTGAACCCTACACCAGCAATATTTATAACCGCCGTGTGCTTTCGGGCGAATTTGTGGTGGTGAATAAATTCTTACTCAAAGACCTCATCGAGTTGGGACTTTGGAACCCTACGATGAAAAACAAACTCATCGCCGAAAATGGTTCGGTGCAAAACATTCCTGAAATCCCTACGGAGCTGAAAGAATTGTACAAAACCGTTTGGGAAATCAAGCAAAAAACCATCATTGATATGGCGGCAGAGCGAGGAGCGTTTATCTGTCAGTCGCAGTCGCTCAACCTCTTTATGGCAGAGCCGAATTTGGCAAAGCTCACCTCGATGCACTTCCACGCGTGGAAAAGCGGACTCAAAACGGGTATGTACTACCTCCGCACCAAAGCCGCCGTAGATGCCATCAAATTTACCGTAGATACGCAGCTGCTTTTAGGACAATCACAAGTAGCCTGCTCGCTAGACAACCCTGAGGAATGTTTGGCGTGTGGAAGTTAACTTTCTATTGAAACTATTCGTTTTTATATAAAAAGATGGAAAATCAATCAAATAACGATTCTCTAATTTCTTTGGAAGAAAAGAAACTTGCTATTCGAGAAGTTTATTCTCAATTAAATAAAGAAGTAAGTATTGAAAAAAACATTTCTTTTGGAGAACAATTTGAGGTTTTAGTTGCGTATGTAGATTTTTTGATTCAGACGGATTTCAACAAGCTTATCAGCATACTTTATCGGGTAGATGTTTCGGAAGAAAAACTCAAAGTAGCCTTGCAAGAAAATAACAACACGCCCATCAGTAGGGTTATCGCTACGATGCTCCTGAAACGCGAACTTGAAAAACGGAAGTGGAGAACTTTGTATGAACAAAAACGTAAATGTTGATGACTCTGAAAAATTAATATAATAACGGAGATTAAGAACAAAGTAATTTCATTAAAATGGAGAGTAAACGGTGCATATATATTAAGAATTAGGATAAATGTTTTTCGTTTCAATACTCACATTTTGGTTCGATGACACTTGAGATTGTCTTACTATTAACCTTTTGAAAGAGGTAGAAGTTTTTTCGCCGATTTGTAAATAGTTCGTAACTCTGCGACATTGAGTTACGACACAAAACAAGTAAAATCAATGAAATTATTTCCGTTATTAAGTCGTTACCTTATATTATTCTAAATTAAACAAATTGTTTATAATCAATAATTTAAAGAACTGATTTTTTTCATTACATAGAAAATAAATCATATTCAACAAAATCAACTACTTATTACTTATATGATGTTTGGAAATGAGCCAAATTAGAATCGTTTTCGATGTGTTCAAGTTCGTTTTTGATAAGTTTGACAATATCTAACTTCACTTGCTTGTAATTGGTTTGTATTTGTTCTTGCATCTTATCTGTTCCCTCTTCATCTAAAAAGGATAGAATTTGCGGGATTTTCTGATAATTTTTCATCTCGGTATTTACCTTTTGGTTGTCCATACTTCCAAAAGATTACTTCCTCGATGTATTTTAGCGACCATTTTTCTTGTTTTTTTCAGTGATATGCTGTTCTAATTGTTGCGAAAGAGCCATAATTTCTTTACAGATAGCCACCATTTGAGCGGTTTGCTGTTCGAGTTTAAACAGATAGGCAGCGGCTTTCTTTTCGGAAAAATTGCGATACAAAATCTTTACTATCTGATTGTAATTCACGCCCACTGCCCGAAATTGTCCATAGAGTTCGGTGAGTTTGATATAAAAATCCATTACTGATTTATCGATTTTTACACTTTTGATTTCTTTGGAAAATAATACCGAAGTGATAAAATGAGCTTTGACTTTCATTCCTGATTGTTCGAAAAGAGATAAAAATCGAGTATGTTCTACCTGATTGAAACTGATAGTATACCGGTAAATAGCCTTATCTATTTTAGGAACTCTTCCTAATTTTCGTTTTTGAGGTTGTAATTTATTGTCCATATACAATTTCATTAGTAAGTAAAAACCACGACTTTGGAGAGGTTTTCGGCTCCCTGCAAGGGCAAGTGGTTTTGAGTGCCTAAACGCCTAATGCGTGCCTCAAAACACAACTTGCTCTGTTCGGGTGAACAGAAAATTCTCCCTAAAGGTCAAATTTTAATTAACCATAAGAAAAGAAGATAAACACTACAAGCTCATAAAGTGATTTAGGGCATATTAGCAATATATTTAATCAATCACTTACTTACAAAGTTATTTACAATTCTATGTAAAGCTATATGTATATTTGTACATTACTTTGCATTTACGTATCAACGTAAGCAAGTACGTACGAAGGTAAAAACGTAATTAGGTAGCTACATAGTTTGAAATTTTTTATTCGACAATGGGAGGAAAAGCGGTATTCGTTTCAAAAAACAATCTGTAAGAAGCGGCATTTTTCTCATATTTGACATTTTTTTTATTCGCTTAAAGGTCGGAATGAGCTGGTTTCGTTTCGAGTGCCATAAAAGGTCTGTGTTTAGCTTCTGCAAGGTTTTTCAAAAAAATACTACCCGCAGGACAACGGACAAGGGCTGGAGATTTTTTTGAAAACCCATCGGGCTTGACCTTGCAAGAAGCGTTAAGAACACAGAAATACCTTTGCACTCGAACAACGAACCGCCATTACGTGCCTTAAGTGTTTAAAACAGGGAAAATAGGTAAGTCTTAATGACGTATTTCTATTTGTGACAAACGAATATCCTTTTCCTTATTTGTTGAAGTCTTTTTCTCTTCTAATAGCTTTCTGTAAGGCAACAAAAAAATCCATTGACACATCTCTTTTTGAAATGTTATCAATGGATTTTAATTCTAAGAAGAAATTTGTTAGTTAGCCTATCTTTAAATTCTTTAATCGTTCGGCAGCAATTTCCATATCCTTGCTAATTTTCTCATTGGTGATTTTAGCATAAATCTGGGTGGTTTTGATATTCTTATGTCCCATCATCTTGCTAACACTTTCCAAGGGAACCCCTTCTGTTAAGAACAGAGTACCAAAGGTATGGCGTGCCCAGTGAAAGGAGATAGGTTTTTCACGAATGATGTTACAATCTTTCATCATCTTTTTAATCAGGAGGTTGCAATTAGCATTGGAGGGCGTAGGAAACAATGCCTCAGTACGAGTCGTACCCTCATATTTTTCAATAATTTTCTCGGCTATATCTAACAGACGTACATTACAGGGTACATCGGATTTCTGACGTCGTTTGATAAGCCATTTGTTGCCGTCAAAGAACGATTGTAAGTGGCTTCTTTTAAGTTGTTTGATATCAATATAAGAGAAGCCTGTAAAGCAACTAAAAACAAATAGGTCTCGTACTAATTCAGCAGAAGCACTCTTAGGGTGATATTGTAAAAGAGTTTCTACTTCCTCTCTAAGCAAATAGCCTCTGTCTTTCTCCTCCATAGAGCTTATGTAATTCTTAAAGGGATTGCGATAGATGATACCCTTGTCTATAGCTATTTCTACCATTTTACAAAGGGGCATCATATAAACCCATATTGTGTTGTGAGTAAGACTTTTATTAACTCTAAGATAGAAGTCAAAATCGTTGATAAAGTCTTCTGTAAGCTCTTTGAAAGAAATATCACTTCTGCGGTATTTGTACTGGATAAACTCGCTCAAATGAGTATATACATTCTCGTATTTGTTAAGCGTACTGTAACTTCTAACACCTTTTTCTACCATCAAGGCAAAGTCCTCTTTGAACTTCTCATAGACTTTTAGCAAGGAATCTTCCATTACTCCTATGCCTAGGAAAGTAGCTTTTAGCTTCTGAGCAGTAACCACTCCCTCGTACTTCATCAACACCTCATAATGAGTAATGATACGTGAGCGAATCTCTTCCAGCTTGCGATTGAGTTGGGTAGCTTCTTCTGTTTTACCTGTTACCCTTCCGTACTTCAAATCCCATTTCTGTGGAAGGATTTCAAGTTTGGTACTAAACTGAGCTACCTGATTGTCAATGGTAATACGCCCCATAATAGCAACCTTACCGTTCTTCTTTGGGGCATTCTTTTTAAGGTAAAACAATACCTTAAAGGTTGAGCGTTTTACTTTTTTCATACTCTAATTTTTTAATTTGCGAAAGTACTTTTTATCAAGTTACTGTACAATATGAAAAAAGGTGTAAAACACTGAAATATAACCTATTAATAAAAAATATTTTTCAGTATGGTAGGTAACGATTTAGAAACCTAATTTTGAAAAAAACTATCTAAAACATCTAAGACTCTGTCTTCTCTTATCTTCCTGTCAAAAAATTAATCCTCTTTGTATGAGCTAATTACATTATTTTTTGTAGTTTTGCTTTTTATTCGTAATTTTCTTT
>NZ_CALGWU010000004.1 GCF_937936315.1 uncultured Capnocytophaga sp. | reverse complement strand
TATAGAAGCACCTTTGTTCTATAAAAATTGCAGCAAGTTACCAATGTAATGGAAATACCTAAAATCTAGTATAACATAAAAAAATCCCCGCTCATAGTATTCTCTACAAGCGGGGAAATATTATTTCTGTTGGTTAGATAACCTGAGGGCTTCTGTCCAGAAGGCGTCCTCTTCGTCTATGTGTTCAGAGAATAACCAAACCTCTTGTATTTTGTCGTTCTCTACCCGATAGAGGTCGATGCCTCTCATTCGTATACTTTTGTTGAAGGCAAGGGCTTTAAAAGCGACGGCAGCAACTACCAAATGATTGTTTTCGGTGATATAATCAATTTGGTCAATAGCAAAAGTGCCTCCACTGAGCTGTGCCATTCTTCCTAAATGAGAGAATACAGCCTCTTTACCTTTGTAGCTACCTGAAATAGCCCCTTTCCCTGGTTGGTGCCATACTAAGTCATCGGCTAATAAACTGCCTACTTTCTCAAAATCTCCTTTAGCTAAGGAGACATAAAACTGATGTACAATTTCTGTTTTTGTCATTTTTATATGAATTTTTCTTTGTTATTTCACCGCAAAATTATACCTTTGTATCCAAACACACAAGTACTTACGAAAAAGTAAACACCTTACAAAAAAGTTAGAATTACTCAGTGTCAAATAGAAAAAATATTGCGATGAACGAAAAAAATATTAACAATGATTGTCCTGTATGGCGAACAATGCAAATAATGGGAAGCAAATGGGCAATGCTTATACTGTTTCATCTCAGTCAGCGCACACATCGTTATGGGGAACTAAAGCGTGCCATTCCACAAGTGAGTGAAAAAGTACTTAATGAAGAACTAAAAACGCTCTGTACTCATCAATTAGTAGCAAAAGTGAGTTATCCAGAAGTACCCCCACGAGTGGAGTATTCCCTTACAGATTTAGGTAAAGAAGCCTTACCTATCATAGAAGCGATTATCCGTTTTGGAAATGACCACTTGAAGAATAATTAATTCAACTTGCTAGTTGAATTAATTATTATCTTTGTCCTTAAAAAACATATTATGGAACTGCAAGTCGGAAAGAGCTATCGCTTGAAAAATGATATTTTCAACTTTAAAAAGGGTGAGGTTTGGCTGTTAGCAGATGGGGTCACCAAGCTTACTATGGCAAACACAATTTTGTATTCGTTAATGCGGAGAAATCTTATAGATATATGGTTTTACGAAATTCTTCAGATGAAGATATAGAAATAGGATGCCATTTGGATAGGTATTTTGAGGAAATTGAATAAGTTACTATATCAATAACTATCATCATCTATCTTAAAAAGTTCTAAAGCAATATGTGCACAAGCCTCGGCATCGGCTAAGGCGTGGTGATGTTGCTTTAAATCAAACCCAAAATAAGCGGATACAGTAAAAACAAGTCCGATACTGCATACACTGTTGCGGTATTGGTTGGCGGTTTCAAAGTCTAAGGCTGCGAAAGTATTCATTTTATCAAAGTAGTTTATTGATTGCAAAAGTAGTGAATAATTAGCTAATTAAAAAATCCCCGCTGAAAGAGAAATCTATCAGCGGGGATTCTTATAATTTTACTAGGTTTATAAATATTTCCCTGTGATACTATTGGCATTATTCTTTACTGTTTGAGGAGTGCCTTGAGCTACGATTCTTCCGCCTGCGGCACCGCCACCGGGACCCATATCGATAATATAATGAGCATTGCGAATGACGTCTAAATCGTGTTCAATCA
>NZ_CALGWU010000003.1 GCF_937936315.1 uncultured Capnocytophaga sp. | reverse complement strand
TTACCTCTTACCTCTTACCTCTTACCTCTTACCTCTTACCTCTTACCTCTTACCTCTTACCTAAAAAAAACTTTTGTATACCTCAAATATTTGTCGTAATCTTGCCCCCGAAATAAACAATACACAGCTAACCATCAAATAGTAATAACCAAATAAATATAGAAGAAATGAAAAAACTTTTTATCATTGCAGCAATGGCTGTAGCGGGAATCACCACCGCCAACGCCCAAGAATTCAAAGTAGGAGCTAAAGCAGGACTCTTATTGTCTGACATTTCTAGCCTTAAGTACCCAACAGATGGATTGGGAGTTATAGGAACAGCCAAATATAATACTGCTATCAAACCCGGTTTCCACTTAGGTGCTTTTATTGAATACGGCTTCAACGAAAAAATATGGGTAGAAGCTGGTATTGACTATGCCTTCCAAGGCGCAAAATTAAAATCGTTTGTGTTTAATAACAGCTCTTTAACTACTAAAACAAATTTAAAAAGCAGTAGCGAATGGACTACCCAACAATTTAATATCCCTCTTTGGTTTAAATACGATTTCAACGGATTCCGCCCTAAAGTAGGGATCAACTTAGGATTCCTCACCAATATAAATCTTGATGTAAATATTGATAATCCTACAAATCCATCTAACCCTAATAACAAGGTTAGTTTCTCCCCTTCCCCTGATAATGCTTTTGACTTCGGTTTAGGCTTCGGCGCTGAGTACAACTTAAATTCCGGACTCTTCTTTGATGCTACCTTCAACTTAGGACTCTCTGAGTTATCTACTAAAAAATACTCTAAAGATCGTAATTTTTTACCTCCTGTAAATTTCAAAAACCGCGTATTCCAAATTGGTGTAGGCTACAAATTCTAAAACTAAACCACACAAGTAATAATGATAAAAAGCTCTCTAAACCCTTAGGCAGCTTTTTATATAACAATTCCTCCAAGATTCTTTAAAATCTCAGAACATATACAACTATCTAATTATCAGCTCTCAACAACCGTTTCTGTTGTTAAACTTTTGTTAAACCGTCAAATTATTTTGGTAGTTCAAAAAAACGCCGTACCTTTGCAGCGCAATGAGGGTGGTAGCTCATTGTAAAACTTCAAATAATAGTTTTCATAATTTAAAGTTTTGGTTGGTTAATGGAAAAGTCCGATAGTAATATCGGGCTTTTTTCTTTTTATAAACCGTTAATTGATAATTCTTAATTGGTAATTGATAATTATTTTGTACTTTTGCCACAAATTTTGGATGTGAAAGAAAAATGACTCCTATATACAACCAATTACTTATTCCCTTCCTCACCGCAATGGCTGTAGCTATTACTATGGGAGGTAGCGGCACCGCCCCTGCTTTCTCTGCTAGCTACGGCGCTAATGTGATTAGGAAGTCTATTATCCCAGGACTTTTTGGGATAATGGTGTTTGTAGGTGCTTTCGTAGCTGGCAAAAAAACAGCCAGCACTATGGGAAGCGGCATATTGCCTTCTGAGTATATGGATTTTACTGTCGTTTCTATCGCCCTATTTTCCATAGCTGTAACAATGCTCATTTCCAATATATCCGGCATTCCTCAATCCACTAGCCAAGCTGCCGTACTTGCCTTAGCCGCCCCAGCCCTCTATTTTAGCAAGTTAGATACCAATATCCTCTTTTTAGAAATTATCCCTGCTTGGTTCATCCTGCCCATTATCTCCTATTTCCTCAGTTTCTTCGCCGGAAAATACATCTACCAGCCTATGCGCCGGCGCGGACTCACCATTCAGCGCGCTCAAAATGAAAATAAACGCCATTTATGGGATATCGTACTAGTGATAATGGCTATATACGTATCTTTCGCTATTGGTTCTAACAACGTCGCCAACGCCGCAGGCCCCCTCTATACAATGACAATCAACGAGCTGCACATACGCGAAAGCGACCATATCGTAATTTTAATGCTCGCTACCTTAATCGTAGCCCCTTGTTTTGGAATTGGTGCCTCTCTTTTTGGGCATAAAATACTCAAAAACACTGGTAAGGAAATCATCCTCTTTGGCAAGTTTGAAGCCGTGATTATCGCCTTTATTTCGGGTAGTTTGTTACTACTCGCCTCAGTAGTAAAAGGTATCCCCACCTCCTTAGTACAAGTGAATGTAGCTGCTATTCTTGGGATAGGCGTTGCCAAAATGGGACATAAAAACATATTTAGCAAAACCCAAGTCAAGCGATTTTTCACAATGTGGATGATTGCTCCTGTTATATCTTTTTTACTCTCCCTACTGTTGATTTTTTTAGCAGATAAAGCCAATTTGCTCTAATAAAATACTTAAAGAATTGTTAAAAAACACGCTAAAACCTTTGTAAATGAGCAAAATGTAACCAAGTGGAAAAGATATACAAATAATTATAAATCAGCAACATAACAAAGAGTAAAAAATATTTTAATATTAATATAGCGTTAAAATGCTAAAACAAGTATACTATTTTGAAAAAAAGTAGTATCTTGCGCCCGAATTTTTATGCTAACAAGTGTTTTTACTATGAAAAGAAGTTTATTAAGAATCCCTATTTGCATAGCTCTTACAGGCTTATTGCTCACTAGCTGTGGAGGCAAAAAGTCTGATAGAAATGTATCAAGTGCAACAGGATGGAAAATCAACGCTAAAGAAGGCGGATTCCAATACAACACCGATTTCAAAGATCAAGAAACCGGCCCTGGACTTGTGCTTATCGAAGGTGGTACCTTTACTATGGGGCAAGTGCAAGATAACGTGATGCACGATTGGAACAACACTCCATCTCAACAACACGTACAATCCTTCTATATGGATGAAACTGAGGTAACCAACAAAATGTATATGGAGTACCTCGATTGGCTCAAACGTGTGTTCCCACCCGATCAAGAGCAATACCGCAATATATACATAGGTGCTCTCCCTGATACTTTGGTATGGAGAGGCCCTTTGAGCGCTAACGAAGCTATGGTGAACAACTACTTGCGTCACCCTGCTTATGCCGAGTATCCCGTAGTTGGGGTAAACTGGGTACAAGCTGTACAATTCAGCTCTTGGCGTACCGACCGCGTGAATGAGGCTATCCTCGAACGCGATGGATACCTCGCTCGTGATGCTCGTTACCAAGTAGATGCGCAAAGTACTTTCAGTACCGATACTTACCTCAACGCTCCTACCCAAACTTACGGCGGTAAAATCGCTGGCGAAATGGGTGGTAAAAATACCAATAAAGAAGGTGAACCTAGCTACGCTAAACAAACTAGCGGAGTATTATTACCTGAATACCGACTACCTACAGAAGTTGAATGGGAATATGCCGCTAAATCACTCAACGGTATCCGCGAATACAACTCTTTGCAAGGTAGAAAAAAATACCCTTGGAATAGCCAATACACACGCTCTACTAAACGTAGTACCCGTGGTGAACTATTAGCTAACTTCAAACAAGGTAAAGGTGACTACGGCGGATTAGCTGGTTGGTCTGACGATAAAGGTGATATCACTGTAGCTGTAAAAACTTACCCCCCTAACGACTTCGGTTTGTATGATATGGCTGGTAACGTTGCCGAATGGGTTGCCGATGTATATCGCCCTATCATAGATGATGAAAAATCCGACTTCAACTACTACCGCGGTAACGTTTATATGAAACACGCTATAGGTGAAGATGGTAAACAAATTGTCGTAACCCCTGAATCTATAAAATACGATACATTAGCTAACGGAAAAGTAATCGCTCGTAACCTCCCTGGCAACTTGGCTACAATCCCTGTAGACTCTAACGAAACTTACTTGCGTTATAACTTTACTCACGCCGATAACCGTAGTTACAACGATGGTGAAAAATCATCTACTCGTAACTTCCGTAACCAAGGTGGATTAGTTGAACCAGATGCTGAATACCGCAACAATATGTATAATGCTCCTCGTCCTAAAAAACCAGGAACTGAACTCAACGGTAAAGACTACGATACTTCTAATGACCGTACCTCACTCATTGACGACGAAGTTCGCGTATTCAAAGGTGGATCTTGGAGAGACCGCGCTTACTGGATTGACCCAGCTCAACGTCGATTCCTTCCTCAATATATCGCTACCGATTACATCGGATTCCGTAATGCAATGAGCCGTGTAGGTTCTAAATCTAAAAAGGATCACCGTACTCCTAAAGGATAAATTTTTAAAACTAATATAGAAAAAGTGCTGTAAATAGTAATGTTTGCAGCACTTTTTCTATTATACCTTTCTATATAATATCTACAAAGTCATATTGCTGTTACTACACTTTGCTAAAATTTTCTGCCTCTACAGCTCGCACTAACAAAAACTTTTGTACTTTTGCATCACAATTGTTAATTATCAATTGTCAATTATTCATTGATGAAAAATCTTTACCAAAAATTCCTCGCCTCTACAGGCGTCTCTACCGATACCCGCAATATTGCTAAAGGTAGTATTTATTTCGCACTGAAAGGTGCTTCGTTCAACGGAAATACCTTTGCTGCCGAAGCCCTCGAAAAAGGAGCTCAATATGCCGTAA
This sequence comes from uncultured Capnocytophaga sp., assembly GCF_937936315.1. Classification (GTDB taxonomy): domain Bacteria; phylum Bacteroidota; class Bacteroidia; order Flavobacteriales; family Flavobacteriaceae; genus Capnocytophaga. Next base: position 81,741 of record NZ_CALGWU010000003.1, on the reverse strand, counting down.
TCGATGAGGTTGCTTATCAAACTTCTGATAAAATGATCTTGGTTAGCGATGTGCTCACTACCTTGCAAGAACTCGCTACCTATCATCGCAACACCCTCAAAACTCTCGTGATAGGTATCACCGGTAGCAATGGCAAAACCACTACCAAAGAACTCATCAAATCTGTTTTATCACAACAGCTGAACGTAGTAGCCACTCAAGGCAACCTCAACAACAATATAGGGGTGCCACTCACCCTGCTCTCTATCAAACCCGAAACCGATATCGCTATTGTAGAAATGGGTGCTAATCACCCTGGTGAAATCGCTTTCCTCTGTAATATCGCTCAACCCGATTATGGCTATATCACTAGCATTGGCAAAGCGCATTTAGAGGGATTTGGCTCTTTTGAGGGCGTTATACAAACCAAAGGTGAACTCTACGACTACCTGAAAGCGCACCAAAAAACTATCATCGCTAATGCCGATAATCCTATTACCGAAGCCCTCTTAGCCGATTATCACAACGAGTATAGTTTCGGGGTAGGTAAAGGGGTGAATGTAGCCGTACAATGCGTGGGTACTCAACCCGTAACCATACAATTTGAAGATGCCTCTACACAAACTACCGAAGAAGGAGAAAGAGTTGTAATAGAAGGCTTTACCGATGCTCCTACTGTAGCAACTTCACATTTAGTAGGCAGTTACAATTTCACCAATATAGCCGCTGCAGTAGCTTTTGGCAAATTTTTTAAACTCTCTAACGAGGCTATAAAAAGAGGTATTGAAGCCTATATCCCGCAGAATAACCGCAGTCAGTTGATGCAATGGGGCAGTAATACCGTATTGCTCGATGCTTACAATGCGAACCCCAGCAGTATGGCAGCTGCTATCGATAACCTGCTTACAATGAGTGACGAGAAGAAGAAAGTACTCATCTTAGGGGATATGTTTGAATTAGGAAACTACGCTGCAGAAGAACATCAGCGTATAGTGGATAAACTTAAAAATTATGAGTGGGAAGGTGTATATTTGGTAGGTAGCAACTTTGCTAAAACCCAAAGCCCTTATCCACAATACGAAACTTTCGAGGCTTTTAAAGAGGTCTTCCCTACCCTATTGTTCAACAATTGCCTACTCCTTATCAAAGGCTCACGCGGAATGGCACTCGAACGCTTAATTCAGGTAAAATAGGTAACAAGTTATAACACTTTGTCAAAGTCCATAATAAAAACCTCCCCGTGCAGTTCAAATTGCAAGGGGAGGTTTTTTGTATCGCATTATTTATTATTCACTTTTCACTATTCACTATTCACTTTTTTTCTTCACTTGGAAAAGCGTGTGGCTATTGCCGCTGCCTAAGTTATCATAGATAGCACTTACTTCCAATCCGGCGCGCTCCACACAGCGTATCATATCACCAGAGTAGTACATCTTACTGTTGCCGTTTGCCATTGCGGTAAAATAAACGCTTATTTGGGTGAGGCAATACGCCCCTGTTTCGTGTTGTTGTCTATCCCAGTAGGCTTCGAGTATGTAAAGCGAGGTATGCTCATCCATTGCAGCTGCAGCACGACTGAGAATGCTCGTTACTTCATCTTCAGAAAAACAATCTAAAAACTGACTCATCCATATTGCATCAAATCCTTTAGGGAAAGGCACCGAGGCGTCTAAGAGGTTTGCAGGGTGTCCGGCAATGCGTTCAGCTCCTGCTTTGCCAGCGGTATTGGCTTTCATCAATCCTAATTGTTGAGGCAAATCCATAATGGTTACCTGCACATCGGGGTTGTACTCCACTGTTCTCAAGGCAAATCTACCGGTATTCCCGCCCACATCAAGCAGGGTTTTCACGGGTTGTTTGAAAACGATGTTCAAAGCATCATCAAACGAATAATCAGAATAATAATGATCGAAGGCGAACCATTTTTCTTGGGCTTTAGGAGGCAGTTGTGAAAGTCCCTCGTAGATAGTAGGCCAAGAGCCAAATACTTTTAATCCTGAAGGTTTGCCCTCGGTAAGAGCTTCTTCGAGGTGGAATAAGCCTTCATAGCACACCTCTTGTATAAACTCCATATTCACGCGTGTTGTTTTGTCGCGTAACAAAAACCAACCTGCTTTGGTGATAGAAAATCGGTCGTCGTTACTCACAATTACCGTACCTATAGAAAGAGAAGCCTCCAAAAGTATTTTCACCGCGTAGTCGCTCAGTTTTGTTTGCGTGGCAACTTCAGCCATCGTGAGACCATCAGGAGCATTGCATAACGCTTCCAAAACGCCAAATTTTACCATTAGTTGGGAGATTTGAAAAACAACAGGTCCAAAAGCGATTTCTTGAGCCAAACGCTGAGCCTCAAGGGCTGTTTTCTGTTCTTTAGTGTATTGTTTCTCTAATGCAGGAGTTAAATTCATAAAAGGGTAATGTGTTAATCAGAATCAAGTGGCAAAGATATAAAATAATTACGAATTACGAAGTACGAATGACGAAATATATAATAATGACGAGTTGCAAATGACGAGAGACGAATGACGAGGGACGGGAATAAATGATTAAAAGGTTTTTATTTTAAAAAGTTTTAAATTTACTTGCGTTTATAAAAAACTATATTTATATTTGCGGCGTAATTAACAATCAATTATCAAACTCAAAGTATGAAACGAATACTATTTTTAGTAATGGTACTCCTTCCTCTTGCCATTACTCACGCACAAAGCGCCTATAAAGGTACTTTACTAAACGAAAAAGGAGAACCTATCTTTGGTGCCAATGTTATCCAACTCACTCTCCCCGATTCTACAATGGTAAAAGGAGCCATTAGCGATGACAAAGGTCATTTTGAATTGCCCGACAACGCCCAAGGTAAGCCATCAGTGATTAAAATTACCCATTTGGAGTACAAAGAAAAAGTCCTTACCCCTTCTTTGGGCGATTTAGGAACCATTTCCTTACAAAAATCAGTAAATGAACTCGGTGAAGTAGTGGTTTCGGCGCATCGTCCTGTGATGAAACAACAAGGCACTGTAATTACTGCCGATGTAGCGGCTTCTTCATTAAAAAACATCCCTAAAGTAGACCTTTTGCTCTATTTCTTACCTGGGGTATCAATGTCGTATACCTCTTATGGCGTAGAAGTATTTGGCAAAGGAAAACCCTTGTTCTACATCAACAACAAGCGAGTGCGAGATATGAACGATGTATATCGCCTTTCCCCTAAGGAAATAGACCGCATTAGCTTGGAAACGCAACCAGGTGCTGAATACGACAACAGCGTGGGGGCGGTGATTCACATTTTTCTCAAAAAGAAACAAGGCGACGGTCTCAGCGGTGGTGTGAGTGTGGAAAGTCAGTTTAAAAAAGGACAAGAAGGCTTTGTGGATGCTCACCTAAACTACCGTTCAGGTAACACAGATGTTTTCTTCTCAACACGCGCCAATGTCAACCACAATATCAAACGCGAAAACGATCAAGAATTGAATGTGCATACCCAAGCCAACAATTGGCAAGTGCGCACCGATGAAATAGTGAAAGATAACACCCGAAATTTCTATGCTAAAACAGGTTTCTCTCACGAAATCAACGATAAACATTCATTGGGGGCAAGTGTGTGGATGACTACAAGTCCGCTATCGGGGCGTAATGTTACCGAGCAAAACACAGCTACTTACCGCAATGGAACTCTTACCCAACAAGGATTGAACACTTTCGACCGCCTCAACAAGGATACACGCCTCAATGCCAATGTGTATTACGATGGCAAACTCTCCGATAAACTCAAGTTGCAAACCGATGTGTTCTATAGGGGCGCATTCTCTAATTATCGTTCTGATATTGTAGAGCGCAATCTCACCACACCTTCTCAGCGCAATATCAATACCCATTCGGATGCGCAATCACACTTGTGGACGATGAAAACCAATCTCACACAGCGAGTAGGTAAAGGCTTGTTAGGTTATGGTGTGGAAGCCAGCACCCTATCGCGCTACGACAATTATAAAGACAATATCAGTACTCCTACCGATATTGACAACAAGGAAACGCAATCGGCTGCTTTTGCGAGTTATTCGTTCCCTTGGCTTAAAGCCAAATGGAAAATAGGAGCGCGCTATGAATATACTGATTTTGGTTATTTTGAAAACGATGTGAAGAACGATGCTAAAAGCCGTAGTTACAAGCACTTGCTCCCTAATATTTCGGTAGCATTCCCTTGGCATAAAACCGAATGGTCGTTTAGCTATGCCAAAAAAATCACTCGCCCTGCCTTTTATGAACTTTCCGACCGTTTTACGTATGAAACTCCTTTTCTCTACAATCGTGGTAATACCGATTTGCAACCACGCCTAAGTGATGATTTTTCACTCTTGCTTACTTATCAAATTGTTTCTCTATCAGTAGATTATTCATTGGTACACAATGGTTTTTTTGAAGATTACCAATTGTCACATACCCTGCCTAATGTAGTAGAGCGCTACATTCACAATTTTGGTGACTACCAAAGATTGAGATTAGAACTTTCGGCTTATTACCAAATAGGGCGTTGGGTACCCAAACTCAATTTGATGTACGGCAAACAGTTTGCTAATGGCGTTTTTGAGAATAACCAAGCCGTCTTTGGAGCTGATTTGATGAACCAATTTAGCCTAAGTGATAATGCCAATCTCTTTTTGATGATGATGTATCGCAGTAAAGGAAGTAAGGATACTGTTTATGGTTACAAACCAATGTCGATGGTAGTTTTGATGTTTTCACATTCTTTCCTCAACAAATCATTGGAAGTGTATGGAGGTGTAATGGATGCTTTTAACCAAATGGGAACTTATGACAGATTTCAAAATCCTTATGTTACTAATGATAAGCATTTTGATAACAATATACGTTCATTTCGCATTGGGTTAGAGTACAATTTCAATGCTACTCAAAGCAAATACAAAGGTCAACAAGCCGATGGAGACCAGAAAAACAGGATGTAATTATTTACTACAGGAGGCTGTCTTAAAAATTTTTCTTGAGGGGGCGTTTGCAAAACGCCCGTACACAACATACTCTAAAAGTGATTGGTAATCAGAGTAATCAACTTTGCCAAAGGTCGTAGCACGACGAGCAACTAAAACTTTGGCAAAGTGTAGTGACGCAAAAGCGATTTTGAGACTTTTCGGACAGCCTTCAAACCGCAAAAGCGATACTATTTTGCTCTACATCATAAAATTGGAATATTCTACTGATTTTAGCCCCTTAACTTCTTTTGTTTTAGGGTCGCGTATAAATTCAAAACCTATAAAGATATTGTCGTAGGCTTTATCGGCGCCCCAATGGGGGATGATTTCTTTGATTTGCTCTTCTTTGAGTTCAAAAACTATAGTAGGGGTTCCCATTAAATTACCAAAATTATCGCCATAAATAGAATCTAAAATTTCTGAAAGCTCTTTAGGAGTCGTATCTTTATGGATAGGGTGCCCCTCTACTAACATATACCCATCTATTACAGGCATTTGTTTTACAGCGCGAGCCTTAGAATCATTAAAATCCTCAGTGTAATAGCGATTCCCTTCAAAAAAAGGACGAAAGTAGATGAAAATCCGGTCGATATAACCTATAAATCTACCTTTTTTATCTTTAACTTCTCCTAAAGAAGTTCTTGCCCAAAAAGGTTTATTATCATAAACAAATTCATATCCTCCCTTATAAATAGGCTTTTCAAAAACATCAAAGAAGTTAGCAATGGTATCTAACTTTAGCAATTGATCATTATAATATATTTTATACCCTTTGATCTCAAAGCGGTGTTTTTGTTTTTTAAAGGCTTTAATAGCTTCTTTTTCTGTAATAGCTTTGGGCGTAGTGGTGGTGTCAGTGTGTTTGTTTTTAGGTGTTTGCCCGTTGCAAGCAAAGACTACAAGGGCGGTTGCGAGAATAATTAATACTTTTTTCATTTTAGGCATTTCTTTTTTCTGGTTCTAATGTTTATTTATAGTCCTACCCCTCCACATACTCGCTTTCGCGACTTTCTTTCCGAAAGAAGGGGGGCAAACCGCAAAAGCAATACTATTTTGTTTTACATCATAAAATTAGAATAACTTACCCTTTTCAAGCCTTTAACTTCTTTTGTTTTAGGGTCACGTATAAAATCAAAACCTATAAAAATATTGTAGTAGGCTTTATCGGCACCCCAATGAGGGATGATTTCTTTGATTTGCTCTTCTTTGAGTTCAAAAACTATGGTAGGGGTTCCCATTAAATTAGTAAAATTATCGCCATAGATAGAATCTAAAATTTCTGAAAGCTCTTTAGGAGTCGTATCTTTATGGATAGGGTGCCCCTCTACTAACATATACCCATCTATTACAGGCATTTGTTTTACAGCGCGAGCCTTAGAATCATTAAAATCCTCAGTGTAATAGCGATTCCCTTCAAAAAAAGGACGAAAGTAGATGAAAATCCGGTCGATATAACCTATAAATCTACCTTTTTTATCTTTAACTTCTCCTAAAGAAGTTCTTGCCCAAAAAGGTTTATTATCATAAACAAATTCATATCCTCCCTTATAAATAGGCTTTTCAAAAACATCAAAGAAGTTAGCAATGGTATCTAACTTTAGCAATTGATCATTATAATATATTTTATACCCTTTGATCTCAAAGCGGTGTTTTTGTTTTTTAAAGGCTTTAATAGCTTCTTTTTCTGTAATAGCTTTGGGCGTAGTGGTGGTGTCAGTGTGTTTGTTTTTAGGTGTTTGCCCGTTGCAAGCAAAGACTACAAGGGCGGTTGCGAGAATAATTAATACTTTTTTCATTTTAGGCATTTCTTTTATTGGGTTCTAATGTTTATTTATAGTCCTACCCCTAGTTGAAGGTGTCCGAATAGATTTGTTTTTAGAGGCGTTTGCAAAACGCCCGTACATAACATTCTCTAAAAGTGATTGATAGGCAGGTTTATAGACTTTATTAAAAGAGCGATCCGCAAGAGCAATTAAGGATTTTGACAAAGTGTAGAGATAAGAATAGGTTTTTCTGCAAATATAGAACTAAAAAGCAAAAAATCAATACTTTTCTATTCTTCTTCTCTTCTATAATTTAAACAATCACAAGGAAAATTTTTTATATAGTAATCACTCTGAAAATTACAATCTTTCAAATTTATTGTATATTCTCCTTTTTGAAAATGAACTCTTTTAATCCCCATAATAAGATGATATGGTATAGGCTCTATGTAAATTTTCATAGTATCTTTTTTATAAATCAAAGTATTTTGTCCTTGTGATAATCCATTATTTTCTCTTCCCTTTTTATCAGAGAAGTATTTTATACCATTTTCAAATCTTTGTAGATAAATCTCTTTGTTTTCTCTATAGAACTTATCCACACTCAAACCTTCCCAAAGAGGCTGAGCATTCATATAATTATAACTGCATAAACATAGGAAAATGATAGATAATAATCTCATAAATAATATGTACAATACGCATTTTTTCATTTCACTAAATAGAATGCTACACATTTTCGGACAAATGTATAAAAAACACTAAAACTTCCTAATTTTGTTAATTCATAAAATATTCGTACATTTGCACTTATAAACATCTAAACAATAATAATCCAATCAATGGCAAAAAACGATAAAGAACTTTCGCTTCAAGATCAGAAAAAAGAAGCCCTTAAGCTCACACTTGCTAAGTTAGACAAGACTTATGGCAAGGGCATTGTGCGCGCTTTGGGCGACAACCCTATAGAAGATGTAGAGGTCTACTCATCAGGCTCTATCGCCTTAGATGCTGCTCTGGGAGTAGGCGGTTACCCTAAAGGTCGCGTGATTGAAATCTACGGTCCTGAATCATCAGGTAAAACAACGCTCACCCTTCACGCTATCGCCGAAGTGCAAAAAGCAGGCGGTACAGCGGCTTTCATCGATGCGGAACACGCTTTTGATCCTGTATACGCCAAAAACGTAGGGGTAAATACCGAAGATTTGCTCGTTTCTCAACCTGATAGTGGTGAACAAGCCCTTGAAGTAGCCGATGCTCTTATCCGCTCTAACGCTGTAGACCTTGTAATCATCGACTCGGTAGCGGCGCTTACTCCTAAAACCGAAATCGACGGTGATATGGGCGACTCTAAAATGGGGGTTCACGCCCGCCTAATGTCGCAAGCACTCCGCAAAATTACGGGTAGCATTAGCAAAGCTAAATGTATAGTGATTTTCATCAACCAATTGCGCGACAAATTAGGTGGAGGAATGTACGGTGGGCCTACCGAAACTACTACAGGGGGTAATGCTTTGAAATTCTACTCATCAGTACGTCTTGAAATCCGCAAAGATGGAGGTGCGCAAGGTAGTGCGGCTATCAAAGACGGCGATGGCAATATCATAGGAAATAAAACCAAAGTGAAGGTAGTGAAAAACAAAGTAGCTCCTCCGTTTAAAATGGCTTATTTCGACATTATGTTTGGCGAAGGTATCTCTAAAGTAAGTGAATTGTTAGAAATGGGGGTTGCTGCCGAAATTATAGGCAAAAGTGGTGCTTGGTTTAGCTACGGTGATAGCAAACTCGCTCAAGGACGCGATGCTACCCTTAGCCTCTTGCGCGACAATCCTGAATTAGTAGAAGAAATAGAAGCCAAAGTAAGACAATGGCTGAAAGATGGAGGCGACCCATTTGCTAAGCCTAAAAAAGGCAAAAAAGGTGCTTTAGTCAAAAGTAAAAAAGATGACGCCGAGGATATAGACGAAGAAGATTTCGACGACGATGACCTCTTAGAAGAAGATGATGAATAGTTATAAAAAAACTCAGGGTATTGCCCTGAGTTTTTTTGTTTATTTAAGTTTCTCGTTGTTGTGATGTCGATCATGATCACGTTCGGTTTTGCGGAGCATTTTCTTATCAAAAGCGTCTTGCAAATCAATGCCTGTTTGGTTAGCCAAACAGAGTACTACAAACACTACATCGGCGAGTTCTTCACCTAAATCTTTCTGTTTGTCGCTTTCCTTCTCCGATTGTTCTCCATAACGGCGAGCGATGATACGGGCTACTTCACCTACTTCCTCAGTGAGTTGTGCCATATTGGTAAGCTCGTTGAAATATCTAACGCCGTGTTCTTTAATCCAATTATCTACTTCTAATTGTGCATTTTTGATGTTCATCTTTTTGTTGTTTTGGAATGTAAATTAGAAAAGCACTGCTCTTGGGAGAGCAATGCTTTTCTAAAATTGTTGTAAAAATACTCTAACTGTGAATTTAAAATTAGTTCGTCCACATATCTTGCTCTCTATCGCGAATCTTTTCTTTGATTTTATCAGCTTCTAAGAGTTGTAAGAGAGCATTATCGGGTATATAATCCTTAATTTTTCTATCGCCATAGACGTTAGCTTCTTTATAGATTACCGAGCTAAACATACGGGCGTTAAGCAAGTGGTCGAATGACATTGGGCGAGCGTCGTTCTTGCGGTTGAAGGTTTTAGCTTCGTGCAGAATGTCACGCACTTGCGGATAAAATACCCAGAACAAAGGTACTAAAGATGACATTGTAGAGTCATCGGAATCAATAAAGTTTACATCGGGTGCTACAGGAGCTAATGCGAGCAAACGATATTTGAGTTCACCTTGACGTTTATCGAAATACCAAATTCCTCTGATATGATACTGAGCTATATCGGCAGACTCTAAGTTTCTACGAGTGATGTACTCATCGGGGAGGGCTTCACCGGCGTTGAGCAAGTTGTAACCTTCTTCCAAGGTATCAATTTTAGAAAGAGAAGCCTCTATAGTTTCAGTACTTTTAGTTTGAGTAAAATAAGAATCTACGTATAAATCCTTGATTTTACCATTTTTGATATTTTTCAATAGTACATCGTACAAAGAACGGCGGTAAGCATCTACATCCAAAGTATCAGTAGGGAAAAGGAGGGGGAAGTTAGCACGCTCGTTGAGGTCGATTACTTCCCAAACTTCTACTGACCAAAGGATATCACGATCGTCTACATACCCATAAGGTAGCGGCTTATCGTTATCCGCTTGTATTTGAGCTTCAGTTTTAACCCCTATATCACCAGCTACTTTAGCATTAAGTATATTTATCTGTGCTGAGGAAAGCTGAAAACCAAATACTATCATCAATAGTACTATAATCTTCTTCAGTTGTAACATAAAAATTTTCTTAGTTTGTTATTTCAATAATGATAGGTGATACGGGAGGTAATTTCAAGTTTGAGTTACCAGGGATGCTAGCTTTGATATCGAATACTTGTATTTTATCTCCACGTTTAGCTCTAGCTACAGCAGCGCGAGCTTGTTCGTTGAATTTACCACCTTTTACGGCAATACTAGGTTGTCCTGGGATAAATACTTTGAATTCGTTTACTTGAAGTTTTAAGTCGAAATCGAAATCTTCGAGAACAGCCATTACAGGTAAAACTCCTACGTTTTGTTTAGGCAATTTAGCATCTCCTATCATACCGCCCATACTACCAGATGCACGTGGGATATTTTTGATACGGAACGATTTAGAAGAGCTAAAGCGTTGACCATCGATTTCTCCACTTACAGTGATTGTAACATCTTTACCTTGTCCTGGGCGCATTACCCAACCGCTACCAGCTCTTGAGAGTCCAGATGCAGAAGCCACAATTTTGTTATCAGGCACCCCAGGCATAGATATAGTGATAGGGTTATCAACACCGCGGTATACTACGTTCATCTTATCGGCAGAGATAACAGCAGAGTTAGGTTTAGGGATGGTAGAGAATGATTGAGCTACAGGTACTGCAATACGCTCACCATCTTGATCGAAGTAGAGGTTACCAGTAATTTTGTGTTCACCGGCATTACCTGCACCTACGTTCAATTTCACACGACCATCTTCGATAGTATAATCACTTGGTCCTAATTTTCTACCGTCTAAAGAGAGCTCTACAGAGTTAGGGCGAGTAGAAGCGTCTTTTCTACCTAATACGATAGATCCGTCGAATTTCTCACCTTGGTAGTAAGCACCTTTACCTTGCTCGAGCAAAGTAGTATACTTAGTCATTGATACTTGATCTTTCAATTGACCTTCCAACGCTTTAGAAACGAACTCTTGTTGTACTGATAAGATATCAGATTGCATCATAGAGAATTTTGCTAAAGAAGCGATGTAAGGGAAACCTTCGAAGTTGAAGTTTAACCATTGAACGGTGTTACCATCTCTATCTTTTACTGCATCGGTATTAAAGTTATCTTTAACTTTTTTTGCGATTTCAGCATAAGCTGGGTTATCACCTAACACTTTTAATAGGGCTTCGCGATAGTTTTTGATGTTCTCTACGAACTTTTTACCTTCGGTAGCTCCTTCAGCAAAGAATAAATGGTCAGTATAGTCAGATTTATCCATAGCTTGGTAATCTTTCTCGTTCACCTTTTTATCACTTTGCCCGATTGCTTTTTCAAGACCATCTTTTAGACCTTGTACGTAGTTGTAGAGTTCGTCGGAAATGGTTTTGATTTGTTTAGATTGCTCGTTGATTTGAGCGAACTGAGCTGGGCTTTCGCTTGCTTTGAGGGCTAGTTGTTCCATAGCTGAGCTAATACCCTGAGTATCTCGTTTATTAGATACTTCAAATTTTTGATTTACCAACCCGAATGCATCAAGTACTTGTTTTCCCATATTGAGTGCGATCATTGCGAGGAACACAAGATACATCAGGTTAATCATCTTCTGTCTAGGACTTAATTTTCCACCTGCCATAAGCTATTTTTTTAATAAGTTAATAAATAATTACTCTTATCTTGCACCGCTCATTGCAGATAACATTCCTCCATAGATTGTGTTCAAAGATTTTAGATTATCTTTGAAAGAAAGCATCTGTTGATTCAAAGAATCAAGATTGTCGGCAATTCCTGCTTGTGCAGATACTTGTCTTTCGGTTCTTTCTAATTGTAGCTTATAAAGGCTATTAAGAGATTCTAAGTTAGAAGCAGCTTCAGAAAGTTCTTCTCCATATTTATGAGTAGCTACCATAGTGTTAGTTACGGGAGCGATTTCTTTGCTAGCTTCGGCGAAGTTTTCGATAGATTTTCCTAAAGATCTCATTAAGTTAGCGTCGATTTTAGCTTCAGCGAGGATTCCGTCTAATTTTTCAGACAAAGATTCTCTTATGAGTTTATCGTCTTGATTTTGTTGAGCGATAACTCCTTGACGAGCTACAGGGGCGCCACCTTTGAGTTCTGGATAGACTAATGACCAATCTAGTTCTTCTTCAACGGGCTCGAAAGCCGACATAAAGAAGATGATAGCTTCAGTTCCCATACCTACTGCTAGAAGGAAACTACCACTCATACCTAAGATATCTGCGTGCAAAATCTTAGCCAAGGCTCCAACGATTACAATTGAAGCACCAATACCATAAGCGTATTGAAAAATTTTTTTTGTTACTTTACTTCCTGCCATAATACTTTAATTATTAAATAAGTTGTTAAATTAGTTTGATTTGTTTTATAAGTGATTAAATGATTATTTTATCTATAACCTCTTGCCGATTTGGCTTGTTGTTTTTCGCTTACGCCCATAAAGTCTTGGACGGTACGGAATCCTATGTAGCTACGAGCAGAGTCTTGGTATTCGTAATCACGAGTGTTTACTTGTAACATAAAAGCAACGTCTTTCCAAGAACCGCCTCGTATTACTTTGCGTCGGTTACTATCGTCGAGGACGTTAGGGTTCATAGAAGACATATACTCGTAAGAGTTAGGGTCGTAAGAGGTGTTAGTCCATTCGGATACGTTACCAGCCATATTATATAGGTTATATCCGTTAGGTTCGTAAGATTTAGCTTCTACGGTGTATAGAGCGTTATCGGAAGCGTAGTCGCCACGCATAGGTTTAAAGTTTGCGAGGAAGCAAGCTTTGTCGTCATAGGTGTAAGGGCCTCCCCAAGGGTATGTAGCACCAGATAGGCCACCTCGAGCTGCGTATTCCCATTCAGATTCGATAGGGAGACGGAAAGCGTTTACGGTGTAGTCACCTTTAGATTTTTGGTAAGAGTTTTTGTTCAAGGTACGCCATTCGCAGAATGCTTTGGCTTGAATCCAGCTTACACCTACTACTGGGTAGTCGCTATAAGCTTCGTGCCAGAAGTAGTCGTTATGCATAGGTTCGTTGTAAGAATAGTTGAAGTCGCGGATCCAAACAGTAGTATCTGGATAAACTTTGACGATTTCTTCTTTGATGAAGTCTTTACGGTTACCTCTTTTACGAGCGGCTTTATCCATATCGAGCCATTGGTATTTGAACTCGAATTTTTGGACGTCCATAATGCGTTTACCGTTGTAAGCTTCTTCTTCGGGTAAATACATTTTATCCATTACTTCGGAGTAATACTCATCTGGGAATTTATTTACGTCCCAAATAAGCGCCACTTTTTTGTTTAGTTTTCTCGCTTTGTCGTCGCCGTAAGTGTTTTGGAGATACTGTTGCCAAGCGTTCATTTTTTCGGTATTGGCGTCTAGGTAGGCATATTCGCCAATTCCTCCGCCACCTTGGCTTTGACCGGTTTGTTCAGCCATATCGGCTAATTGAGTACGGATGATAGAATCGCGTACCCAATTTACAAACTGGCGGTACTCGCTATTTGTAATTTCGGTTTCATCCATATAGAATGATCCCACGCTCACAGTTTTGATTGTTGCGTTTAAACTCGCAGTTTTGTCATCATCGGAGCTACCCATGATGAAAGAACCACTCGGGATAAGTGTCATACCATAAGGGGTAGGCTGTTTCCAGCTTTTACCTCTTACTCCAACGAGTTCTCCCTTGCCATCGCCACTTCCGCGTTTACAAGCAGACATTGCTAAAAGCACAAGTAGCACTACAATTATTCTTCTTGCCATAAACATTGTTTAAATTCACATTTAATTAGGGCGCAAACGTACGCATAATTTTTTACACACGCAAAAAATATTCACTATTTATTTCTATAATCGATAAATTTTAACAATACTTTTACATTTGAGTAGTTTTTAAGGGCTGAAATGTAAAGAAATACTAAATGAAATGGGGTATTTTTGTGTATAGGAAAAAGTTTAATTTAGTTTTTTTACTCCCATATTCCATAGGGTGAAGGCTTGCAAATCGGCGTTTTGCTCAATAGTTTTGCTTACAGGGGTTCCTGCGCCGTGGCCTGCATTAGTTTCTATTCTTATTAGGATGGGGTTGTTTTCTGATTGATTTGCTTGCAGTTGTGCTGCAAATTTAAAGCTATGAGCGGGGACTACTCTATCGTCATGATCTCCGGTTGTAATGAGAGTTGCTGGGTAACTGACACCTTTTTTCACATTGTGCAAAGGGGAATAGCCTTTTAGGTAATCGAACATTTCTTTACTATCGTTAGCAGTACCATAATCGTAAGCCCATCCGGCGCCGGCTGTGAAGGTGTGATAACGCAACATGTCAAGCACGCCTACTGCAGGTAAGGCTACCTTAAATAGTTCGGGGCGTTGTAACATTGTAGCTCCTACGAGCAATCCGCCGTTAGAACCTCCTTTGATAGCAAGGTATTCAGGTGAGGTGTATTTTTGATTTATGAGATATTCGGCAGCTGCTATAAAATCGTCGAACACGTTTTGCTTTTGCATTTTGGTGCCGGCATCGTGCCACTGTTTGCCATATTCGCCTCCTCCGCGCAAATTGGGTACAGCATACACACCGCCGAGTTCCATCCATACGGCATTGGCAACACTGAAGGTAGGCATTAGGCTCACATTGAATCCTCCGTAACCATATAATAAGGTGGGGTTCTTACCATTGAGTTTGATTCCTTTTTTATAGGTGATCATCATTGGTACTTTGGTGCCATCTTTAGAGGTATAGAATACTTGTTTGGATTCGTAGTTGTTGGCATCAAAGGCTATAGCGGGTTTCCAATAAAGTTCGGTAGCCCCTGTAGCTAAGTCCATTTTGTATATTTGAGCGGGATAGGCGTAATTAGTGAAAGTGAAATAGGTATGGTTTTCTGATTTTTTAGCGTAGAAACCTCCGGCTGTACCGATGCTAGGGAGTTTTACTTCGCGTACTAACTCACCTTTATAGTTATATTGTTTTATTTGTGAAAGGGCATCTACCATATAACGGGCAAAGAAATAGTTCCCTGTAGCACTGATACTGAGTACATTTTTAGTTTCGGGGATGACATCTTGCCAATATTCGGGTTGTGGTTTGGCAACCTCAGCTTTTACCAATCGACCGTTAGGGGCATTCAAATTGGTTTCAAAGAAAAGAGTTGTGCCATCGTTATCAATAAATTGGGTATCGGCGTCTAAACTATTGGTGATGGTTACTAAAGGAGCTTTGGAATTTTTGAGGTCTTTTAAGAAGAGTTTGTTACCCGAAGTGTTTACTGCTGCTGAAATAAATAGATATTGAGCATCTAAAGAAACAGCTCCTGAGACATATCGGTATTTTTCGTTAGGGGTACCTCCAAATATGAGTTGGTCGTTCTTTTGGGGAGTACCCAACTGGTGGTAGTAGAGTTTATGCTGATCGGTTTTAGCTGATAACTCACTGCCTTTGGGTTTATCATAACTGGAGTAGAAGAAACCTTCGTTGCCTTTCCAAGCAATGGAACTGAACTTGATATCTACTAAGGTGTCGCCTATTACTTCTTTGGTTTTAGCATTGAGGACGATGCCTTTGCGCCAGTCGCTACCGCCTTCGGAAATGAGATAGGCTACTAAAGAGCCGTCTTCAGAGAAGGCTACTTCGCCTAAAGAGGTGGTGCCGTCGCTTGAGAAGGTGTTGGGGTCTAAGAAAACTTCTTCTTTACCGTCTTTATCTTTACGATAGAGCACAGACTGGTTTTGCAATCCGTTGTTCTTATAATAATAGGTGTAGTCGCCTTCGGTGAAGGGTGCGCCTATTTTTTCGTAGTTCCAAAGTTTTTCGAGTTTTTCTTTAATGGCTTGTCGGTAAGGGATTTTGGATAGATAGCCAAAGGTGAAGTTGTTTTGTTGTTTTACCCACTCAGCGGTTTCGGCAGAGCGGTCGTCTTCGAGCCAACGGTAGGGGTCGGCGATTTGAGTGCCGAAATAGGTGTCTACCGTGTTGTCCATACGGGTTTGAGGGTAATTCATTTTCTCGCTGTTAGCGTTGTTAGGGGTTTGATTGCAGGCTACTAATAGGAGTAGGGCTGCGGGGAATAGTTTGTGGATCATATCATTAAATTATTTTGGGCAAAGTTATTAAATAGTTTTCTATTGAGCAAATTATTGTTAGTAATGATTAAGAAGTTTTTGGAAAATCTTGGAGAATATTGGAGAATCTTGGAAAATCTCAAAGAATCTTGGAGGTGGGAGGACTACTTATGGGCGTTTGCAAATAAGGGCGTTTGCAAAACGCCCCTACAAAGTGATTGATTATCTGGGTAATCAACTTTGGCAAAGTCCTTAGACTTTGCCAAAGTGTGTGATGTGATTTTAAATTTTATTTACACGGCGTTCGTGTCGACCGCCTTCAAATGGGGTGATTAAGAATGTATTGGCGATTTCTACTGCTTGCTCAATGGCGGTGAAGCGGGCGGGAATGCTCAATACATTGGCATCATTATGGGCGCGAGCAAGGGCTGAAATTTCTTTTGTCCAGCATACAGCACAACGCACGTGTGGGTGCTTGTTGGCAGTCATTGCAATGCCGTTGCCACTGCCGCAAATCACGATACCGAGGTCGGCTTTGCCTTGTTCTAAAGCTTGGGCTACCGCGTGACCAAAATCGGGGTAGTCTACGCTTTCGGGGGTATCTGTTCCGAAGTTGAGGACTTCAATATTTTTGCTTTTTAAAAAGGCTGTGATAGCGTTCTTGTAATCCACACCAGCGTGGTCATTTCCTATGGCTATTGTCATTTTATATTATGATTTTAGTTTGTTTACTATATCGATGATTTTGTTGTAGTTGGCTACAATTTCTTCATTTGTTGATTTTATAAGATGGTTATTTCTCGTCTCTATAAAATTATTTACAAAGATAAAAAGAATACTCAGTATTATCAAACCTCCTGTGAGAAATAATATAAACTTACGCATATTTCAGAATTTTATAGCATTAGACATCGTGTCTATTTGTTTAGTGAGAAAATCTCCGTAAAATTTATTAGAAACAGTCGTCAAATTATTTATATCACGAAAGCCATAGTTATCATTTGAGTGAATTAAAGTATCTATCATCTTGTCACAATCAAACTGAGCTATGATATAAGGATATTTTTCATTTTTGTATTGATGTTTTTTATCTATAAAAGCTAAATGGGCAACTACAAGAACAATATCATTCTTTTTATCATAAATTCCTGAAAAATAATATAGGTCTGGTGATATTTTTCCTATATTGATAGAATCAGGTCTTACATAAAGACAATATCTTTCTGATGAGATTTCAGTTGTTTTTAAGACTTGACCTGATATATAATAAGAAGTATTTTCTTTATATATATTCCAACTATTCTGTTCTTTTTCAGAATTATAACAACTTTCATAAAACATTAGAAACCACATCATCCCAAAAAAGGTTGCCATTATTATATTAGTCGTCTTACTCGTTTTTATTACCATAATTTTAAAACTCTATTCCATTAGGCATTGTGTCCATTTGTTGAAGTAAATATTGTGCTATAGGTTCTTTAACATCTGCATCTAATATATTTTCGTCTAATTCTAATTTATTATCAGAAAATGTAAAACCATATTTACCTATTTTAGGATTGCACGTATATGTTAGATAGGGAAGTGTATTGCTTTCTGTTTCTGCAATACCTAATCGTGACTTAGAATTAGATAGAAGAATGGCTATTTTTCTATCTTCATCAAACACTCCCGAAATTCTATCTCTTCTATTTTCTGATTTTAAAATGTTTACAGAATCTGTTTTGACAAAAAGAGCATAAGAAAAACTTCCTATTTTTTCAATTTTAAAGACTTGACCTGATATATAAAAAAAAGAGTTTTCTTTATAAAGATTACTTTGCTCACTTTCATATATACTGTTATTTCTCGTCTCTATGAAATTATTTACAAAGATAAAAAGAATACTCAGTATTATCAAACCTCCTGTGAGAAATAATATAAACTTACGCATATTTCAGAATTTTATAGCATTAGACATTGTATCAGCACTATTTTTTCAAAATTCTTATCAAGCTTACATTCAATAAAGCTTTCATTATTTGATATAGTTTTTATAGGCTTCTCTCAGGGCATCGGCTTTAGCCTTGTGGGGGCTCTTAGTACTCATATCATCAAAATAGTGAAAAGATACTACCTTGCTGACCTTTTTAATAGAAAGGGCTGTCTCCAATTGTTGTTTTACCCTATCGAAAGTGGCAGGATGAAAAGGATACTCACCATTAGGAGATGCAAAAGTTTCTAAATCACTCCAAAATACACCTTTATAGTTTTTGTTTTCTTCAAAGAGTCCGCGTTGTGCAGCCTCATAATAGTTGGCAAGTCGGTTGAGGGTTACGTGTTGTGCGCCCACACCATCTTGTAACATTATAATTTGCAAATTGCTTTTAGACAGTTCTGCCATAAAGTGTTTCATTTGCTCGGGTGTGGAGAGTGAGCTATTCCAAAAGGCAGCAATAGACACAGGTTTGTTGTTCAATTGGTGCAAACGGTTGGAAATGCGATCTACAAAATGCTCTCTAAAAAGGCGTACTTTCTCATCGGTATTATAAGCATTAGGCTCAGGCTCGTGCGGGATATACCAACCTTTGAAAGCAGTGTGTCTGCCAAATTGTGCTTGTATTTCTTCGGCTATGGCAATACAATAATTGGCTTGTGTTTGTAGCCACGCCACATCGGTTTGATGTTGCCAATAAGTATCGTCAAAATGCAAACCTATATGCACCTCTATTGCTTTTCGACCTGCTGAGGCTAAAAGTCGTTGCAAGGTGTTTTTGCTCTTAGTAGCTGTGAACGTATTTGCCGAATTGAACCAAGTGATATTGTTGTAAGGATTTTTGAATGCAGTATATTGCACAATAAGGGTGTTCATTCCTACATCTTTGATTTCGGTGAGAAACTCGTCCCATTGTGCTTCACTCCAATTATCTTTGCCGAAGAGTTGCAAAAAAGTACCTGTAAGGGCTTTTGGGTTTAATTGTGGAGGATATACGCAAACAATTTCTTCGTTATTCTCTTTTTTACAAGCTATAAGACTGAAAATAGAGAACAGAATAAAGAGTAAGATTTTTTTCATTAGGTGTTATTTTGTGGCAAAGTTATGAAATAATGAGTAGTTGCGCAAATTTACCATAGAAATAAAAAGCTGTTCAACAAAAATGTTGAACAGCTTTTTATGTTTATGTATCAAAAGATTTAGAATTGATAGCCTACACCACCTAATACGCTGATAGTAGCTGCTGGCATAATACCTCCCCAAGCACTATGGCGGGTAGTGAAGTATTTGCGGTTGAGCAAGTTCAAGGCATTGAGGTTGAAATTCCATTGCTTATAACTGTAATTAGCAGTTGCATTGAGCAAGAAAAATTTAGGTATCAAACCTACATTACCATTAGCTGAACCTACTTCAGTATTTTTAATATCAGAAAATTGTGAGCTTACAAAGTTGCCATATACGTTGGTAGTGAGTGTACCTTCGCCTACAGCACATTGATATTTAGCCCCTGCAGTAGCGGTGTAGCGCGGTGCGTAAGGCACGCGGTTGCCTTTGTACATACCATATTCTATGGTAGCTCTTTGGATAGCACCATTACCATAGAGTTTTAATCCTTCTACTGGATAAATAGCACCACTCACTTCTATCCCACGATGTAGGGCTTTTCCTCCATTGTTAAGCAACCCACTTTCACGGAATATTTTGTGGTTGAAGTCTAATATATAGGCAGCCAACTCTATTTCTAACCATTGTGTAGGCTGGGTGCGGAAACCTATTTCATAGTTATTAGAAGTTTCGGCATCGAGGTCGCCATTGGTTTCAAAAGCCAATCGTATTTGAGGCATCTTATAGCCTTTTGAGTAGGTGGCATAAGCGCGATACTGCTCAGAGAATTTGTAGAATAACCCCAATGAGTAGATGAAAGCATCTTCGTTGCGATTATCCCAATTGTTACGGAAGTAATCTTCTTTGTCGTAATTTACAAAAGTATAGCGCAACCCAGGGTTGATATTAAGTTTATCGGTGATGTGAAACTCGTCAAACACATAGCCCTCTACTACGGCTACGGTATTAGCGGAATTGGCAGTTGTCTTCCCTGCTTTTTTACCCATTTCGTCGCCTGCTACCGATACCTCGTGAGTAATATCAGTATGTAAGCGGATACCTGCTAAGAGTTTGTTTTCTTTGCCAAATAGAGGATTCGTTCTCTCGTAGTCGGAGAATAAGCCTACTGTAGGGATATCGCGCAAGGCGGCTGTAAATTTGCGTTTAGCAGCAACGGGATTGCGGTTGTCGAGCCACCAGTCTCTTTTTAGGTAACTACCATATATAGAAGTAGTAAGGTTATTTGTTTCATCAAAACTACGCTTGTATGAAATAGCGGTACTAAAGCGTCTTGCCTCAAAAAAGTCGTGTGGGTTTACAGATTGTTCAGGGTCTTGCTCCCATTGTGCTTGACTAAGCCCTCCAGGAGTATCGGAATATTCGGTAAAGCCATTTAGGAAGAAGCGCCATTCGTTTTTCTCGCCTACTTTTGCTGTTACATTGGCAGTAAGGTCGTTTACATTATAGCGACTGCGCGATTTTCTAAAGCCATCACCTTGTCGGCGGTGGAAGCCAGCATAGTAATTCATATTTCCTTCATTGGTATTGCCTACTGTTTCAATACCTATGTTCAAAGCGTTGTGATTGCCGTATTGCAAGTTGATGCCAGTGTAAGGACGAGCAGCACCTTTTTTGGTGATGATATTCACCACCCCACCTATACTACCACTTCCGTAGAGCGCTGGTGAAGCGCCTTTTATCACTTCCACACTTTCGATAGCACCTACGGGCATCATATAGTAACCTCCCATATCGGAATAACTTTGCCCGATAGGTATTTTACCATCGATTACTACCAGAGTATTGCTATTTCGGTTGGGTTCCATACCGCGTAACCCAATACCAGGGCGCAATCCACGACCATCTTCATCTATATAGTTTACCCCTGGCATAAAGCGCACTGCATCGCCTACTGCGGGAATGGCTAATTCTTTTATTTGTGAAGCTGAAATAACATTTACGGTACCTGCAAAGTCTTTAATTTGCCGTTTGATACCAGTAGAAGTAACGGTTACCTCTTTGAGTTCTTGTGTAGAGACTTTCATCTGTACGGTAATAGATGAACGTCCGTTTAGAGCAATTTCTTGAGTTTGATACCCTAAGAAGCGGAATACGAGTACGGCGTTTTCATCGGCTTGAAGAGAGAAACGTCCGTTTTCATCGGTAACGACCCCACGATGGGTATCTTTTACTACTACGCTCACTCCTAGCATTGGAGAGCCATCGGCATCGAGCACCTGACCTTCTACTTCTATCTCTTCCTGCTGATATTGCTCGGTATAGAGAGTTTTAGTAATTGAAGTTTTTGCTTCAGTTGCAGAGGTTGCTATCATACTTAATAGCAAACTGCCCAAAAATAGTGATTTGTTTTTCATAAAAACATTTTTATTTATTTACTTTTTGGGCACAAAAATAGAAACTTTCTAAATAATAGCAAACTATTATGTAGATTTTTTTTAAATAATATTTGGGATATCTTTATTTTATTAGCTTTAGCAAGTACTCTTATTGGTAAATTCCTTTATTTCCAATCCTGTTTTGGGGTCAAAAACTGCATAGGTAAAGTAGTGAATCCAGTCGCCTGTGTTGATATAGGTACTCCCCTCGCCTACTTTGATGGTCATTGGTAGATGACGGTGACCGAAGAGAAAATAGTCGTAATGCTGGGTTTCGAGTTTGCGTTTGCAATACTGCACCAACCATTCGTTGTCTTCACCCAAGAAATGTACATCTTCCTCACCCGAGATGAGTTTGTTTTTCACTGAGAGGTATTGCGCCAATCGCACGCCTATATCGGGATGTAACCAGCGGAAGAGCCATTTGCAAAACGGATTGGTAAAGACTTTTTTCATTCGCTTGTAGCCTTTATCACCAGGTCCTAAGCCATCGCCGTGACCTATCAAAAAGCGTTTGCCTGCACATTCTACTTCTAATGGACGGCGGTATACGGGAATTCCTAATTCGGTTTGGAAATAATCGTCCATCCACAAATCGTGGTTGCCCACAAAAAAATAGATAGGAATACCACTGTCGCGCAGTTCCGCCAGCTTGCCCAAAGTGCGCACAAAGCCTTTGGGGACAACTGTTTTGTACTCAAACCAAAAGTCGAAAAGGTCGCCGAGGAGGAATATGGCACCTGCATCGGCTTTGATTGTATTGAGCCATTGCACAAACTTCGCTTCGCGGGGTTTGCTTTCGGCAGCAGTAGGCGCTCCGAGGTGATTATCGGAGGCGAAGTATATCTTTTTATCTTTGGGTAATTCTATAGATAACATTGGTTCTTTAATTTATCATTTATACAAAAAGTCCATTTCGTATAAATGAAGAATATGATATGGCAAAAAATGGCGTTTTTTTTCCATGTTACTAGTAACGTGGCAAAAAATGGCGTTTTTTTCCACGTTATACTTTTTCTCTTTGGAGTACTTTTATCAAATTTTTATTGATATAATAATTTGACTTTCCTACTTTCAACTTACTAAGCAACCGTATTTCAGCAATCGTATCTAAATAGTTTTGTGCAGTGCGTTTAGTTACATCTAAATCTGTTGCTAAAAACTCTATCTTAGTATAGAGGTTTTTAAAGAGGTTATATCGCCATATCTTAATGATTCATCAGTTCGGAGAGGTCTTTTTGTAGGAACTCGGTATCAACATAAACTTCCTTGGGGTTTTGTGGGTTGTAATACACATTGATATAGCCTTGCACATTCAGCTTTACTTGTGCCACACTAGCATCTATATCGGCAACAGTAGTTTGATATACTTTTACAGTAGAGCTACTTTTGTCGTAACATCTTATATAACTGAGTTTCATTTTTTCTTCTCCTAACTGTAACTTATTAAATAACATTGCTTCTGTAAAAAGCATTGTTTCCTCAAGATCGCTTTTCATACGATTATTTTCTACTGCATGTAAATCGAAGGTAGTATTTTCATTCATCACATCGCAATGGTCAGCATCAATACACACCTTTTGCCAATTGTTCCGAATATAGTCCAGAGTATTCTCCTTTAATGAATTTTGTGCAAATGAATTGTGCAAACGCTTTATGATGTTCCTTTTGTAAAACAAAAGAATAATGAGTACTATAATTAATAGTATAAGTCCCATAATATATTGTTTTTATGTTATTAATACGCACTATTATCTGATGCAAACCATTCGGCATAGGAACTTTCGGTTTCGCAAAGGCGTATAGAAAAGAGTGTTACTCCAGCGGGCAGTTGGTAGGCGATACGCTGGGCAAAGTCGGTTACGAGGTTTTCGCTGGTAGGTTGATAAGGCACCGTGATGATGCGATGCCCCTTGGCGCGGAGTTCGTCGGCTAAGGCTTTGTGAGGAGAGAGTTCGTTGAAGACCATTGCGTGGTCGAAAGCATCGATAATTTGCTCCTGTACAATGCGTTTGAGGTCACCAAAATCGATAACCATACCATTTTTCACGTTATGAGGATTGTTGATAGGTTCGCCTATCACCGTTACGTAGAGTTTATAGCTGTGTCCGTGGAGGTTTTTGCACTTGCCGTCGTAGCCAAAGAGCGCGTGTCCTGCTTCGAAGTCGAATTTTTTAGTAATGCGAATCATAGTTTAGGTGTTAGGGGGTATAAATTAAAGCGCAAATGTAGTGAATAATTAGAGAATTAGCAAAATTATTCGTACATTTGCCCCATATTCTTATAAAAATCAATTCCAATGAAAAAATTTTTATTCAGTATCGCAGCAATGGCAATGCTCGTAGGCTGTGGCAGTAAAGACGATGATACCCCTAATGGCGGTGATGGCAAAGGTGGTAATGGGACTACTACCCCTACTACGCAAAGCGACTACTTGCCTACTAAAAAAGTACAAACAATTACTTGTAACTTCATTATAGTGGAAGATTACAAAGGTGGTGGTATGGGTCCTGCTCCTTCTCTTGAAAGTACCTTAGAACCCACTCTCAACGGTCAAAAATTTGTAGTAAAAACTTTGAACTTTTCTTATGAATACGATGAAAAAGGAAGAATCAAAAAAATTACTACAAAGGAAGAGGGCAAAAGTGATAATGTAAAAACATTTACTTATGGAGCTAACTCTGTGAAAATAACTTTTCCCAATGAAGATACAGGAGGTATAGAAAATCGAGAAGTGGGACTCAACGCTGCTGGTAATATGTTAGGTTTAGGAACTTACGACAGTAACCAACGATTGACAAAAGGTTCTAGAGGTGATTTTGAGTGGACAAATGACAATTTGACTAAGATTAGTGAAAAGGTAAATTGGGGCGGCAAAATTACCACCTTTGAAAGTCAGCTTTCTTATAACAACAACTTGAACAAAAATAAGTTTTTGTTGAACAACTTTGAAGGGGATATTGTGGGTAGCTATATGCAGTATTTTGAGTTTCGAATAGGCTGGTTACAAGGAGTAGCCCCTAAGAACTTGTTACAAAAAATGGTTTTAACAGAAGATGGCACTGTTTTAAATTACACTAATAACTATACTTATACTTTTGATACTGATGGTTTTGTAAAGACTATCAACGAAACCCGAAATGCAAGAGCTGGTAGTAATACAGGTCTTGGTTATTTTACTGATGCTGATTATTTAACGAAATTGAACACACTTATTACTAACATTCAAAATGGTACTGAGAAAAGCAGAAAATACCAATTGGTAAGTGATAAAAGTGATGAAAAAGTGTTTGATATTATTATCCCTATAAAAGTGGAGAAAGATAAGAATGGTAAAACTATCAACTTAATAGTGAATAAAGTAGCTCGCCACACTTTCAAATTTAAAACTGAAAATGGAGCACAAGTAGTAGATAATATTGATATTGACATTAGTTATAACAGTGATATGACTACTACTTATCAGTTGAATTACTAATATTTGCAATACACAAATAATGAAAAAGCGACTCAAAAATGAGTCGCTTTTTTGTTGCAAACTTTGCAAAGTTAATATGGATATTAAATTTTAACTTTCAAACCTACAAACACGGTGCGAGGTAGCGAAGGACCATAAATGTAATCGGCATCGCGTTCAGCACCTTTGTCAAAATCTTTTTGGTATTGGTTGAAAAGGTTTTTGATACCGCAACTCACTTCTAAAGGGAAGAAACTTTGGAATTTAAATTCATAAGCGGTGTTGACCCCTACATCCCACATCGCAGGAGTGGTCTCCAAACGCGTATCGGGGATATACCCCTTTAAGTGGGTAGTTTTCATACTGCCTGTATATACAGTTACAAAGTTGATATCCCAATTAGGACGTGGTTTATAAGTTGCCATCAGGTTGCCATACACATTAGGTGTGCGGAGAATTTCATCGGTATAGACATTTTCCTCTGGGTTTTGCACACTGTTGTATTTAGAACTTTGGATAGTGGTGGCAAGCTGTAACATAAATTTGGGATTGGGGCTGTACTTCACTTCTATATTTACTCCCTTCACTACGGCGCCATCGGAATTGCGTTTCTCACGGATAGGCAATCCGTTTTCTAAACCTGCATCTTCATAAGTAAAACGATCGTGCAAAGCTGTATAGAAGCCCTCTATCATCGCTACAAATTGGTGGTTGTCGTGAGCGTGGTTATACTCAAAAGAAGCGGTAAAGCTATCGGAAGTTTCTTTTTTAAGATCATCGGCGAGTTTTACGCGTCGTGCTTCACCTCCTTGCAATTCGCTGTGTACATCTTCTGAATAGAAGAAAGGCGCTCTAAATCCTCTTGAATACGAACCTCGAGCGATAAAGTTTTCATCGATATTATAAAGCACGCTCGCACGAGGGTTGAGCGCTGTAACGCTTTTCTTCATTATATCGGAATTTATATTGTCTAAACGCACCCCTCCAAGCACTTTGATTTTAGGAGAGATACGCCAATCGGCTTGCGTGAAAAGTCCGAAAGTATTGGCTTTTTGGTTTACAGCAAGCACATTAGGATTCTGACGTTTTTCGGCTATTTTGTCATATTGATATTCAGCGCCTGATGTCCATTGCAAATTACCTTTGCCCGTAGGTACATAAGCCGTATGTTGCCCGCCAAGTAACCAAATATTCTCTTTGGTAACCCCATAGTTGCCAGAAGATGCTTCTATATCAATACCATCGAAACTGCCGTAATAGTTATCGGCGCGAGTGCGTTCGGCACTAGTATAGGCTGTAAATTTATGGTTATAGGCAGGTGAGAAATACTCAAAATTAGCATTCCCTCCAAGCATTTGCGTGCGAATGCTCTCGGCAAGGTCGGCAAGGTGTTCAGGTTCATCGAGTTTATTACCTCCGCGGCGATTTTCGTTGCTCACGTTTAGTTCGGCGGTGAGCTTATGGCGGTCGGTAAAATCGTTGAAGAGTTTCGCACCCGCATTGAGGTTGTGCAAACGAGTGATTTCGGTAAAATCATCGCCATTATCGTCGTAAGACTGGCGTGAGCGTTGCATAGCGTGGAAAGAGATACCGCGCATATAATTCTCACTCACAAGTGAGCCGTTGAAAGAGCTCACCACATCGCCCGATTTACCGCCTATGAGGTTGCTCACGATACTTGCTTGTGCCTCGTTTTTGGTAGGGTTTTTAGTAATCACATTAATAGTACCAGCAATGGCATTAGAGCCAAAAAGCGCTGAACCACCTCCACGGATTACCTCTATACGCTCAATCATATTGGCAGGGATTTGGTCTAAGCCATACACGCCATTAAGCGATCCAAAGATAGGACGGCTATCGATGAGAATTTGCGAATAAGCCCCTTCCAAGCCATTGATGCGCACTTGGGAAGTACCACAGTTCTGGCAATTTACCTCGGTACGCAAGCCCGGTTGGAATACCAGACCTTCCATTAAGGTATGTGCTTTCACATTTGCCAATTCACGATGGGTAGTAACGCTCACAAGCACAGGAGCATCTTTGCGGTTTTCTTTAGTTTTGGTAGCAGTAATCACTACCTCGTCTATACCGAGCACATCTTCTTTAAGAGTGACATCTTGAGAGAGGGTTTCCTCCTCGGTGATAACCACTTTATCATCATAAGGTATATACCCTAAGGAACGAATTTTTAGTCGGTATTCACCGGCAGGTAAGGAAATGGCATAATGACCATTGCGGTCGGAAGTTGTCCATTTTTTTAAAGATTTACTTTCTAATTGGACAGTTACGGCTTCTAAAGGTTCATTATTCACCGTGATAGTACCTTTGATAGTTCCGTTTTGAGCGAAACATAAAGTACTGAAAGCTATAGCAATAGCTGATAACAAAGTTTTCATATAGTGTTAATTATTAATTTTTCGGTGCAAAAGTAGTATATTTTTAGATGAAACAAAAATAATAATAAAAATATTTTTAGTTTAGTATAAATTTATAAGGACGGGGTAATCGAAAAATGTTTTAATAAACAAAAAAAAGCAGCTCTTTTTGAGCTGCTTTTTTTATTACTTGTTACTTGTTAACTGTTACTTGATACTATGGCAATAGCCTAAAACGTAATCCTCTATAAAAATGAAATTGACTTCGTATTTACCACGACCTACGAGTATCTCGGTAGAACTATCAGTAGGGAAGAAATCGCGTACTTTTACATCGTTGAGGGTGAGTTCGGGGTTACCATGAATTTTAAAACCTACTTCTTTAGCGCACCAGGTCATTGTGAGTTTCTGTATGATACTTTCTAAAGAGAAAGAAGCAGCTTTAAAGTTCCATTGTGTGAACTTATGTGCGATAGCTACTATTTTTTCACGTTTTTTTTCTATATCTACGCCTACTTTTCTATCACTGATAATTACTGCTACTTTGTTGAAAGAATGACTGATAGATATTTGTTTTCCATCGCTAAGGAAAGGTTTTCCATTAGGGTCATAAAACAGAGCTGTAGGTGTATAGCCTATATTTTTGAGTAATAGGCGTGTGGCCAAGAAGTTTTTTTTACCTTTTTCATTTCGAATGGCCTCAAGAGTTTCTTGTTGTTGGGATGTTAGTACTACAGCTTGCTGTAAATCAGTAAGTTTTTCCTCAACATCCCATAAGTAAAGTTTGGTCTTTACATCAATATCAAATGTTTTAATCAATGGCATTTTTGTTTTCTCTCTTCTATTTTGTACAAAAGTAGTAAAAAACTTCAAAATAGACAAACTCTATCTAGAGAGACAAATGTCTGATTTTATAGTTTAACATAATAAAAATGTTAATAAAACAAGTTTTGATATTAATTTTTAATGCTATATTAATATTTTGGTTACAGAAATGTGTTAAAAACTCTTATTTTTTATTGTTGTAAATTTAACATTACTATCGTAAGAGTTTAACAAAAGTTTAACGCGGGAGGGGAGATAAAAAAGTCTTCACGAAAAAAGGAATCGTGAAGACTAAAAAATAAAATATAACTTTTAAAAAATAAAAATGATAGCAAATTCTTATTTATAAAGTACTTTTTTTACAGCTTTTACTACATCTTCGGCGTTAGGCAAAAACTCTTTAAGCAATTCTGAAGAGAATGGCGCAGGAGTATCGGTGGTAGTAATACGTTGTACAGGAGCATCGAGATAATCGAAGAGGTGTTCTTGTACTTGGTAAGTAATTTCTGAAGAAACGCTGCTAAAAGGCCAAGCCTCTTCTAAAATTACTAAGCGGTTTGTTTTTTTCACAGATGCGAATACAGTATCAAAATCTAGCGGACGCACGGTACGCAAATCGATGATTTCACATTCGATACCTTCTTGAGCTAAAATATCGGCAGCTTTGTGAGCTTCTTTGATGATTTTACCGAAAGATACGATAGTTACATCATTACCAGCGCGTTTGATATCGGCAACACCTAGAGGAATAGTGTATTCTTCTTCAGGCACTTCACCTTTATCACCATACATTTGCTCAGACTCCATAAAGATTACAGGGTCGTTATCGCGAATCGCTGATTTGAGTAATCCTTTAGCATCGTAAGGAGTTGAAGGTACTACTACTTTCAAACCAGGGCAGTTAGCATACCAGTTCTCAAAGGCTTGAGAGTGAGTAGCAGCAAGCTGACCAGCAGAAGCGGTAGGACCGCGGAATACGATAGGAATATTGAATTGACCACCTGACATCTGGCGCATTTTAGCAGCATTGTTGATGATTTGGTCGATAGCTACCAACGAAAAGTTAAAGGTCATAAACTCAACGATAGGGCGGTTACCATTCATAGCAGCACCTACTGAGATACCAGCAAAACCGCCTTCGGCGATAGGGGTATCGATTATACGTTTAGGCCCAAACTCATCGAGCATTCCTTTAGAGGCTTTGTAAGCACCGTTGTATTCGGCAACCTCTTCACCCATCAAATAAATAGATTCGTCGCGACGCATTTCTTCGCTCATTGCTTCGCAAACGGCTTCTCTAAATTGTATTGTTCTCATTTATTTTTATTAAAATAAGGTATATAACTAATATTTTCTATTTGAAAGGACAAAAGTAGAAACAATTATTTTATTTTCCAATTTTTTTAAGTGATTATTTTTAGAGATTTTTTTTAACGTATTGTTTATTAGTAATTTAAGTTTTTGATTTTTTTATATAAAAACCAAAGTATATTGGGCTATTCGGAAGTGGCTAACAATCAATAACTAAAATTTGCTAATTTAGCAATTACTTTGTATCTTTGCCGTCTGAACACTTAATATCTAAAGCACTATGGCAAGAGAAATCAAAGCAACGCCCATACTTGAGGGGCAAGATGTAATAGAGTTCTACAAGAAATTAGCAGGGTTTAAAGAGAATTTTAAACGTTTAGGCATTACACGTAAGAGTATTGAGAAAGATGCTGCTAAATTAAGAGCTATTTTTAAGGAAAGTAGAGAAGAAAAATAAATAGAACAATGAATTTAGAGAATTTATCTTTTTTAAGAGTTACTAAAGGATTTGTGATTAAACCCTTTAATTGTGAAGATGATGATTTGAATGAGTTTCTTTTTGAAGAAGCTATTCCTTATCGAAAAGAATTACTTGCTACCACTTTTGTGATTGAAGATGATACCCGAACTTTAGGTTATTATAGCTTACTAAATGATAGCTTACAACTTAAAGAGGAAATGTTTTCTTCAAAAAGTCAGTTAAAAAAGTTTTTAAGAGATTTAATACCTTATCCTAAAAGGCACTTAAAAAATATTCCTTCTGTAAAAATAGGTCGTTTGGCTGTTGATAAATCTTGTAAAGGAAAAGGATTAGGAAAAATAATGATTCATACTATTATAAGTAATTGCCTTATATTGAATGACAATCAAGCGTGTAGACTTATCACTGTTGATGCCTATAAACAAGCTATTCCTTTCTATCAAAGAATGGGTTTTGAATTCCTATCAGATAATGACAAAGAGGATAGTACCCGATTGATGTTTCTTGATTTAGCAGACCTTGAAGAGTAAATAATATTAAAAGAATGAACAATAAAAAGTCATCGAAGATTATTAAAAATAATCCCTATCTTTGCAATACTCAACACCCCTAACATCAGAAATCTAACATACAACATATATGAGAAAAATACAAATGGTTGACCTTCAAGGTCAGTATGAAAGAATTAAAAATGAAGTACAAGCTTCTTTTGAAGAAGTACTCAGCACCACCGCTTTTATCAACGGTCCTCAAGTACAAGCCTTTCAAAAGGAATTGGAAAATTATATGGGCGTGAAACACGTCATCCCTTGCGCCAATGGTACTGATGCCCTTCAAATCGCTATGATGGGGCTCGGACTCAAAGAAGGCGATGAGGTCATTACTGCCGATTTTACCTTCGCAGCAACCGTAGAAGTGATTGCCTTGCTGAAACTCACCCCTGTATTGGTAGATGTGTATGACGATACTTTTAACATCAATATCGAGGCTATTGAAAAAGCGATTACTCCCCGCACAAAAGCGATTGTACCCGTGCATTTGTTCGGTCAGCCAGCCAATATGGAAGCTGTAATGGCTTTGGCTAAAAAACATAACCTTTTCGTGATTGAAGACAACGCGCAAGCCATTGGTGCTGATTATACTTTTGCCAATGGACACAAACAAAAAGTAGGAACTATCGGTCACGTAGGGGCAACTTCTTTCTTCCCTTCTAAGAACCTCGGTTGCTACGGCGACGGAGGGGCTATCTTCACTAACGACGACGACCTTGCTTACACTCTTCGCGGTATCGTAAATCACGGTATGTATGTGCGTTACCACCACGATGTGGTAGGGGTAAACTCACGCCTCGACTCTTTACAAGCGGCTGTGTTGCGCGCCAAACTTCCTCACTTAAACGATTATAACGCCCGCCGACGTGAAGCCGCTCGCAAATATACAGAAGCGCTGAAAGGCAATCCTCATATCATTACCCCTGTAATCGCAGAGGGTTATGACCACGTATTCCACCAATATACCCTCCGCATCACCAATGGCAAACGCGATGAACTCGCCAAAGTATTGGGTGAAAATGGAGTGCCTTTTGGTATTTACTACCCTATACCATTGCACGCCCAAAAAGCCTATACCCGCAGCTCTTATAACGAAGCTGATTTTGGTGTTACCAATAAATTAGTACAAGAAGTCATCTCTCTGCCTATGCACACCGAGCTTGACGACGAGCAAATAGCGTTTATCACAGAATTGATAAAGAAAACAGTGTAACATAATGGCAAAAACGGTACTACAAATAGCTATTGATGAGGAAGACTTACCTATTTTTGAATCTCTTTTTGAAAAGTTTGAGGTAGAGAGTTCTGTCATAGAAGAAAAGGCTAAACCTCTTTTTACGATTGCTGTAGAAGATATACAATCTGTTGCTTTAGAGCGATTAGGCAGAACACTCAGCGATGATGAATTACTCACTGCTAAAAAGGGGTTAGAATGGGGATTGCTTACAGATATTGATGCTGTTTATAGTGCTATTTTTGATGAAATAAAATGAAAGAACTGATAACTAACATATTACAAGGAGATAGTGCAGAAGTGCTTAAAACACTTCCTGATAACTCTATTGACCTAATTGTTACCTCTCCCCCATATGCTGACCAGCGCAAGAGTACTTATGGGGGGATTTCTCCTGATAAATATGTAGAGTGGTTTTTACCTATTTCTGAACAGCTTTTAAGAGTACTGAAGCCTTCTGGTACTTTTGTGTTGAATATCAAAGAAAAAGTAGTAGAAGGAGAGCGTAGTACATACGTAATGGAACTTATCTTAGCAATGCGTAAACAAGGTTGGCTATGGACAGAAGAGTTTATATGGCACAAAAAAAACTCTTACCCAGGCAAATGGCCTAACCGTTTTCGTGATGCGTGGGAACGCTTATTACAATTCAATAAAAGTAAGAAATTTGCAATGTATCAGGAAGAGGTGATGGTTCCAATGGGTGATTGGGCTAAAAGTAGACTAAAGAACCTATCAGATACTGATAAACGGAGAGATAACTCTAAAGTAGGTAGTGGTTTTGGAAAGAATATATCTAATTGGATAGACCGTGAAAAGGCATACCCTACAAATGTTTTACATTTAGCTACTGAGTGCAATAATAAAAAACATAGTGCTGCATTCCCTGAGGAACTACCTGAATGGTTTATTAAACTCTTTACAAAAGAAGGTGATATGGTGCTCGACCCCTTTGCAGGTTCAGGTACTACTCTATTCGTAGCAGAACGTATGGGGCGAAGTGCTATTGGTATTGAAATAATGGAAGATTACTACCAAATGATAAAAAACCAATTAGAAGAACCCTACCAAGCAATGTTAAGATTTGGATAATTATGAAAGCATTAGACATTCAAAAAGTAGTTCAATATGTAGAGGAAAATATTGGGTATTTTCATCAGAAGAGAATTCAAAGTCTTGATAAATTAAAACTTTCACAAGTTTTGAAAAGAAAAAATCCTTACCTATTTAAGGCTAAGTATATGCAAACTTCTGAACAAATAATAAGAGGTATTGTAGATGCTCATATTTCTTCTAATGAAGAAACTATCTTTGGTAATTGGCTTGAAGGTTTAGCAATTTTTATAAGTAATGAAGTATACGGAGGATATAAATCGGGCATAACAGGAATAGATTTAGAGTTCGATAAAGAAAATATCCGTTATATTGTTACTATAAAGTCAGGAAATAATTGGGGAAATAGTTCTCAGATTAAGAAGATGATTTCTGATTTTAAAACGGCAAAGAAAACTCTTCGCACAAGTAATTCACAAATAAATGTTGTTGCTATAAATGGCTGTTGCTATGGTAAGGAAAATAATCCTGATAAAGGGGATTACTTTAAATATTGTGGACAAGAGTTTTGGGAGTTTATTTCAGGGAACAAAGATCTATATACTGAACTAATTGAACCTTTAGGACATCAAGCAAAAGAAAAAAATGAAGAGTTTATGTTGTCATATACACAAATGATAAACAAATTTACTCGTGAGTTTTCTAATAACTTCTGCAAAAAGAATGGAGACATTGATTGGAAAAAGTTAGTAGAATTTAATTCTAAAAAATAGATAAACTTTTTTAAAAAAATATATGCTAACTACCAATAAGCTAAACAATAACTAATAACTAAAACAAAAATAATGAGTCAAAAAATTCCTTGGCAAGAACGCCCTGCGGGTTGTACCGATGTAATGTGGCGTTATTCTGAAAACCCTATCATCGGTAGGTATGATATCCCTACCTCTAACAGTATTTTTAATAGTGCCGTAGTGCCTTTTAAAGATGGTTATGCAGGGGTTTTCCGCTGCGATAACAAAGCAGTACAAATGAATATCTTCGCTGGCTTCAGTAAAGATGCTATTCACTGGGAAATCAACCACGAACCTATCGTGATGAAAGGTGGTAATACTGATTTCTTACACTCTGAGTATAAGTACGACCCTCGCGTTACTTTTATCGAAGACCGCTATTGGGTAACTTGGTGTAATGGCTATTGTGGTCCTACTATCGGGATTGCCTATACTTTTGATTTCAAAGAGTTTTTCCAATGCGAGAATGCCTTTTTGCCTTTCAACCGCAACGGAGTGCTCTTCCCTGAGAAAATCAACGGTAAATACGCAATGCTTAGCCGCCCAAGTGATAACGGACATACTCCTTTCGGTGATATTTTCATCAGCTATAGCCCCGATATGAAATACTGGGGTGAACACCGCTGCGTGATGAAAGTAACGCCTTTTATAGATAGCGCTTGGCAATGTACCAAAATAGGAGCAGGAGCTGTGCCTATCAAAACAAAAGACGGATGGCTATTGTTCTATCACGGGGTAATCAATACTTGCAACGGTTTCCGCTACTCTATGGGGGCTGCATTGTTAGACCTCAACAATCCAAGCAAGGTAATCGCTCGTACACAGCCTTACCTCTTGGCGCCTGCCACCCTCTACGAAACTACCGGCGATGTGCCTAATGTGGTATTCCCTTGCGCTGCCTTGCATTCTATCGAAGAAGACAAAGTAGCAGTGTAC
Organism: uncultured Capnocytophaga sp.; assembly: GCF_937936315.1. Taxonomy (GTDB): domain Bacteria; phylum Bacteroidota; class Bacteroidia; order Flavobacteriales; family Flavobacteriaceae; genus Capnocytophaga. Next base: position 47,123 of record NZ_CALGWU010000003.1, on the reverse strand, counting down.
TACGGTGCTGCCGATACAGTAGTGGGCGTTGCTTTTGGACGTATTTCCGAAATCGTAAAATTCACTAAAGAAAATTCTTTATAAGTTATCAGGTGTTAGGGGTCAGGTGTCAGGTATCAGAATCCTACCTTGACACCTGACCCCTATACCCTGAAACCTGAAATCTATTCCCTGAAACCTGAAATAAAATGCCTTTAGCTTTATTTAATTCTATCACTTCGTGGTTTTTAAAACGCCGTATCGACCAGATACAAGAGTTTGTACTCGACCCTCATAGGGTACAAGAACGCGTGCTTTTAGAACTAATCAGCAATGCCAAAGATACTGAACTCGGCAAGCAATACAACTTCGCCGAAGTGAAAAACTACCAGCAATTTGTGCGTGAAACGCCTCTCACTACCTACGAGGACTTTGAGCCTTATGTTGAAAGAGCTCGGCGCGGTGAACGCAATGTATTTTGGCATACACCCATCAAGTGGTTTGCTAAGAGCAGCGGGACTACCAATGCCAAAAGCAAATTTATACCCGTGAGTGAGGAGGCTCTGCAATTGTGTCATTACAAATCAGGGAAAGATATGCTTTGCTTATACCTGAACAACAACGAGGACTCAAACCTTTTCAAAGGAAAGAGTTTGCGACTTGGGGGTAGCAAGCAATTATACGAGCAAAACGGCACCTATTTTGGTGATTTATCGGCGATTTTAATTGAAAACTTGCCTTTTTGGGCAGAATGGAGTTGTACTCCCAGCAACAAAGTATCACTGATGAGTGAATGGGAGAGCAAACTACAGGCAATTGTAAAAGAAGTAAAAACAGAAAATGTTACCAGCATTGCAGGTGTCCCCTCGTGGATGCTCATATTGCTGAACCGCATTTTAGAAGATACCAAAAAACAAAACCTATTAGAATTGTGGGAAAACTTAGAAGTGTATTTCCACGGTGGAGTGAGTTTCATTCCTTATCGCGAACAATATAAAAATATTATCCCCTCGGATACTTTCCGCTATTACGAAATATACAATGCTTCCGAAGGTTTTTTTGCTATTCAAGACCGCAATAATTCGGACGAAATGTTGCTAATGCTGGACTATGGTATTTTCTATGAGTTCATCCCAATGGAGACCTTTGGCACTGCCCAACAAAAAGCCATTCCGCTGAGTGAAGTGGAGATAGGCAAAAACTACGCAATGGTGATTAGCACCAATGCAGGCTTGTGGCGGTATATTATAGGTGATACTGTGCGATTTACCTCAGTAGCACCTTATCGCATCAAGATTACGGGGCGCACCAAACACTTTATCAATGTTTTTGGCGAAGAGCTCATTATAGAGAATGCTGAGCGCGCTTTAGAAAAAGCCTGCGAACAAACCAATAGTAATTTGATAGATTACACTGTAGCGCCTATCTTTATGCAGGACAAGCTAAAAGGCGGACACGAGTGGGTGATAGAATTTGAATCAGCTCCAGAGAGTTTAGAGCAATTCACCGAGATATTAGACCTCGAACTCCAGAAACTCAACTCCGATTACGAAGCCAAGCGTTACAACAATATGACCCTCAACAAGCCTAAAGTACACAGCGCACGTACGGGGCTTTTCCACGATTGGCTCAAGCATAAAGACAAACTCGGTGGGCAAAACAAAGTCCCCCGACTTTCTAACAGTAGAGAATACATAGAGGAACTTTTGAAGTTGTAGTATAAATAGGCTGTCTAATGTTAGGCAGCTTTTTTTGTAAAGGGCGTTTGCAAAACGCCCCTACAATGTAATTGATTATCAGAGTAATCTACTTTATCAAAGTTTTGGGACTTTCACAAAGTTTATAACTATCCTCTGTCCCCTGACACTTGCTTCGGGCTTCTGCCAAATTTCTTCTTAAAGGCAGTAGAGAAATGCGATACATACTCATAGCCACAAGCAAATGCTATCTCACTGATGTTCTTATCGGTGTGGAGAAGTAGCTGCTGTGCTAACTCCATTTTATAATCGTATAAGTAACCGAAAACTGTAGTGCCAAATACTTCTTTGAAACCGTAACACAATTTCTTTTCATTAGTACCCACAGCACGCGCTAATTCAGTTATGGAAGGCGTAGTATCTAACTGGGCTGTAAGCATATCGCGCACTTCGTACATCTTCTGTACATCGGTTGGGGTTTTACAATATTGGTGAGGCTGTGACTGTTGTTGTTCGTATTGTTGCAATTGTAAAATAAGGAGTTCTTGTATTTTAAGATCAGCATAAGGTCGGGCAGCCTTGCCCAAGAGTGTCGCTTGCTGCAACTGACAAAGTGCCGTTTGCATAGGAAAGGTAGTAGGCAAAGAATGTTCGGGGGAGAGCATAAAATTGCCACTGTGTTGATAACGCTCATACCACGACATAAAGGTTTCGGGATAGGTAGCGGCTATTTGTGCAAACTTTTCGGCACTCACAGCTAAGGAAATCACCTCTATAGTATCATCTTTGTGAAAAAAATCTTTCCCTAAACACTCTTCACTCCCGAAAAATATATTATGAGTTCCTGCTTTGGCAGTAGCAATACGTTTGTCAATCTCTATTTGTATACCTTTATGTGTTTGCGTTACAAAATAAAGGCGCACTGAGGGGATATCCATACGTCCTTCAAAAACTACATCTTCTTTCATTTGTGCTTGCCAACAGTAGTAAGTATGCTCGCCTAAAAACTGTTGTTCTAACCGAAACAATCCCACGTGTTCACTCACTCCCTCATAGTAGCTTTGTACTTCTTCTTCACTGGTCACCAAAGGTAATGTTACTTCATTCATCATAGCTATTCAGATATAAAACTTTGCTAAGGATATTAAACAATAGTACTTTTATTTTAGTGTACTTTTGCCTCTTGAAATCCGTTGTTTAGAACAAAAGTAAATAATATATCGCAAACTACCAAATTTTTAGGGGTTAGGTGTCAGGTATCAGGTGTCAGGGGATAAAGGTTAGATACTGATAGTTAATGATTTAATGGATAAAAACCAATATTTATGTTATACAAAACTTTTCTTTTATTACTGCTCACTACTTCTTCTTTATGGGCTCAAAATACTGCTGAACTTTCAGGTAAAATTACCGATAAAGCTACTCAAAAACCACTTATAGGCGCCGATATCTACCTCAAAGAATTGAAAAAAGGCGCTAATGCCGATGCACAAGGCAACTATTATCTAAAAGGTATCCCCGAAGGCAATTACACTATTATAGGTAGCTATCTCGGCTATCAAACTTTTAGTAAGAAAATCTATCTAAAAGGACAAGAGCGTTTGGATATCAGCCTTAAAGAGCAAGCTGAGGAAATAAGTGGAGTAACTGTTTCGGGCAAGAGTATCGCTCACCAAAAGAAAGAAGAGAGTATGCCTGTAACAGTGATTGATATGAGCAATATGCGGGGCACGGTGAGCAATGTGCAGGACATTCTCGCCAAAACCGTGGGGGTAACCTTGCGCACCTCTGGAGGTGTGGGGAGCAGTTCGCGCATTTCAGTACGAGGCTTGGAAGGCAAGCGCATTGGCTTCTTCATAGACGAATTGCCAATGACTGAACAAACCGACTATTTGGATATCAACGATATTCCTGTGGATATGATAGACCGCATCGAGATTTACAAAGGCGTGGTACCTGCTCGCTTTGGAGGGTCGTCTTTGGGTGGGGCTATCAATATCGTCATTCGCGAATATCCTGATAAGTATGCCGACCTCAGCTATGGTTACGAGAGTTTCAACACTCACAAGGCGCAAGGGGTTTTCAAACGCAACTTGAAAGCGCGCGGACTAGTTTTTGGTATCGGTGGGGGCTATACTACTTCCGATAATAACTATACTTTCGATTCGCCCTATCGCGAGGGGTTACGCATCACCCGCAACCACGATAAATACCGCAAATACATCGTTGGGGGGAGCTTTAAAGCTAAAAAATGGTGGTTTGACGAGGTAGAGTTTGAACCCGTAGTGGTAAAGACCTACAAAGAAATTCAAGGTATAGAGTACGACATTCGCGAAGCACATAGCGAGAGCCTAATGGCGGGTTTGGCAAACAAACTCACCAAAGACAATTTCCTAACCGAAGGGCTCAATTTTGATATGTTCAGCGGGGTGGTACTCACCAAAATGAACTTCATCGATAAAGCCACTCGTCGCTATGAATGGGACGGCAGCTCCTACCCTACCCCATCGCGTTACGGAGGTGAGGTGGGCTACAACTTCCCTTCAGATTCCGATGACCAAAAACTTTCCTTTATCAATAAAACCAACTTAGAATACATCATCAATGAGCGTCATTCGTTCAACTTCAACAGTGTATTTTCTATAGCCAATGGAACGCCCAAGGACGAGCTGAAAACCCTCAGTTTAGGCAAGCAAGTGAATTTCGATTCGCGTATGCACAGCTGGGTAAGCGGACTTACTTACGACTTGCGGTCGCTTAACGATGTGTTTCTCAACTCACTCACCCTGCGTTACTACCAATACACTATGCACACCCAAATGGCACCATTATTTGTACCCGGCAAGTACGATGTAGATTTACAAAAGAACAATTGGGGGGTGAACAACGCTTTGCGCTACCGCTTTTTGCCTTCACTAATGGGAAAACTATCCGCTGGTTATGAAGTGCGTATCCCTTCGGAAAATGAACTCTTGGGCGATGGTATCAGTGTAGTACCTAGTGCCGACCTATTGCCTGAACGCAATGCCAGCGCAAACCTCGGTTTATTGTTCGACCTTACGGGCAAACACCCCACCAATGCACAGATAGAGATGAACTTCTTCTATATGTACTTGCAGGATATGATACGCTACACCGCCGGACTTATAGGCGCTCAATATCAGAATTTTGGAGAGATGCGCACCCTTGGGGTAGAGTTTGAAGCCAAAGCCGATGTGCTCCCCTCGCTCTATGCCTACGTGAATACTACTTACCAAGACTTACGTGATACCCGTGACTACGAGCCTGCCAGCACTGTGCCTAACCCTACCAAATACAAGCGTATGCCTAATATCCCCTACCTAATGGCAAACGCCGGAATAGAATTTCACCGCGAAAATCTTTTTGGCGGTAGCGGTCAGAACACCCGCCTCTTTGCCGATGTAGCTTTTGTAGAAGAATATTTCTATGATTTTGAACTGACCCAATTGCAAAAACGCCGCATCCCACGAAGCACCACTATAGATATAGGTTTTGAACATAGTTTTTTGAATAACAAACTCTTTATATCGGGCAAATTGCGCAATGTAACGAACGAAAAAACTTTATCAGAATTTAACCGTCCGCTCCCTGGTATCAATGGAGGAGTGAAAATTAGAATGATATTTTAATTTTATAAAATCCTAAATATTTCTTCGTGTCACGAGATTTGACGAGGAGTATTAAATAATGACAGATAATTATTAATCAATAAATATAAACTAAAATGAAAAAAGTAATCTTAACCTTCTGCAGTCTTGCACTGCTTAGTGTGTCTTGCAAGAAAGACGACACCCCTACTCCTTCTAATGAAGGCGGTGGAAAATATTTAGTGAAAACTACCTTTAAAAACCCTGATGGTAGAAGTGGTAGTTCTTATCTACAACTTACTAATGATCTCAATGCCACTACTGCCTTAAACAACAAACAAGCTATACAAGTGCCCTATATGTCGAGTGTAATGATATATGGCAATGAGGTATATTCATTAGATGCTGTTGATGGTAGTTATGGCGTGAGAAAATTTATTTACAACCCTACTACCCAAAAACTTACCGAAAGTAAAAAATTTGATACCCCTGCACATTCTATGCCCTGCAACTTGATAAAGGTGAGCGATACCAAAGCTTATTTGCCTTTATACAACACACCAAAGGTGTTGATTATCAATCCACAAACAATGCAGAAAACAGGTGAAATAGACATTCAAAGGTACGCCCACAGCGACAGCAGTCCGGATGCAGGCTACGGAATAATACGCGATGGGTATTTCTACCTACCCCTATTGCAATTAGGACCTGATTATGCTCCTTATGCCGACCATCTCCAAAGTGATGTACTCATCATCAATGTACAAACTGATAAGGTAGAAAAGGTTATATCAGAAACCACTACTCACTTGGCTATGCCTTCTCAACCCTCATATAAAACTTGTATTTTCACCACCGAAAACAAAGATATATATATAATGTGTGCTGGCTATTTCGGGTTCAATCCCGCAAATACCCATTCAGGGTTTGTGTGCATACCTCAAAGTACTACCGTATCGGCTACTGAGTTTGATAGCAGTAAGAGTTGGGATATATCCAACACTACTATTGAGGGTACTACCTATAAACCCTCTACCATATACAGTGCTGAATATTTAGGGAATGGCAAAATAGCTGCTTTTGTAGCTGCTGCCGAACTTAATATTGATAATCCTTTTATCGATAAAAATGGTATTGCTGTGTTGATAGACCTCAACGCTAAAACTATTAAGAAGATTGATGGTATCCCTTATACTGATAGCCACAGCGTGTTTATTGGTAGAAACAACAACGAAGTAATTTTTGGGGTATCGGGTAAAGAAAAAAGAGGTTTATTTAGCTACAACCCTGCTACCGGTATCAGCAAGCAAGTGCTAAACACAGAAGGGGGTGCAGACTTTTTCTACGCATTTTAGTGCGAGCCGCACAGGCAATTTGGTGCGAGCCGCACGGGCAATTTAGTGCGTTGCAAAAATCGAAAATTAATCAAAAAAATAAACTACAATGAAAAAAGTAATCTTATCCTTCTGCAGTCTTGCACTGCTTAGTGTATCTTGCAAAAAAGATGACAACACCAAACCAGCTCCTGTGCCTCCCAGCACGGTAGAGTACAACGGTAATTTCTTATTAGAAACCTCGGTGAAAAATCCTGATGGAATGAGTGGTAGTTCCTATCTTCAAATCATTCATAAAATGGCAGGAGGTATCGCTGTTGATAACTCTAAAGCCGAACAAATAGAGTTTAGCTCTTCGGTACAAGTAGAAGGTAATAATGTTTATATCTTCGATACTATGAAAGGTACAGCTGGTATTACCCGTTGGACGTATGACCCTGCTACCCAAAAACTCACCAAAGGAGCTACTCTTGATGTCCTTGCAGGCTCAATGGTGGGTCACCTCGAAAAAATAAGTGATACTAAAGCATACGTACCTTTCTATACACAAGGTGTAGTGTGGATTATCAACCCACAAACGATGCAAAAAACAGGTGAAATCAATCTCAGCCAATACGCTCACAATGATACTAGTCCTGAACCAGCTATGGGTATTCTTCGCGATGGCAAATATTATCTATGTCTTACCCAAGTGAACCAAGGAGAAGGTTGGCAACCTTATCCCGATTATCAGCAATGTGATGTGGCTATCATCAACCCTCAAACTGATGTAGTGGAAAAAGTAGTATCCGAGACTACTACCAAACTCACCTTCCCTACCCGCCCTATGGCGCAATGTAAAGGAATGCTCTTCACTAATGAAGCAGGTGATATTTATATGGCTACTGCAGGCTATTTTGGATATTCTAAGGACAATACCAAATGTGGTTTCCTCTGCATTCCCAAAGGCAGTACCGAGTTTGATAGCAGCAAATCGTGGGACATCTCCACTACCACCATTGCAGGCACTACCTACAAGCCTGCCAGCGTGTATAACTGTTTGTATATAGGCAATGGAAAAGCAGTAGCTTATGTGGGTATAGTAGAACTCAACGGTTCAAACCCCTACACTGCTAAAAATGCAATGGCTGTGCTCATAGATTTCAATATCAAGTCTATCAGCCAAATAAGAGGCGTTCCTCTTACCGATGGACATAGTATCCTTATCACCAAACTGAAAGATAGAGTGCTATTTGGTGCTTTTGGAAGTGATAAACGCGGACTCTTCGCTTTCAACCCAGCTACCGAAACCGTAGAGCAAATCCTCTCTACTACTGGCAATCCTGGTGCTTTCCACGCATTTTAAATGAAAAAAAAGAATATAATAAAAAAGACTGCTAAAAAGCAGTCTTTTTTTATTTTTTACTATTTTGTTTGCCTAAATAATGGTCGAGGGCAACGGTCATCGAGGGGCTTTCGGGTGAAGGCGCTTTGATATCGATGATGAGTCCTGCTTCTTCAGCAGCTTTAAGGGTTGCATCGCCATAAACAGCTATTTTAGTTTTCTTTTGTGAGAAATCTGGGAAACTTTTGAAAAGGGCTTCTATACCCGCAGGCGAAAAGAAAGTGAGTATGTCATACTTGTTTTCTTTGATAGCCGAAATATCGCAATATACGGTGCGGTAGAATACCACGCGTTCCCATTTTATTTTAATCTCATCTAAAGCAGCTGTAGCTTCAGGTTTAGGTGCATCAGAACCTGGAAAGAGAAATTTTTCGTCTTTGTACTTCTTGAGGATAGGCAAGAGGTCGGCGAACTCTTTTTTACCTACATATATTTTGCGCTTGCGATAAGTGATATATTTCTGCAAGTAGTAAGCAATAGCTTCCGATTGGCAAAAGTACTTCATAGTGATAGGTACTTTAAAACGCATTTCTTCAGCAATACGAAAATAATGGTCTACAGATTTGCGACTGGTAAGAATAACGGCTGTAAAATTGGTAAGGTCAATCTTCTGCATTCTGATGTCCTTAGCGGTCATCCCTTCTACTTTGATGAAAGGCACAAAATCTACTTTCACGTTGTGGTTTTGAATGATTTGTGTATACGGAGAGTTTTCAGCCTTTGGTTCTGGTTGCGAAACTAATATCGATTTTACCTTCATAAATGTTCTTTCTTTACACTTCCTAAAAATATCCTATTCCGTAAATAATAAAGATATAGGGTGCGATTTCAAGGGCGCAAAGATACAAAATAAAATAGAATAAGTAAGGTTTTATTTCTTTTTGATTAGATTTTATGATTTTAATCCAACTTAACATATTGATGCTCAGTAATATTAGTAATAGTACTAAAAGAAGTAAAAACAAGTGTTTTTCGCTTGTAAAAGGTAGATAAACACCTAAAAAAAGGACAATTACCATCACAATTGCAGCATATGAGGAGTAAGCTATTCTGTTAAAAATATAATCTCTGCTAAAATCGGAGAGGTCGAAAAGACTGCTAATCCATCGCTGAAGGAGAAGTTTTGCAACAAGAAATAGAAATACGAAAAGTACTATTTCTAAAAACATAAACCTCTCAGTATAAAGTTTTGTTATCCCATAGTGTTTGAGGCTTACATATACAAAAAGTGCTAAGCACAAACATTGTGTGAGGTAGAGCACTACCGTGAAGAGGTGGAGTTTGCGTTCCTTCTTGCCATAGATAATAATGTACTTATTGTTGAGCAATAGTCGCTGATAGTCCTTAAAATGCTTAGGATAGAACACGCGCAGGAAAGCTACCAACCCGAAAATAAGTAGGAAGGCAGGAAATATCCAAGTGAGATAAGTGCGATGTATGAGCAGTGCGTCCAAAATTACTGAGTAGGTTCTTTAATGAGTTCTTCTTTGAGTTGTTCTTCTTTTTTAACGTCTTTAGGGGTGTTTATTACTTTGTCGATACTATCGCGTTGGAGTTTGATTCTCTTTTCTACTTTCTTTACAATGGTATCGTATTCTCTAGGAAAAGAAGCATAGTACACCATATTCTGCGCTAGTGAAATACTATCGATTTGGTATTTTTTGTAGATAAACTGTTGTGAGTTGAACTGCAACGAGTCTAATTTTTGGGCTTGTGAAACTTTCATCGATTCTAACACAGCCAAATCGTAGAGCAGATTTTCCATTTGCTTTTCGTCCAAAAACTTATCGGGTTTAGGAACGATATTCTTTTTGCAAGCTGCTACGGCGAGTAGCAAAACCAATATATAAATAATTTTCTTCATAGTCTTATCTGTTGAAAGTGATGCGTTGCCCCTGAGGCTCTACAATAAGTTTACCATTGTGATACACCTGTTTGCCATTCACAAAAGTGCTCACCACAGCCGAGTGGAATTGTTGTCCTTCCAGCGGACTCCAGCCACATTTGTAGAGCAGATTGTTTTTCTGTACTGTCCATTGGGTATCCATATCCACCAGCACAAGGTCGGCGTAATAACCTTCACGCAAGAAACCGCGGTCTTTTACCTGAAAAAGAATAGCGGGATTATGACACATTTTCTCTACTATTTTTTTGATAGAAATACTACCTTTATGAGCTTTCTCGAGCATTGCCACAAGTGAATGCTGTACCAAAGGTGCTCCTGAAGGGATATTTACATAGCCCTTTCGCTGTTTTTCTTCGAGGGTGTGAGGTGCGTGATCGGTAGCAATCACATCCAAACGGTCGTCTAAGAGAGCTTGCCACAGCGCAGTGCGGTCATCAGCAGTTTTTACTGCAGGATTCCATTTGATGAAAGCCCCACGAGTAGTATAATCTTCCTCACTAAACCACAAGTGATGCACACACACCTCAGCGGTGATTTTCTTATCTTTTAGTGGCATATCATTGCGGAAGAGGTCGGTTTCCTTAGCTGTTGAAAGGTGGAACACATGCAGACGCGCACCTGTTTTTTCAGCCAAAGCAATGGCGCGTGAAGAGGATAGATAGCAAGCCTCAGCACTGCGAATATGAGGGTGCATAGCAATAGGGATATCTTCACCATACAAGGCTTGATAGTGAGCTAAATTCTTGCGAATAGTTGCTTCATCTTCACAATGCGCGGCAATTACTAAATCTACATTGTTGAAAATAGCTTCTATAGTTTTCTCGTTGTCTACGAGCATATTCCCCGTAGATGAGCCTAAGAAGAGTTTCACCCCTGCACAAGCGTTCTTATCTAAGCGTTTCAGTTCTTCGAGGTTGTCGTTCGTACCTCCCAAGAAGAAAGAATAGTTAGCAAACGATGATTGTTTGGCAATCGCAAATTTCTCTTCCAAAAGCGGAATCGTTACGGTTTGAGGTACGGTGTTAGGTTGCTCAAAAAAGGTAGTTACACCGCCGGCTACTGCCGCACGGCTTTCGGTAGCGATAGTAGCTTTATGAGTAAGTCCAGGTTCGCGGAAGTGCACTTGGTCGTCAATCACTCCAGGGATGAGATACTTGCCTTCGGCTTCTATCACCTCGTAATTCCCTTTAGGAGTAATGTGAGAGTCTATTTGTGCAATGCGCTCTCCCTCAATCAAGAGGTCGCCTTGAAAGAGGGTATTTTCGTTTATAATAATGGCGTTTTTGATTAATGTTTTCATCTCATTAATAATTTATTTGATACCTATTCCCTATCTTCTATCCCCTGAACACAAGGTGTTTATATACTCCACCTGCAAGCTCTTGATGATTTACATATTCAAACCCTAAGCGGGTGTAAAGTCTTTCGGCTTTTGGGTTTTGTACATCCACGAGTAAGCCTATGGGTTGAGTAGCCACCTTTTTGAGATGCGTGATAAGTTTAGAGCCTATGCCTTTGCCTTGGGCAGCGGGCAGTACGCTGAGGGTATCTATATACAGTTCGCCTTCAGCGGTTTCATCTTCCAGCACAATATCTATACCGTAGCTACTGCGAATAAGTGCCAGCACAGGGGCGCGCAAGTGGTGCAAATGCGCTCCATCATAAGCAATCACCGACCCTATTACTGCGCCCTCTTCTTCATATACCCAAGCATTTTTATAGGAATACTGATTGCCTTCTTGTTCAAAGAGGTTTTTTAGCAAGGCAATAGCTTCTTCTTTGTGGTCTTTGCCTATCATTTTATACACGATTTCCTCCATTGCTTGAAACATTAGTGGGGCAACAACAGGTGCATCGGTGGGGGTTGCGGGTCGTATCATCCGTTTAGAAATATAACTTTTTGAATTAGAGATTCTCCCAAGCGCTCGTTGAGGTTCTCAATAATTTTGGTTTTGCCATAACTCAATTCGTTGCTAAGTGCAGGCGAAGTTAGTCGCACATATAGCGTATTGCCTTTAAGCTCTACCGAAGTAGTATAGCGCGCTATAGTTGTACCCATCAGTTCATTCCAAAGGGTTGGCAACGAGGCTTTTTGCAAACCATAATTGAGGTGATTTTGCTTTACAATGAGCTTAATAACCTCCGAGAGGGTGTGAGTATTTCCGTCCATAATTTTAACTCTTTAATTACTTATCATTGTAATGTCCGAAAGCAGAAAGTACTTCTACTTTTTTTTCTTCCTCAAAAACTTCATATATAAAGCGATGTTTTCCATTGATTCTTTTGGAATATACATTTCTTTCTCCATATCCTTTAAGAGGTTCCGTCTGTCCAGTTCCTTTTGTAGGGGTTTCTTCTAATTCATCTAAAAAAGCATCTATCTTTTTTAGTATTTGTTTATTCCCCGATTGTTTATGGATTTTTAAATCACTAAAAAATTCTTTTGAATAAATAATCTCAAAGGTTGGTTGTTTTTCTTCCATTAGTCAAACATCAATTTTTTCATTTCTTCCCTACTCATTTGTATTTTTTCACCAGCCCTTGCACGATCTATTTTAGCAAAAAAAGCCTCCTTAGTCATCAAAGTTTCGTCCTTTTCTTCTTTAATAACTTTGGTTGTAGCTTTCAAACTGTTTAAAATTCTTTCGATAAATGGAAAGTCTGCAGCTTGTATTTCTGATTGGAATGTAATTGTGGTTGCTTCCATAGTTTCAATATTTTTTGCAAATGTACAAATTAATTATCAATTATCAATTATTTGCCTGACCTATTACTTGTTAGCTATCACTAAAAAAGAGGTTGTCTAAAGTTTAGACAACCTCTTTAGAATTATAAAGCCAGCAGTACTCAAAGCTGGATTTTGTTAGTTACATTCTGTTTTAAACTCTGCTCTGGTTCCTTGTTTAAACCAGTTTGCTACAAGATTTGTTAATTGTTCAGCGCTTACTTTTACACATTGTAAGGAATTGGCACCATTCAATTGCACGTACGTAAGTTTAGTGTTTTTTGAAAGGTCTAAACTCGTTAGAGAATTGTTTTCATTTAGATATAAACCTTTGAGTTCGGTAAGTTTAGAAATATCTAAAGAAGTGAGTTTGGATTTATTGCAATACATATTAGTAAGACTTGTATTAAGAGTAACACCTTTAAAATCAGAACCTCCACAAGCAAAGGTTTTGATATGCTCATTTTGAGAAATATCAATACTAATAATACCTTTTTCTCCAGAAAATTCCATTTTTGTAAATTTTCCATAAATAGAAACTGTATTAGAGCTACCTATTCCTACAAAAAGGTTTCCTGCTTTTACACTGGGATATAGAACTTCTAACAAAGCCTCACCTCCATCTTTTACACCATTGTTATTCCGGTCAAACCACACCTCAGGAATATCATTCTCTGCAATTGCTACGCTTAACATAAAGGAATCACCTTCAGCCTTGTTAGTAACAAAAGTTACTTTAGGTATTATGGTTGCAGTTCCTTTTAGCGGAATGGTAATAGTTCCTGCATTGCTTTTAATCACTAAGTTAGCTATCTTTTCTCCATTAGTTTTAGGAGAAAGGGTAACATTAAATTCGTATTTTTTACCTACTCCTATAGTAGTGGGTGAAGCTGTGGTTGTAAACTCATCAGCATTGGCACCTGTGAGTTCCACTGATGTAATAGTAACATCAGTTGCTCCTGTATTACTGATTGTAATAGTTTTAGAAGTAGTACCATTCACAAAATCACCTTTAGGGGCTGTTACTTCCATCTTAGGGACTTGTAAAGATGGTTGTTGCGGATTATCGTCATTCTTTTTACAAGAGACGAAAGTAGCGAATGCTAATGAAAATAGCATTACTGAAAAACTGAATCTTTTTTTCATAAAACCGAATTTTAAATTATTATGCGCAAAGATACGAATAATTCGTCAATTAGCAAATTATATCTCATTGAAAATGACTAATTAAAAAACAAAAAATGCGTGATTTACCATAAATCACGCAATTTTTACTATTTTTGCATTTTCAACCTCTCCAATATATGAAATACATTCCCCTTTCTCTTTTACTATTAGCTACTGTTAGTAGTTGCGATGGCTGTAAAAATAAATCAACCTCTACTACAGACGAAATTTATGTGTCTGATAGTATAAAAGAATATAGCCCAGAACCTCAAATTATCCAATATAGTCAAGACCCAGAAAACACTGATACTCCTATTAATACTACAAGCATTGAATTTGAAAACATACCCACTGCTTCTGTTGCCGATAGTATCAATTTGTATATCGCAGGACTTGCTCAGAATGAAAAAGCGATCCACGTTTCTTTTTCTGATATATACCAAAACGACACCTTAGATGTGCCCCCACATTATATCAAGAACCAAAAGAAATTAGGAAAGGAATTTATGAAGTATTTTCCCTTAACAGGCAACTATAGAACTCGCTTTTTCAAACGTATGAAATTCTCCGAAACTGATACACTCTATCTCTATAACATCGATAAGAATAGGTTGAAAAAATTTCCTTTATCTACTCTAAGAGTCGCTGCTAATCTCAATGTTTATGCCGATGAAAAAGACATTTCCTCTTACAATTATGAAATAGGGTTTGAAGTGTATTATGCTAAAGATAAACTCTCTAGGGAAGAAGCCGAAAATAGGTTTGCATTCGCTTATGTAGGCAAAGAAAATCCATTTGTAGAGAACCAAATGCAAGTAGTTACTTGGAAGGAAATAAAAACATCTGCTTTCCCTGCTACCTACAAAATTGTAAATCCTAAATACAGATTAGGAAAAGCGTACAAATACCATTACAAACAAACTACTTGTTATATACAAGATTTTACTGAAGATGATAGTTATTACGACCCCGTTGCACGCTTTTTCGTAGTGATAGATAACAACACTAAAAAGATTATCAAACGTCAATTCTTTAAATCAGGTGAATCTACCTCTATTACTCCTGCTGAAAAAAGCGATATAATACCTCCTACCTATATAGGGCACTTGCTTAAAGGGAAACCTGCTTGTATTTTTGGTTTATATGGAGAATCCTTTGGATGTGAAGCCCTTGTCTTCCTCAGTGATAACTACTCAGACCTCCCTATACAATGCGATAACCGACATTGAGAAAATCTTACCTTTTACCTTTTTTATGAAACAGCTTATTCATCACCTCTCCCGTTTGTAGGTTCAAAAACTCTTGATTGGTGGTGGGGCTGTCGAGTCCACCAAGTTTAGGTAACCACTTGCCGGTTTTGATGTAGTCTAAACACCCTAACAGCTCAGGGTATTTGCGCTGTACTTGCTTGAGGTTGAGCCCTGTGTATAGTGCTGTTTTCAGCCGTTTGCACTTCACTTGGAAGATAAGCGAGAGCAGGGTCTCTACCTGCCACTCGCCTCCCATAAACAGCACACAGCTTATCATATCTTCATACTTGCTGAGCAGTTGTTCTAAACCTTCATTGGTGAGCGCACAGCCTTTACTGCCGTCCCAAATATATTCGGAATGGCAACCCTCACACGCCAACGGACACCCTGTGATGGTAAAACACAGGGAAATCTCGTTGGGTACTTCTTGGAGGACTATATCGTAACTGCTATACCGTAGCGTGCCCATAGTAACGTATTTTAGCTTCTTTTTGTCGGTCTTTAGAGAAATTAGTAATGCGTTTGAGGTAGCCTATCACACGAGTAGCGTGGTCGATATTTTCAGAACCACAATGGGTGCAGTGGTCGTGCGTGTGTTTATCGATATAGCCACAATCGTTGCAAACGGTTACGCATATATTGAAGCAGAAGTAGTTACACCCCGTTTTAGCCGCTACATTCAGTAGTTTGTAGAAACCTTCGGCAGAGGGGTATTCTTCGAGGTTGCAGTGGTAAGCCGAACCGCCGTCTAAGTACTGTATATACTCATTGCCGTGCAAATAGAACTTATCGATAAGGTTTTGAGAGTCGTCTTCCACAATATAAAAATATGAATTGTAGCAATCACGTGGCACTTGCAAGCCATCGGCTTTGTCCCAAGCAGCATTCTTCACCCCAAGGTTCTCAGCAGGCACAAATTCGGTATTGAACATAAAGCCGTATTTAGCTTTAGCTTCCTTGTTCTTGTCGTAAATTAGTTTGAGGTTTTTGTTGATGAACGCCTTATAATCGGGATTGTCGGAAATGCGAATGCCTAAATACTCAGCAGCTTCCACCATTCCGTTAATTCCAATAGTGAGGAACTGTTTATCAAGCGAGATAAAGCCTGCATCGTACACTGGTAACATACCCGCATCTTTGTACTCTTGCACAATAGCGCGGTAAGCCACTTGGTATTTGTGGATATTATCCAAAGTGCGCTCCAGCGATAAATGCTTTTGGTAGAGGCGATTCATATTGATAGTAATCACATTGATACTACCGGTAGAAACTCCTCCTGCCCCGAGTGAATAGCTAAAGGTATTATCGGAAATTTCATTGCGCAAACGGCAGCAACTTGCCAAGGAGTCGGCATTATCCGATTGATATACAAAGAAGGCATTCCCTTCGCTGAGTTCTTTGGCACAGAAGCGCGCAAAATGCTCGTCGTACACGTGTTTGTCCTTAGTGAGCATTGCTGCGGTTACTACAGGGAAGGTGAGGATCGCTTTGGTGCGCTCGATATTGAACCAATGCATAAAGAACTGTTGAAGTTTGTCTAAAGACTCATAAGAAGGTTTGCTACCATCGGGGTAGACGAAAGTCCCGAACATCGAGTCGAAATACGGACGGTCATACAATGATATATTCCAGAAAACCGACTGATAACCACGTGCTGCTGCTGGCTGATTGATAGCATATACCACGTGTTGCAATTCGTTTTCTATCACTTCACGATGGGTGTTGAGGTAATCGTCGCCATAATCTTTGCGCGCAAAATGGTCGAAGTACATTAGGAACTCTACTGTGGCTACTGCTCCTGCAAACTGTGAAGATACTGAGAAGAGGAAGTTTACGAACGACCCGCAATAGCTTGCCAAATGTTGTGGGGCTTTGCTTTCACCGCCGAGTTTTACGAGCCCGTCCAAGAGCAAAGGATACATCGATACGCTCACACAATAGGGTTTAAGACTCGTTTCATCGTGCACATAGATTTCGTGTTCTTCAATCTGACGAATATACTCATCTGCTAATTCTTTACCAAAGAGTTGCTCAATTTTGCGCGATACCAGCGATCGGTTTACTTGGATATTGATATCCTTGTTCAGCTCGGCTTCCATTGTAGCGATGTTCTTATGGGCTACATTGGCATTGGCATCAAAGAGAGACCCCGTAGCGGCGTTATGAGAACTCAAGTAGTTCTCGATAAATTTACATTTTGTCTGTAACTGCTCAGCAGTAAGTTTGGTAAATTTACTCATAATTTTTTATTTATTATTATTTCGTTCAAGTAAAAAAGGGTGCTGAGAGGTTTATCTAAACCTCTCATATATAGTACATTGTATAATATTGCTTTTTGTAAGTCCCTAAAAAAGGGGAAGTGATTTTTTCTTAGTTGCTGGGGCAAAGATACGGAATAAAGCAATAGGTTATCAACAAAATTAAAATACTTATCAACAAAGTTATGAACAATTTTTGTTACTTGTTCATACTTAGAAGTTAAGGGGCTAAACTCAATTATTCAAATCTTGTGATTTGAAAAAATAGTTCTACCTTTGCCAAAATTATAAAAATTACATAACGCTACTATTTACTAATAACAATGAGTTTTTTTACTATCTTTATAGCTATTCTATTCTTTTTATTTTTCAATAGATTTTCACAGCAACCTAATGCTAAGAATTTTGGCAATACTTTCCGTCCACATATCTCTCCTGCAACTTTTGAACTCAACCTTCTATCCCTCTGTTCTCTCGTTATCAAAGCCAACGGACGTGTTACTCAAGAAGAACTCGACTTTGTGCGTGCACAATTCGTGCGCCTATATGGCAAGGAGCGCGCCAATGCAGTGTTTCGCAGTTTCAATGAGCTCATAAAAGGCAGGGAATTAGATGCCAGCCGCATTGCTATCTATGTGCGGGTGCGTACTACTTACGAAACCCGATTGCAAATCTTGTATTTCTTGTTTGGTATTGCCGAATCGGATGGGGTGATGAGTGAGGAAGAGGTACGACAAATACGAGAAATTGCTTATCATTTTGCTATAGAAAACAGCGATTTTGAGAGTATCAAGGCAATGTTTGGCAGTAGCCAAAACAATAGCAACAACCCTCATAACACTACGCCCAATGGCTTAGCAAAAGCTTACGCTATCTTAGGATTACAGCCCAATGCCACTGCTGAAGAAGTAAAAAAAGCCTATAGAAATATGGCAAAAAAATATCACCCCGATAGAGTGATTACTGAAGATGCTGCCATCAAAAAAGGCGCTGAAGAAAAATTTAAACAAGTACAAGAAGCCTACGAGCTAATTTGCAAATATCAAAATTAACAAATTTGCAAATTGTCAAATCGACAAATTACAAAAAAAAAGTGGCAAGCGATCTACATCGCACCGCTACAACCGAATACCTTTGCTGTGTTCCCACCCTGGAGGATTTTTCAGGAGCTGGTCGTGTAGGACTTGCCGGTGCAAAAGTACAACTTTTTTATTACACTGCAAGTTTTTTTGAAAAAAACTTGTATCTTTGTGGCTAAAACTAATAAAACAACATACAATGACTACAAACAGAACCCTTACAATGATTAAACCCGATGCCGTTGAAAAAGGCTATATAGGGGTTATCCTTACCGACATCATCGCTGCTGGTTTTACAATCAAAGCAATGAAATTCACCCAGCTCACCCGCCGTGATGCCGAACAATTCTATGCCATACACAAAGGCAAACCTTTTTTTGAGAGTCTGCTCAACTTTATGACCCGTGGACCTATAGTAGCAGCTATCCTTGAGAAAGACAATGCTGTAGCCAGTTTCCGTGAACTCTTAGGAAGTACCAACCCCGAAAATGCTGCCGAGGGTACTTTGCGTAAGAAATATGCGACTTCACTAACCGAAAACGCTGTTCACGGCTCGGATAGTGATGAAAACGCTGCTATCGAAAGCCATTTCCATTTCTCAGAACGTGAAGTATTTTGAGTTAAAGAATATTTTTAGCTGTTTAACAACTAAAATTTCACTACTTTTGCCTCAAAAATACTCTATATTTATCTCTTAATCAATGAAAAAACTCCTTTTACTCTTAGCAATCCTATCGCTACAATGTAGCAAATCTCAAGATAATGATAACGTGAGTTTAAAAACTAACAAAATGCTCACCCTCATCAATCAGCAACGCCAAAAAGGTTGTAACTGTGGTAATACCTACTACAAAGCTGCACCCCCTCTAAAGTGGAACACCACCCTCGAAAAGGTCGCCAAAGCTCATAGTGATGATATGCGCCACCGCAATACAATGACCCACTATAGCAAAGATGCTAAAGACCCTGGCGATCGCCTCTCAAAAGCAGGCTACAAGTGGAGTACTTGGGCTGAAAATGTAGCTATGGGGCAACAAAATGAAGAAGAAGTGATGAAAAGTTGGCTCAAAAGCCCAGGACATTGTGCCAATATTATGAACCCCGATGTAACCGAAGTAGGCGTAGCACGCAGTGGCAACTATTGGACACAACTCTTCGCTACCCCCTCCAAACCCTAATCCTTGCCCGTGTGGCTCGCACCCTGACCCCTGACACCTAAAAATGTACTTAGACATTCATTCTCATACTCAGCACTCTACGATTGATACTCTGGTCATTCGCAACCAATATCCTCTCACCGCCGATACTACTGAACCCTTCTCAGTAGGGATACATCCTTGGTATATAGAGAATTGGGAACTGCAATGGGAAGCCTTAGTACCATTGTCAAAACATCACAACTGCTGGGCTATTGGCGAATGCGGACTTGATAAAAACATCACCACTCCCCTACCCCTGCAGCAAGAAATATTTTTAAAACACATTCAGTTAGCCGAAACTTTACAGCTTCCACTCATCATCCATTGTGTAAAAGCCTATTCTGAAGTTATTCACCTGCGAAAAATCACCAAAAGCAAACAACTTTGGATACTCCATGGTTTTCGCAAAAATCTAAAAATTGCTCACGAATGCATCGCTCACGGTATTGCCCTTTCATTTGGCTATGCCCTACTCTATTCACCTCAGCTACAAGAAGTTTTCCAGAATATACCTCCAGAATACCGCTTCTTTGAAAGTGATGATATAGAGATATCTGTTTCAAAATTTCCAATTTTTCTAACTGACAAATTTGCAAATTAGAAAATTAGTTTGTACTTTTGCGCCCTGAAAATTGAAAGGGGGTGTAATCACTTATGTTAATAATTCCTTTAAAAGACGGAGAAAGCATTGATAAAGCTTTAAAACGTTACAAACGCAAATTCGACCGCACTGGTGTAGTACGTGAACTACGTGAAAGACAACATTTCACTAAACCATCTGTACGCAGAAGAGCCGAAATCCAAAAAGCACAATACATTCAACACTTGAAAGATCAAGAAGAAGTATAGTTCTTTTAAAATTATAAACAAAGAGATAATGGATAAGAATTCTAAAAATTCTTATCTATTATCTCTTATTTATTTATTAAGTATTAGTCATTGATCCTTAATAACTTATAAAATTTTGTTATATACATCACAAAAAACTTAGTTGTTTATCTTTCAACGATTTGCATTTCTAAATTAAAAGTAGTACTTTTGTCCCCAATTTGAAATGAAAGTAATAAATAATTTAGCAATGAAAAACACATTTTTAACATTAATAACTGCATCCTTAGCTGCAACAGTTCTCACGGGTTGTAAAAAAGACAACAGTGAAGAAGAAAACAATGTCATAAGATTTGCTGATAAAAATTTAAGCGTAGCTGTCGATCAAACAGCTGAAGTAAAACTTTTTGTTCCTTCTGGAGCGGGAATAGCCGATCTTAAATCTAACGACGCTCAAGTAGCCATTGTAGGAACAACTAGTAGCTTTCTTAAAATAAAAGTAACTGGTAAAAAAGAAGGAAATACTACTGTAGAAGTTAAGAATGGTAACCGCTCCCAAAAAGCCGTTCTTAATGTTCACGTATTTAGAGAAAACGTAGAAAATAACGGTGGATTTAAAGTAGATAAAAGCGTTATCTTCCTCGCAAAAAATCAAGATACTGACGTGACAGGACACCTTAAAGGAGGTTCTGGTAACTACGATGTAATCATAGGTAACTCTAACTTAGGTAGCGTACGCAAAGTAAATGGTAAATTTATAGTAAAAGGCCTCGGCGAAGGTTTAACAGATAAAATTACTTTCAAAGACCTTACACTAAACAAAACTGTAGAGGTTCCTGCTTACGTAATCAAACCTTTTAAAGCTACTAATGCCCCTACCGAATTAAGTTTAAATAGCGCTTACGATATCAATTTAGAAGGAGTATATACCACTACTACTACCGATAATGGCAATACTAGTGGCCGTTTTGATAGAGTAACTTACTCCACTTCAGGAGGTGTTCAAGTAGTACAAGTGCTTACAAAAGAACACAAAAATCAACAAGGACAATTACAAGGTCATATATTTACAGGTATCAAAGTTAAAGCTACTGCAATAGGTGCTGGTAGCGTAACCCTTATCAATGGCGACGGACAAACATTGAGCCTCAACTTTACTGTTAAAACCTCTGTAGTTAATAATACCTATTTCAATGTAGACGCCGATGGGGTACTTACTGTAAAACCAGGTGTTACACTACCTGCTCACGTTGACCTCCCTCTTAACGCTAAAAAAATAGCAAGAGATGCTTTTAAAGATAAAGATTTTACAAGTATTGACTTGAAAAATGTAGAAGAAATAGGTGAAGAGGCTTTTATACGTTGTGTAAACTTAACTACCGTTAAAATGCAAAGAGTAAAAGTTGTAAAAGGTGGTGCTTTTAGAGGTACCGCACTAACAGAAATCGACTTACCTGCTTCTATAGAAACAATTGAAACAGGTGCTTTTGATATATTAGGATTAGTAAAAGTAACCTGTAGAGCCACCACTCCTCCTACAGTAAACAGATCTTTTAATCTAAGTAATAGCAGTCGACGTAAGCTTTACGTTCCTGCTGGTAGTATTGATACCTATGCAAGTAATTGGGGTACAGAAATAACATCTTACTTCGGAGGTTTAAGAACTAATGGCTACAAACCTTACCCTATCCAATAAAATTTAAAACTAACATACTTCGGAAAACCGTTATAAGTCCCCCTTATAGCGGTTTTTCTTTACACTATTCACTTTTAACTTTTCACTATTCATTTTTCAATGGAAGGATATATTTTTGATTTAGATGGCGTACTCGTAGATACCGCCAAGTACCATTACCTCGCGTGGAAAACTATCGCTCAAGAATTTGATTTTGAGCTCACTCCCGCACATAACGAACAACTCAAAGGCATAGGTCGTGAGGTCTCCCTGCACAAAATACTTCAGTGGGCAGGGAAAACACTGCCCGAAAATGAGTTTCAATCCTTAGCTCTCCGCAAGAACGAACTCTATTTGCAATACATCGCTCATATTGATAGTAGCGAATTGCTCGTAGGAGTAGCCGATTTTCTGCAAACTCTCAAAAGCAAAGGCAAGAAAATCGCCTTGGGTTCTGCCAGCAAAAACGCGCGTTTGGTATTAGAGCGCACAGGTATTTTGCCGCTGTTCGATGCTATTGTTGATGGTACTATGGTAACCCAAGCCAAACCCAACCCCGAAGTATTCCTCAAAGCTGCCGAACTTTTGCAACTACCTCCTGTCCAGTGCTGTGTGTTTGAAGATGCTCCCGCAGGCGTACAAGCTGCTAAAGCCGCTGGAATGAAAGTCATAGGGGTAGGAGAGGAGCAAGTACTTTGCGCTGCCGACGAGGTAATTCCTAATTTTTCGTCATTCGTACTTCATAATTCGTAATTATTTTATAACTTTGCATTTATAAACAATTAACAGGTAATAAGTAATTAGGTAACAAATCTCGTTACCTCTTGCCTCTTGCCTCTTACCTAAAATCAAATGGATCAAAGAAAAAAAGAAGAAGCATTACACTATCACGAGTTCCCTCAACCTGGGAAAATTGCTATCGTACCTACCAAAAAACACTCTACACAACACGATCTCGCGTTGGCTTATTCTCCTGGAGTAGCCGAGCCTTGTTTGGCAATTGCCGAAGATAAAAGCAACGCCTATAAATATACTGCCAAAAGCAACCTCGTAGCAGTAATTTCTAACGGTACTGCCGTACTCGGTTTGGGCGATATAGGTGCCGATGCCTCTAAACCTGTAATGGAAGGGAAAGGATTGCTCTTCAAAATATTCGCAGGTATAGATGTTTTTGACATAGAGGTAGATGCTACCGATGTAGATAAGTTTGTAGAAACCGTAAAAGCGATTGCTCCTACCTTTGGGGGTATTAACCTCGAGGACATCAAAGCGCCTGAGGCTTTTGAAATAGAACGCCGCCTAAAAGAAGAATTGGATATACCGGTAATGCACGACGACCAGCATGGTACGGCTATCATCTCGGCTGCTGCCCTTATCAACGCGTTAGAAATCGTAGGCAAGGACATCAGCAAAGCACAGATAGTGGTAAACGGAGCTGGTGCGGCTGCTATCTCTTGTACTCGCTTATACGTAGCCCTCGGTGCTGACCCTAAGAACATAGTAATGTGCGATAGCAAAGGGGTTATTCGCAAAGATTCCCCTAATCTCACCGAACAAAAAGCTGAGTTCGCTACCGACCGCAACCTCTACACCCTCGAAGAAGCTGTAAAAGGCTCCGATGTGTTTATCGGGCTTTCTAAAGGTAATGTACTTACCCCCGAAATGCTGCTTTCGATGAACAAAGACGCTATCGTATTTGCGATGGCGAACCCTACCCCCGAAATCGATTATGATTTGGCTATCAAAACACGTAAAGATATCATTATGGCAACGGGTCGTTCCGACTTCCCTAACCAAGTGAACAATGTACTCGGTTTCCCTTATATCTTCCGCGGAGCGTTAGACGTTCGCGCTACCAAAATCAATGAAGAAATGAAACTCGCTGCGGTACACGCTATTGCCGAATTGGCTAAAAAACCTGTACCTCAAAAAGTGAGTCTTGTATATGGCGGCGAAAACCTTACTTTCGGTCGCAACTATATCATTCCTAAACCATTTGACCCTCGCTTGATTTACGAAGTACCCCCTGCTATCGCCAAAGCAGCTATGGCATCGGGAGTAGCACAGAAACCTATCACCAATTGGGAAGCCTACAAAGGTGAACTAATGGATAGAATAGGCGTAGGAAGCAAAGAAATACGCCTCTTGCAAGACCGTGCCAAACGTGCTCCTAAACGCATTGTTTTCGCTGAAGCCGACCAATTAGAAGTGCTTAAAGCAGCACAACGCATCTATGAGGACGGCATTGGTATTCCAGTACTTTTGGGTAATAAAGAACTCATCAAAGCCCTTAAATACGAAATAGGATTTAACGGTCGTGTAGATGTAATCGACCCTAAGAGCGATGCTGAGCGCACACGCCGTGAGAAGTTTGTACAACACTATTGGAAATTGCGTGAACGCCGTGGTATCACTTATGAAGTAGCCGAACGACTAATGCGCGAACGCAACTATTTCGGTACGATGCTCGTAGAAACTGGTCAAGCCGATGCGATGATTACTGGTTATTCACACGCTTATCCAAATGCTATTCGTCCTGTATTAGAAATTATAAAGAAAGAAGAAGGAGTACGCCGTATTGCTGCTGCCAGCATTATGTTCAGCAAGCAAGGACCTATTTTCCTATCGGATGCAACTATCAATATCAACCCTACTGCCGAAGAATTAGCTAATATCGCTTTGCTTACAGCGCGCGCAGTGAAGTTCTTTGGTTTAGAGCCTTCGGTAGCAATGTTGTCGTATTCTAGCTTTGGATCGGCAGTGTCCGAAAGCAGTCTCAAAGTACGTGAGGCAGTAGCTTATTTGCATAAAAACCACCCCGATTTAGTAGTAGATGGTGAAATCCAAGCCGATTTTGCCCTCAATCCCGATAAGATTGCTAAGAACTATCCGTTCTCAAAACTCAACAACGGCAAAGCAGCTAATGTGCTCATCTTCCCTAACCTCGAAGCAGCGAATATCAGTTATAAGCTCCTCAAGGAAACAGAACACTTAGATACCATAGGTCCTGTAATCTTAGGTCTTACCAAACCTATTCACGTGGCTACCCTTGGTTCTACTGTTGATGAAATGGTGAATTTGGCTACCCTTGCTGTAATTCAAGCACAATCTGAATAGTGCAAGCCTCACAAGCAATAAGATTATAAATTATACTTTGCCAAAGTTATTATAGCCTTTTGTGCTATAGAACTTTGGCAAAGTTTTTTATATCCCCTTCAAAAAAGCGTTTGTAGCACCTTTTTTTGTCGTTATATACTCACGGTTGATATTTCCTACTATCTGTCGCTTTTCAGCCGATTTTACAAGGCTATTCATCACCTCAGCAAATGCTTCTCTACTATCAACAGATAATACACCTCCTAAAGCGACTAATTCTTTCGCTTCATTGAATTTTTGATAGTTCTTACCAATAATCACTGGAATACCAAAAACAGCTGGTTCTAACACATTATGCAATCCCGAAGTACCCATACCTCCACCCACGTAGGCTATATCGGCATAACTATATACCTTGGTGAGAATACCAATAGTATCGAGAATGAGTACCTCGTAATCTGGGAGGTTAAGAGTATCTTTCTCACTGAAAAGGGCAACTTTGCGGTCTAACTTCTGTTTGTTGTCTCTCAGTACAGCTATCTCAGTGGGGTGGATATTGTGAGGAGCAATAATAAATTTTATGTTAGCTTTACAAGTGTTCAGATACTGCAAGTAAATATCTTCATCGGCAGGCCAAGAACTACCAAACACCACACACAAAGCATCCCCTTTGAATTGCTCTATAAAATCGAGATGGTTGTCTCTCTCAGCTATTTCGGCTACACGGTCAAAACGAGTGTCGCCACTCACCGTTACATTGGCAAAACCTAAACTGCCGAGCAGTTCTTTAGAGAGGTCGTTCTGTACAAAGAAATGAGTAAAACAATGCAGCGCTTTGCGCATCATTCCGCCGTAAGGCTTAAAGAAGATTTGATCTTTTCTAAAAATACCGGAGAGCAAATAAGTAGGCACTTGCGCTTTTTTAAGTTCATTGAGGTAGTTTATCCAAAATTCGTATTTCACAAAGATAGCCATTGCAGGATTTACGAGCTGTACAAACTTACGAGCATTTGCGCGCGTATCGAGAGGAAGGTAGACCACTATATCAGCATCAGGGGTATTTTTGCGCACCTCATAGCCTGAGGGCGAGAAGAAAGTAATGAGTATTTTGTAACCTTGGGCTCTAAGAGCTTTGGTTACGGGCAATCCTTGTTCAAACTCACCAAGGGAAGCCGCGTGTAACCACACATAACGCGCATTTTTATCTAATTTTTCATTAAGGGTTGTCCATACAATTTTACGTCCGCTTACAAAGAGACGTATTTTTTTATTGAAGAGGGCAATCAGCGGTAAGATTGCTTTTATAAGATAAATAATGAGATTATACATAATAGTCCGTTAGTACAGAGTGCAAAAGTAGTGAAAAGTTTCAAGTATCTTATAAAAATGGGAGAATTTTGAATCTCATAGAAGTTAGAAAAGTAGGATTTTCCAGAAGTCTCTAACAAAAAAAAGCTGCTCCATTTTAGAGCAGCTTTTTAGTTATCTATTAATAATATTTTAACTTCTGAAGTAAAATCATCGTTGGTTTACCATTAATGGACATTGTTTTCTTTATCCAGTTTTTCTTTTTGTCATACACAAGTGTGTAAGATTCTGTTTTGGTAACATTACCTTCTCCATCAAAGTATTTTACTTCTGTTTCGTTGTTATTGTCGTCAAAAACTGAAGTAACGCGCTGTTTTAGGTTGTTATCTTTGTCAAATACTTGTTTTTCAATGGTATTACCTTTAGCATCGTAAGTATATACAGTTTTACTTGATAATTCTTTTTTGCTGTATTTAGATTCTTCAGCTACTTTTCCGTTAGGAAGGTAGGTATAGATGATTTTCTCATCGCACAATCCAGCCATACATTCGGTGCGTTCTATCAACTGGTCTTGACCGTTATAAGCATTGATACGACTCATAAAGATAGTCCCATCAGGAGTTTCAACATCATGTTTGGTAAGGTTACCACGCTCGTCGTATTCATATACGTTTTTAGAAAGGAGGGTATTGGAATCATCACGAGAAGCCGATTCTAACAAAAGTCCTTCTTTGTCGTACACATCCACAAAATTGATAGTCATACCACTTTGTTTAGAGTACATTTTTACGGGAGTTCCTTTTTTGTCAAACTGAGCAAAGAGTTCGGAATTCATAGGAATTTCTTGTCCTTCTTCAGTAACTTGGATACCTGTTTGGGTATATGTTTTTACTTTTCCATTGAGTTTGGCACGCTCCCAACCATTCTTTTTCTGAGCCTGACCAAAGGCGATGGTAGTGGCTAATAAAGCCGCTATTGCTACAATTTTTTTCATAATAATGTGCTATTAAATTTATATTTTTTTTAAAGGTGCAAATGTACAAAAGATTTTCTAATGTACCAATGCTTGTGCAGGCTAACGTACTAAAAGTATGCCAAAAACCGCAAAAAGGGGAGCGGTTGTTACAAATATAACTAAAGTACCAAATAAATACATCATCGCTAACAATTGCATTTTACTATTTGTAAATTGCCAATTGTCAATTCTTAATTGTTAATTGTCAATTAATTTGTACCTTTGCCATACCAATTCTCACAAACAGACTAATCAGAAATTGGCAAATCAATGAAAATAGCAATATATATCCGACAATATTCTACCGAAAACGAAGCTATACTACGTGAACTTTTCTCTCACCTCCTCCCTGAAGATGAGGTGTTTATTGAATGTGAAATCCTGAAAGAACTGAATATCCGCTCTCATCAATTCCTCAGGGCTAAACCTTTTAGCTCATTTGCCGACCTCAACAATTCATACGAGGTGATGCTCACCATTGGAGGTGATGGCACTCTGCTAAAAGGTATTACTTACCTCCGCGATTTGCAAATTCCTATCTTAGGTATCAATTCAGGGCGTTTGGGCTTTTTGGCAAATGCTCATAAAGACGACTTGCAAAATGTTTTCGTGCAACTGCGTGATAAAACTTACGAAGTAGTGGAACGCTCGGTGATAGAAGCTGTCTATGCCGATAGTGGCGAGCCGGTAGACCCTATAAATTTCGCCCTCAACGAAATTACCGTTACACGAAAAAATACAGCATCGATGATTACAATCGATACAGAATTGGACGGGGATTTCCTATCGTCGTATTGGGCTGACGGACTTATCATTTCTACCCCTACAGGCTCTACAGGCTACTCGTTAAGTTGCGGTGGACCTGTAATTTTACCTACAGCCAAAAACTTTGCCATTACCCCCATCGCACCACATAACCTCAATATGCGACCGCTCATCATCCCTGAAGATACTGAAATCAAACTCACTATCTCAGGACGAGAAAAAAAATTCCTTTTATCGTTAGATTCTCATATCAAATCAGTAGACAAAAAGCACTCTATTATTGTGCGCAAAGCACCTTTTGTAGTGAAAATGATACGTTTAGAAGGTGATAGTTTTATCAATACACTGAGATACAAACTACTATGGGGTGAGGACAGAAGAAATAAATAACCCCTAACACCTGACCCCTGAAACCTAAAAACCTGTTCATAACTATTACTAAAAAAATAATAAATAAATTTGCTTCTCTCGCTTTTCTGTATATACAAATCTAAGTTCAAAATATGCAAATTTATTTTTTAGAAAATTATCAACAGTGATACAACAGTTATCCACAATTGCCCTTTTAAAAAATTATCCACAAAATGCAGTTGAATAGTTGTGGGGCAGTTATCAACAGTTTTACCTAAAATATTCATTCTAAAAGTCGTAAATCATTTTTTATTGTTGATAACTAATCATAAATCACATCAACTGAAAAAAGCAAATTTTTAAGCCTAATTTTTTACCCCCTATTCACACTCTCATAATAGTAACCTTCTTTTTTAAAAAAAATATTTTTTTCAATTTATAATTTAGAGATTGTTGATAACTCAAAAATGCTTACCTTTGCAGTTAGTCACACTGTTTGTGTGGCTCACACTTAAAAAATAAATTACTATGAAAAAAACAAACAAACCCAAGAAACAAGGCAAATCAGGGAAACCTAAAAAAAATAAGAGTCTCGCTAAACGCAACAAGCACGAGCTTATCAAAGCAATATTCTCGGTGCTACACGAGCACCCTGAAGAGAGTTTCAACTACAAGCAAATCGCTGCCAAACTCCACATTACCGATGCACCGCGTCGTGATATGCTGGTAAAGCAACTCGTACAGCTGAAAGAGAAAAAACGCATTGTGGAAATAGATCGTGGAAAGTACCAAGCTATCCCTATGCAACACTACTATGTAGGTACGCTGGATGTGAGTTCACGCGGCAATGGCTATGTAATAGTTGATGGTTTGGACAACGACATTTTTGTAGCACAGAATTTTCTAAACAAAGCCCTCCACGGCGATTTGGTGGAAGTGTATGTATTCCCGCGTTTTAGAAATCGCAATAAAATGGAAGGAGAAATCAGCAAGGTGTTGGAACGCAACAAAGTGCGCTTTGTAGGTACTGTGCAAATGCACAAGAACTTCGCTTTTGTCGTCCCTACCGATGCCCGTATGTATACTGATTTCTTTGTGCTGAAAGACAAACTCAATGGTGCTCAGGACGGCGACCGTGTGATTGTGCGCATTGAAGATTGGAAAGACAAAAGCGATTCGCCTATGGGGGTAGTAGAACAGATACTCGGCAAACCAGGAGAGCAAACTACCGAAATGCACTCTATCTTAGCCGAATACGGTCTGCCATACACCTATCCAGAAGAGGTAGAAGCCTTTGCTAAAAAGTTAGACCTATCAATTACCGATGAAGAGATTGCCCGTCGTCGTGATATGCGCCAAACTCTTAACTTCACTATCGACCCTCGTGATGCAAAAGACTTTGATGATGCACTGTCATTCAAAGTATTAGAAAATGGCAATTACGAAATTGGCATACACATTGCCGATGTATCACATTATGTGAAAGAAGGTACTATATTAGATGAAGAAGCCTACAACCGTGCTACTTCAGTATATTTGGTAGATAGGGTAGTGCCAATGTTGCCCGAAATACTCTGTAACTTCGCTTGTTCACTCCGCCCTGATGAAGATAAATACACCTTTTCGGCAGTGTTTGAGATGAATAAAAAAGCTGAAGTGGTAGATATTTGGATAGGACGCACTGTAACACACTCGTCATTTAGGTTTGCTTACGAAGAAGCACAATCAGTAATAGAACAAGCCAAAGTAGGGGAGGGGTACACCATTCCTGCCGAAACTTCTATTACCGATAAAGAGCGTGTCGTACCTGCTAATGTGGTAGAGGCTATTCTCACACTCAATACCTTAGCCGAAAAACTGCGCGGCAAGCGTATGCGTTTAGGAGCTATTACTTTTGATAAAGTAGAAGTGAAATTCGACCTCGATGAGAATGGCAACCCTACAGGGGTATATTTCAAAGAAAGCAAGGAAGCCAACAAACTGATTGAAGAGTTTATGCTCTTGGCTAACAGAAAGGTAGCCGAGTATGTAGCCAAAATGAAAAAGACTTTCGTATACCGCGTACACGATGAACCCGATGCCGAGAAACTACAACAGTTCAATACAGTTATTAACCGATTTGGCTATAGTTTGGATTTGAAAAACCGCCAAACCACTACCGATTCACTTAATAATCTCTTAGAAGAAGTAAAAGGTAAGAAAGAACAAAACTTAGTCGATACCTTGGCAATACGTTCGATGGCAAAAGCTACTTATACTACCAAAAACATAGGGCACTACGGTTTAGCATTCGATTATTATACCCATTTCACCTCGCCTATACGCCGTTATCCCGATGTGATGGTACACCGCCTTTTGCAACTCTATTTAGATAATGCCCCTTCACAACCCGAAGCCGACTATGAAACCAAATGCAAACACTCTTCACAAATGGAGAGTTTAGCAGCATCGGCTGAGCGTGATTCTATCAAATATATGCAGGTGAAATATATGGAAGCCCATAAGAATCAGCAGTTTGCAGGAGTGATTTCGGGCGTAACCGAATGGGGTATTTATGTAGAAATTACCGTGAACAAATGCGAAGGATTGGTACGCGCTCGCGACATCAAAGATGATTATTACACTTTCGACGAACAACAATACGCCTTGGTAGGACAAGCTACTGGTAAAACCTATCAGCTTGGCGATGAAGTAATGATACGTGTGAAAAACACCGACCTGATGAAAAAACAATTAGACTTTGAACTCATAAGCGAATAATGAGTCATAGTATGACAAGCAGTTTAAGAGTTAATAATTATCACAATACCAATAGAGTAGGGGAGAGGTATTAAAAACTTCTCCCTTATTTTTTGTGATTCAGCAGTTTTTTAGTACTTTTGTACAATTAATTAAATTTTAGGTAGAAATAGATGTTTTCGGATGTATTGCTTGCATTACCTTTAGGCTTGTTGTTAGCTTTTACCATAGGTCCTGTCTTCTTTGTATTGCTGGAAACAGCTATTACCAAAGGATTTAGGGCAGCTATTGCTTTCAATGCGGGGGTAGTATTAGCCGATGCCGTCTTCATTCTCATTGTCTATTTCACTACCAGCAGTCTGTTGCGCGAAATTAAGGACGACCCTAAACTCTTCTTTGCCGGCGGACTTATAATGGTAGTCTACGGACTTATCTCATTTATCAAACTGAAAAAAGACTTCAAGAAAACAATGGACAATAAGGAGAATGCGCACTTGCAAGTAACTGAAAAAGTGAACTATATAGCTCTCTTTATCAAAGGTTTTCTACTGAATTTCATCAATATAGGGGTTTTAGGTTTTTGGTTGGGAATTATCATCGTTTTTGGTCCTAAACTCGATATGAATGCCAGTAGGATATTTGTATTTTTTACTTCTATTATCTTGGCTTACTTTGGCATAGATATCATTAAAATTCTCATTGCTAAGAAACTCAAAAACCGACTTACCGCTTTTCATATCTACAAAATCAAACGCGCGATTAGCATTATACTGTTAGTCTTTGGAGTTTTCTTGATATTCCAAGCGTTCTTTCCTAACGTATTACAATTAACTAATTAGCTATCAATAAAAAAACTTTGTCAAAGTCTTAAAACTCTGACAAAGTCTATAATTACAATTCTGATTCCTGATTCCTGTCTCCTGAAATCTGTTACCTATTACTTCTTACCTGATTTATATTGATTGTTCAAATATTCAGTAACTTCTTTAGTAATATCTTTGTTATCAGCACCATAGAGTATGCTACCGCCGTCGTTAGCACCAAGGATAAATGTATAGCCTTTTTGTTTGCCATATTCTTTAATGTTTTTCTTCACTTTGCTAAGTAGAGAATCCATTTGAGTTTGGCTTTCCAATTGCAATCTTTCTTCTTCTTGTTGCAAGTGTTGTTGCAATATCTGACTCTTTTGCATCAACTCATTGTATTTTTTCTGAGCCACGTTTTGAGGGAGGGTTTTAGCCTGAGCGTCGAAAGCGCGTGCTTCAGTTTGGAATGCTACAGAAATACTATCGCGTTTTTTCTTATAGGCATCAACTTCAGTTTTCAATTTAGCCTCGATGTCCTTTTTCTCTTGGTACTCATTTAAGAGTTTGCTGTTATCCACGAAAGCCACCTTATCGGTGCAGGCAGTAAGAGTGAGGATTGCTACGCCTGTTAAGATGAGTTTTTTCATTTTCTATAATGTTTAATTCAATTCAGGTCGCAAAAATAAGAAAGTTTTGTGTGTAAATGAAATATTTTTTAATTTTGTTGCTTAAAAAAGTAAAATATAGGTATGGAAACAGTTTTAACAGATGAAGAAATCTCTCAATTTACTATTGATGAATTTTGGTCTGAAATAGAAGAAGGTTATAGGGAGATTGAGCGAGGAGAATATCTCACACAAGAAGAATTAGATGAAGCAATAGCAAAAATTATAAAACTATAACTCCCTGATTATTTAATATCTACAAAAAACGTACAAAAATATTTGTTAAAATATTTGTGTATATGAGTAATTTGTAGTAATTATGCATTGTAATTTTAGTTTATAAAAAGCGTTAGCTTATATTTCTATACTAAGGAAATCTGGTAAATTTTCAAAAACAGTAGTAGAATAAATAAGCGAGAACGCTCACGCTGATATAGCGTGGGCTTTTCTTTTATTTATATAACTGTTTGGCTTACCAGAGGCTCCTTAGAATATAAATAAAGGTTAAAAGTCCTCGCTTTTTTTTGTTTTTATAATCTTCATTTTCAGGACTTAGTGAAAACAATTTAATTTTCAAGCAAATGAAAAGTATTTTAAAATTGGCTGTTATAGCCTCAGCTGTTTTAGTGTCATCTTGTGGTAAATCAGATGACAATGCTACAAAAACTATTACTGATGGAACGGTGAACATAGTAGGAGGAAAACACTTTCCTAAAAAAGAAATCTATCTTAAAGGTTCTGAAAAAGAAGAAACTACTTATGAAGTAGTTAATGGAAAAATTACTAAAGAAATCTATAAATTTACTGGAAGTAATAGAACTAAAGAGATTATCACAATTTACCAATATGAAGGTAACTTGTTGAAAAGAAAACTCAATGAAAAAGGAAAGGTAACTGATGAGTATACCTATTCAAATGGTAAACTTACTAAATTAGTTGCTGATGAAGAAACATTTGAATATGAGTATGATAATAAGGGTAGACTTAATAAAGTTACTGCTTATACGAATATAAATGATAAGCATATTTCCAAATTAGAATATATTAGTGATTCAGTTATAAAAGAAACTGATTATAGAGGAGATGTTTCTATATATACATTTTCTAATGGAAATCTTATAAAATCAGAAGAACATAAAGGTATTTTAACTTATGAGTATGACAACAAGAACAACTGGAAACACAATGATTTCTTTAAAACAATAGAGCCGGATTATATTTTAAAATCTGATTATAGTAGAAATAATATTATTAGATGGACTGATGGTTATAGAAAATCTGAACAACATAATACTATTGAATATAATTCTGCAGGTTATCCTATTAAGATAACATCTTCAGAAGGTGAAGTAATCCAATATGAATATTAGTTTACTATCATACTAAAAAAATCCCAAACAGTAATGTTTGGGATTTTTTATTTCTCGTCATTCGTCACTCGTCATTCATCTTTCATTGTTCCACGTGAAACCATCTATCTTCTATTTTATTTTTTAAACTTTGTAAAAGTCTAAAATTTTGTAAAAGTGTACGACTCCCTCCTGACCCCCTGAAACCTGTTTCCTGA
Organism: uncultured Capnocytophaga sp.; assembly: GCF_937936315.1. Lineage (GTDB taxonomy): Bacteria > Bacteroidota > Bacteroidia > Flavobacteriales > Flavobacteriaceae > Capnocytophaga. The sequence continues at coordinate 12,722 of NZ_CALGWU010000003.1, read as the reverse complement.
AACCTATCTCCTAAGAATAATCATTTTCTATTTTAAAATAAAAATCTATAAAAATACTTTATTAAAACCGACTTTATTGCAGCCGTTTTTAAGCGTTATTTTTAAAAAGTGATATACTTAAGTTATTAATAGGAGAGAAGTGTTTTAAAAACGCCTTATTTGAAGTTTTTAGTCTTTAAAAATTAAAAAAGCACTCAATTGAGTGCTTTTGTTATAAAAAACCAAAATTTTTCTTTTCTTTGTTTGTAATGGTATCGGCAAAGGTAATAGTAAGGTGTATTTTCTTCAGTAAATCATCAGTTACATTGCCTACAACTATTTCAGGTTTTTTGCTAATAACTTCTATAATATATTCTATCTTCCATTTTATAAGTTGTGAACAATCTACAAAGCTATCATATTTTAGAAATGGATGGTCTTGTTGTAAAATAGGAAGATGTAATTTTCTTAAATCATCTGTTTTAAAAATATTGGAATTGATTTCAGTATTGATAATTACTCCAGCAATATTGTAGTTGTTTAATGCTACAACTACACAATATTTTGGATAGTTTACATTAAAATCAGGTATTTTTATAAGTAGTGCTTTTCCAATATCTATTTGTCTTTCAGCATATTCCTTTCTAATTTCATCATTGAAAAAATCTCCTAAGTTCATATTTTTAGAAGTGAATTTGGTCAGTTAATTCATTAGCTCTTATATAGTTAATCATATTTTCATCAGTAGTAATTACTTTAGCCATTTCTATATATGAAATTCCTTTTGGGTTGTTTAATTCTGCTTTGTTCCAAGCCTTATCGTGTGATTTTTCAGTAAGTTCGTTGAAATTTAGTTTTCTATTTTCTTCAATACTTTCTTTCAAACAATTTATTTCGGATACTGATAACTCATCACTATCATATTCTACAACAGTAGAAAGTATATTTCCGTTTCTTTGGATATCACTGCTAAAATCAATGATATTTTTTATGTTAGAAGGTACAGGACCATAATTCATTTTTATATAATGATCGCCTGTAATAGGTCTTCCCCATTTCACCAAATGCTTTTGGTCAGCAAAATAAAGTATCTTGCAAACTTTATGTATATCACAACCTTCTTTTATTTCATTTAAGATAAAGAAGACTGAGTGAATTGATTTGTCTTTGTTAAAACTAAACATAATGATTCATTTTGGTAATGCAAAAGTAATTATTATTTTGTTACTTACAAACTCATAAGCAAAAAATGTTCCACGTGAAACCATCTGCCCCCTGAAACCTGTCCCCTGCCCCCTATTCCCTAAAAATAACCATTTTCTATTTTAAATTAAAAATCTATAAAAATATCTTATTAAAAACGACTTTATTACAGCCTTTTTTAAGCGTTATTTTTAAAAAGTGATATACTTAGTTATTGATAGGATAAAAGTATCGTAAAAACGCCTTATTTAAAGTTTTTACTATTTTTAGCCTCAGAAATATATAAAATAGACAACTCTTACCTCTTATTTCTTACTTCTTACCTAAAATGTAAATCTGCGATGAGTATTCTCCTTTGCGCCAACCGTAGTAGTTAGAACGGAGTCCGTTGAGGAATCCTTTGAGAAATGATTTCTTACCAGTTTTGTATTGTTCGGAGAGCATACTCACGTAGAAGGCATCAAAGAGCATAGGGTGAGTAGCGAGGAGGTGAAAACCTTCTTTAGCAAAAAGTTGCTCGATACTCTTTTTGGAGAAATGCCATAAGTGTCGGGGTACATCATAAGCAGCCCAATGTTCCTTATAATGCTGAGCATCCCAGGAGCGATAGTTGGGCACTGCTATTACAGCAATACCGTTTTCTTTTAGTAAGTTGCTGATAATCTGTATTTCTTGTGCTACATCGGGTACGTGTTCTAGTACGTGCCACATAGTAATCACATCAAAAGAGTGGGGGAGTAGGTTGCCGAAATCCGCTTGTAGCAGTAAACCTTTTTCTTCTGCTTTGGTACGTGCTTTCTTGCTAGGCTCAATACCTATAGCCTCCCAATAAGCATATTTTTTGCTACTCAACACAAAGTCGCCTGTACCAGCACCTATATCCAGCAGCTGTATATTTCCTTTTTTGTATTGCTTGATGAGTGCAATTTTATGCTTTAGGTTATAGCTTTTCACCCATTGGTAGAGTCTGTCGAATAGTGTTTTACGGCTATCGGTATGCGAGATATACGCCTCACTTTCATAGTATTTACCTAGCTCATCGGGAACGGGATTTGTTTTGTAAAGTTCTAATAATGAATCATATACAAGAGTAAACTCCTCTTGTGATACACTGTAATCTTTAATTATCATTAGGTATGAGCCACACGGGCATTTTGATTATTAATTATTAATTGTTAATTGAAAAAATGTTCCACGTGGAACATTTTTTACTTCTTATCTCTTACCTCGAAGGAAGGCGTATAGTTTTCGTGTTTTTAAGTAGTCTAGGTTATTATCATTCTCGTAGGCTTCGCGTTCAAAGATGATATTGCGATAGGCGCGATATTTATCTTTATACTTTAGGTATTTAATTCCGAAGTCTATGAGATACCATATATAGAAAAAAATCACTAAGAGTTCACGTTGTTGAGCGAGGTGTATGCGCTCATGATTGATAAACTGAGGGTCTTCTAATAGTCGCGGATTATTTGTAAATACAAAAGGGTAGAGGGTAATTCCTGCAAAGCCTTTGGGTACAAAAAATTTATTTACTATAAAACGTTTCATTTAGGTAAGAGTTAAGAGATAAGATGGTGCAAAGGTAGTAAATTAATTAACAATTATCAATTTATAATTAACAATTCGCAATTGTAAATTGTTAATTGAAAAATGTTCCACGTGGAACATTATATAAATATTCTCTTTTGCAGCTTCTCCCCTTCGGGGAAGCAGCGAGTACTCATAGCTGGGTATGTGCAGGGCTATTTACAAATTAAAAAATTAATTTGTAATAAACATTCTCTTTTGCGGCTTGTCCACCTTCGGGGGTTCGGGGGTTATTCTCGAGTAAATAATTCGTGGGTGAGTTTAAACTCACTTTTTTGGTTTATCATTCTTCGGGAAAGCTAGCGAGTGCTTACAGCTGCGTATGTGCAGGGCTATCCCTAACTAAATGATTTAAGATTTATTCTTTTATTGTTTGTGTTTTTATTTATTAATTCTTATTTTTGTCGGCGTATTTTAACCATAAAAACAATATTAGTATGAAAAAACATTCTATTTGGGTAGGCTTCTTTGCTTTTATGACCCTTGGTACTTTTGTACAAGCACAGGAAAAAGAGTCACATCATTACCTCTCTTTGGAAGATGTAGCGAGTAGTTTAGAACTTCTGCCCCCTCCCCCTGCTGTGAATAGCATTCTCTTCCTGAATGATGAAGCTCAATACCGCTGGGGCAAAATGCAACGCCCTACACCCCGCGGTGACCAAGCTGTGAGCGATGCGCGCCTCTATGGCGATGGAGTAGCCAAATCGTTTTCGGAGGCTTTTGGGATGACAATTTCTAAAGAAGGAACTCCAGAAATTTACAAACTTATTAGTCATTTTCGTGAAGATGCCGGCGATTATGCTACCCGTAGTGCTAAAGAACACTATATGCGTATGCGTCCGTTTACATTCTACAATGAAGATACTTGTAACACCGAACAACAACAAGGACTCTCTACTAACGGTTCCTATCCTTCAGGACATACGGCTATTGGGTGGGCTACTGCCTTGGTATTGGCTGAAATCAACGTAGAACGCCAAAACGAAATCCTCAAACGCGGTTATGAAATAGGGCAAAGTAGAGTGATTTGCGGTTATCACTTCCAAAGTGATGTAGATGCCGGCAGACTTGTTGCTAGTGCTGTAGTTGCCCGCTTACACGCCAATAAAGAGTTTATGAACCAACTCAATAAAGCAAAAGCAGAATTTGCTAAACTTTCAGGGCGATCAGGTAATAGATGATAGGTTTCAGGGGTTAGATACTAATAAAATGAATCAAGAATTAAAGAAATGATATATTGTTTTATTAGAAGTTACAGTGAGAATTGCTTTTGCACCTTCTCCCCCTTCGGGGGTTCGGGGGCTATATTTAAAAAGACACTTAACTCAACTTTTGATGGCTATTAATAACTAATAATATATGAAAAAAATACTTTTTCTGTGTTTGTTTCCTTCATTGGGAATGGCACAAATTGTCAATCCTCCTATTACTCGTGCTGATAAGGAACTGAAAGGGGAGGTGAAAACGATGGTGGAACGCACGTATGATGTGTATCGTGGCGACCTGAAACAAAAACGCCTCGCTACGGAAAATCGTTATGTGTTTGACAAAGCGGGATACGCTACGGATTCTGAACAGCATTATAGTGGTAATAGTTTGCGTTACCAGTATGTATATGATGCTGCACAACATCCTTTGGAGGTAACGATTACCAAAACGGCTCACGGTGGTTCGCTCGTTTCTACGGGTAAATATGAGTATGACGCTCAAGGGAAATTGCTTTCTTATCGTATGCTAATGCAAGGGAGTGCATCGCCTACGCAGGTGTATACTTTTAGTAAGTGGGATAACAATGGCAACCCTGTTGAAGGTCTTTTGCAAACGGATAAAGAAAAAGCTAAGGTGTGGCAGGAGTTCAATAAGCACAACCAGCGTACTTTGCTCAAAATGGTTACTGAGGGCGATAGCTCTTCTGAAATACGCATAGAAGTGCGCTACGACCGTGAGGGTAGGGTAGTGGAGCGCAGTATTGCTGAGGGTAACACTCCCCCACAAGTATTGCGTTATACGTATGACAAAAAGGGTATCCCAACGAGTACAAACAACCAGCAGTTTAAGCATACTTTCGACAAGAAAGGCAATTGGATTACCCGTACTATCTTTGTGAATGGGACTATTGTGGGGTATGTGGAGAGAGAAATTACCAATTAGTGCGAGCCACACGGGCGATTTGTTTAGCGTGAGCCACACGGGCAATTTGTTAATGAAAAGTATTATCTTTGCTATAGTATTTACCATACATTTTGGTCTGTTGGCGCAAAATGAATATTCGTGTGCTGAGATGCACCTCAAAGGGAAGGTGAAAAGCATTGCTGAAACTACTCAGTATGTGTATCCTCCTCAAAAATTAGCTACTATGAAAATGCAAACCCCTATCCCTACGCTTTATTCTTTTAACCAAAGAGGAGATCTCACTGAGAAAAGTATAGGAGCGGATATCAAGTATGTGTATCAATATGATCGTTATCAACACTATTTATCGGGTGGTAAAAAGTATGTCTATTCTGAGAAAATAAAGGCAGATATAATGTTTATACGCGTTAAAGATAGGGCTTTTTGGCAAGAACTTACTTTTTATAAAAAGATGACAGAGAAATTAAGAATAGATTATTTGTCACCTGTTCACTGTAAAATAACTCATACCATTGCTGGAAAAGTGATTGATGAGAAGGAGATTTACTACCAAAAACCTTATTCGTATACGTATAGCAAAATTGATTACATACTTCGAGATGGAAAAAAGGAAGTCTATACTTATAACGACCAAGGCGAGGTAGCGACGATTATTTTCTACGACGAAAATGGCGAAGTGAGTAATAGCTATCGTTATGAGTATGTGTATGATGGGCAGGAAAATTGGGTAGAGAAGAAGCAAACTTTTCAGATTCCTATACCGGATAAATACCCTGAAATTGTACGTAGGGAAATAACTTATTATAATTAAATAACATCAGTTTGATATAGAAAAATATTAATTTACAATTATATTTACACCATAATCCGTGTAAATCCAGCAGTGTCACCTGCCAATCCGTGTAATTCGTGTTTCACATACCCAGCTGCGCCAACTCGCTGGCTTTGTGGGAGACTTATACATCAAACTTATTTTACTATAATACATTGATAATCAATATATTTTTTAATATAACAATCAAAAACAACAATATAATGAAAAAATTCTTAATAACAATTTTAGCGCTATGTTGTGCAGCTTGTAACAGCGATTGGCGGAAGCAGTACGATGAAGTACTCCCCACACGCACCGAGAATATGATGGTGCGCAAAGGCGATAAATACGGACTTGTAAACCCTAAAGGATTGGAAATCACCCCAGTGAAATACGATTATATCGATATCAATCCCCCTCAAGATATGCCTTTTTACGATGTTACTATCAACAATTTAAGAGGAATCATCAAGCCTTCAGGTGAGGAAATTATCCCTGCAAAGTATGATTTTATTTGGTATTCACAAGGCGTATTTGTGGTAAAACTGAACGATAGTTATCAACTTTTGGATAGCCACAACAAAAGTCTTACCCCTTGGTTTGACGAAATTGATGTGTTTTACCAAGGTTTGGCATTTGCCAAAAATAGAGGGTATTACGGTTTTTTAAATCCTAAAGGAGAGCTTGTACTACCATTTGTATATGATGACGCAGATCATTTTAACGAAAGTGGTTACGCAATGGTGAAATACAAGGGCAAATGGGGAATGATTGACAAAAAAGGAAATACAAAACTTCCATTTGAATATGAACACGCAGAGCCTTATACGGAACCTACCGAAGAATGGGAAGATTATTATTATTTACTCATCAAAAATGGCAAAGAACTAACTATAGATAAGGAAGGTAATTTCTTATAATATTGATTATCAATGTATTATTAATTTTTCACCTAATTTGCTAATTTCCAAATTTGCTAATTATACACTACCTTTGTAGTTGTTAATTTAAAAATCTAATTAAGTTATGAGTTTCATTATGTATTTGTCTCGAATTTCTAAGCAGCAATTACAAAGTTATTTAGAAAATCCAGCTCTTTATTACAACAGAGAGGATGATGATACCCCTTCTATTGATATTGATAGGGCTTGGAGCGGAATTATGTATCTTCTCACAGGAAAATCTTTTGTAAAAGGGAGTCCTGAGCAACCAGTAGATAGCATAAATCGCATTATCTTTAGCGAACAGTATTTTGATGAGGAAGCAATTAGAGATCTCGGAACCCCTTCTTATCTTACCCCTGAACAAGTAGCGGGTATTTACAAAAAAATAGCCCCAATTACCAAGGTAGATTTTAGAAAAAACTACAATCCTGAAGTGATGAGTCAAGACGAAAAATTGTATGCATTTGATGAATGGAGTGAAGAGGTTTTTGAGTACTTGTATGACTATTTTCAAATACTTCGATCTTTTTTTGCTACAGCAGCAAGTAATGGAGAGGCAATCGTTTCCACTGTTGGATAATTTTTTAAATCTTAACATATTAAATTCCCCCCGCTGGCGCGAGTTTATAGCTCGTGCCAAATTTGATCGTGTGGCTCACACCCCATTATTCCCATTATTCCCACTATCCCCTAAAAAACTACCCATGCGGCTCGCACCTTACCTCTTATCTTAAAACGCCCCAAATTTGCATATCTATCAATTATACACTACCTTTGCCCCATAATTAGTAAATCGATAATTTAAGAATTATACTTTCATTTAAATAATTTTGTATATGCAAAAAGTTCCTACCTATCTAAGCAAAAACGCTTGTAATGTAAAATCAGGCGATTATCTCTCAATAGATATTCAATCCAAAAATGGAAATTCACTCTTTGAAGTGTATTATTATGGCGATTTATTTGAAGTAAAAGGGGAAAAATTGCCTTTTATTGTAGATAATGAGGCTGAAATTCCTTGTAAAATAGTAGCCAAAGACACAGAAACAGGCGAAGAAATATTGCTTTTTGACGGCTACCGACATGGCTATAATGCAATGTTTTGCGATGAGTTTGACCCAGCAGAAGTTGAAAAACGAACTTTGGTAAAATATGATATTGCTCCTTGCAAAATTCATATAGATTTTGGATATTCTATTGATTACGAGGAAGAAAAAGAAGATTATGAAGTAGACGAAGCAGATAGAGTAACTCTTATCAATGGAGAAACTATTTCTTGGGAAGAAGTGAAAAGAAATGGCTTTGACTATATCTCTATCATCTGTCAAACTGAAAATCGAGAAAAAGCAGAGATTGTATCTTTAGAATTAGCTTAAATAATTAGCAAATTATTACTACCTTTGCACCCTAATACCTAACACCTGAAACCTAACACCTATGGTATATAATCACAAAGAAATAGAAGCCTTTTGGCAAGAATATTGGGCTAAACACCAAACTTTCAAAGCCCAAAACGACAGTACCAAACCTAAGTACTACGTGCTTGATATGTTCCCTTACCCCTCAGGGGCGGGCTTACACGTAGGGCATCCGCTGGGATATATCGCCAGCGACATCGTGGCGCGCTACAAGCGTCACAAAGGGTTCAATGTGTTGCACCCTCAGGGTTATGATAGCTTTGGTCTGCCAGCCGAGCAATACGCTATCCAAACAGGGCAACACCCTGCGGTTACTACCGCGCAGAACATCGCTCGTTACCGCGAGCAGTTGGATAAAATAGGCTTCTCATTCGATTGGAGTCGCGAAGTAAAAACTTCCGACCCCGATTACTATCGTCATACCCAGTGGATATTTATACAACTCTTCAACTCTTGGTATAACAACGCCACTGAGAAGGCAGAGCCTATCGAAACGCTTATCGCGCTCTTTGAAACAGAAGGCAATAGCAAGGTCAATGCTGCCTGCGACGACGATACCCCCTCCTTCACTGCGGAAGAGTGGCGCACTTTTTCATCAGAAAAACAACAACAAATCCTCCTCAAATACCGACTTACCTATTTGGCAGAAACCGAAGTAAACTGGTGTCCTGCCTTAGGTACTGTACTCGCCAATGATGAAATTGTCAATGGTGTATCCGAGCGTGGCGGTCACCCTGTGATCCGCAAGAAGATGACCCAGTGGAGTATGCGCATCACCGCCTATGCCGAACGCCTCTTGCAAGGTTTAGACACCATCGATTGGAGTGAGAGCATCAAAGAAAGCCAACGCAACTGGATAGGGAAATCAGTAGGAGCCTCTATCAACTTTGTGCTCGCCTCCGGCGAGCACAAAGTCGAGGTCTTCACCACTCGCCCCGATACCCTCTTTGGTGTTACTTACCTTACCCTTGCCCCCGAACACCCCTTAGTATTGCAAATCACTACAGAGGAGCAACGTGCTGAGGTAGAGGCTTATATAGCAGCTACTGCCAAACGTTCAGAGCGCGACCGTATGGCGGATACCAAAACCGTATCAGGAGCTTTCACAGGCGCATACGCAGTGCACCCACTTACCGGCAAGCAAATCCCTATTTGGATAGGCGATTATGTATTGGCTAGCTATGGTACGGGCGCTGTAATGGCAGTGCCTGCTGGTGACGACCGCGATTATGCCTTTGCTAAACACTTCAAGGGAGCCAAAGGAATGCCAGAAGTGATTAATATTTTCGATAAAAATATTTCAGAAAACGCCTTTACCGACAAAGAGGGAATGACTTACCAAAACTCTGACATTCTCAATGGTTGCACTAACTTTGGCGAGGCAGTTGCCAAAATATTAGCAGCCTTAGAAGCCAAAGGAGCAGGTACAGCCAAGGTGAATTACCGCCTCCGCGATGCTGTCTTCTCACGTCAGCGTTATTGGGGCGAACCTTTCCCTGTGTACTATAAAAACGGCTTGCCACAGATGATAGGCGAGGAGCACCTACCTATTCACCTACCCGAAGTAGAGAAATACCTTCCTACCGAAGAGGGAAATCCGCCGTTGGGCAACGCCACTGCTTGGGCGTGGGATACCGCAAACCATAAGGTAGTGAGCAATGAGCTGATTGATAATCAAACTGTATTCCCGTTAGAATTGAATACGATGCCAGGTTGGGCGGGCTCTTCGTGGTATTGGTTAGAGTATATGATGGAAAAAGACGCACGTGGAACCTTCCCTACCAAACCCGTAGTAGACTACTGGCAAAACGTAGACCTTTACGTAGGGGGTAGCGAACACGCCACAGGACACCTCTTGTACTCTCGTTTTTGGAACAAATTCCTCAAAGACCGCGGTTTTGCCCCTACTGAAGAGCCTTTCAAAAAACTGATTAATCAGGGTATGATATTGGGTATGAGTGCTTTTGCGTATCGCTTAGAAGGCACGAATACTTTTGTATCTAAAAATCAAATAAAAGGGCAATCGGTGCAACCTATTCACGTAGATGTTTCTCTTTTAAAAGATACTTCTGATGAGTTAGACATTGAGAAATTCAAGGCGTGGCGTAAAGAATTTGCTGATGCTGAGTTTATTTTAGAAGAAGATGGTAAGTATATCACAGGTCGCGAAGTAGAAAAAATGTCCAAATCTAAATACAACGTGGTAAACCCTGATGATATTTGCGAGCAATATGGTGCGGATACTTTGCGCCTCTACGAAATGTTCTTAGGTCCTTTGGAACAAGCTAAACCTTGGAACACAGCAGGTATTTCGGGGGTATACAACTTCTTGCGCAAGCTATGGCGTTTGTATTTCAATGACAATGGCTGGCAAGTAACCGATGAAGCCCCTACGCCTGAGATGCTCAAAGCGCTGCATAAAACCATCAAAAAGGTAAATGAAGATATCGAGAATTTCTCCTTTAATACCTCGGTGAGTCAGTTTATGATATGCGTGAATGAGCTATCATCGCTAAAATGCCACCATAGAGACGTTTTAGCGCCTCTTTCGGTACTGGTAGCACCCTTTGCTCCACATATTGCTGAAGAGCTCTGGAAAAGGCTCGGAAATACCGAAAGCGTAACTTATGCCCCTTATCCTGTACACGAGGATAGGTATTTGCAAGAGGACAGCAAGGAGTATCCTGTATCGTTTAACGGTAAAGTACGCTTCAAACGCGCTTTTGCAACCACTATGACTCCTGCCGAGATAGAGCAAGCCATCCTCGCCGACCCTCAAACCGCAGAACAACTACAAGGCAACTCCCCTAAAAAGGTAATTGTAGTGCCTAATAGGATTATCAATATAGTGAGTTAATAATGTCACAATCAACCATTTTTTGGTTTATATTCTTTTCTATTGGAGGAGTTACCTTTTATATAGTGAAAGGCTATTTAGAAGGTAGTAAAAACACTTTTGAAAAGCGTTTGGATTCTTATCAGCCAAAGTCAACTCTTCCTTTAGAGAGAAAAACTTACTTGGAGAGGCGCAAGCGTTTTGTACGTTGCATCTTTGGAGTAATAATAGGAGGTTTTATAGCTGTACCCTTCCTATTTGTGGTCTTGTGCATAGATTTTAATACCTTTCAACAAGAAAATGTAGAGAGATACCATATACTCTCTGTTTTGCTTTTGTATGCTGTTATTTCATTTTTGCCTTACTTGGGTATACTTTTCTATTGGTTATACTTTATGACTAATAGAACTACTCGTGCTCAGCAAATGCTTTTGGGAGAAATGAGTGAGGAGGATTTTCAGTATTTCAATGAGATAAGAAGGATCAATATATTTCAAAATTATACCCCTCCTTTTCTAGTGTGCAAAGGGAATCTGTATCTTTTTAAGTTTTCACATATTATTGAAATACCTATTGCTACAATTAGAAATGTCAGCATCCGCCCTTTGGTTATTGAAAAATTAATACCAAGAAAATACAATGGTGGGGATAGGGTTGTTATCACTCATACCGAGAAAACCTCTATTTATATGCATAGAAATTTGTATTCGTATCTAGCAACTCTTATATACAAATACCAGCTTAAAAAATAATACAAAACCTTTCTTTTAGAATTACCAACAAAGCAAATTATAAATTGTTATAAGAAAATGAACCCAGAAACTGCACAAAAATTCTCTAATGAGTTTCTTCCTGAAGAAAAAGAACTTATTGTACTTATCCAAAATACTACCAATGGGGCTGCCCTCTATGGCGATATGTGGCGACCTTCAAACCACCCTTTGGCGTATATAGAGGTAGCTACTGATGAACTCTACAAAGGTAATATCCGTTTGGAATGGCTGGTAGAAACCGACCGTAATTGGAAATATTACTTTCAACCATTAAAGGCTTTCCGCATCAAAGCACGTCCTAAAAAACCTGAACTATCACACCCTCAACAACACTGCTTTATGTTGGTAGAAGTACTTGAAGAGGATGTGGAAAATACGCGTTTTGAACCTATTATTGACGAGTACAACACCGAAGTTACTTATCAAGACGAAGACTTTAGCTTAGAACTCAACAGAGATTTCGATTGGTTCGAAGGCGATATTCTCTATACTGATGAGGAGGTAGAACTCACCATAGAAACTACTGAATTGAGCAAATTGGAACCCATCTTAAACCATTTCAGAGATATTACAAAAGATAATTTTAAGGCGTGGACAGCAACTATCAAAACCTTTGCAGCCGAAAAACTTACTGATTTAGCCAACAAATGGCAAAAAGAAGAAGATGACAATGCCCCCGATATTACCCCTGAACGCTTTGCTGAGCGTATGAGTATAACAAATATCAATCTCTCTGATGATGAGAGTTTCTACATCTATTTTGACGATGACGATATGTTCTGGGGGCACACCATTACCGTATATGGAAATCTCAATGGCAAACTCAAAGATGCTACTATTGAAGGATAAAAACAAACTCTAATTTTTATATTCAACTATGAATACCTCAATGATTTTACTTATAATACTTATATTTATAGGTATTTTTGTATTATACACCTTTATAAATCGAAAAGGTGATTTCGAAAAACGCTCTACCTACCATACTCCTCGATACCTTCCTCACCAACGACAAGAATATATTAATGGGGCAGA
>NZ_CALGWU010000002.1 GCF_937936315.1 uncultured Capnocytophaga sp. | reverse complement strand
CGGCGGTATTTTGAACAGATTGTTACACAAAAGTCGGTAGTTTTTACATTTTTTTTCTTATCTTTGCCGCACTATGAGTGAAAATAACGGAAATATCATTATTGAAGATAATCTTCACCGTTTGGGTAGTGAGGAGTTGCGGCATTGTATAGCCCACGTGCTGTGCCAGGCGGGCAGGTATACTTTTGAGTACAACGGAGAAAATTTTGTGCTCGAAGCTGGACAAACAATGATTATTCCTTATCAGGAGTTTATAGAGGTTGTTGTGCCCTCACCCTACTTGCAAGCTACTTGTATCTACCTCACCCCTAAATATGCCGAATACTGCACCCCGCGTAGCAATTACGGCATACGGGGGGCTTTGGCACTGTTTGCAAACCCTATTATGCTCCTTACCGAAAAGCAGTTTGCCCAATTGCAATACGATTTCGAGCAAATAAAACGCCGACTGACCGATACCACTCACGCTTTCCAAGAGGAAGTGCTACACAGTGCGGTACAAATGCTTTTTTTAGATTATTTTGATATTCATACCTCGTTGTTTGGTCAGCAGAAAATAACCTTTCAGGACAACGATCTTATGGTGCGTTTTATGGCATTGTTAGAACAAGAAGAGTATGTGCAACATCGCGAAGTGGGCTATTATGCCGATAAGCTTTTTGTCTCGCCTAAGCACCTATCGGAAGTATGCAAGCAGGTGAGCGGGCGCAATGCCCTCTTTTGGATTAACCGCTTTACTATTATACATATACGTAAACTATTGCAACAGAAAACACACTCTATCACCGAGCTCACCGACCTTTTTGGTTTTTCTTCTACCGCCTATTTCTCTCGCTTTGTACAACAGCACTTAGGAGTAAGTCCGAGTGCATTTTATCAGTAATTAGCCAATTACTTCATTGCTTCAATTATATTATCTACTTGTAGTTTTTCGAGGATATTTTGGCGGTGGCGGTTTACGGTATGTATGCTGATGTTCAGTTTTTCAGAGATTTCTTTGCTGAACATTCCTTCTTTGGCAAGGGCGAGTATCTCTCTTTCGCGCGGAGTGAGCAGGACATCGGTAGCACTTTCGATAACAAAAGGTACAATCTCATCGGTAAGGCAGTTTTTTATTTGAAAACGGACAGAAGTATTGGCTGATTGCTCGGGAGCGAGGTCTATGATGCCCATTCCCAAAAAATTATCGTCTTTAAAGGCTAATATACGCATTTGGTAAATCATTCGTACATACTTTCTTCTATCCAAAACTCTCATTTCATAGATGTATTTGTAAGTTAGCTTTTCTTCCTCGGGGAGTGTATCTAAAAACTCCCATACTTTTTTATCAATTCTTCTTACCACCTCTAAATCATCGGGATGTACTAATTTTTCAATATTGAGCTCTTGAGATGCTTCAATATATTCGGTTACATAATAGTAATGCCCGAATTTATCCGATAGAAAAACGGCAAAACTACCTGCTTGTTCCAAGATTTTCATATAAGAAATGTATTCTTGGGCTATTTCCTCTATGCTTTTATCGGTTGTCATCTTAAAAAATGGTTATTATTCAGTATTGTGTAGTGATGTGCACCGGCGTAATTTTGCGCCAAAGATAATTAAATATTTTTAAAAGATGAAGCATCAAGCACGAACTATTAGAAATTTATGTATTTTTATTCTCGTAGCCCTCAGTTGTGGCTGGGTGGGCGTATGGGTGGATGCTCTTACGGGCGAAACAATAGGCGATTTCAGTGATACCAGTAATGGTACTAGCGGAATGGGTATTTTTATAGTGGCTCCCCTGCTTACTTGGCTCTTGTTGCGCACTTTTATGGGTGATGGTTGGCGCGATGCAGGATTGCGTCCGCTTATTAAGAAAAACCTGCGTTGGTATGGGGTGGCAACCCTTATTTACCCTGCGGTGATTGCCGTTACCCTGCTTATAGGCGAGTTGTTAGGCTGGCTGGACGTGCAAATCCGGTGGACAGACTATTTTGCGGGCTTTGGTATTTTTGTAGTAGCCGAATTTGTAAAGAATTTCTTTGAAGAATCGTCGTGGCGGGGGTATCTTACGGCTCGTTTGCTCAGTTTGAAAATTAAAGACGTGTGGCTCTATCTCATTGTGGGGGTAGTGTGGTGCTCGTGGCATTTGCCTTACTTTTTCTACTTCCTAAAACCTGAACAGCTATTTGCCGTATTCCCTTACGATAAGGTTACTTTTTGCGTAATGGCATTAGTGTGCTGCATCTCGTGGACGGTGATGTATACCGAACTTTTCCGTCTTACAAAGTCGATATGGGCTGGGGTGTGGATGCACGCTATTGAGGATACCACTATCAACAGCCTGATATACGACAAGCATATTTTTATAGAAACAGGTAGAGAGATACTCATTTCGCCAGTTTCGGGGATAATCCCTTGTCTGTTGTATCTCGGTGTAGGTTTATGGCTGAGGAAGTTACGAATGACGAGAGACGAATGACGAGAGACGAAAACTCCCCGTGATGCGAGCCGCACAGGCAGTTTGCATTATGGGGAGTTTTATTTATTGTGTGTCGTGCTACGACTTCTTAATTTTAAGGTAGTCTTTTGCTTTTGTAGGCGATATGACACTGCGCCCCAATTGAGCTTCCAATTGCTTGCGCGCTACTTTGGCTACACTACCACCTTCTTTAGCTACCTTTTTCTGTTCTTCTACTCCTTGTGGATCGCGTTGTTTGGAAAGTTCGGTAGCTGAGGCTTCGGCTAATATGTTAAAAGCCATTTCCAAGTTAGTCATATTGTCGCGTAAGTTCTCTTTTTTGAGTCCTTTGTACTGCTTGTATTCTTTGGTAGTAAAGCCACTCCATTGTTGGGTGATAATATCAGTGAGAGTAGCGTACTCTACACCTTCCTTTACTCCCGTACGTTTCCACTCATCGGTAAGCTCTTTTCGTACTTCAATAGATTTGATACGTTGGTTTATCCACGCCTCCGAATATCCCAAGCGGCGATAATCGGCTACGGCTTGTTCTATAGAGCGTTCAGGGTCTTGCAATTGGTCAATACGAGTGCTAGCAACTTCTGCCATCCATAGTTTGAAAGGTTCTGCCTTAGGAGAAGGTATAGACTGTATCAAGCGGAAAAGTTGTTCAGTATCAGCAACATCAGTAAGTCGCATTTTACCATCAGCAGCTTCTAATTTCAACTGGTGACAATTTGACACCGTTTCATTTCCCTCTTTTTTGAGTCGTTCTTTTAGTTTGTTCCAATACTTTCGAGCAGTAAGAAAATCTTTACTATCCGCAAGTATAGCCACTACATCTACAATAGAGAAATACCATTTCTCGTGAGTGTCGTCCCAAATGGTTCGCACCTTGCGTTCTTCAAATAATTTGATAGCTTCTTTTTTCATTTCAGATGATGAAATATTTTCGAGTTACAAAGGTACAAAACAATTAGCAATTAACAATTAATAATTAACAAAAACTCCCCGTGATGCGAGCCGCATAGGCAGTTTGCATTACGGGGAGTTGTTTTATTGAGTGTGGTGCTACGACTTGCGTGTCGTGCTACGACCTAATTTGCTTATTTCCCAATTACTAATTTAATCAGCTGTTGCATGGCGCTATCTATCTTTTCTGCTGTAGCGAAGTTTTGCTTGATATGGTATTTTTCGCCCATAGCAGCAATTTTCTCGTAGCGTATGTTTACTGTTTTATTTTCCTCATAGATGAGGATTTTCAAAGGGAGTTCAATAGCAAAGCGAGGGTTTTCCTGCATTAGGGCAGTCCCTACTTTGGGGTTGCCTACTATAAGCACAGTGGCAGGCGGCATACTTTCGCCTACAGCCTCGGCAGCCTTTTTATGGTCGATAGTAGCAAAAATGGTAATGCCCCTACTATTTAGCTCTTTTTGAAGGGCTACCACAGTCTCTTCAAAAGCCAATGGACTCTGAAAGTCAGCATAAGGTTTTATTACATCAGTACAACTAATAATAGGTTGTGCCGCTGCTAAGAACGGGAATAATAACAAGATAATTAAGTGTTTCATATAGTTTATTATAAGTATTCTTTTAAAGAAAGTAAGGGTAAGTTCGTTTAGTTTGTGGTGGATTTCCAGCTTTCCACTGTTGATACAGATGAGTTATTTTATCCATAATGTATTCTTTTTTGCACTTAAAGGTAGCCACAGGCTACCTTTAAACGGTATAATATGCAAAAGTACATATTATTTTTTACTTAACCTACTAAATTTGTGCCTTTTATAAAAAACTCCTCGTGTAGTACCATACCACACGGGGAGTTTATTACAGCTTGTCGTGCTACGACTTGCTTGTCGTGCTACGACTAAAAACTAACTACTACTTTTCCTTTGGCTCTTCCTTTGCCCATATAGTCAAAGGCTTCAGCTATTTGGTTAAAAGGGAAAACTTTATCAGTTATAGGGCGAAGACTTCCGTTTTCTATTAAGTGACTTATTTGGGTAAGCTGTGCGCCATTGGCTCGCATAAATAGAAAGTCGTATTGCAATTGCTTTTGGGCGCATACTTTTCGCACTTTCCTACTGATGAAGTGCATTACTTGCTGCAGTATCCATCCTAATTTTGCTTCTTTAGCGTATGCTTTGGTAGGAGGTCCTGAAATAGAGATGAGATGACCGCCTGCCTTGAGTATCTTTGTTGATTTGAGCAAAGTAGCCTCGTCTAAACTATTGAGTACCACATCATAGTCGGTTAGTTTTTCAGAAAAATCTTCCTTGCGATAATCGATAACCTCATCGGATCCTAAATCCTTTACAAAGGCGATATTATCGGTACTGGTAGTGGTAGCTACATAGGCTCCCAAATGTTTAGCCAACTGAATAGCGATAGTGCCTACTCCACCTGAACCCGCGTGTATAAACACTTTTTGTCCTTTCTGCACGTTGGCTTTCTCAACCAAGGCTTGCCAAGCAGTAAGGGCTACCAAAGGCACACCAGCGGCTTCTTCCATTGTAATGTTTTTAGGCTTAGGAGCTACATCGGCTTCATAAACGGCTATTTGCTGGGCAAAAGCACCTATATGCCCATCGCGGGGGCGTGCCATTACTTCATCGCCTACTTGGTACTGGGTAACCTTGCTGCCTACTGCGCGCACTACCCCCGATAGGTCGTGCCCTAAGATAAGAGGAAAAGTATTGCGCACTAATAGCTTAAACTCACCGCTTTTGATGCGTAGGTCTAAGTGGTTAAGTCCAGCGGCTTTTACTTCGATAAGCACTTGGTTTTCATTGATAGTAGGGGAGGGTTGCTCGCCAAGAGTAGCGGGCGTTTTCTGATATTTGTTGATAAAATAGGCTTTCATTGTTGTTATTTTAAAAAGTTAAGTACTTCATTAGCAAAAGAGGTATATTCTTGAAAAGCAGCACCGTGTCCTGCATCGGGGTAGATGATGAGCTTGCTATTAGGGATATTTTTAGCGAGTGTGTACGAATGCTCGGTGCGCACCATCACATCATTATCGCCATTGACTACTAAGGTAGGTTGCTTGATAGCTGAAAGGTCGGCTTGAGGAGCTTTGCCCCATAGAGTAATAGCCTTGAGCTGTCGTCTGTAACTTTTCCAGCTAATAGACCTATCTTTGCCTTCTTTGCGCTGTTTGAGGCTTTGCAGGAACTCATTAGCCTTCCGTTTCCCGTTTTCATTCTGATTGAAGAACATATAATACTTAGGGTCTTTGAAGGTGAGAATAGCTTTGAGTGTATGTTTATCGGCTATAGGGGTGATGCGATCGATGTCTTTCCCACCTCTGAGTCCTGTACCTGCTAAAACAATTTTATCAAAACGCTCGGGAGCAAGCGGAATTAGTTCCTGCACTACAAAACCACCCATCGAGAAGCCTAACAAATGCACTTTGTCTAACTGCAAAGCATCGATAAACAGCAAGCTATCTTTAGCCATTTGGGCAATGCTAAGTGATTGTTTGCCTTCTGAAAGCCCTACGCCGCGATAATCAAAAGTGATAATGCGGTGTTTTTCAGCCAAGAGGTCTAATAATTCGGGGCGCCAATTATCTAAGTTGGCAGCCAAATGCACAAAGAGTAGGAGGGTATCGCCATTGGGGTTTCCATAATCGCGATAAGCGATTTGTACGCCATCGGCAGTGGTGATGAATTTATTAGGGATATTGGAGTAACTGTTCATAAAGTTTATTTTTAAATCGGGTGCAAAGGTAGGTTAAAAACTTTAAACACGATAAAAGTTTCCTATAATAAATATTGATAATGGTATATAAAAACCCCGTGATGCGAGCCACATAGACAGTTTGCATCACGGGGAATTTTTTACAGTTTGTCGTGCTACGACTTGCGTGTCGTGCTACGGACCTAATCTGCTACTCGGCAAATTACTTTCTTATCGCCAAACTTCTCAGCGAGCCATTGTTGCAATCGCGCGGCATCTATTTCTTTAACCACTTCTTTGCCCTTTATAGTATCTTTTTTCAGGGTGTAGAGCAGTACAGTAGCCGTTTGTAGAGAATCTTTATTAGACAAGTGGTTCAGCTTGCCAAAATAAAAATCGTCTATGCTTGGGAATAATACCTGCATTTCTTTAGCAAAAATAGCATCAGTAGGCTTGTATTTTTCCAGTTCGTCAGTTAGGTTCTTTATCATCACATCTTTACTAGAGAGCGACGACTTGTTTTTGTTGATTTCCAATAGTATTTCTTTATCAATTTCCGATTCTTTTTGTCGTACAATAAGCTCAGTATTGAGTAGATTGAAGTTTTTAAGGTTGCTTTGCAGCATTTTTAACTCTTCATCGCTAAATTTCTTATCCAAAAACGCTAATTCAATGCTTTTAGGGTTCGTGTTGTAGCGTATTTTCTTATAAATGATAGTATAACCGCTGTTTTCGAACTCGGCAGTGATATAATGAGCTACATTCTCGTGGAATTCCTTTTCTTTCAAAAGGCTATATGCCAAATACAAACTGGGGGTAACAATGAGGATGACCAATGTGGTGATAACAACGCGCAAACGCTTGTTGAGCGCTTCGTTACCCGTGTTTTTAGGAGTGTATTTCAGGTATTTGATGATGAGGAAAGTGGCAATCCCAATGAAGAAACAGTTGATGCTATAGAGGTAGAAAGCTCCTAAAAAAAAACTAATATTGCCCGTAGCCAAGCCAAATCCAGCTGTACAAAGCGGTGGCATCAAAGCGGTAGCAATTGCCACCCCTGGGATAGGGTTCCCTCTGTCTTGACGGGTGAGGGAGATAGCTCCTACCAACCCACCTACAAAGGCGATAAGCACATCGTAAATGGTAGGCGAAGTACGTGCCAGAAGCTCTGACTGTACATCTTTAAACGGACTGATATAGAAGTAGATAAACGATACTGTGAGGCTCACTATCGTAGCGATAAGCAAACTGCGCCCCGTTTTTTTCAATAGGTCGAAATCGTAAGTAGCCAATGCAAATCCTGCCCCTACGATAGGTCCCATCAAAGGTGAAATAAGCATCGCCCCAATGATAACAGCGGTAGAATTGACATTCAGCCCAATAGAAGCAATGAGGATAGCACACGATAAAATCCACAAGTTAGCGCCACGAAAAGAGATATTGCTAAGGATATCTTCAATTACTTTTTCCTTTTTCTCTTCTCCTTGATGTAAATTAAAAAGTTTTTTCAAAAAACTCATAATGTTAAGTATTTATGATGTTAGTTTAAATATTAGGGGCAAAGATAGTAATAATTTGCTAATTAGCAAATTAGCTTTAATGGTAGTGTGTATATTTTCTTATATCTATTTTTTTTAGATTTGGTATTTCTTCCAAAAATGAAATCTTTCCATCAATAATTTTGGTTTGCTCCCAAATGTTGAGGGTGGTTAGATGTTCTAATTTAAAAATCCAGACCAATCATCCTCGGCATTGTCATAGCCTATAATTTTTTCCTTGTACTTACTGCCAAAGATGTATTCGCTTATAAAAGTATTGAAATCAACATCAATCTCCTCAATACCTTCATAGCTATCGGCAGGGAAAATTACGTGTTGGGTATCTTTGTCAAGAAAAAGTGGTTCATACAATAGTTGCCCTATTTCATACCACGAAGTTTGATTGGCGGGGACGCGATATTGGTTATCTAATAGTTCCTCTGTACTCCACAGAATGATATCGCCAAAAGAGCCACCATTGCAAAGTTTTAAAAAAGCACAATGTGCAGGGGCTATGAGTTGTAACACCTCTGAGGAAATATTTTCAGCTCCTTCGGGGATTTCGCCTATAAGTATGGCATCGGGCAATGCCACTAAGCGATTTCTGTAATGGGTAATGATCGTTTCTAAGGTCATTTTCAATTAATTATTCTAACCAAACATTTGGGCATCATTAAAATTCTCACCGTCAAACTCTGAGGCGATAAGCGAGTGCCCTAAGAACATATCGTTGTCATCAAAGAAGACTTCTACGTCTTCGCTGTAAAACAAGAGACTTCGCAAGCTAAGGGCTTCCATAAATTCCTTTTTAGTAAGCTCAGGTTTATCGGGATCATCCTCGTCATCATCGCCAAAACGCCAATTGGTATTGTACAGGTTTAAATATTTCTCGGCAATACATTCTTTGGCTTTGGGCAATAGGGTGTTTATCTCACTGAAAAAAGAGTTCATCTGCTGTTCTATCTTTTCAGTTTCGCCTTCATCTTCAAGGATGATGTCCACACTTAATTCTTTTCCATTGATAACCACCGTCCCTTCATAAGAAGTAGGGTCATCAGTGTGCTGTGTAAAATCTGTAATTTTATATTGTTTCATAGATTCTTGTTTAAAACTATCTCCTAATTATAAGGAATTACTTTTATTTGTGCACTTTCGTATTCAGCTAAAAATACCTCTGACGGACTGTTATAGCCTAATTCTTGTAGCTTCGCAAGCAACCATTCTTCGGTTTTATCTACATCTTCCAATACGCTTTTTTGGATAATACCATCGGTGATGATAGGGTATTTAGGGTTTTCTTCACCTGATAATACAATAATGAGCTCGCCATTCTGTTCAAGTACGGCTCTTTTTACATCCCTGATGTAGTAAACCCCTTCTTTGCGGAGCTTGAAAGCGAGTTCGTGTGCTGTAATTTTAGCTTTTTTGCAAGCCGCAATGTCTATCTTGCCACGATTGATAACAATCACGGGGGTTACCATCTATAAACTTCTTAAAAGCGTGGTTTTTAGTTTTCAGCTGGCGTAACCCTATGATGAGTGATGCCCAAATAATCAATACAATGGCAAACTGAAAAAGCGTAACCGACGGACTGTAAATCACGCCCCCGATGATACCCCCAAGTACGTAGTTTTGTACTTGATCCATAGCTGAAGTGGGCGCTAAATTACCCTTGCCCGATTTGTTGATAATTAAGGCAATAGCCAATAATCCTAAAAGCAGTTTTAGGAATACATCTAAGTAGAAAAACTCCTCAGATTCAATATAAGGAATTGTAAACATAAAGTTGATTTATTGATGAGACAATTTGTTAATTGACAAATTGATAATTAGAATGAAATATTAAGCCCAACTTCAAGTGAATGATAATCTTTTTTTATAGGTACAATAGGGGCAGTGTCGTAGATAAGTCGGTAAGTGCCCACAATACCTATGGTAGGGGTGATGTTATAAGTGAGGTCGAGTGCCCCGCCAAAACGCGCTTCTTTGAAGTAAGTGCTATCAGGTTTCCCTTGATGTATAGCAGTGGTGATAAGTTCCCATTTTTCATTTAATCGAAGTTTGTAGCTGAGCGATAAATGGGTTTTGATACTACGACTATAAGCGTGGTCAGGGGTATTGGCATCAGGGGCTGGGTGTTGCCATTTTTCATACTCAAAGAACAAACCCGCAGCAGCAAACATCAGTGAGGAATTAGTGTTTACTAATCGATAGCGCGACTGCAAACCCGTAGAAATTTTGTGGCTCATCCCCCTGCTCTCTGCCCATTGTGATTCGGCATAAGGGTACACCTCAAAAGCGTGGTCTAACAAGTAGCGATATTCCAAATGTATATATCCACCACTTAAGATTATTTGACTACCATAAGTAGAAAGCTCAAATTTGTTGATTACATTGATAACCCTATTGCGATTGATGAGCAGGTTGAGGTTAGCGGTATTTTTAATTGTGAAAATATTCTCTTTTTCGGTTTTGAAGTTCAAGATAGGCATCAAGCTACCTTGTAAGGTTTTGGTACTGTCTATCGTCATCGTGAGATTTTCCGAAAAAAGCATCTGTGAGTAGGCAGAAGCCGAAGATAACAGTGTTAATAACACATAAAGTAATTTTCTCATTGTACTTAAGTTTTCTTTTCAAGGCGCAAAAGTAAGAATAATTAGATAATTAACAAGTTAGCTAAATAAAAATTTCCCTTGCAGAGTGCCTAGTGCCTGCAAGGGAAATTTTTTAGTTATTGGTTACTTCTGTAGTTACCTCTATATTTCCACGAGTAGAGTTAGAATACGGACAAACTTGATGCGCTTTTGCGGCAAGTTCTTCAGCTTGTTCAAGTGATACCTCGGGTATATTTACTTGTAAGGTTACTGCAAAAATAAACCCGCCATTATCGAGCTTCCCTATAGATACGTGTGCCGTTACAGAGGTCTCGCCAGTGGTTATTTTAGCTTGCCTGATAACCAAATTCAGGGCAGTGTCAAAACAAGCAGCATAGCCCGCTGCGAAAATCTGCTCAGGATTGGTATAATCGTCATTAGCTCCACCTAAGGCTTTAGGAGAGCGTAGTTCAAGGCTTAACACTCCATTATCGGAAGTTACTTTTCTTTTTTGACCACCGGTAGCGGTAGCCACTGCTGTGTACAATGCTTTCATAATAATTCTTATTTATTTTTTTGACTTACTTTCAAAAGACAAAGATACGACAAATATTTTGAATAATGTTTTTTTAAAATAGATTTTGTACTTGCATTACTATGAGAGGGTGTTTGTAGATGTTTTAAAATAAGTTATGTATCATTGTTGTTTTTCATATTTGCCCTCGTGAAAGTATTCATAAGCACTGGCTTCCAATTCCCCACAATCGGAAATAAGGTTGTTGTCTTCATCATATATTTTGTAAGTCTGCTGGATGTTGCCTATGCTATGTTCGCCGTCTAACCCTAATAGAACGCTGTAAAACACATCTGTTAAGAGGGTATCTATTACATCTTTAAGCTGCTCTTGCTGGGAGTTACTAAGTGCCATTTCTTTTATTTTGGCATTTACAGCACTGGGGCATTGGGGCTGCTCTTCAAAGCAGGATTTTAAAAAATTTAGTTTTTCGAGATAAAAGTTCTTTGCAAATTCATCTGAGGTCATAATAATCCGTTTATAAGTTTCTTAAAATTCTCTCGCCTGGTCAAACCACTGAGTTATTTTCTCTTCCTCAATAGCTAAAGGCGCTACTTCAGCTAGCTGACATACAGCCTCGTAGGCGTCCTCTCGCTCAGTGGTTTCTATATTGGGCAACCCGTTGATAACAGCGATAAGCGCTTCTAATAGGCTCCTGACTTCTTTTTCCTCTTTAGCTTTTTTTATGGCTTTTAGGGTTTCCTTATAGGCTTTCATTGCCTCTCTGCCATTCTTGCCTTCCCATGAAGCAAAAGGAATGTTGAACTCTGTAACGAACCAACTCTTAGGATGCAAGTTGGAGACTGAAGCATATTCACTCAACCCTCGCGTTTTCTCCAATTCTTTCAGTTCTTTTCTAAGTACCTTACCTCTTACCTCTTCCACATTCCAGAAAATACAATAGCTGAGGTCTGCCCAAGTACTCAAGGGGGGTAATCCAGTCATATCAGGGCAATAACGCACCTCAATACCGCTAAGGTTTAATTTACTCAAAGCCTCCATATTACACATATTTCCATCCAATCTCACTGTCTTCAGTTTTTTGAACTGCAACAAGCTTCCGCAGTCAAAGGGTTGTCCCCCTACCGGCGTACTTATATTGATAGTGGTAATATCTTTTAGAGCTTCAAATTCAGGCAAGAACACAGGGGTATTATTCTTCTTTTCAGTACTGATACGAAACGAGATATCTTCCAAAGGAACTGCCGATTCAAGCGTTATCTTATGCGGATTTCCTTGCAAACTAAGCCCCTTCAGCCACTTGTTACCGAGTTTAATATCAAGAGGATAATCATTATTATCTACCGATAAATATTCAATCTTTGCTTTAGAGAAATCTACTGTTGCAGGAGCCATTAGTGTCCAGTCAAAGCTCTCCATTTCGCGCTGCTCAGTCCATTTTATAAAGCGGGTGTCATTCCCCATATAGTCCATCACACGCGGCCAGTTGCCTCCTGCGGGTACTTTAAAATCGTTGAAAACTTCCCATTGTATAGGGGTGTCTGCCTCTACATAAGCATCAGCTTTCTCTCCCGAGGCCTTAGGAGCTATAGTAAAGCGTCCTTGTCCTGGGGTAATATTCACTTTATGACTGTCCTTTCCTGTGAGAGATAGTGTAAATTTTCCGTAAGTTTTTGGTATTTGTTTATCTGTATTTAGGGTAATAATAAAGAAATAAAAGCAAAGATAATACTTTCTAATAACAAAAACAAATAGATTCGTAATTCGCCATTAGGTGAAAATTCGTGGAGGTGTGATAATCAATTACTTTTTTAGTATGTTATGTAGGAAAGTCAGCGATAGCTGAATATGTACTGTAAACGCCCATATAAATAAAACTTTTCGGATACCCTCCCCACAAACGCCCCCACAAATGCTCCTCACAAACAAAACATTTTAAACACCTTACATTTTCTTACCTCTTACCTAAAAAAATAACTTTTTTGTGATATTTGTAACAAAATTAAAAATATATAACTCCTTATAATATAATCACTTCTACAAAGAATTGTAGTATAAGGTATTGATAATCAAACACAGTGACTGGCTATTACTTCCTAACCCCTAACCCCTAACCCCTAATCCCTCTTACCTCTTATCTTTCAGATAGTTTTGTAGTTTTAAAAAATAATTGTACTTTTGCACCCGCTTTGAATAATTAAAGCCTAAAACTCAAGTAAACAAATAAATAAATATATAGTATTGTAAATTATGCCAACAATTTCACAATTAGTACGAAAAGGAAGAACCAGAATTACCAAGAAGAGTAAATCGGTTGCTTTGGATTCGTGCCCACAACGCCGCGGTGTATGTACACGTGTGTACACCACTACGCCTAAAAAACCGAACTCTGCTATGCGTAAAGTAGCTCGTGTTCGTTTAACTAATGGCAATGAGGTGAACGCTTACATCCCAGGTGAAGGTCACAACCTCCAAGAGCACTCGATAGTATTGGTACGAGGCGGAAGGGTAAAAGATTTACCAGGTGTTAGATATCACATCGTGCGTGGTGCACTTGATACTGCCGGTGTTGCCGGTAGAACGCAACGTCGCTCTAAATACGGTGCTAAACGCCCTAAACCAGGACAAGCCGCTGCCGCACCAGCTAAAGGTAAGAAAAAGTAATTTAACACACAAAATCTTTTAACTGAAAAGAAATGAGAAAAAGACAGGCTAAAAAACGCCCCCTTTTACCGGATCCTAAGTTCAACGACCAATTGGTTACGCGCTTCGTGAATAACCTTATGTGGGACGGTAAAAAATCAGTGGCTTTTAAAGTATTCTACGACGCTATCGATATCGTAGAACAAAAGAAAAATAACGACGAAAAGTCGGCATTAGAAGTTTGGAAAGACGCTCTTAGCAACGTAATGCCTCACGTAGAAGTTCGCTCTCGCCGTGTAGGGGGTGCTACCTTCCAAATCCCTATGCAAATTCGCCCAGACCGTAAAGTCTCTATGGCTATGAAATGGCTCATCGGGTACGCTCGTAAACGCAACGAGAAATCTATGGCTCAGAAATTGGCTGCCGAAATTATCGCTGCCTCTAAAGAAGAAGGTGCTGCCGTGAAGAAAAAAATGGATACGCACCGTATGGCTGAAGCTAACAAAGCATTCTCACACTTTAGATTTTAATTAACACGATGAGTAGAGATTTAAAATATACAAGAAACATAGGTATTGCCGCTCACATCGATGCTGGTAAAACCACCACTACCGAACGTATACTTTTCTATACCGGTAAAACTCACAAAATCGGTGAAGTTCACGATGGTGCATCTACTATGGACTGGATGGAACAAGAAGCTGAACGCGGTATCACTATCCAATCTGCTGCAACCACTTGTAAATGGAACTTCCCTACCGAAAATGGTAAACCTACTGCCGACGCTAAAGAGTATCACTTCAATATTATCGATACTCCCGGTCACGTGGATTTTACCGTTGAGGTAAACCGCTCTCTCCGTGTACTCGACGGATTAGTATTCCTCTTCTCTGCTGTAGACGGTGTGGAACCTCAATCTGAAACTAACTGGCGCTTGGCTGATAACTACAAAGTACCTCGTATAGGCTTCGTTAATAAAATGGACCGTCAAGGGGCTAACTTCCTCAATGTTTGCAACCAAGTAAAAGATATGCTCAAATCTAACGCTGTGCCTATCGTATTGCCTATCGGTGACGAAGCTGATTTCAAAGGCGTTGTAGATTTGATTAAAAACCGCGCCATCGTATGGCACGAAGAAAACTCAGGTTCTACTTTCGACGTTGTTGAAATCCCTGCAGATATGAAAGAAGATGTAGCCAAATACCGTGCCCAATTGATCGAAGAAGTAGCTGGTTATGACGAAGGTCTTCTTGAAAAATTTATGGAAGATGAACATTCTATCACCGAGGAAGAAATCCACAAAGCATTGCGCGCTGCAGTAATGGATATGGCTATCATCCCTATGGTATGTGGTTCATCATTCAAAAACAAAGGAGTACAATTTATGCTCGACGCTGTTTGCCGTTACTTGCCTTCACCACTTGATAAAGAAGCTATCGAAGGTACTAACCCCGATACCGGTGAAGTAGCACTCCGCAAACCAGCTGTTGATGCTCCTTTCTCAGCCTTGGCATTCAAAATCGCAACCGACCCTTATGTAGGTCGTTTAGCATTCTTCCGTGCTTATTCTGGTCACCTCGATGCAGGTTCTTACGTGTTGAACACCCGTTCAAACAGCAAAGAACGTATCTCTCGTATCTACCAAATGCACGCTAATAAACAAAATCCTATCGAATACATCGAAGCTGGTGATATAGGCGCTGCTGTAGGTTTTAAAGATATCAAAACAGGTGATACTCTTTGCGATGAAAAATATCCTATCGTTCTCGAAAGTATGGTATTCCCCGATCCAGTAATCGGTATCGCTGTAGAACCTAAAACAAAAGCTGACGTTGATAAATTAGGTATGGCTTTAGCTAAACTCGCTGAAGAAGACCCTACCTTCCAAGTAAAAACCGACCAAGCCTCTGGTCAAACTATCATCTCTGGTATGGGTGAGTTACACTTGGATATCATTGTCGATCGTCTCAAACGTGAGTTCAAAGTGGAAGTAAACCAAGGTGAACCTCAAGTTGAATACAAAGAGGCTATCACTGGTAAAGCAGATCACCGCGAAGTCTACAAAAAACAAACAGGTGGTCGTGGTAAGTTTGCCGACATCGTATTCCGTATGGAACCAGCTGAAGAAGGTAAAGTAGGTCTCGAATTTGTAAACGAAATCAAAGGTGGTAACATCCCTAAAGAATATGTACCATCAGTAGAAAAAGGTTTCAAAGAAGCAATGAAAAACGGACCTTTAGCTGGATTCGAAATGGACGCAATGAAAATTACCCTTATCGATGGTTCATTCCACCCTGTCGATTCAGATTCATTGTCATTCGAGTTGGCTGCCAAATTAGGTTACAAAGAAGCTGCTCGTGCCGCAAAAGCCGTATTGATGGAGCCTATTATGAAATTGGAAGTTATTACTCCAGAAGAAAATATGGGTGATATCGTAGGCGACTTGAACCGCCGCCGTGGTCAAGTAAACGATATGAGCGACCGTAATGGTGCTAAAGTAGTAAAAGCATTCGTGCCTCTATCCGAAATGTTCGGTTATGTAACTACCCTTAGAACCCTTTCATCTGGTCGTGCAACTTCTACAATGGAGTTCTCTCACTACGCCGAAGCTCCATCTAACATTGCAGACGAAGTAATTAAAAAAGCCAAAGGCAACTAAATTATTAAGCAAATGAGTAATCAACAAAAAATAAGAATAAAGTTAAAATCTTACGACCACAACTTGGTAGATAAATCTGCTGAGAAAATCGTAAAAACAGTAAAAGCAGCCGGTGCTGTAGTAGTAGGACCTATTCCTCTACCTACCCACAAAAAAATATTTACTGTATTGCGCTCTCCTCACGTAAACAAAAAAGCTCGTGAGCAATTCCAATTGAGCTCTCACAAACGTCTCCTCGACATCTACAGCTCTTCATCTAAAACTATCGACGCTTTGATGAAATTGGAATTACCAAGTGGTGTAGACGTAGATATCAAAGTTTGATAACTTTACTAAAATGTCCCGAAACTGCGGGTTAGGGAAAAACGGATAAAAATGATTCAGGGTTAAAAAGCCTAAGGCATTTTTTGACCCTGAAACATTATAATAATTGGCAAAACTTAATTGTCGATTCAAAAAAAAACTAATAACTAATTTAATATTTAATTTTATGTCTGGGTTAATCGGAAAAAAAGTAGGAATGACCAGCATTTTTGATGAGAACGGAAAAAATATTCCTTGTACCATCATCGAAGCAGGTCCTTGCGTAGTTACCCAAGTCAGAACCAAAGAGGTTGATGGCTATGATGCTCTTCAACTTGGTTTCGATGACAAAGCAGAAAAACGTGCTACCAAAGCAGAGCTTGGTCACTTCAAAAAAGCAGGTACTTCTGTAAAGAAAAAAGTTGTTGAATTCCAAGGTTTTGAAGACAATTACAAATTAGGTGATACTATCACCGTAGATTTCTTCACCGAAGGAGAGTTTGTGGATATCACAGGCGTTTCTAAAGGTAAAGGTTTCCAAGGGGTGGTACGTCGCCACGGTTTTGGCGGAGTAGGTCAAACTACTCACGGTCAGCACAACCGCCTAAGAGCACCAGGTTCAGTAGGTGCTTCGTCTTACCCTTCTCGCGTATTCAAAGGTATGCGTATGGCTGGACGTATGGGAGCTGAAAAGGTAACAGTACAAAACTTGAAAGTATTGAAAGTGGTTGCTGAGAAAAATCTTTTAGTAGTAAAAGGTTGTATTCCAGGTCACAAAAATGCTTACGTAACTATTCACAAATAATGGAAGTAGCAGTATTAAACATACAAGGAAAAGAAACAGGTAGAAAGGTAACCCTTTCTGATGCTGTGTTCGGTATCGAGCCTAACAATCACGTAGTATACTTAGATGTTAAACGCTATTTAGCTAACAAACGTCAAGGTACTCACAAGGCTAAAGAAAGAAACGAAGTGGCTGGAAGTACTCGCAAAATCAAAAAACAAAAAGGTACTGGTACAGCTCGTGCAGGTAGCGTAAAATCTCCTGTATTTGTGGGTGGCGGACGCATATTCGGTCCTCGTCCTAAAGACTATACACAAAAACTTACTAAAAACGTAAAACGCTTGGCTCGCCGTTCTGCCCTCAGCGCTAAAGTGCAAAACCAAGCCCTCGTTGTAGTTGAAGATTTAAATTTCGACGCTCCAAAAACTAAAGATTTCACAGCTGTTGTAAAATCTTTGGGCTTAGAAAATAAAAAATCAATTTTTGTGTTGCCAAATACAAATAATAACGTATATTTGTCCTCTCGTAATGTGCCTACTTCAAGCGTAGTAACTGCTTCAGAATTAAACACTTATCAATTAGTGAACGCTTCAAATGTAGTACTTACTGAGAGCTCAGTAGCAGTTTTAGAGTCAATTTTAACAAAATAAGAAGAAAATGAGCGTATTAATTAAACCTGTAAATACAGAAAAAGCAAACGAAAATAGCGAGTTGAGAAACTGCTATACATTCGTAGTAGCTAAGGACGCTAACAAGATTCAAATCAAAAATGAAGTTGAAGCTACTTATGGCGTTAAAGTAAAATCCGTACGTACTCTTAACTACGGTCCTAAACGATCTACTCGTTATACAAAAACAGGCTTGCAAATCGCTAAAACTAACGCAGTGAAAAAAGCAGTTGTGCAAGTAGAAGATGGAACTATAGATTTTTATAGTAATATATAAGTATTTAACAAATAGACAAAAATGTCAGTTAGAAAATTAAAACCGATTACCCCTGGTCAGCGTTTTAGAGTAGTAAACGAATTCGACACCATTACTACTGATAAGCCGGAAAAGAGCTTGCTCGTTCCGTTGAAAAAGACCGGTGGTAGAAACAATCAAGGAAAAATGACCATGCGTTACATTGGTGGTGGTCATAAGAAAAAGTACCGTATCATCGACTTCAAACGAAACAAATTCGGCGTAGACGCCAAAGTAGTTTCTATCGAGTACGACCCTAACAGAACAGCGTTTATTGCTCTCGTTCAATACACCGACGGTGAAAAGCGTTACATCATCGCTCCCGCTGGTTTGAAAGTAGATCAAGTAATCGTTTCAGGTCAAGAAAATATCGCTCCTGAAATCGGTAACGCAATGCCGCTCTCTCAAATCCCTCTCGGTACTGTAATTTCTTGTATTGAATTGCGCCCTGGACAAGGAGCTAACATCGCTCGTTCTGCAGGAACTTTTGCACAACTAATGGCAAAAGATGGTAAGTATGCTACTGTAAAGCTACCTTCAGGTGAAACCCGTATGATCCTCCTCACTTGCCTCGCAACCATAGGAGCCGTATCAAACTCTGATCACCAATTGGTACTTTCAGGTAAAGCAGGTCGCTCACGCTGGTTAGGACGCCGTCCTCGTACTCGTGCTGTAGTTATGAACCCTGTCGATCACCCAATGGGTGGTGGTGAAGGTCGTGCTACCGGTGGTCACCCACGCTCACGTAAAGGCATTCCAGCGAAAGGTTATAGAACTCGTTCTAAAACCAAAGCAAGTAATAAGTATATTGTAGAACGCAGAAAAAAATAAGAGACTAACAAATGGCACGTTCATTAAAAAAAGGACCTTACGTTCACTATAGCTTGGAAAAGAAAATCCAACAAAATATACAGTCTGGTAAGAAAAACGTTATCAAAACTTGGTCACGCGCTTCTATGATTACTCCAGACTTCGTTGGCCAAACTATTGCAGTTCACAACGGTCGTCAGTTTGTCCCTGTATACATCACTGAAAATATGGTGGGACATAAATTAGGAGAATTTTCACCTACCCGTTCCTTCCGTGGACACGCAGGTGCAAAAAATAAAGGTAAAAAATAATTAAGGCTATGGGAGTTAGAAAAAAATTAAAAGCAGACGAAATAAAAGAAGCTAAAAAAAGCTTGGCTTTCGCGAAGTTAAATAACTGCCCTACTTCTCCCCGAAAAATGCGCCTAGTAGCGGATTTAGTACGTGGACAGCAAGTAGATAAAGCCTTGGCTATTTTGAAATTCAACCAAAAAGAAGCAGCAGCTCGTTTAGAAAAATTGTTGCGTTCAGCTATCGCTAACTGGCAAGCTAAAAACGAGGACGCTAACTTGGAAGAAGCAGGAGTATTCATCAAAGAAATCCGTGTGGATGGTGGCGCTATCCTTAAACGCTTACGCCCAGCTCCACAAGGAAGAGCACACAGAATTAGAAAACGCTCTAACCACATAACTTTGGTGCTTGGAGCTAAAAATTTTAACACAGAAAGCTAAGATAAACTATGGGACAAAAGACAAATCCAATCGGAAATCGCCTAGGAATTATCAGAGGATGGGAGTCTAACTGGTATGGAGGCAATGATTACGGAGATAAACTCGCTGAAGACGATAAAATCAGAAAATATGTTCTCGCTCGTTTATCTAAAGCTAGTGTTGCTCACGTGATTATCGAGCGTACTTTCAAACTTGTAACCGTTACTATCACCACCGCTCGCCCCGGTATCATCATCGGTAAAGGCGGTCAGGAGGTAGACAAGTTGAAAGAAGAACTTAAGAAAATCACCGGTAAAGACATCCAAATTAACATTTTTGAAATCAAACGCCCTGAACTCGACGCAGCTCTCGTTGCAGCAAGCATCGCCCGCCAAATCGAAGGACGTGTTTCTTACAAACGCGCTATCAAAATGGCTATCGCTTCAGCTATGCGTATGAACGCCGAAGGTATCAAGGTAATGATTTCAGGTCGTTTGAATGGAGCCGAAATGGCTCGTTCCGAAAGCTTTAAAGAAGGTCGTATCCCTCTTTCAACCTTTAGAGCTGATATCGATTACGCTATTGACGAAGCTCACACTACTTATGGCCGTATGGGCATCAAAGTGTGGATTATGAAAGGCGAAATCTATGGTAAAAGAGAACTATCACCACTCGTAGGTATGACTAAAAAAGCCACTGGTGGAAACTTCTCTGGTAAATCAACTGACAAGCCTGCTGGTGCACCCAAAAGAGCGCGTCGCAAAAAGTAATTTTTTAAAGAACAAGAAAGATGTTACAGCCAAAAAGAACGAAATATCGTAAACAACAAAAAGGCAGAATGAAAGGCGTAGCTCACCGTGGTGCGCTCCTTTCTAATGGTACTTTCGGAATTAAATCGTTAGATTCAGCATTCATCACTTCACGCCAAATAGAGTCAGCTCGTGTAGCAGCGACTCGTTATATGAAACGTGAAGGTCAACTTTGGATCAAAATCTTCCCAGATAAACCTATTACCAAAAAGCCTTTGGAAGTACGTATGGGTAAAGGTAAAGGTGCCGTAGAATACTGGGCAGCCGTAGTAAAACCAGGAAGAATAATGTTTGAGGTAGGCGGCGTGCCGCTCGACGTAGCAAAAGAAGCGCTACGCCTCGCAGCTCAAAAGCTACCCGTGAAAACAAAATTCGTTGTAGCAAGAGATTATCAAAATTAATTAAAGAACAATGAAACAGTCTGAAATTAACAAATTGACAATAACTGAGCTACAAGAAAAGCTTGGTGAGTTTAAGAAATCGTATGCAGATTTGAAAATGGCACACGCAATTTCGTCATTGGAAAAACCAATTCAATTACGTAACGTAAGAAGAACTATCGCGAGATTGGCTTGTGAGCTAACTAAACGAGAATTACAATAATTCGAACCTGCCTTATGGAAAAAAGAAATTTAAGAAAAGAAAGAATAGGGGTTGTTACAAGCAACAAAATGGATAAATCTATCGTAGTTTCAGAAGTGAAACGTGTAAAACACCCTATGTACGGTAAGTTCGTGTTGCGCACTAAAAAATATGTTGCGCACGACGAAAAAAACGATTGCAACATTGGTGATACTGTGCGTATAATGGAAACACGTCCATTGAGCAAAACCAAATGCTGGAGATTAGTAGAAATCATTGAAAGAGCTAAGTAATTATGGTACAACAAGAATCAAGACTAAAAGTAGCCGATAATACTGGCGCTAAAGAAGTGCTTACTATCCGTGTACTCGGTGGTACCAAGCGCAGATATGCCTCTGTAGGCGATAAGATTGTAGTTACCGTTAAAGAAGCTACTCCTAACGGAAACGTGAAAAAAGGACAAGTTTCTACAGCGGTGGTAGTAAGAACTAAAAAAGAAGTACGCCGTGCCGATGGTTCTTATATCCGATTTGATGAAAACGCTTGCGTTCTCTTGAACGCAGCTGGTGAAATGAGAGGTACCCGTGTATTCGGACCTGTAGCGAGAGAACTTCGTGATAAACAATTTATGAAGATCGTTTCATTAGCACCAGAAGTGCTTTAATTTTTAATAAAGTAAATGATGAAACTAAAAATTAAAACTGGAGATACCGTAAAAATAATTGCTGGAGAAGAAAAAGGTAAAGAAGGCAAAGTATTACGTGTAGATCGCGAGAAGAACAGAGCGATTGTTGAGGGGCTAAACTTGGTGAAAAAACACACCAAACCTAACGCTCAAAACCCTCAAGGTGGAATCGTAGAAAAAGAAGCATCTATTCACATTTCTAACCTCGCACTCATCGACCCTAAAACGAAAAAAACTACTCGTGTAGGTATCGAAGAACGTGACGGTAAAAAAGTGCGAATTTCTAAAAAATCTAATGTAGTAATATAATATGGCTTACGTACCTAGATTAAAACAAGAATACAAAGAGCGCATCGTTGCGGCTCTAAAAGAAGAATTTGGCTATAAAAATGTAATGCAGGTTCCTAAACTTGAAAAAATAGTTGTGAGCCGCGGTGTTGGTTCTGCAGTAGCCGATAAAAAACAAATCGACTATGCTGTAGACGAACTTACCAAAATTACTGGTCAGAAAGCTGTTGCCACTTATTCTAAAAAGGACGTAGCTTCTTTCAAACTCCGTAAAGGTATGGCTATCGGTGCCAAAGTTACCCTTCGTGGAGAAAGAATGTATGAGTTCTTAGACCGCCTTATCACTACAGCTCTTCCACGTGTAAGAGACTTCCAAGGCGTGAAAGCAAATGGCTTCGATGGTAGAGGTAACTACAATTTAGGCGTTACCGAACAAATCATATTCCCTGAAATCGACATTGATAAAATCAACAAGATCGCAGGTATGGATATTACCTTCGTTACTTCAGCTCACACTGATAAAGAAGCTAAATCATTATTAAGCGAATTAGGATTACCTTTTAAAAAGAACTAAGTATATGGCTAAAGAATCAATGAAAGCCCGCGAGGTGAAACGTCAAAAGTTAGTAGCTAAATACGCTGCTAAACGCAAAGCTCTAAAAGAAGCTGGTGATTATGAAGCACTTCAGCTAATCCCTAAAAATGCTTCTCCAGTGCGTCTGCACAACCGTTGCAAACTTACTGGTCGCCCTAAAGGGTATATGCGCACTTTTGGAATTTCACGTGTGTTATTCCGCGAAATGGCAAACAAAGGATTAATTCCTGGTGTAAAAAAAGCAAGTTGGTAATAATTTAAAAGGACAAAATTATGTATACAGATCCTATCGCAGATTATTTAACAAGAATTAGAAATGCGAATAGCGCAGGTCATAGAGTCGTAGAAATCCCTGCATCTAAACTCAAAAAGGAAATTACTAAAATCCTTTTCGACCAAGGTTTCATCCTTAGCTATAAATTTGATGACTCTACCGTACAAGGTACCATCAAAATAGCTTTGAAATACGACAAAGTGACCAAAGAGCCCGTTATTAGGCATATTGAAAGAGCCAGCCGACCAGGTCTGAGAAAGTACGCTGGAGCTGATAACCTACCTCGAGTATTAAACGGATTGGGTATCGCTATTATCTCTACATCACAAGGCGTGATGACAGGTAAAAAAGCTAGAGAACTCAATATCGGTGGAGAGGTAATTTGTTACGTTTACTAATCAATAAAAAGACAATAAACAATGTCAAGAATAGGTAAAGCACCCATCAATATTCCCGCAGGAGTTACCGTTACCATCAAAGATAACGTAGTAACCGTAAAGGGGAAATTAGGCGAATTAACCCAAGAGGTTAAAGACATTGCTGTAAAGCAAGAAGATGGACATTTAGTGTTTGAAACTACAGATACTACCAAAGACCAAAACGCTAAACACGGATTATACCGTGCATTAGTACACAATATGGTCGTAGGTGTCTCTGAAGGTTTCACTAAAGAATTAGAGTTAGTAGGGGTTGGATACCGTGCAGCTAACCAAGGACAAAAGCTAGACTTAGCCCTCGGTTTCTCTCACAATATCATTCTCGAATTGCCAAGCGAAATTAAACTTGAGACAATCAACGAGAAAGGTAAAAACCCTATCATTAAATTAACTTCTCACGACAAACAACTACTCGGTCAAGTAGCGGCTAAAATCCGTAGCTTCCGCAAACCTGAACCTTACAAAGGTAAAGGCGTTAAATTTGTAGGCGAAGTGTTGAGAAGAAAAGCAGGTAAATCAGCTTAATAGTTAGAACAATGGCATTATCAAGAATAGAAAGAAGACAACGTATTAAAAGCAGAATCAGAAAAGTAGTAAAAGGTACTGCTGAACAACCTCGTTTGGCTGTTTTCAGAAGTAATAACGAAATCTATGTACAAATCATAGACGACACTAAAGGAACTACTCTGTTGGCTGCATCTTCACGTGATAAAGAAATTAGTGCCGCCAAAGGTACTAAAACTGAAAAAGCAGCATTGGTCGGTAAAGCTATTGCTGAAAAAGCTTTGAAACAAGGTATCGAAAAAGTATCCTTCGATCGCGGAGGATACCTTTACCACGGACGTGTAAAATCATTAGCCGACGGTGCTAGAGAAGGCGGACTTAAATTCTAATAACTATGTATCAGAAATATAAAAATGTAGAATATGTAAAACCAAGTGGTTTGGAATTGAAAGACCGTTTGGTAGGAGTACAACGTGTTACTAAAGTAACTAAAGGTGGTCGCGCTTTCGGTTTCTCTGCTATCGTTGTAGTAGGCGACGAAAACGGCGTGGTTGGTCACGGTTTAGGAAAATCTAAAGAGGTTTCTGAAGCTATTGCTAAAGCAGTAGAAGACGCTAAGAAAAACTTAGTACGCATCCCTCTTAACGGTACTACCTTGCCCCACGAACAAAAAGGAAAATACGGCGGTGCTCGTGTTTTCTTACAACCAGCTACCGAAGGTACTGGAGTAATCGCAGGGGGTACTGTACGTGCCGTATTGGAATCCGTAGGTATCCACAACGTACTTTCTAAATCTCAAGGTTCTTCTAACCCTCACAACGTGGTAAAAGCTACTTTCGATGCTTTATTGCAGTTGCGTAGCGCTAAAACTGTTGCTGCTCAACGTGGCATCTCTTTAGAAAAATTGTTTAAAGGTTAATTTTTATAGCAATGGCAAAACTTAGAGTAACACAAATTAAAAGTAGCATCAAACGTCCAAAAGACCAAAAACTTACCCTCGAGGCTTTAGGACTTACCAAAATCGGTAGAACCGTGGAACACGAAGCTACACCAAGTATCCTTGGTATGATAAATAAGGTAAAACACTTAATTTCTGTAGAAGAAGTTAAATAATATTTTTATACAAAGTTATGAACTTGAGTAATTTACAACCCGCACAGGGTTCAATTCACAGAGAAGGGAAGCGCGTAGGCCGCGGTCAAGGTTCCGGTAAAGGTGGAACCGCTACCCGTGGTCACAAAGGAGCTAAATCTCGTTCAGGCTTTTCTAATAAGATTGGCTTCGAAGGTGGACAAATGCCCCTCCAAAGACGCGTACCAAAATTCGGTTTCAAAAACTTTAACCGTAAAGAATACGTAGGTATCAACTTGGGTAGACTACAAGAACTCGTTGATAATGGTAAAATTACCGATAAAGTAGACCTTGAAACCTTAGTTCAACTACACCTCGTTAAAAAAACCGACTTGGTGAAAATACTAGGTGGTGGAGAACTAAAATCTAAGCTAAAAATATCTGTTCATAAGTTTACAGCAAGTGCTAAAGCTGCTATCGAAGCTGCTGGTGGTGAAGCTGTAACCTTGTAATATTCAATTTATGAAGAAGTTTATCGAGAACCTGACCAACATTTGGAAAATTGAAGAGTTAAAAAATAGAATCATTTTAACTCTCGGAATTTTGTTAGTTTATCGCTTTGGAGCTCACATCGTCCTCCCTGGTATCGACTCCGCTCAACTCCACGAGTTAGCAACGAAAACATCAGGCGGCGGATTGCTCGACATCCTCAATGCCTTTACAGGGGGCGCTTTCTCTAACGCCTCAGTATTCGCACTAGGGATTATGCCCTACATCTCGGCTTCTATCGTAGTTCAGTTGATGGGAATCGCTATCCCTTATCTCCAAAAACTACAAAAAGAAGGTGAAAGTGGGCGAAGAAAGATAAACCAAATCACTCGATGGCTTACTATTGCAATATGTATTGTTCAAGCACCCGTATACTTATACGGTATCAATAGATTAGGAGTCCCTGATTCTGCCTTCCTTTTAGGTAAGGGACTCAATTTTATTGTTCCAGCAGTGCTTATCTTAGTAACAGGAACTATTTTCGCAATGTGGTTAGGTGAGAAAATCACCGATAAAGGAATAGGTAATGGTATCTCCCTCCTTATTATGGTAGGTATCATCGCCCGCTTGCCTCGCGCATTCTTGTCTGAAACTGCCTCTCGCCTTACTGGTAACGGAGGTCCCCTATTGATTCTTATCGAGATTATCCTCTGGTTCGTAATCATCCTGCTTTGTATCTATCTAATCAAAGCAGTACGTCAAATCCCAGTACAATATGCACGCAGAACAGCCGAAGGCGGAACCGCTAACGAGAGAAACATCTTCGGAGCCCGCCAATACATTCCTTTAAAACTCAACGCTGCAGGGGTAATGCCTATCATCTTCGCACAAGCCTTGATGTTTATCCCAGCCACTGTAGCCGGATTATCACAATCAGAATTTGCAAAAAGCGTTCAAGCAGCCTTCTCAAACGTCTTCGGATTTTGGTACAACCTACTATTTGCAGCTATGATTATACTATTCACGTATTTCTATACTGCAATCACAGTGCCTACAAACAAAATGGCCGATGACCTAAAACGCAGCGGAGGTTTCATCCCAGGCATACGCCCAGGTAAAGAAACAGGCGACTATTTAGATAAAATTATGTCGCTCATCACTCTCCCAGGATCTATATTTATAGCCTTGGTAGCAATATTCCCTTCTCTGCTCAAAATCATCGGAATGCAAGACCAATGGGCATTGTTCTACGGTGGTACATCACTACTCATCTTAGTAGGGGTTGCTATTGATACTATGCAACAAGTAAATTCATATCTGCTCAATCGCCATTATGATGGTTTGATGAAAACAGGTAAAAACAGAAAAGTATCTTAATTAAAATATATGGCTAAACAAGCAGCAATAGAACAAGACGGAACCATTGTAGAAGCACTATCTAATGCAATGTTCAGAGTGGAGTTAGATAATGGTCACGTAGTAATCGCACACATCTCAGGAAAAATGCGTATGCACTACATCAAGCTACTCCCAGGTGATAAAGTAAAACTCGAAATGAGTCCTTACGACCTAAGTAAAGCTCGAATCACCTACCGTTACTAGTTTTAATTAAGAGAATTCTTCCAATATCTTGGTTGATAATTTCTCACAGATATAGCAATTTTTAGTTGTATCTGTGAGAAATTACAATCATAAAATAAGAATTTTTTATTTGTGATATTTTTAGTGTAAAATATTTATATTCAAG
The DNA here is from genome assembly GCF_937936315.1 of uncultured Capnocytophaga sp. Classification (GTDB taxonomy): domain Bacteria; phylum Bacteroidota; class Bacteroidia; order Flavobacteriales; family Flavobacteriaceae; genus Capnocytophaga. The sequence goes on along the minus strand of NZ_CALGWU010000002.1, from coordinate 54,248 downwards.
CTGTTGAATGTGAATTTTACGCTTAAAAACGAGTGAGCTAAACACAAAATTAAATTTTTGTGCGCTAAAAATGTGGCTATTACAAAAAAAAATTGTAGTTTTGCGCACTCTATTGATATAAACAAAACGAAATGAAAGTTAGAGCATCAATTAAAAAAAGAAGTTCCGAGTGCATCATTGTGCGCAGGAAAGGACGATTGTACGTAATTAACAAGAAAAATCCTAAATTTAAACAACGACAAGGATAATTATGGCACGAATTGCAGGTATTGACTTACCAAAAAACAAAAGAGGGGTTATTGGTTTAACCTACATTTTTGGTATTGGAAAAAGTAGAGCTAAAGAAATCTTAAGTAGAGCTCAAGTAAACGAAGACACAAAAGTAAACGAATGGAATGATGACGAAATCAGCCGCATTCGCGAAATTGTTGCGTCTTATAAAATTGAAGGAGAATTGCGCTCCGAAATCCAATTAAACATCAAACGTTTGATGGACATCGGTTGCTACCGCGGTATCCGCCACCGTAACGGATTACCTTTGCGCGGACAAAAAACTAAAAACAATTCTCGTACAAGAAAAGGTAAAAGAAAAACTGTTGCGAACAAGAAAAAAGCAACTAAATAATAAGTAGTAGAGTATGGCAAAACAAAATGCAAAAAATGCAAAAGTCTCTAAAAAGAGAAAAGTAGTCGTTGAGTCCGTAGGCGAAGCTCACGTTTCAGCTACTTTCAACAACGTTATCATTTCTCTTACCAACAAAAAAGGAGATGTAATTGCTTGGTCGTCAGCAGGTAAAATGGGCTTTAGAGGTTCTAAGAAAAATACTCCTTATGCAGCCCAAGTAGCAGCAGAAGATGCAGCAAAAGTAGCTTTCGACGCAGGTCTTAAAAAAGTAAAAGTATACGTAAAAGGACCAGGTAACGGTAGAGAATCTGCTATCCGCACCATCCATAACGCAGGTATAGAAGTAACCGAAATCATCGACGTTACTCCACTACCTCACAACGGATGCCGCCCTCCTAAAAAACGTAGAGTCTAATTTCAATACTAACAAGTAAGAAAGGTGAGTTGTTATCGAAGGAATGCCTTAATTCATAACTACCTTTCATTTAAACAATTTAAAATGGCAAGATATACAGGACCAAAAACTAAAATAGCTCGTAAATTTGGTGAAGCTATCTTCGGAGATGATAAATCTTTTGAAAGAAAAAACTATCCTCCCGGACAACACGGTTTGGCACGCCGTAGAGCAAAACGCTCTGAATATGCCATCCAGCTACATGAAAAACAAAAAGCTAAATATACTTATGGTATTTTAGAAAAACAATTCCATAATCTATATGAAAAAGCAAAAAGAAGTAAAAGTATTACCGGTGAGGTGCTTCTTCAACTTTGCGAATCTCGTTTGGACAACGTAGTATACCGTATGGGTATCGCTCCTACTCGTAGCGCAGCCCGTCAATTGGTATCTCACCGTCACATCACTATAAATGGAAATATCGTAAATATTCCATCTTACTCCCTTAAACCAGGTGATGTAGTAGGCGTTCGCGAAAAATCAAAATCTTTAAGCGTGATCGAAAATTCATTGGCTGCTCACAGCACCGTATACGAATGGATCACTTGGAACCCTGAAAAATTAGAAGGTACTTTCGTAGCTGTACCTCAACGTATTCAGATTCCTGAAAATATTAAAGAACAGTTAATCGTAGAGTTGTACTCTAAATAATAAATAAAAAAGACAGCAGTCAAAATATGGCATTATTTAACTTTCAAAAACCAGATAAAGTTATAATGATTGAATCATCTGATTTCGAAGGGCGATTTGAATTTCGCCCTTTGGAACCAGGATATGGTTTAACTATAGGTAACGCATTGCGCAGAGTTATGCTCTCTTCCCTCGAAGGGTTCGCTATTACCTCTGTGAAATTTGATAAAGTAGACCACGAATTTTCTACTATACCAGGCGTGAGAGAAGACGTAACCGAAATCATTCTCAACTTGAAACAAGTTCGCTTCAAACGCCAAGTGGAAGACGTAGAAGATGAAACAGCTACCATTACTGTTTCTGGTAAAAAACAATTGACTGCCGGTGATTTTCAAAAAACTCTTTCAGGTTTTCAAGTGCTAAACCCTGATTTGGTAATTTGCAATATGGAAACTTCAGCAGCCTTCACAATGGAAATTACCATTGAAAAAGGACGCGGTTACGTATCTGCCGAAGAAAACGCAAAACCAAACGCCGCTATTGGAGTGATTGCTACCGATTCAATCTTTACTCCTATCAAAAACGTGAAATACGCCGTTGAAAATTATCGTGTTGAACAAAAAACTGACTATGAAAAATTAGTCTTCGAAATTAAAACCGACGGTTCCATACACCCTAAACAAGCACTTACTGAAGCCGCTAAAACACTTATCCACCACTTTATGCTATTCTCCGATGAGAGAATTACTCTCGAAGCCGATGAAGTAGCTCAAACCGATGCTTACGATGAAGAATCATTGCACATGCGTCAGTTACTCAAAACTAAATTGGTAGATATGGACCTTTCAGTGCGCGCTCTCAACTGCTTGAAAGCCGCTGAAGTAGAAACATTAGGCGACTTAGTATCATTCAACAAAGCCGATTTGATGAAATTTAGAAACTTCGGTAAAAAATCTCTCATCGAGCTCGACGAATTAGTAGTTAACAAAGGTTTGGTGTTCGGTATGGATACCTCAAAGTATAAATTGGATAAAGATTAACTCGCTCTTGCGATATTTTAACTAAGGAAAAATGAGACACGGAAATAAAATTAATAATTTAGGAAGAAAATCTGCTCATAGAAATTCAATGCTCGCCAATATGGCTTGCTCTCTTATCGAGCATAAACGCATCAATACTACCTTGGCAAAAGCAAAAGCTCTCAAACTTTTTGTAGAGCCATTGGTAACTAAATCTAAAGAAGATACTACTCACAATCGTCGTATCACTTTTAGTAAATTGCGCAACAAATACGCTGTAACCGAACTCTTCAAAGGAGTAGCAGTGAAAGTAGGCGACCGCCCAGGTGGATATACTCGTATCATCAAATTGGGAAATCGTTTAGGCGATAACGCCGAAATGGCTATGATTGAGTTTGTAGACTACAACACTACTTACAACGTAGCTAAAACAGCTAAAAAGAAAACTACTCGTCGTGGTAGAAAAAAAGCAACTGAAGAAGTAAAAGCAGAGGTTAAAGCTGAAGTAAAATCTGAAGCTAAAGCTGAAGCAGCTGAATAATCACGGTTACTTAGATTTATAAATACAAAGAGGTTTGCACAAAGCAAGCCTCTTTCATTTTGTAAATAAATTTGGCAAACTAAGATATATTTCTTACTTTTGCCCAATTAATAACTTAAAAATGAAAATCACTAATGAAAAAAATCATTTTGAGCTTAGCTGTTATAGCGAGCGTTGCACTTGTGAGTTGCAATAACACAAACACTCAGCAAAATGCTGAAACAACTACCCCTACTACCGAGCAAGCTACAGCTCCTGAAGCTGTTCAAGCTCCTGCTTTTGCTTACTCAGTTAATCCTACTTCAGTAGTAGAATGGGTAGGTAGTAAACCTGCAGGAAAACACAATGGTACTGTAAATGTTACTAAAGGTGGTGTAAATGTAGAGAATGGTGCTATTACCAAAGCCGAATTTGTATTGGATATGAATACCATTACAGTGCTTGACCTTCAAACTGGCAAAGGTAAAGAAGACCTCGAAGCTCACCTTAAAGGTACTGATCCTGAAAAGGTAGACCACTTCTTCAATGTGAAAGATTTCCCTACAGCTTCTTTCGTATTCAAAAAATTTGATGGTAAAAACCTTACTGGCGACCTTACTATCAAAGGTAAAACTAAAGAAGTGTCTTTCCCTGCTACTGTTACTATTACCGATAACGAAGTGAGCATCGTTTCTCAACCCTTCAAAATCAATCGTGTAGATTTTGGAGTAAACTACGGTTCTAAATCAGTGTTTGATGATTTGAAAGATAAATTCATCAATGATGATGTAAAGTTAGTAGTAAAAGCTAAAGCTACCAAGTAAAAATTCTTTTCATAAATAAAAGGCAGTTGGTAGCAACTGCCTTTTTCTATTATTCTTATGGTTGAACCTATTTCTATAATTATTATCCTTACTACGCTGGTACTTTCAGCCTTTTTTTCGGGCTTTGAAATAGCATACGTATCATCTAACAAAGTACACTTAGAAATCCTCAAAAAACAAGAGGGTGTGATAGCCAATGTGCTTACAAAACTCACCCGAAAACCTTCCAAACTATTGGCTACTATGCTCGTGGGTAACAATGTAGCCTTAGTAGTCTACGGGTTTGAGATGGGCAAAGTAATGACTGCTCTGCTGCCCGATTTCTTCCAAAATGTGCTTTGGCATACTATCATTTCCACTCTTATTATCCTCATCACGGCAGAGTTTATGCCTAAAGTATTCTTCCAGATTTACGCCAATCAGTTGTTGAAACTGTTTGCTATTCCTGCTTACTTTTTCTACTTGTTGTTCTACCCGCTTTCAAGTTTGGTGATGTGGATTTCCGATTTTGTATTGCGAGTATTCTTCAAAACAAAAGGGGATTACATGCCTCTTTCGTTCACTAAAGTAGAATTAGTAGACTACATCTCCGAACAGCTCGAAAATGTGCCTAAAAAAGAGGAAATGGATAGTGAAGTGCAGATGTTCCAGAACGCTTTAGAGTTTTCGGGAGTAAAAGCGCGTGAGATAATGATACCACGTACCGAAATAGTAGCTGTAGAACTCAATGAATCTATAGAAAATCTCATTGCTACTTTTGTCTCTTCAGGATTCTCCAAAATATTGATATACAACGAAAATATTGATGATATTTTGGGTTATGTCCACTCATTTGATATGTTCAAGAAACCCAAAAATATCAAAGAGGTGCTTATTCCTATTGTAAATATTCCTGAAACTATTCAAATAAACGAAGTGTTGAATATTCTTACCCGCAAACGCAAAAGTATGGCGGTAGTACTCGATGAGTATGGCGGTACCTCGGGGATTGTAACCTTAGAGGATATTGTAGAAGAACTCTTTGGCGAAATTGAAGACGAACACGACAAAGATAACTTTATAGAAGAACAACTATCAGAAACTGAATACCTATTTTCAGCTCGTTTGGAGGTGGAATACCTCAATGAAACCTATCACTTAGAAATTCCTGAAAGTGAAGAATACGAGACTTTAGGCGGCTTTATAGTACTTCACAACGAGGGTATCCCCACCCAAGGTGAACTCATACAAATTCCCCCATTTTCTTTTGTTATAGAGGCTTGTTCTCAAACTAAAATAGAGACCGTAAGACTTGTAGTGAACAACGAATAATTGTTAATCAATTTGAACCAATTGTACTAATGAAAAAAAGACCCTTCCTTTCGGAAGAGCCTTTTTTCACAATGCATATAAATACTACTACTAACTCCAAAATTAATACTTTTAAGCTTATAAAAAATTTTATGAACTTAAAAGTATTTGTTTTTTTCATAAAATTTTGTCCTATAAATAGCTTAATAAATGATTTTTTCTAGTAATTTAATTTTTTTCAAATTTTACTTTAATGATGATATCTTATAGTGATTTTGATTAGCAATATTTGTTTCTCAAAATCTTGTTTCAATGAAATAATCTTTATCTAACAATGTTTCTTATAGCAATTTTCAGTAATTTGTTTAATTCAGTTTTTTCAAGCAATTTTCAGTATAATCATTTATTATGATTTATGATGCACTTGCAAGTTTTACTAACATCCCGTCTGTTAAACTTACATTAACTATATAGAAAATAGCGTGCCAAAAATAGAATATGAGTGAATTACTTACTTAAGTGTTTAATTATCAGTGATAAATAAAGATTGAATATTTTGTGCTAAAAACTGATTTTAACGTTTTTTGTATATACGCTACACAGAAATTTTGTATAACTTTCTCATTTTACACGTTGTTAGCTCATACTTCTTCTCTTAAAAATCTACGGTTACGCCTAATTTTTCAGCAATAATAGCATTGATATAGGCTGAAAGATCAGGGATTTTTACGCTTTCTAATACAGTATTAGCAAAAGCATAAGTGAGTAGGGCAGCCGCTTCTTTTTTGCCTATCCCACGTGTTTGTAAATAGAATAAGGAGTCTGCACTGAGAGAGCCTACAGTACAACCGTGGGAACACTTCACATCATCGGCGAAGATTTCGAGTTGGGGCTTGGTGTATACTGTTGCCTTATCGGAGAGGAGGATATTGTCATTCTGCTGATAAGCATTCGTTTTCTGGGCGATTTGTTCTACCATTATCTTACCATTGAACACATTGGTAGCTTCATCGCTTACGATACTCTTATAATCCTGATGACTCTCACAGTTAGGATATGCGTGGTTCACCAGCGTATAATGGTCGGTGTGTTGTGAGCCTTTGAGGATACTCAACCCTTTGAGGGTAGATTCTAAATGCTCGCCTTGGTGATAGAAATTGAGGTTGTTGCGAGTGAGTGTGCCCCCAAATGAGAAGGTATGCACGCTGGCGTGGCTATTTGCTTCTTGCGAAATATAGGTGTTATCAATAAGAGAAGCAGTAAGACTATCGTTTTGCAATTTGTAATAGTCGAGGAAAGCTTCTTTGGCTACAAAAGCCTCAGTTACTGCATTGGTAAGGATAGCCGTAGCAGTATCCGATAGGTTTTGGTGTACTTCAATGACTTTGAGCTGTGCATTCTCTCCCACTGCAATAATATTGCGCGGCTGGTAGCAAGTGGTTTCTCTTCTATCATTGAAATACAATAATTGTATAGGTTTTTCTACTACTTTCCCTTTAGGCACTTCTATATATACACCTTCTGAGGCAAAAGCCGTATTGAGGGCTGTGAATATATCGCCTTTTTCGGTATTGGTGTTGAAGTATTTTTTGATAAAGGCTTCTCCGCCCTTGTGTAGTGCCTCTAATAGGGGCGTAATGGTAACGCCTGCTATTTCTTTACTTGACATTTCGGGGCAGTAATAGCCGTTTACAAACACAAGCTGATAGCAATCTGCGATAGCGTACTTGTACAACACTTCGGGAGAGAGGGTTGTTTTATTGTGAATAGGTTGCCACAAACTGTAATCAGTAGCTTGGAGGTTAGAGAGTGAAGTGTATTTCCACGCTTCTACTTTTTTATGTGGGAAACCTTTTTCGGCAAAGAAACTAAGGGCTTCTTTGCGAATGTCATTTAATATATCGTCTTTATGAGGGAATGCCTCGAAGGCAGTAACCCATTTTTCTTTTAAATTCATCTTCTTAATCTTTTAATTCACTTGGTAAGGGTATTGTGTATAACTTCTTGCAATTTGCGGCATAGCTTGCTGTAGGGTCAAGACCGAAAATTGTAAGGATTTCATCTTTGATAGCTTTGTTGAAAGGAGCGCGCAAATCTCTATCACACCAGCATAAGTCCTCGCCACTGAGCATTTGCGCTAAACGATGTTTTCTATACATCTGTGGTGAAATACCATTTCCTCTATTGTTATAATCCAAATTATCGGTGAGGGTTTTGAGTTTTTCGGCTCTTTCATCAAAGGCGGCTTCACTCATTCCTAATTGTATCAATCCCCATTGCAAAAAATATTTAGGACCGCCGTATAACATAAATCCATCGTCTTCAAAGTTGATAGGGAAGTCGTATTCTTCATCGAGGATAGGAACGTTGACTATAATTTCGTATTCGCCATAGAACAAATTGTTGTCCATCATCACGTTAGAGGGCATTGTTTTCTGCTGTTGCAATACTTCTATAGCTACATTTTTAGTATCGGAAGCATATACAAAGAACTGTATCATTACAGGTCGACCAAAAAGAAATCTCCAAAAATGGTTTTTAGGAATCATATTTTCTTTTTGAATCTTATAGATATCTAAAACCACTCTGCCAAATCCGTATTGGGTGCGATTGAGTTTAAAACAGAAAATATCGCCTTTTTTGAATTTTACGTGCTTGCGTTTCTGTTGTTTAAAGTCGGCTATTTCCTCTAAATGATTTGCTGGTGATTGAGCGATAAAATCAGCTATTTGCTGTGGGATAGAGGTTTGCTTTCTATCGGAAGGCTTTTCCCAAAAAGTATCGTAAAAAGTGATTTCGGAAGTGTAGCTCGTTATTGCCAACCGGTCATTTTTGATTTCTACCCACACGCCAATAGGGGTGCGTTTTTCAAAATGATTGGCTTGCAAAGGCACTTCTTTACCTTTTGAGGTTTTAGGTAACAATGTTTTGCGGTTGCGTGTTGCTTCCTCGTACTGTTTTTCAATATAATTTTCCTTTGTGGAGATGATTTGCCTTTTGATGATATCGCCGTCAAAATACAATATGCTCTCTGGGCGGTGTTTGTCGCCTGCCAATAAAACCCTATCCCAATGAGGTAATATAGGGTCTAAGCCTACGTATTTGCGTTGTTCGTTGTTGAGTTCAAACATACCGATTTGTCAATTTCTCGATTTGCCAATGAGCCAATGGTATATGGCGTTACGATCGCTATCTACTTCCATATAGGAGGCTATCAGCTCTCCGTTGTGATAGTGGAGTTCGTCGATATCGCTTACTAAAAACTCTTCTACTTCATCTTGATAAGGTTCAAAACCTTTGAAAATGATTTCGTCTTCCACCGTGAGGGTACTGATATCAAAAATGTAATGTCGATTGCAATACATATCAGTAACCAGTATTTTGTCACCTTTGAAAGGTTGTGCTACGGCTCCCCAATCCTCGGAGAAATGGTGCTTTTTGAGTGTTTTTAGCGATGGATAACTCATTACATAAAGCTCTGCCTCGTAGAAATTGGTGAATACAGCTTCTTTTTCACTGAGCATACAGCAGAAATCTACATCATTAGGCAATTGTTTGGCTACTTTTAGTTTTTCGTTTTCAAAAGATAGCAGATAGCTCATACAACCATCTTGTCCGCCATAGAAAGTGATAACCACCTTGTTGTTAGGCAATGCTTTCAGCTCTATATTAGCATCGTAGATTTCGTCGTCCATAGACATAGAAGCCAATGCCTTCCCTTGCAGGTCATACACCCATACGGTGATATGCTCAGCATCGTGGCGCTGGGCAAGCCAAATTTGCTGGCGATCTATCGCTAATAAAGCCCCAACAATAGGTTTATTGATTTCCCAAAGCAGTTCTTTTTCAAAAGTGTAGAGCGAAAATCCTTCCGACTTATTGCATACGCCTATTTGCTGATGTTCATAGTTGATAGCAAAGATGTCTTTTCTTTTTAAGAACTGAAACGCCTCAGGTAACAAAGGGTTTGTTAAGGTTTCTGTGTATTTTTCAATGAGCATAACCGTAATTAATCATTAATCATTAATAATTAACCATTATCCTTTCAGCCAATCATAACCTTTAGCTTCCAATTCTAAGGCGAGGTTTTTGTCGCCTGTTTTTACGATTTTACCATCGGAAAGCACGTGAACATAATCGGGGACGATGTAGTCTAAGAGGCGTTGGTAGTGGGTGATAACGAGCACTGCGTTGTTTTCGTTTTTGAGTTTGTTCACGCCATTAGCGACAATGCGGAGGGCATCGATATCGAGACCAGAGTCGGTTTCGTCGAGGATAGCGACTTTGGGTTCGAGCATTGCCATTTGGAAGATTTCGTTGCGTTTCTTCTCACCGCCAGAGAATCCTTGGTTGAGGGAGCGAGATAGGAAATCGGGGTTTATTTCTAAAAGGGCTGCTTTTTCGCGTATTTTCTTGAGGAGTTCGGCAGCAGGCATATCGGGGAGTCCTTTTGCTTTGCGACTCTCGTTGATAGCTGTTTTGATGAAGTTTGTTACAGATATACCAGGGATTTCCACTGGGTATTGGAAAGACATAAAGATACCTTTGTGAGCGCGCTCTTCGGGGGCATCTTCTAACAGACTTTCGCCTTCTAAGAGGATATCACCCTCGGTTACCTCGAAGTTTTCGTTGCCTGAAATTACCGAAGAGAGGGTAGATTTTCCGGCTCCGTTAGGTCCCATAATAGCGTGTACTTCACCTGCTTTTATTTCTAAGTCAATCCCCTTGAGGATTTCTTTGCCGTCCACACCTGCGTGGAGATTTTTTATTATTAACATTTTAATTGAGTTTAGCGTTAAGGGCGCAAAGTTCCGATATTATTTTGAATTATGCAAAATTAGGTATTTATTTCTCATTGTGTATTGCGTCACAAAGGCGGAATATCAGTAGTTGTTTTATAGATAGGAATGAAGCTTCGTCTTGCCAAGTTTGGGCGTATTGGCGCAGGCGTTCTGCTCCTTCGTTCCAATCTTCATTGTTTAACAAACACTCGGTTACATATCCGCTTTTTGTACGTGCTACAAAACATTTTAGCGACTGTATACGGTATTCGGTAGTGAATTTTTGAGGCAGAATGTCTATCAAAAGGTTGTAGAAATCTCTTTCATTGCGAGGCGTTTGCCATTTTCCTAACAAATATAGATTGCCTATAGAGGTATGCCAATGATAATTGTCCCGATAAATATCGCAACCTTTATCAAAAAGGCAACCCAAACTATTGATGATGGTTTGGAATGTAGTAGAAAGGTAATTTTCTATGAATGAATCTATCTTTTCCTCATCGGTATCACCAAAACCTGCTATATTATCCAAAATTCCTTGTGGAAAAAAACCGTCCTCTAAATAAGTGCCTATATGCATTGGCAACACACTTTTATGAATATCGGGGGTGATAGGGATAGGATCGAGCTCAATACGCATTTTGTCGCCTATTCGTATCATAAGATTAGGCAAATCGGGAGTGGCGTCATAGCCTTGATCTCTTATCTGTTTAGAAAGTTCTAAAAGTATTATTTCTTCCATAATATATATAATTCATTAGCTTAGTTTCTCTAAAAACTCTAAAAAACTACTTGCTACTTTGCGCCATTTCCACTGACCTGCTCCGTGGGGAGCTTTGTAGATAGGTGCATCGTTGCCATCACTTTTGGAAAGGTCGAGTATATAGGGTTCGGCATCTTTATCGGCGATTACGAGCCAATGGGCTTTCCAATCAGGGAAGAGTTCATCATCGGGACTACTGAAAGCATAACCGCATTGATGCTTTATTAAAGTATTAGCACCATACAGATTGATGCCCTTGAGGAAAGCATCATCGGCAGGCGAAAAACGCTCTAAGAAAGTGAGGTAGACAGTAGGTAGCTGCCAACGCGTTTTAATATTGTCGATAACTTGCTTTTCGGGTACTTCCAAAATAGCGCGGTTGTATTGATATGATTTCACGTGCCAAAAATCTCTCTCTTTTGCTAAAGCCTGCTCTATTTTAGCCATTGCCTTTTCTAAGTCGGTTTGTGGATTTTGTAGCAAAAAAGGAAACTCGCTGTGTGCTTGTTTTCTTGGGTAGCCTTGCGCCTGCCATTCAAGCACTTTTTCCATAGGCAAGGCTTGCCAATAAGCAGGGTCGGAGGGGAGGTCGTTATTAAAAGGCTGTCCGCTATGTTCGGCTAAGGCGATGATAGCGCTCCCTTTATTTTCTTTGCTATCTTCCTTTTGCAAGTAATCTACCAAAAAAGGATAGCACTTGTCTCCCTCTACTTTCAGCAGTCCGCTAAAAGCCCAATAGGGTAAGCCTTTGGTTATCATTTCGTAGAAGAAAGGTGCGAGCGCAGTGTCGTTTTCGGTCACAAGTTCCGAGATACGTGCGATTACAAAGTTGCGAGCGTGGGTAATTTTGCTTTCTTTTACTGCTCGTACTAAGGTTTGTAAGGTTTCTTGACGCATTTTCTCGCCGTACTTCTTCACTATTTTTCTTACCAATTCGTGATACTCACTGCCATCGGTAGTGGTGAGGAGTTTTTGAGAGAGGTCGCTGAAATCTTTTTCTTGTTTACTCATTGTTTGCTTGTTCAAAAGTTACAGTTACATTGGGGAATTGCTTCAGCGCCTCAATACGCTCTTTGAAAGCGCCTAAAATATACTCTTCCCACGGGATACCATACTGGTCGTTGTAGTACAATTGCATTTTCTTGCTGTACTCTAAGCGGTCGGTAACGGCTTTGTTTTGTCGCCAATTCAGCGCTTTGAGGGCATCATACACTTTGTCGTTTTTGGCAGGAATAGGACTTACTCTTACATAGAGCGTTCCGTCTATATATCGCGGAGGGGTGCTTTCTGTCTCATTTTCAGTTGTATATACAAAGGTCTTTTCGCCTGCTATGGGGATATACTGTTGCAGAAGTTGCACCAATTCTTCATCGGATAATAATCCTTGATAGGTTTGGGTAGAACGTGGCAACACACGTGTGAAATCGGTGAGTTTCCGGCTGTAAACATCTTGTATTACTTGCCGTTGCGCCTCGTTGCTTATGTAAGGCAGGTGGCTTTGTAGCAGGCGGGTGATATTTTCGTAGAAATCACCTTCACTGCGTACGAGCGACCCCTCGTATATATCGTTCACTGAGTTGAGCATCTCATAGAAAAAGAAGTCTTCGAGGGTGTTTGCTAATAGTTCAGCCTCGTCAGAATCGTGTTGTAACAAGGCAATAGGAGGTGTGGGTTTAGGGTGATTTTGGTTGTACAAAAAGCAATAATAATCACCGCCGCCCGTTTGTCCGAATGGAATAAAAAGGTAATCGGGGTTGATACTGAACCAACTGTCCTCGCCGTTGAGTTCTTCGATAGTTTCGGCAATATTAGCAAGTGGAATCAACTCAAACTCACCGCTGTACAAAAAGAGTGGTGGGTGGTTTTTCAAGCGGGGATATACTTCTTTACTCCAAAGTGAAGAATATTCGCCTATATCGAGCATTTGCTCAGCATAAAGCCGATGATATAGTTCAGGATATTGAAATTGTTGTTCTAAGGTTTTTAAGATGTTCATTGTTTCTTAAGCTTTATACTTTTATTCTTCTTATTTTCTAAGGTTTTAAATTATATATGTTACTTTTTAACCTTTAAAATTCATCAATAATCTTGCCTTATCAACAAAATTATAAAACTCTTCAATTTGATTTTCTGAAAAACCTTTTCCTTCTAAAGCTCTAGGACAAATAGAAAAAATATTCAAATCTCGTTTTTCATTGTTCTTTAGAATAGATATGTCCTTGTCAAGAATTTGATATATAAAGTCTTCTTTTTCATAGTTAGCTAATATATCATTAATATATTCCTCTTGCGAAGAATATTTTTTGTTTTTAGGAAAAATACTTTCTAACTGCCAAAAAGGAATCTTTTCAATTTTATTTTTGAATTTCTTTCGCATTGAGTCCATTTCCTTTTCAATAAGATTTATTAATTCATTATCAAAGTCTAAGGTTTTTAACATAAGAGAATAATTAGCAAATTGGCAAATTAGCAAATTGACTAATCTGTTAATTTGTGTACGTGAATAGCATCCGATTGGTGGAGTGGGGTGACGGTAATATCAGTAATTTGGATTTTATCAGGCAGATTGACGATATAGGCGATAGTGTCGGCAATATCTTCGGCATATAGGGGCGTGATGCCTTTGTATACATTATCTGCTTTCTGCTGGTCGCCTTTGAAACGCACCTTGCTGAAATTGGTCTCAACCAACCCTGGTTTTACGTTGGTTACCTTTATATTTTTGTCCATTAGCTCTATGCGCATCGCATCGCTGAGGGCTCTTACGGCAAACTTGGTCGCGCAATAAATACTGCCATTGGGGTAGGCTATTTCTCCCGCTACCGAGCCGACATTCACTATCGTTCCCACCTTGCCTGTGCCAATCATTAGCGGAATCACACTGTTGGCGATATAGGTAAATCCTTTGATATTAGTGTCAATCATCTGGTCTATATCTTCCATAGCGTAAGTGTGAAGGGGTTGCAATCCTATTGCCAAACCCGCATTGTTAATGAGGATATCTATTTGTCGCCATTTTTCGGGTAAGGACTGGATATTTTTCGCCACCTCTTGATAGTTTCTCACATCGAAAGCTAAGGTAATGACCTCTATAGCGTGTTCTTTTTCAAGTTGGTTTTTCAATTCAGCCAACACCTCAGCACGGCGCGCACAAAGAATGAGGTTTACGCCCATTTGCGCTAATTTTTCGGCTACAGCTTTACCTATCCCACTGCTGGCGCCCGAGATAAAAGCGATTTTTCCTTTGATACGATTTAGTTCCATTTGTATAGATTTTTTTAAGATTAATTGTCAATTCTATTTCCTAACACCTGATACCTGACACCTACCTCCATATTTTCTTCATTACCTCCTCCACAGTAGGCTCGTGATACTTACCCTCTTTATCCTTAGTGGTATTGAACACAGTAGGGTCGAAATGCGGACAGTTGAGTTCTAAAAACTGAAAGAAGTAGCCATCGCTGTAAAACATATAAGGCATAAACTCCTCCTGAAAGTCGTTTTCGCACTCAAATTCATTGTCTATGATGATACGTACAAAAGCAGCGATATCTTCACGAGTAAGGTTGTTATGCTTTACAGGGTCGGGCATAGCCAAATCAAAGGCAAAAACCTCAATACCATTGCCTTCCCACCATTCCCATAGCCAAGTATCGGAAAGGTCTTTGCCCGTGAGTTTACTGAGGTATTGCTCCATTGCCTTGTATTCTTTATCAAATACTTCCTCGGGAGTATCTTCACTTTGGGCATCCCAAAAGGCTTCGTAGTCTTGTAAGCGTTTTAGTATAAGTGGGTACAGCTTTTCTGCTGTTGCAAAATCGGGGCGTAGTTCTTTTCGTAGGGTGTTCATTTAATTTGATTTATGCTACAAAGGTACTAATAATTTGTAAATTATTACTATTTTTGCAATGAAAATCAGTATAGGAGATTTATAAATGAAGAATTTAGAACTTAAAATCCCACCTGCTGCAGTATGGTTTATCTGTGCTTTGATAATGTGGGTACTTGCTCGTTTATTGCCTTTTGGCGCATTGCCTCACTTGCCTGTAGTGGCTATGGTTGTTGCAGGGATAGGTATAGGAGTTGGATTAGCTAGTCTTTGGAGTTTTCACAAAGTCCGCACTACTATCAATCCTCTTGAGCCATCGCAGGCTACTCATTTTGTTTCAAAAGGGGTATACCAACTGAGTCGCAACCCTATGTACGTAGGCTTGGCTTGCTGTTTGCTCGCTTGGGCGATATGGCTCTCTTATCTTTTAACTTGGATAGGGATACCTCTATTTATGGTCTATATGACGTGTTTTCAAATCATTCCAGAAGAGCGCGCTCTCAGACTGAAATTTGGCAAAGAATACGAAAACTATTGCCTAAAAGTACGCCGTTGGCTATAAAAATTTAATTAGCAAACTATCTAATTATAGCTTCTTCTTCCTTCTCTGATATAAAATATTTCGTGGTAAGCGGTATTGAACCAACCATCTTCTATCATATAAATAAATTGCTCCCAAAGACTTCCTTCCTCTAATAATTCAGGATGAAGTTCGTGGATAGCCTTGGTTACTTGCTGAGCAACTTTATCCAGTGCTGCAAAAAGTTTTTCTTGGGTAGAAGTATCGGTACCTTTAAGCTGAAATACCCCTGATAACAACCAACTATAACTTTTGATAAACTCGTCCAGCGAATGATTCACCCATACCACTGGGGCGTTGGTATAATCGTTATTGGTAGAGAGTAAGCATACATTCCCCTTAGCATTCAATGCAAAATAACCATAACAACATTTTCCAAAACACTGGAAGTGTTCCCCTTCTAGTTGCATAGAGACAAGCTCATCGGGAAAACGAATGAAGTAAAACTGCATTTGTGGATAGTCGTTCAGGAGGGCAAACTTGTTTTGCAGTATCTCATCAAGGCTCATTAGCTGGGGTTGAGGAGGGTGTAACTCAGCGGTAATGCCCGCTTGGTGTAGGGTTTCTATATCGTCTTTTGTAAAACTAAGCATATTTCTTCTCTATTCTTTTGGCAATAGTTTTTCCTGTGTTTTTGTAATAGGCTTCTGTAAAGGAGAGAGCTTTGAGGTAGGGTATATCGCTCTTGTCGCCAAACGCTTGAAAGCATACAGTAGCACTACACATTAGCACTTCGTTCTTTTTTGTTTGAGCAAAGCCTATGATTTTCTTTAAGACAGGTACAAAAGCCTCGTGAAGGTCTTGGCTTGCCTTCTCGCCTTTGAGTTGGTGTGAAATACAACAAAGTGAATAGACATATTTTTTCACAAAAGCCTCCTGCTCATCAGTGATTTTGTCAGAGAAATTTTGGGCAATTTCCAAAAAAGAAGGAAGCGCTTCCTCAACGGGCAACTCTTCTAGCACTCCAAAGACGATGCTGAAAAAGTCTTTACGCTCATTAAGAACTTTTACAAGACCCTGCGTACCTTCTTCTAAATAAATGCAAAGGGCATCTACCCACGAGGCGAAAGGCACAATAAGCTCATCGTTCAGTGGTTGCCAATGGTATTGCGCTACCATTTCCTGCAAGGGAGTAATATATTCCTTATTAGGCGTTTTGAGAATTTTTAGGAGGTGTTCTACCTCCAAATTGCCTTTTTTCTCCAACTGATGGAGCTTTTTGATGTGTTTTGCTACTGCTTCGGTCATATTGTTAATTTAGTTAATTTAGTTAATTTAGTAGCTATATAATTTTAACTTTACCAAAATTTCTAATTGCCTGTCGTGCTACGACTCATCGTCGTAGGAAGTGTAATCCCATTCCAAGCCAAAGTTTTCGATAGCATTTAAAAGAGTATCAAATAACTCTTTTTGAGCGCTGCCTATAAAAATAGCAGTGGCTCGGTTTGTGTCTCGATGTATGGCAAGGGTAATGACTATTTGAAAATTGGCATCGGTAAAGGTGCGTTGCCCTTTCCAGCTGAGGGAGGTAAGCTCAGTATATTGTTTTTCTATATGGGCAACAGCTTGCTTGGGTACTTCAAAGTTTTCCATATCCAAACCGCCCATTGCATTGGCATTGTAGGGCAAACCTCCCATCACACCATTGTAAATGGCGAGGTAGAGCCAAAAGTCGGATAGGTTTTGGGTTTCTTGTATCCAATTGGGGTCGGTTTCGGAGCCGTAATTACCCCAAACGGGTGGATTAGAGTTGTTTAAATCTTCTTTGCGAATTGCCCACATTACCACTCCTTGGTTTTCTTCACAAAAGCATAAGTAATCCCCTGCAAAATACAATTGCTGAGGTGTAGCCAAAGAGTTATAGGATTGGTTTACACTTTTGGTTGCCCCTAATTGTAGGTAATACGCTCGGAACTCCTCAGGCAAGGTGATGTGTAAGCGTTTTTCAGCTTTTAACAACTGTGCTTCCGAGAAGCCTTTGCTGTCCTTGGGCGTGAGATTGTATAGTTTTTTGATATATTTTTCTACTACTTCAGTCATATTCTTAATTGTATTTCATTTTTTTGTTTTATCTTTGCAAAGGTAAATAAAAAATATCATTATGGCATCTATTATACACCCTTATTTTGGTACTCTTGATACCAGCATTATACAAGAAGATTTTGACCCAGATGTGCTATGGGAACAAAAAGTAACTTTTCAAGAATTAAACGATCCTGTTGAGTTTAGTCTTTGGTTGGCTAAAAAAGAGGAAATCAGTAAGGAAAGATTAGATTTGTTTGAGCAATTTATCAAGCATTTTCCAGAAAGAGACCAACAAGCGCGCAAAGCACTCAAAAGCTATTTAGAACAAGATAGCGAGTATATGGATTTTCATATAGACGAATTAGAGTTAGAGGTACCTATCTCTATTGATGATTTTGTGGCAGCTATGAAAATTAATAATGTAGGGCTTTGGTATTGTCTTTCAAAGGAAGAAATTATTGTCGATTATATGATAGACCCTGACCAAAGTGACGAGATTCTTGCTGTTCGTTTTAACTTAGACGGCAGCTTTAGTTCTATTGCTTGGGAAAGCTAACTTGAGTCCTTAGTTGTTAGGTAATCACTAATGGCTAAGGACTAATAGCTATTTTTAATATTTCAATAAATAAAATCCCCATATCATATTGCTAAACTCTCCTGCTACAAAGCTGTGTGTCTCGCCATTTATCACTACTTTATAAAGGCAAAAAGACCTTTCGGCGTGATAGAGAGGGTCTGTTACTTTTACATATTCTCCCGTTTCTTGCCACTGATAGTCAAAGATATTTACGCCAAAGAGTTTTACCTCGCCTTCTACTCCTGAGGTTTCAAACTGCCAAGTTTTTTCTTTAAATAATTTCATCCGTTAATGATTAGTTCTAAAAACTTCGGTGGTACTTCATCTGTAAGCCAAACCCCATTGGCAGAGAGATAAAAAACATACCCTGCCTTATGCATTGCCTTTGTATTTACTTTAAAAATGACGGGTTTGCCGTGTCGTGCACCTACTTTGGTTGCGGTTGCTATATCAATGCTGAGGTGTACGTGTTGGCGGGTTTGCTTTTGGAGTCCACTTTTGAGAATGCTCTCTACAAATCTGCTGGCAGTGCCGTGATACAAATATTCAGGAGGTGTTTGGGGCTGTAATTCTAATGTTACGGCAAGCGAATGCCCTTGATTGGCGCGTATTTTTGTGTTATCCTCGCTAAAAGCATATCGCTGTTTGCTATCGGTAGCGACGATTTCTTCCAATATTTTAAGGCTGAACACTGGGAATTTACGCTTCATATTCTTAATGAGCACATTCACCTCAGCCCAACCGTGTGTGTCGAGGCTAATACCAATCGCCTCAGGGTGGTGTCGCAGTACCAAACTGAGAAACTTGCTCTCTTTTTTATGTTTTTCAATCATTTTTGTGAGGGGTAGCGAGTAAAATATTGCGGTAAAATATAAATTGGTTATTTAAGGTTGCATCTATTTCTTTAGAAGAATGTAGCGTTTCTTTCTTATCGATGTGAGTTTCTAAATTCTCTTCAGCAAGATAAAAAGGTACATTATAAGAATACAAGATGTGTTCTGCATTTTTTAGCTGCTTGTTAAAAATAAAACGATAAGTTTCTTTACCCATTTCGCCTAAAATTTCACTCTCTATAATAGTATCAGTCGTGATTTTATTTATATACAAACGAATTTCCTCTCCCTCTGTTGAAGAGTCTAACATAATAGTATCTTTCAGCATTTGCAATGAATCTATAGATGCTTCCACAGAAGAAACTTCTGTATGCTGACTATTGTTTTGATGATTGCAGCCTATTATCCATACGGGGAACAAAATAGTTGCACATTTTAGTAAGAATTTTGTCATATTGATTGTTTTTGATCTATTTCAAATATTTTTACGAGCCTATAACCTTGTAAAGACACAATAACTAACTCCAAAAACTTCGGTAGTATTTTATCTATGATCCATACTCTATTGACAGAGAGGTAGAAGGAATATTCTACTTCATACTTTGCGCGCTTTTTGCACGCTTTCTTAACTATATTTTAACATATAAGATGTGTTTACACTAGCTCCTATTATTTCTTTAAACAAACACCAATCCCGTTTGTTGTAAGTAATAGTTCTTCCCTACTTGTTCTTTTGCCTTGTCGGAAATCCAAAAATCGGGTTTGAGCAATTGCTCTCCTTTCATCATCTTTGCTTTATGGCTGATTTTCTTAATCTGCTTGATGATATCCTTGAAAACTATATACTTCTTGAAAATCGAAGGTTTAGTAAAAAAAATCAAAGGTTGAAAAATGGTTTTGCTTTCCTTTACACCACCTTCAACCCTTGATTATTATTTAAAACCTATTGTTTAAACACGTTGTTTTCTCTATTGATATCCACACTTCTGTTGTTAGGGTCTAGCACTATGCTTTGGATATCACTCAGTGGCATATCAAGCTCAAAAGTGTAAGTGAGGTTACCCCAACCCCAAGCAGGGAGCACAAGGCGAGAGTAAACAGGATAAGTATTAGGTTTTTCGCCGTAAGTCATTCGAGAAGGCACATATAAGTATTGAGTTTTACCAGCTTTATCAGTTACAAAAAGGTCAATAGAGAGGGGTAATCTGCCCAAACGCTTGAGGGTAACGGTCGTTTTATTACCTTTGGCAGTCACCTTTTCGATAGCGTAATCAGCTACGTGGTCAGTTTGCATAAACTCGTTGAGGAACCACTGCAATTGCAAACCTGATACTTTTTCGGCAATGCGAATAAAATCGTTAGGAGTAGGGTTCTTGAAAGCAAATTCGCGGTAATAACGTTTGAGAGTTTTTAGTAGCGCCTCATTGCCCATTAGGTAATCTAACTGGGTGAGAAACAACTGACCTTTGTAATAAGCGGCAATGCTATAGGCGTAGTTGGTCGCATAACGATCGGAATGAGTGATAGTAGGCTCTTGCAATCTCGATTTCACCAAATTGAAGTAGCCCTCATAAGCATCTTCAAAAGGGTATTCGTTTTGAGGGATAAGTCCTAAAACTTGTTGTTCGGCAAGGGTTTGTATATACGAAGTAAAGCCCTCGTCCATCCACGGATAAGCAGCTTCATCAGTAGCTAAAAGGTGTTGAAACCAAGCGTGAGCCAATTCGTGAGTGGCTGTGCCTACTAATTTTTCATATTTTTCACCACCTACCATAAGGGTACACATTGCGTATTCCATACCGCCGTCACCACCTTGGATAAAAGAGTATTGAGGCCAAGGGTAAGCACCGATGAGCTTGTTGAAATAATCAAATACTTTTAGCATATCAGGCTGAATGCGTTTCCAAGTTTCAGGATATTTTTTGTAGAAGAAGTGCATAGTTTTACCATCGGCAAGTTGGTGTTTGTCGTGTACATACTGAGGGTCGGCAGCCCAAGTGAAATCGTGTACGCGTTCGGCAACAAAGTGCCAAGTTCTGGTTTTAGCTTTTTTAGGTAGCGCAGGAACTTTTACCCCTGCATCTTCATAGCCAAAACCTATTTCGTTAGCGTTTTGGAGTATACCTGAACCTGCTACCATATAGGTTTTGTCGAGGGTGATTTTCACATCAAAATTGCCCCAAACGCCATAGAACTCACGTCCTAAGTACTCGGTGGTGTGCCAACCTTGGTGATCGTAAGCCACCATTTTAGGGTACCATTGCGACATTGAAAGAGCTACCCCATCGGGGTTGTTGCGCCCTGCACGGCGTATCATTACGGGCAACTGACCTTCAAAAGTCATATCCAGTACTGTTTTGCTATGAGGGAGGATAGGGGAGGGGAGGGTAACTTTCAAGATAGTACTCTCGTGAGTGAAAGTTGCTTTTTGTCCATCTTGAGACATAGCTGTAATGCGCAAAGAGCCTATTTCCGAAGGTGATAGTTTGGCAATTCTACTCTCGTAGACAGGTTTTTGTTTAGTGCCTACGTTGTTAGCCATACGTCTATCGGGGTCGGGGAGAGCTTGCAAGTTGCTGTCCATCTCGCTATTAGGTTGGAAAGCATTGTAGTAGAGGTGGTAGAATACCACGCGGAGGGTATCGGGGGAATTGTTCGTATACGTGAGTTTTTGAGTGCCTTTGTACTGAAAGGTTTTCACGTCCATTGTCACGTCCATTTGGTAATCAGCTTGTTGTTGCCAAGGATTGTCTTGCGCACTTACATTCAGCGCAAAAGCGAAGCCACAAAGGGCTAAAAGCATTTTTTTCATCAGATGAATTGTTTTAGTTTTTTAGAAAGCGCAAAGATAAAGGTTAATTTGCTCATTTCCAAATTTGCTCATTAGCAAATTCTTTACTACCTTTGTCGCCTCAATTATTGTTAATTATTCATTGTCAATTGTTAATTGAAATATTATGGATTTTTTATTTTCTGTTGATGCCCTTGTGGCACTCCTTACCCTTACTTTCCTCGAAATCGTTTTGGGGATTGATAATGTGATATTTATCTCTATCGTTACAGGTAAATTACCCGAAAACCAACGCAAACGTGCTACTCGCTTGGGACTCTTCTTGGCAATGTTTATGCGTATAGGTTTGCTATTGGGAATTTCCTTCCTCATTCGCCTCAAAGACCCGCTTATCAGTTTTGATTGGGGTTGGTTCTCAGCACATTTCAACGGACAAGCACTGATACTTCTCGCGGGAGGTATTTTCTTACTCTACAAATCAACTAAAGAAATTCACGCTAAAGTAAATCATATAGAACACGTTACCGAATCGGAGCAGCCTCAAGCGCGACAACAGGCTTCATTTAGCGGAGTTATCGTGCAAATCTTACTGATAGACATCATCTTTTCAATAGATAGTATCCTCACAGCTGTGGGAATGACCAATGGATTGGAAGGTGCAATTTACCTAATGATTATTGCTGTAATCCTTTCAGTGGCAATAATGATGCTCTTTGCTAACCCTGTAGGTAACTTTGTGAACCGCAATCCGTCAATTCAAATATTAGCCCTTTCCTTTCTGATACTCATTGGCTTTATGCTTATCACCGAGAGTATGCACCTTTCGGAAGCAGTACTCGCTGGACAAACAGTAGGGGCAGTGCCTAAGGGCTATTTGTACTTTGCAATAGCCTTTTCATTGGGTGTTGAGTTTTTGAATATGAAAATGAGGAAGAAGACTAATAACTAAAAAAATAAAAAGATATGAATGCAATTTTAACCACTCCTCCACAAGGTATTTCTTTGGAAAATGCTATGAATATCCTTAAAAGTCTTAACTTTAATATTGTTGATGTTAAAAAATTAAAGAAGGAAGAGAAAGAGATTCCTAATCAAGAAACCAAAGAAGCTATGGTTGAAGCAGAAAGGTTGATAAAGGACAAAGATACACCTTTCTTTGATGATGTTGATGCGTTTTTATCGTTCTTAAAAAACTAAGATTATGGAGTCTACAGAAACTAAAAAAGAAGATGAGTATAAGTATCAGTTATTCTCTTCTACAAGTTTTAAGAAGGATTATAAGAAGTTTTTGAATGATAAGGTAAGAATAGCTAAGATAGATGATACTATCAAACAGTTAAGAATTGGAGGTGTAGAACAGTTACCTCTAAAAATGAAAGCTCATTTTTTAACAGGAAAATACAAAGGTCATTTAGAATGTCATATAGAGCCAGATTTACTCATTATTTGGCTACAATATGATGAAGAACAAAAGAGAATTGTTCTTACCCGTTTAGGCTCACATTCAGAACTTTTTAAAAAGTAAGAAAATGAAAGTATACACCAAATGCAAACATTGCGCTGAAGAACTATTTTGCGCTACAGAAGCTACTGACCGTGTGGAGTTTGCGATGCGAGAGGGGGAAGAAAAATCACTCGTCTGCCCTAACTGTAACCGCCGTTTTACTTATGAACCCAACGATTTCCGCGCCAAACCCTCAAAAATAGGGCAAATAGTAGCCTTAGCAATTCTCATTTTGGGAGTGCCTGCTCTTATCTATGCTTTTGCGGGAAAGAACTACATAGTATTAGGAGGTTATTTGCTGATTCCGTGGGCTGTTTATGCGATTATCACCCAACAAGACCGCAGTAGAGTAAGCAGTTTTAACCAAGTGCTTTTTAGAAGAAAGTCGCAACGAGAATAACAAGCAATTTCTTTAACTAAATAAAATTAAAACGATGAATACAACAACACTTAAAATAACTTTCGACAATGCCGATTTATTGTTGTTTCAACCTTTGTTTGATAGATTTAAAATAAAGACAACAGTTGTAGAAAACGATGATTTCTACTACGATTTGTCGGCAGAAGATATAGAAAATATAGAGAAATCTAAAGAACAAAAAAGATTAGGTCTTTACAAGCATACTTCAGAAGTTCACAAATTAATACAAGAAAAACATGGAATTGTTTTGGACAGATAATGCTATTGATAATCTTGATGAGACACTTACTTATTGGATAAGAAGAAATAAATCAAATGCTTATTCTGAAAAAATAGCAGTAGCAGTAGCAAAAGCTGAAAAAGAAATAAAAGAAAATCCCTATCGCTCTGATGAATATAGTGAAAGGCTAAAAACACATAGAAAAGCGCTCCTTGATAGGAAATTTTCTATATTTTATGAAATAGATGAGGAAAGGAATATGATACTAATTACCTATTTTAGAAGTGCCAAACAAAAACCTTTGTTTTAACAGCTTTGCCAATCGCGGAATTATCCAAATCCTCAATATGCAAGTAATCTATTATTTTGTAGCAGTAGCAATAGTTTGTTTTTGTTTTGGGCAATACGTTTGGTACAACAATATATATTTTTTGCAAAAAATAGTTTTGTAATTTACTTTTTGGCAATTCTATTTTTGTTAGGAGCCGTACTATTTTTCTTGCCCTTGTTTTACTACTAACCTCCTGAAACCTGAAACCTAACCCCTGACCCCTTCTTAAACAATGAACAATATTTTAGGATATGATACTATAAAGAACTATTTAAAAGCCAGTGTGGAAGCAGGTCGCATTCCACACGCTCAGTTATTTGTCGCTGGCGAAGGACAAGGAGGACTGCTAATGGCAATTGCCTACGCAACTCTCATCCTCTCACACGACAACCCCAAAGCAAAAAAACAATGCGCCCAACTAGCTCACCCCGACCTTCATTTTGCTTTCCCCACAGCTACTAACAATAAGGTGAAAAAAGACCCTATTAGTTCACTTTTTATGGACGAATGGCGCACTTTTGTAAAAGAACAACCTTATGGTTCTCTCTTTGATTGGTTTGTGTTCCTTGATATTGATAAAAAACAAGCTAACATAGGGGTAAACGAGGCTAAAGAAATTACCAATAAATTAGCCCTGAAATCGTTTGAAGGAGGTTATAAGATAATGATTATCTGGATGGCAGAGAAAATGAATCCCGAAGCCTCTAACAAGCTCCTCAAACTCCTAGAAGAACCTGCCGATAAAACAGTCTTTCTCTTAGTTGTAGAAGATGAAAATGCCTTGTTAGACACTATCAAATCGCGTTGCCAAATTCTGCGCTTTCCGCCACTGAGTGAGAAAGCTATCAAGGAAGCGCTCATCGCACGTGGTTTAGCTGATGCCGAAGCAACCAAAATAGCCCTCCGCGCTCAAGGAAACTTTAACAAAGCCCTCCAACTGATGGACAACAAAGAAAGTGAAGAAGCAACCTTTGAACGTTGGTTTATTGCGTGGGTGCGTACTGCCTATCGTGCGCGTGGCAACAAAGCCTCTATACAAGGACTCTTGCAGTGGAGTGACGAAATCAATACCGTTGGGTATGAAACACAAAAACAGTTTTTGCAGTACTGCGCTGAGGTATTTAGGCAAGCACTTCTGTTGAACTACAAAGCTAATAGTTTAGTGTATATGCAATTTGCCGACCCTACTTTTCAGCTTGCCAAATTTGCCCCTTTTATTCACGGCAACAATATCGAGGCAATACACAACCTCCTCGAAGAAGCTCAGTTACATGTAGAGCGCAATGGTAGTGGGAAAATTATTTTCACCGATTTAGCGATTAAACTCACCCGACTATTACACTCCCCTAATAACTGAAATCTGACCCCTAACACCTAACAAATTATGCTCAAAGCAATTTCCCCCATCGATGGTCGTTATGCTGATAAAACGACCTCACTTGTGCCTTTCTTTTCCGAAATGGCACTTATTCGTTATCGCGTGCAAGTGGAAGTAGAGTACTTCATCGCTCTATGCCAACTACCCTTGCCTCAACTTGCCGATTTCCCTAAGGAAAGATATGCCGACCTTAGAAAACTCTACCAAAATTTCACCCAAGAGGAGGCTCTAAAAGTAAAAGAAATAGAACGAACTACTAATCACGATGTGAAAGCGGTAGAATATTTCATTAAAGAGGCTTTTGATTATCTACAATTGCAAGACTATAAGGAGTTTATCCACTTTGGTCTTACCTCCCAAGATATTAATAATACCGCTATTCCGCTTAGCATCAAAGAAGCTGTACAACAAGTGTATTTGCCCGATTTAGAGCAATTGCTCAGCAAACTGAGAAATTTAGTAGTTCAATGGAAAGATGTACCATTATTAGCACGAACCCACGGTCAGCCGGCATCTCCTACGCGTTTGGGCAAGGAATTCGAGGTGTTTGTCGTTCGTATGGAACAGCAGTTACAAAACCTTATCGCAGTGCCTTATGCTGCCAAATTTGGGGGAGCTACCGGTAACTACAACGCTCATAAAGTAGCCTATCCTAATATCGATTGGAAGGCTTTCGGCACCCGCTTTGTTGAGGAAATATTGGTCTTACACCACTCATTCCCTACTACCCAAATTGAACATTACGACCATTTAGCCGCTCTTTTCGATGCTCTCAAACGCATCAATACCATCCTCATCGATTTGAATCGCGATATTTGGACGTATATCTCTATGGATTACTTCAAACAACAGATAAAAGCAGGCGAGGTAGGTTCTTCGGCTATGCCTCATAAAGTAAATCCTATTGATTTTGAAAATTCTGAAGGTAATTTAGGTATTGCCAACGCTCTTTTAGAGCATCTATCGGCGAAATTGCCTATTTCCCGCCTGCAGCGCGACCTCACCGATAGTACAGTATTGCGCAATGTAGGGGTGCCTTTTGGTCATATACTCATCGCCCTGCAATCTACCCTCAAAGGACTCAACAAACTCCTTTTAAACGAAGATAAAATCCGCGAAGATTTGCAAGACCATTGGGCAGTAGTAGCCGAGGCTATCCAAACGATTTTGCGTCGTGAAGGCTATCCTAATCCGTATGAAGCCCTCAAAGCCCTTACCCGCACTAATACCGCTATTACAGCCGAGACTATCAGCAACTTCATTGATACTTTGGAAGTAAGCGAAGATGTAAAGGCAGAACTAAAAGTTATCACCCCCGAGAACTATACAGGAGTTTAGTTTAGGCAAGAGATAAGAAGTAATAAAAAATGCTCAGGTAAATCCCTGAGCATTTTTTTATTGGAATAGTTGTATCAAATTTTCTATGACCCCGAAGTTGGTTTGCTTAGCAAGGGTGCGCAAGCGCTCTTTTAAGGTCAAACGCTTGCTCAACTCTCCTTTTTTACAGCACTTCAAATCAATGAGAAGTTGCTGAATTTCTTCATATACCCTCGTTTTCCAATGCGGCTGACGCTTAGAAACAAGCTCAGGAATAGAAGGGTCAAACAAACGCAACATATCTACTGTTTGGGCAGCAAATTGAGTGTCCCGCTCATATACAAAATGCTGCGACATATTTTCTACAGGATCTTTCGTTAGAAAAAGTTCTTCGCTAAAAGTACTATAGATCTCTATTGCAAAATCCACTTTCCCCATCCATACAAGAGCATTACACAGTTTAGAAATGAGAATATCAGGAGTGTTAAATTCTTCATTAAATACGTGTAAGGGTTTGGCGCGTAGGTTGCGATGTAAAGCAGCTTCAGCCACGCGAATCGCTTCTTGTTCATTGTTGTTCAAGTAAGCCAATACTACTTTGGCTATGGTATAGCGCGTTTCGGGGTAATGAAAGAAACTATCAGGATAATCTTGCCATACCGATTCAATGTATTTATCAGCTTCCGTAGTATATTTTTCTATAAAACCTCCCCCCCCCCCATTTTGTACTACAGAACACCCCATAAGAAAGAAAAGAATTCTGACACACTCTCAAGTGTTCTAAAGGCTGAGTAGCGAGATAGGTTTCGATGAGATGTACATAACTCGCTTGAGCCATACAATCGTAGTACGGGAACCAAGGGTAAAGTGACTGAGTGATTTTTGGGGTGTTCTTATAGCGTTCCAAGAACGAATAAGCATAAGGTAAATCGTTCAAAATGATAGGAGCGTAAGCCTCGTGAGTGTCACGCAGTTTAACGTCGAAAAAACTCGCGCCCGAGAAAGCAATAGTGTCGTAGAAAGAGTTGATAACCTCGCGCAGTTGTGTAGGGGTAGCAGGGGTTGTGTTGTTGCAAAAGCTCTGCCAGTCAGCAAAACCAATGTAGTTACACAACAGGTTTAAACTTGTAATACTTAGTTGTTTCTCCTTGTCAATTTTTCCAAAGAAGCGGCGCAAGGTTTGGGTAGATAGACGCGTTTTTTCCGATAATTCTTCAAAGTCAGCTATAGAAGTAACTGTTTTTCCAAAGGAGAGGTTTACTTCTGTTTGTAAGCGGTTAATGTGTTGTTTATAAGTGTTTTCAGTAGTTAAATCATTTGTCATTTTCCACGTCAAGTATTTATAATTGGGGAGCAAATATACATAAAAATACCAAACTGTACAAAATTGTACAATAATTTTGTTTCTAAATGTACAATTTTGGATAGGAAATTTACACACAATTGAACACAATTGGACTTTCGTATTTTTTGGAGTGATTATACTTTTGCCCCTGAAAAAAGATAACAACAGAAACCAAAAAAACAATAAATAATGTCAGTAGAATATTACAGAAAACAAATCATCGACCTCAGAGCGCGATTAGACAAAGAGAAAGAAAATAAGAAAAAGGACAATGCCTATTATGGCGATATGGCAAAAAAAGCTTCTTCTCCAAGTAGTAAAGCCGCTTATAAAAAGACTAAAGTAGATAAAGCCGCTTCTCACGACCGTGCTATCGAAAGTCTCAAAAAACAAATAGAGCGTTCTAAAGAAAGTCTTGCTCGCGAAAAGGCAAGAAAAAAATAAACAAGTAAACAATTTAAAATTTTTATAATATGATTAAGCAATACAAAGAATTGGTAGCTACTGATTTGTATATCGTGGCTATCTACGACAACAAGTCTATCGATGTGTACAACCGCTACGAAAACGCTAAAGGTGCTTTGCGTCAAATCGCTGATGAAAACAACTTTAAGTATGACGAATCTTGGAATACTCGTCAGTTTGGCAAAAAATTAATTGATGCCCTTGGAGGTGGAGCTCCTGCTATTGCCGATGAAACTTACTGTGTGTATACCGATGCCAAAGGTACCGTTATCTGTGGAAGCAAATTTGAAGGCAGTACTAAAGAAGGTTTGCGCACCGTAGCTGCTAAGTACAAAATTAATTATGACGAGGCTTGGAACACTCAACAGTTCGGGAAAAAAGTAATTGAAGCTTTGCGATAAGAACTGATTTTTAAGAGAGTGTCTATTTTTAGGCACTCTCTAAAAAAAACACTAAAACATACTAACACTAAATAAAAAAATAAAATGGCAAAAAAAGCTCTTGTAACAGGAAGAACACAGAACAGAACAGCCCTTGGTATTATTGCTGCTTATTTAGAAATGTACCCTAGTACAACCCTAAGTGAGCTAAAACAAATATTCGCAAAAAGTAGTGTATGCCCCGATGCAGGGATAGGTGAACTATTCTACACTACTAAAGACCTTGAGGCTGAGAAAAAAGCGGGAAATGAATGGTTTGAAAAAGACCAAGCTTGCTTTACCCAAGATGGTGAATGGTTAAAAGTAAAAGGCAATAAAATTGCTTTCTGCAAAATGTGGACAGCTCCTAGCCTTGCTAAACTACAACAAAAAGCCGAACAATATGGCATCACAGCTCAAGTAGGCGACCTTCCTAAAACCGACCCTAACTACAAAGTAGGGTATGCAATCACTTATGAAGGTGGTAAAAAAGGAATTCCTTTTTGGGTGTGGATTGTATTGTTAGTACTCTTAGCAGGAATCGCCTATTTTTTATTAACCAATAAATAAGAAAAACCTGCTGCTACTCAAACCATTTCTCTTACTGAAGAAGTACAAAAAGTAGAGTCGCCTCAGCTATGAAGTTTTGGAAGTAGCAAACAAAAAACACTAATAACCCCCAACTCCGATGAAAATAGACGTATGGAGTTTATCGTACTTAAATAAAACATTTTTTTAACACTTAAAAATTCTAATATTATGGGAATTAAATCAAAAACTATAGCTCCTTTCATCGCTGCTGCTGCAACTGCACAAGGAGCTTACGATGAAATTGCACAAGAATGCGTAGCCGATTTGGCTGAAGAACTCGAACTCAAAGACCTAGAAAAAGAAGTAGAAGCCGCTTTCAAAAAAATAGAAAAACTCAGTGATGATGATTTCGATACTTATCTTGAGGAAGCTGCTAAAGCTGTGAAAGCTGGTGAAAAAGAAGCTACATTGCTTATTAGCTTGCAAGTATTAGCATCCGATGGTGTGATTACTGCCGACGAGATGGAAAACTATTTTGCTTTTGCTGAACTACTTGGCATAGACGATGAAAAAGCAAGCGAATTGTTTGACGATTTTGTGGAAGAAGCTGATGATTTAGAAATCGAAGCCTAATGTATAACCTTAAATTTTTTAACTATGGCACTTAAAAAAACAGCAACTGGAAAAGTAGATAAAAGAACTACTGAATACAAAGAAATGGTAGAAAGAGCAAAGAAAGCTCGTGAAGCTGCTAAAAAAGAAAAAGAAAAGGCAGCTAAAAAATCCGACAAGAAAACTACAGCTTCAAGCGGTGTAAAAAGAAAGGCTGACGGCAAAGTAGACCTTCGTACCAAAGAAGGAAAAGCTATAGCCGAAAGAATGGAAAAAGCCCGTAAAGCCAAAGAAAAAAATAAAAAGAAAGGCGGCGTATTGTCACGACTCATTAAGAAATTAGTATAATAGCAATACACACTTTTTTTCAACTTTGCCTGAGTTCTAAACTTAGGCAAAGTTAATATTAAATAATCAACTTATGGGACTATTTAGCAGTATCTTAAAAGGAACAGGCTTCTCTTTTTCGTGGAAACGTGTAGTAGGACTTACAGCACTCCGCAGTAAAGCTTCTCGCAGAATAGGAGTGCCTACTTCTCGCCAAGGGGTAGAACGCAAAATAGGAGCAACCTTATTGGGAGTCCTATTTGGCACAAGCAAAAAGAAAGGAAGAAAGAAAAAATAAATATTTGTACAATGAAAAAATATAAAGAAATAGCAGCTAAAGGAAAGTATGTAGTCGTTTTGTATGACAATAATGCTGTAGAAGTATATGTAAAACAAAAAGTAACTACCGCAATTTTGCATAAAATAGCAGGTGAAAACGGGCTTAAATTTCATCAAGATACAGCCGTTGAAAATGGCATAGAATGGTTCGCTAAAAAGATACTTGATACATTGGGAGACCCTAAAGCCATCGTGGGAGGAGAAGATTGTTTGTATATAAACAAAAATAATACTCTTATTTGTGGACATCACTACGAGGGAACAGTTAAGGAAGTTTTAAGAAAAATCGCTGAGGAATTTGAAATAGATTATCAAGATACTTGGAATACTCAGCAATTTGGTCGTAAAATTATAAATGAGTTAAAGTAATAGATACTATTAGGTTATGAAAAAAATAGTACTAATCTCTTGTGTTTCAAAGAAAGCTCCTCAGCCTATCCAAGCAGAGGA
This sequence comes from uncultured Capnocytophaga sp., assembly GCF_937936315.1. GTDB lineage: Bacteria > Bacteroidota > Bacteroidia > Flavobacteriales > Flavobacteriaceae > Capnocytophaga. The sequence continues at coordinate 23,048 of NZ_CALGWU010000002.1, read as the reverse complement.
ACTATACCAAAGCCCTTTATTTGTAAAAAGTTTAGCTTATGCTAAAAAACTAAAACCCGATGCAATTTACATATTATCGGCACTACATCATCTGCTCCCTCTTGATAAAGTAACCGCCCCATATAACCTTACTCTCAATACAATGAGTAAAAAGGAAAAAACAGAATGGGGTAAAAAAGTAGTGGAGCAACTTAAACAAGTGGCAAATTTAGAAAAAGATACTTTTGTGATTTTGGCAGGGGAGAACTATCTCACGCCTATCCAATCTCAGCTTAAACATCTCGAACTTCCCTTAAAAGGAATGAAAATAGGTGAACGACTACAGTTTCTAACGAATAAAACAGCTTAAAATGAACTCATTAGCAGTACAATTACATCAGTTATTTAACGCGCAAAAGCGTTTTACTTTTCCTTTTGAAGCAAATAAGAACGAAATTCCTACTAATGGTATTTATATCATCTTTGAGAAAGGTGAAAAATTTAATGATTGTGATAGAATCATCAGAGTAGGTACTCATACAGGAGATAACCAACTCTATTCTCGCTTGAAACAACATTTTGTAAAAGAAAATAAGAATAGAAGTATTTTTAGAAAAAATATAGGGCGTAGTTTATTGCGCAAAGATGACCCTCATCATCCTTATGCTGAAAAATGGGAATACGATACTACCTCAAGGGAAGGTAAACAAAAGTATGCACACTTGCTGGATGTAAATTTTGAAAAGGCTTTAGAAAAGCGAATTAGTGAATATATACAGCAAAATCTCTCTTTTGTAGTTTTTGAAGTAAAAACTAAAGACGACCGACTTTTTTGGGAGAGCAGAATCATTTCTACTCTTTCCAATGCTGCAAAAGCAGGTGAAATAACACCTTCTGAAAATTGGTTAGGTAGTTATTCTCCTAATGAAAAGATTAGAGAAAGCGGACTTTGGTTAGTGAATGAATTGTATAAACAAAGTCTCAACAACGAAGAATTTGAAAAACTAAAAGACTTAGTATAAGGTAAAAAGCTAATTGTCTTTACCCTCCAACCCTAACACGTTATTTTCTCTCACAATTTTTTATACAAAAACCACCGCTGTGCATTTACCCGCTCAGCGGTGGTTCTTTATTTGCAATATTTCTATTAACTATACTTAATAATTGATAATTAAATACTTACACCCTAGCTTCTATCCCCTAATTCCTATATCCTAACCCCTCTCTTACTTCTTACTTCTTACCTCTATCCCCTGAGTACTGTCTTCTAATCTTCTCCTCTGGTCGTAAGCAAAAGGTGTATAGACAAAGTAGGAATCCCCATTCTAAAGGCTTCATCAGTATATAAGTGAGGTTGGAAGCCCAGCGACTTTTGATTTTTTTAGAGAGGTCGTAACCATAGCGGTCATAGTTCTTGCGTATAAAGCGGTGTAGGGTAGGGGAGAGGTCGGCGATGAGTTCTTCAAAAGCGTTGGCAATTTGCAACTGTCGGTTTACGATAATGCGCTGCTTGCCTCGTATCCCCCAGCGCAAAGGTTTTACTAATTGCGGACTCCCGCAGGCAGCTACCGTGCAAAGGTAATGCCCTTGGTGGGGTAAATGCGGTGGGTGGTCGTGTTGTGAGAACCCCCAAGTAGTAGTCTCGGTTAGTGCTTTGCTCACAGCATCATAATCATCTCCAAAGAGCATCAGTACTAAGGTAATGAGCACAAACACAGGCAATATAGCTATTACCGAGGAGCAAAACAGAGCGCTTTTTGTAGAGAGTTTTTCGTTTATTTTATTGAGCCATTGGTATTTAGAAGTACTAAAAGATAGATTTTTAGGCAAATCGTAGAGCGTGCGAATGATGATGCTTAAACCTACTAACAGACTGAAAATAGGGAAGCAAACTAAAATTTCATTACCTTCTTGTGAGCCTAAAAGTTGCAAGATGAGTATCCCGTTAAAAAATAACCCTATATAGAGCACACACAATCCCAATGCTAAAATAAGTGGTGGCAAAGCTGATTTGCGAAGCCAAAGTAGTAGCAGGGAAATATGATACAACACAAAAAATATCATATATATCAGTTCGTGTTTGCTAGCAATAAACTCATAACTTTCAAGTCCAGCAGGGTCAATTGCTTCGTAATAAGGGTGTTCCTCTCCTGAAAATAAAAGGAACAGTAAAAATGTAACAAAATAAAATTCTGCTATGATAATCTGCCATATAGGTACAAATTTGCGCAATAGTAGTATAAAGCATATCGCAAATACAACTAAAAATAGTAATTCTATCATATTTCTTACCTGTTAATTGTTAATTGTTAACTCTTACCTCTTACCTGCCCTAAAACAATCGCTCCTGCCATTGCCACATTTAGGCTTTCTGTTTGTTGGTGTTTGCTAAAACGCGGAATAGTGATTGCCTTATTCGCTAAGGCGCGCACTTCGGGGCTTATCCCATTGGCTTCATTGCCCAAGATAAGTACGCAATTTTTGGGAAATTCGGTAGTGTAGAGGTTTTCACCTTCCAAATCCATTACATATACGGGCAGACTACAAGTAGCCAAAAATCCCGCTAAATCTACATAATGCACCGCTACACGGGTAAGTGAGCCCATAGTGGCTTGCACTACTTTGGGGTTATAGCAATCTACGGTTTGGGTGTTGCAGAGCAAAGTTTCGATGCCAAACCAGTCGCAGAGGCGTATCAGTGTCCCTAAATTACCAGGGTCTTGTACGTTGTCCAAAGCGAGAATTATCCCCTCTTGCAGTATGCCCTTGTGTTTGCGTTGGTGAAAAATTGCCAAACCTTCATCAGGGTTTTTCAGAGCACTCACTTTCCTCAATTCTTCTTTGCTCACCAGCGTGATAGGGTGATGGCTAAGAACTTCGGCAAACATTTCGGTGGCGATGAGCAGTTCCAATCGGTAGCCTGCTTGCAGAAATTCCACAATGCTCTTTTTTCCCTCTACTATAAAGAGATTCAGCTCGTTGCGATATTTTTTCTGTTGTAGTTTCTGAATTAATTTGAGTTGATTTTTGCTAAGCATAAAATAATTGTGTATTTTTGAGCCCTAAAAAACAAAAACTTGTGAGAAATACGCGTTCCCCACTAAGCCTTATCGGTATGCTACTCGTTTTAGTGGTTGCACTTTCGGCGTGCGATGCTACCAAGCGTGTGCCTAAAGACCGCCATTTGCTCAGAGAAAATCTCGTGTACGTAAATGGCGCTAAAACCGACGATGCAAAGATAAACAATTTTGTGTTACAAAAGCCTAATTCGTATATTTTAGGAATGCCCATCAGTTTGTATATCTACAATTTGGGCAATCCTAATGCCGAAAAAGATTTCGCTCAATGGATTGACACACACCCAGGTTGGCATCGTTTTCTCAAAGGACTCTTGTCTGAAAAACAGGTGGGCAGACTCCAGAAATCGTTTTTAGTATCGGGTATTGACCACCAATTGCAACGCATAGGCGAAGCTCCTGCCGTGCTCGATACAGCCCGTGTGCATAAATCTACCAAACAATTGGCGGCTTACTTCCGGAGTATAGGCTATTTTAACAACAAAGTAACCGATAGTATTTTTACCCTTCCTAAAGAGGAAAAACAACAAGCCAAAGTGAGCTATAACATCACTACGGGCGAGCGTTACTATTTGGATAGCCTCAAAACCAAAATCACTTCCCCCGAAATTGATTCGGTTTACCAATTGTACAAATCAAAAACTTTCCTCAAATCGGGGGCGCCTTATCAGCTTAGCGATTTTAGCAATGAGCGTTCACGCCTATACGAACTCTTCCGCAACAATGGTTTTTATACCTTCCAGCAGAGTTCCATCAACTTCCAAATTGTACGTGATACAGTTACAGCTAAAAAAGATACTAAACTACAAGTAACCACTGATATAGGAGACCTTATAGAACGCGATGGCGATGTGATTACTAGTAAAAAATACAAAATACATCACATCAATAAAGTACGCCTCTACACCGATTACGACAACAAAGTAGATAAGAGTACTTTAGACTCTTTGCAGTACCGCGATATGCTTATTTACTATAAGGATAAACTCCGCTATCGTCCGCGAGTGTTGTACCACGCAACAGGGCTTAAAAAAGGAGCTATCTACACCGATATAGAGCGAGGTAATACCTATCGGCAATTCAACAACTTACGTGTGTTTCGCTATCCTAATATGGAGTTTAAATACCCCGCCAATGATACCTTGCAAAACAAACTTGATGCAAATATATATCTATCGTCTATGGATAAATTTTCATTGCGCCTTACTAATGAGATCAAGCGTTCGGAAATTGAAGCTATTGGTTTTGGAATAGGAACTTCGTTTGTAGCGCGCAATGTGTTTAGAGGGGCTGAAACTTTAGAACTGAATTTCCAAGGCACTTTTGCTTCACAGCCTACACTTAAGGATACACGATTTTTTAACACTTCGGAAGTGAGTGGTGATATCCGTCTGATTTTCCCCTCTATCGTTTTCCCTCTGAATACCCGTAAGCTCATTCCTCACTATATGACCCCTCAAACTATTTTGCAGGGAGGTACGAGTTACCAAACTAATATAGGACTCGACAAACGCACTACTTCGGGCTTATTGCGCTATGTGTGGAACCCACGTAACCAAAAGAATAAGGTGGTTTTTGATTTGATAAACGTACAATACGTGAACAATATCAACCCTGGTAACTTTTTCAATATTTATCAAAGTACGTATGAAAAACTGAACGATATTGCTCGCAAATATAGCTTAGGCGGCCAATATGTAGATGGTAGAGGAAATCTTACCCCGAGCGAAGGTACATTCAAATTCTTAGAAGATATTTTTAATCGAACAATAACTGTCCAACCTGATGATGTATTGCCTTTATTTGGTATTTTGGAGCGATATAACCGTATTACTAACAACGACTTTATCGTGGCAAGTAGCTTTACGTATATCCTCAATAGCAAATCACAGTTTTTTGAACGCGATTTCTCTCAACTCCGTTTCAAAATAGAAGGAGCAGGTAGTTTGCTCAATGCTATTACAGCAACTTATAAGGTGGTAAATACCGATGGTAGTACTAAAAATAAACTCTTCGGGGTGGAATACGCCCAATATGCCAAAGCTGAAGTAGATTTTATCAAGCATTTTCCTATTGGCAAACAGAGTTCTTTAGCGTTTCGTTCGTTTTTAGGGATAGCAATTCCGTATGGGAATTCCGATAATATACCCTTCTCACAGAGTTATTTTGCGGGAGGTACTACCGATAATCGTGGATGGAAAGCCTATCGTTTGGGTCCAGGGTCAAGTCAGTCGATTTTGGATTACAACGAGGCAAATATGAAGATTACCCTCAATTTGGAATATCGTTTTCCTATCTTAGGAGCTCTCAAAGGGGCACTCTTCACCGATGCAGGGAATATTTGGAATGTAGCTGATAACACACCTTTTGAAGAAAATAAATTTAAGAATTTTTCATCGCTGAAAGATATAGGGTTAAGTACAGGTTTAGGGTTGCGCTACGATTTCAACTTCTTTGTTATCCGCCTTGATATGGGGATTCCTACCTACGATCCTGCTGAGTCTGAAGGTAGCCGCTGGATAAAGAAATTCAAAATCAAGGAAACTGTATTTAATTTTGGTATTAACTATCCTTTCTAAACGAATATGCAACTGCTTACGTGTATTATAGTAGATGATGAGCCTATGGCGCTCTGTCTTTTAGAGAGTTATGTGAAGAAAACTCCTTCCTTGCAACTTATAGGGAAGTTTAGCAATGCCATAGAGGTATTGCAATTTCTGCACAACCACCCAGCTCCCGAGCTTATCTATATGGATATACAGATGCCAGAACTCAATGGCTTGCAACTCTCTAAAAAGCTCCCTACAGCTTCTAAAATCGTTTTCACCACAGCTTTTGATCAGTATGCCCTAGAAGGGTATAAAGTAAATGCGATAGGCTATTTGCTCAAACCTTTTGATTACTCCGAGTTTTTGGAAACGGTAGAAAAAGCCTTACTTCTCGCCGAAACTACTGCCCCTCAACTCACCGAAGTACCTGATTATATGTTTGTAAAAACCGATTACAAACAAGTGAAAGTGCTTTATAGTGATATTCTTTATATAGAAAGCCTAAAAGATTATGTGAGAATATACCTCATTGGCGATACGCCCCCTATCACCACTCTGATGAGTTTAAAGAAATTAGAAGAAGAATTACCCCCTGAGCAGTTTATGCGCGTACACCGATCGTTTATTGTAGCCTTAGATAAAGTGGAAGTGGTAGAGCGCAACCAAGTAGTATTTGGCAAACAGCGCATCACTATTGCCGAACACTGCAAAGAGGCGTTTTTCGAGAAGATTAAGTTATAAAAAAAGCTGTTTAAACATCGTTTAAACAGCTTTTTATTTGTTATTTATGATTCTATTATTTAAGAGTCTTTTTAACGGCAACCTCTTGGAAGGCTTCTATTACATCACCTTCGTGAATATCGTTGTAGTTCTTAATTTGCAAACCACAATCGTAACCTTTGCTCACTTCTTTTACGTCGTCTTTGAAACGCTTGAGTGAAGAAAGTTCGCCGGTATAAATCACCACATTCTCGCGCAATAGGCGTACCTTAGAGTTGCGGTAGATTTTACCATCGGTTACCATACAGCCCGCAATGGTTCCTACTTTAGAAATCTTGAAGAGTTCGCGTATCTCTACTGTACCAGTAACCTCTTCCTTGAACACTGGTGAAAGCATACCTTCCATCGCATCTTTCAAATCGTTGATAGCATCGTAGATAATAGAGTAGGTACGGATATCGATAGATTCTTTTTCTGCCAAAGCACGTGCATTGGTCATTGGTCGAACGTTGAAACCAATAATAATAGCATCAGAGGCTGAAGCCAACAATACATCCGATTCGGTGATAGCACCCACACCTTTGTGAATGATAGATACTTGAATTTCTTCGGTAGAGAGTTTTTGGAATGAATCGGTGAGCGCTTCTACCGAGCCATCTACGTCCCCTTTGAGGATGATGTTCAACTGTTTGAAATCGCCAAGGGCAATGCGTCGTCCAATCTCGTCGAGGGTGATGTGGCGCTGTGTACGCACCGATTGTTCGCGTTGTAACTGAGCGCGTTTGGCTACTATTTGTTTAGCTTCTTTCTCGTCTTCAAATACATAGAACTTATCACCCGCTTGAGGAGCTCCGTCGAGACCTAAGATAGAAATAGGAGTAGAAGGACCAGCTTCTTTCACCTTTCTACCGCGCTCGTCGTGCATAGCGCGTATTTTACCAGAGTTAGTACCTGCAAGTACATAATCACCTACGCGCAAAGTTCCTGATTCTACCAATATAGTAGATACATAACCACGACCTTTGTCGAGAGCAGCTTCTACTACAGTACCTACAGCAGGCTTGTTAGGGTTTGCTTTTAGTTCGAGGATTTCAGCTTCTAAGAGTACTTTTTCCAATAGTTCAGGAACACCAATACCTTGTTTAGCTGAGATGTCCTGTGATTGTATTTTACCACCCCATTCTTCCACAAGTAGGTTCATACCTGCCAAGCGTTCTTTAATTTTATCGGGGTTAGCATTAGGTTTGTCAATCTTGTTGATTGCAAAGATGATAGGTACTCCTGCCGCTTGAGCGTGGCTAATTGCCTCTTTAGTTTGTGGCATCACATCATCATCGGCAGCTACCACAATAATAGCGATGTCGGTTACTTTAGTACCACGAGCACGCATAGCGGTAAAGGCTTCGTGACCAGGGGTATCGAGGAATGTGATGCGCTCACCGCTTTCGAGTTTCACCCCGTAAGCTCCAATGTGCTGGGTAATTCCCCCACTTTCACCTGCAATCACATTTTCTTTACGAATGTAGTCGAGGAGTGATGTTTTACCGTGGTCTACGTGACCCATTACGGTTACAATAGGCGCACGAGGCACTAAATCTTCAGGTTGATCTTCTTCAGTATGGATAGCCTCCTCAATGTTGGCAGTTGCAAATTCCACTTCATAACCAAATTCATCGGCTACGATAGAGAGGGTTTCAGCATCAAGACGCTGGTTCATAGTAACCATAATGCCGAGTGACATACAAGCTCCAATAACTTTGTTGATAGGCACATCCATCATTGTAGCCAATTCGTTTACGGTAACAAACTCGGTTACTTTTAAGATTTTTTCTTGTTGTTCTTGTTCTGCGAGTTCTTGTTCCGCTTTTTGGCGGTGAGTTTCGCGTTTTTCTTTGCGGTATTTAGCTCCTTTAGATTTGGTACCTTTTCCTTGCAAGCGTTCGAGGGTTTCGCGCACTTGTTTTTGTACCTCTTCTTCAGTAGGTTCTATTTTGGTAATAATCTTGTTTTTCTTTTCTTTTTTCGCAGTGTCGCCACCTTTGGTTACATTCACTTCATCTTTGCGAATGCGTTTGCGTTTGCGTTTTTCGCTGTCGGCAGTAGCTCCAATAGTACTATTAGTAGTTTGAGCCTCTTTTTCTTTGTCTTTATGACGGTTGCGTTTGCGTTTTTTCTTCTTTTTCTCGAATTGGCTGAGGTCGATTTTCTCACCTACCACTTTAGGCCCAGTGAGTTTTTGGTATTGAGTTTCAATCACACCAATAGGAATTTCAGGAGTAGGTTCCTCTTTAGGTTTAGTGTATTGTTGTTCCTTTTTCTTAGGCGGGGTAGTGGTTTGCGTCAAAGGGTTTTGATAAACAGTTTTATTTTTTTGAGCGTCGGGTTTAGGGGATTCTTTCTTTTTGATGTCTTTGTGGTCTTTATGGTTGTGATCTTTATTTTCTTTGGTTTTAGCAGGTTCAGCAGGAGTAGTTTTGTTTACTTCTACATCTTTTACTACTACGGGTTCCATAGGAGTAGGAGGAGTGCTCACAACTTCGGTTTTAGGAGTAGTTTCAGCAGGGAGTATTTTTTCCTCTTTTTTACCCCCGTCGAGGTCAATTTTGCCTACAGGTTTGAGTCCTGCCAATTGTGTTTTGGCACGAATCACTTCTTGTTCTTGTTGCTTGCGTTTTTCTTGATTTTCCTTCTCTTGTTCCATACGGATAGCTTCACGCTCTTTGCGTTTATCTTCTACAATTTCTTTAGAAACCGCACGCTTATTTTTGTCAGCTTTAAATTTGTTTGAAAGGAACTCAAAAGCCTCTTCGGTAATTTTAGTGTTCAAATTCTCCTCAATTTCTATATTTTTGTATTTTTTGAGTTCTTCCACTGCTGTTGCCAAAGAGATGTTTAAATCCTTTAAAACTTTGTTAATTCTTATTGTTTTTCCCTCGCTCATATATATGTTTTTAATTATCAATTAGCAATTGACAATTACTAATTGTCAATTGCCTTTTTTTTGTTACCACTACCTAAATTACTCAAATTCTGCAGAAAGCACTTGTAATACCTCTTTTATAGTTTCCTCTTCAAGGTCGGTGCGTTGCATTAATTCTTCGGTCGAAAGTTCGAGTACACTTTTAGCAGTGTCTAGACCTGCTTTTTGGAGTTCTTCAATTACCCATTGCTCGATTTCGTCGTTGAACTCAGTGAGTTCTATATCTTCTTCGGTTATTCCTTCGCGATATACATCGATTTCATAACCTGAAAGCTGACTTGCCAAACGGATATTGTACCCTGATTTACCAATAGCTTTAGATACTTCTTCGTTAGCCAAATATACATCGGCACGTTTTTCTTCTTCGTTGATAATTACTGAAGATACACGTGCAGGTGCTAAGGCACGGGTGATAAGCAGCTGTGGGTTGTTAGTGAATGGCAATACATCGATATTCTCGTTGCCTAACTCACGTACAATCCCGTGGATACGGGCACCACGTACTCCTACGCAAGCCCCTACTGCATCGATGCGCTCATCAAATGAATCTACCGCTACTTTGGCTTTTTCACCTGGAATGCGCACTACTTTGCTAATAGTGATGAGACCATCGGCAATCTCTGGAATTTCTTGTTCAAACAAGCGCTCTAAGAACACCGGAGAGGTACGCGACATAATAATGGTAGGTTTAGTGCTTTTTAGTTCTACCGATTCGATGATACCGCGCACGTGTTCGCCTTTCTTAAAAAAGTCGGAAGGGATTTGTTTTTCCTTAGGAAGGATAATTTCGTTGCCTTCGTCGTCAAGCAAGATAATGGCTTTGTGGCGGATATGGTGAATTTCGGCTACGTATAGCTGACCTATCAAGTCTTTGAAACGCTGATAGATAGTCATACTATCGTATTCGTGAATTTTAGAGATGAGGTTTTGGCGCAATGCCAAGATAGCACGGCGACCTAAGTCATTAATTTTAATTTCTTCAGAAACGTCTTCCCCTACTTCAAAGTCGGGTTCGATTTTGCGAGCTGCCGAAAGGGCGATTTGCTGGTTGTCGTTAGTAACCGCATTGTCTTCCACTACCACGCGGTTGCGGAAAATTTGTAGGTCGCCTTTATCGGGGTTGATAATGATATCGAAATTATCGTCAGAGCCGTATTTCTTTTTAAGGGTATTGCGGAAAACTTCTTCCAAAATAGCCATCAAGGTTTCGCGGTTGATGAGTTTATCATCTTTAAACTCCGAGAATGATTCGATTAATTCAAGACTATTCATATACGTTCAATTAAAATTTAATGATTACTTTAGTTTCTTTTATATCGGTGAGCGCAAAAAGCTGCTCTTTTTTTACAGTGATTTTTCCCTTGCCTACGGGTTTAGGTTCGCGGGTTTCGGTTTCGAGAACGGCTTTGCCTTCTTGCAATCCTTTGAGTACCCCCTCGTGAGTTTTGCCGTCGAGGGTAGTGATTTGCACAGTTCTGCCAGCGTTTTTAGTGTATTGGCGTTCCATTACAAAGGGTTCGGTAGCGCCAAAAGAGGTTACTTCTAAAGCGAAATCCACAGTTTCACGATCTAAAGCACCTTCTACAGCACGGCTGAGTTCTATACAATCATCTATACATACGCCTTTATCGCCGTCGATAGTTACGCGTATATTGTTATCAGCCCCCACGGTTAAATCGGTGAGGAAGAGTTCGGGGTGATTGCTTAAAGCCTTATCTACTAACTCTTTAACTTGGTCTTTAAAATTCATTTTCTATAAAAAGAGGGGACTTAAATGTCCCCTCTGATGTTGTTTTTCGGGGCAAAGATACAACGATTTTTCTAAATAACAAGAAAAAAAGTAAAAAAGTTTTGGAAATTAGATAAATAGGTGGTAGTTTTGGAGTTCTATAAAGCAATATAAATAATGAAAAAACTTCTAGTTTTATTAGTATTGATGCTTGCAACAGGCTGTATGGCGGGGATAGGTATAATAATGCGGTTGAAATAACAGGGGGGACTATATTTTTTACTGCTTTTATAGTGTCGCCTATATTTCTCATATATCAAACAGTGTTGAGGTTAATGCAAAAGTCTCATTATAAAGTTTTTAAAATTGTAAAGATTATTTATTTCTTTTTGTTGTTGAATGTAGTTTTTTATAGCTTTATATACTATATTTTGAGTAATGCAACAAAATAAAGTTTAGGAATTAACGTAATAAAAGACTGATTTCACAAAGGAATGAAAAGTTAAATGAAAAAAAAGGAAATATTTTCTTGCAAATAAAAAATAAAAGTTATATATTTGCCTCATCAAAATGAATAAAATATATAAAAATGAAATATATACTTAACATAGTGATAGGAGTTTTTATGTTAGTTCTTTTGGGATGCAATGCTAAAGAAGAACCTGCTAATCCTCACGAAGACCCTAAAAAAGAAAAAACCAGGGAAGAGTTTATAAAAGAGAAACTTGGTATTCCTGCTGAAGCTCAAATAACGTATGAAGCTTTTGGTGTAGTGGGCTATCCATCTTATCTACTTGCTAAAAATAAAAAAACTTTTTACTTCTATAAATATGATGGTGATTACAAAGTTCTTACTAAACATATTGAAACACTTCCTGAAGATATAGAATTTAGAGGTGAAAAAGTAGGTCAGATAAATACACAGCGTATAGAACCTATTCTATATCAAAAAAATAACATTGCAATCGGAGGTATTAGAGTATCATTTGCTATTGTAGAAAATCCTTCTCATACCAGCTTTCAGTATGAATATTATTCAAAAAAGTTTGTTTTGAGTGATGAAGCCGTAAAAGTAGTAGATATTCCTTATGAAATACAAGAAATAGAATATATGGAAGGAATAGGTTGTTTTATTACTATGGCAGATAATTATCAATGGCGACTATTATACGATACCAATTGGAATTTGTGGGGAAAAGTGCCTTTGTATTTTTATAAATATCCCTATTCTGGTAAAAAATCATTTGCTGTATTGAATAATGATAAGGAAGTAATCTTCTTTGAATTTAAAAATAATAAATTAGTAAAAAAATACACTGCAGCACTTCCTGAGAAAACTGATTGTATTGCTGAAATAAAATTTGAAAAGAATGAAATTTTAATCTATCTTTATAAAAATGGTAATAAAAAGAATTACTATTTCAAATTTACTGGAGAGGAACTAATGTTAGTCAATACATAATGCTATGAAAAAAATATATATACTTATTGTAGGATTTTCTATATTGGCACTCTCAGGGTGTAATACCAAGGACAATAATGATATTATTGGAGAAAAAGAAGAACCTAAAAAAGAAAAGACAAAAGATGAATTGTTAAAGGAAAAACTTAATATTCCTATAGAAGCTGAGATAATAGAGCAAACAATTCCTCGAATAGGTTTTCCTTCCGATGTGCTTGCGAAACACAATAATACGTTTTATTTTTATAAATATGATTCTCAAACCTATAAAGTGCTTTCTAAACACATAGAAATTCTTCCCGATAGTTTAACGTTTAGAGGTGAAAAAGTAGCCCAAATGGATACAAAACGCTTACAACCCACTTTTGTGTATGTCAATGGATATGTGAGCGTAGCAACTATAAAAGTACAGTTCGAAGATGACGGCGATTTTGAATATGAACTATACAACAAAAAGGTTATCTTAAACGACGAAAATGTAAAAGTAGTAGATATGCCTTATAAAGTAGCCTCCATAAAATACCAAGAAGGCTTAGGGTATTTTGTAACTATAGAAGGAAATAGGGATAAACAATTGCTGTATGATGCTAATTGGGATTTCTGGGGTGAAATACCTATGCAAATCTATACCTATGATTGTTATCATATTAATAAAAAATATGCTGTCCTAAAAAATGAACACGAGATACTTCTCTTGGAATATCAAGGTAATGCTTTTGTAAAGAAATACATAGGAGTTCTCCCCGAACTAATAACAGGTTATTATCCTAGCTTAAAAGTGGAAAAAGATATTGTCCAAATATATTTCTATAAAGAAGATAATATTAGTCATCAAAAGAATTACTATTTCAAATTCACAGGGAAAGAATTAATTTTGGTTAATATATAATACTATGAGAATACTTGTAACCTATTTGGTTTTAATAGTAATGATAGCTTGTACAAAAGAAGAGGCTACTTCTAAGGTAGAGAAAAATAACTCCAACCAACAAAATATGGTGATAAAAGCTGAATATACTGATTATTACCATCCTTATATGACGTATGTTGCTGAAGTAAAAGGAAAAACTACTCTCTGTTGTTATACTGTTAAAAAAGGGAAAATCATCGCACAAGGAGAAAAAACGATGCCCCAGAAACTGAAAATACGAGAAAAATGGTTTGATTTCAATGAAGCAAAAATAGCAGTAAGGCATTGTGGTAGTGTAGTGCTAGCATCTTTAAAAGTAGACTATCCTACAGTGGAGTCACCTGGATTTAGAATTTCTAAACCGGCTTGTTACAAAGAGCATCTTGTAATGGGAAGTGATAAGATATCAGCTATAGAAGTGGATAGTATCGATACTATTAAGGCTTATGAAGGAATGGGATACCTTGTAAGTTCACCTGGACTTACTAGTGATCCATATCGTTACTACGATCCTCAATGGTCGTATGTAGGTCTCTTCTATCCATATACACAAATTGAAAATGATAGTAGAAACGGTTGGGATTACTTTGTAGTTGATATACAGAATGAAGTAGTACTTTTTAGAGTTGAAGGACAGCGGGTGATAGCTAAATATACTAAAAAACTACCATTTTCTCCTAAAGAAGAAATTATCCCCGAGTTTTCTAACACTAATAAAACAATCATTTTTAGAGATAAGGATGGACATCTGAAAAATTATATATTAGTGCTCAAAAATGAACAACTTGTAGAAAAAAATAATTGAAACAATGAGAAAAATACTAATATACACTATATTTCTATTCCCCTTTATAGCTTGTCATCTAAAAGAGGAAGAACCCTCCAAACCTAAGGAAGAAATAACTGATAAAAATGACCCCTTTCAAGAATTTAAAAAAGAATTAGGTATTCCTCAAGAGGTAGAAATACAAGGTCAAGAATCAGGTTATCCCGATCCTGAAAATACTTATACTATAGGTAAATATAAAAATACTTTCTATTTTTATTTGATTAGAAACAAGAAGATTATAGCGCAACATCAAGAAACACTTCCTGAAAAAGTGATTATAGATGGACGTAACTTCAATACCGAGGAACTAAAAGTAAATTTCTATAGAGATAATGAGGTGCGAGTAGGTCGTATAGTTGCACAACAACCTTTGGTAGAACCACAAGGATTTAGAGAAGATAAAGATAGATATTATCACAAAAAATTTGTCTTTTCCAATGATAAAATCTATGAAGTATCTCTTGAAAAACTATATGGTATTAGTAAAGAAGGAGACTTAGGTTTCTTTGTTCAAATTTATTCTAGAACCGATAGACCGCGATTGGCTTACAATAAAGAGTGGCAGCTATTAGGTAAAGTAGCAGGGTGGGGGCAAAGTAATTATTGGGAAAATGATACGTTCTATGCTATAAAAAACAAGAACACTCTTACCCTTTTTAGAATGAACAATAAGCAGGTTATAGCTAAGTATACCTATATACTTCCTTTCAGCGATGAAGATGTAGTGCCTATAATAGAATCTCGCGAAAAATTCGAGATTTTCTTTGAAGATAATGAAGGTAATAAAAAAACATATAGTCTGAAATTCGAGAATGATAAAATTATTCCTAACACATAAAATTTAATTAATAACTAAAAAAAATAAAGTCTTATGAAAAACATCTTAGTAACCACCGATTTTTCTGAGAAGTCTATCGCTTCTCTTCACGTAGCAATAGAATTGGCTAAGAAACACAAAGCTAAAATCTATTTGCTTCACGCGATAGAATTGCCAGTGCGCTTAATGACCGAGAGTCAAGTGTCTGTGCCTGAGGCTATGTATTTTCTCAACCTCACCAAACAGCGCTTTAACGATCTCCACAAAACTCTCAATACCGATGTAGAAATTCTTGATTTGGTAGAAACTTCGCCTTTGCCTGAAGCTGTGGAAAATGTAGTGAAAAAATACCATATCGACCTTGTGTTTATGGGTTCCAACGGTGCTTCAGGAGCAAAAGAACTCTTTATCGGTTCTAATGCCGAAAAAGTGATTCGCTCTGCCTCTGTACCTGTATTAGTAATTAAAAATCCACACGAAAAACTCAAAATCAAACATATAATGTTTGGTTGCGACTTCTCTAAACGATTTTTAAAACCTTTTGAAAAAGCGTTGAAATTAGCCAAACTTTTTGAAGCTAAAGTGGATCTAGTGTATGTGAATACGCCTTATCAATTCCTTACTACTCACGAAATCAACCATCGTATGGAAGAGTTTCTTAAAGAAGCAGAGAGTGTTCGTCAGCATTACGAAACTCATGTGTATAACGATATTCGTGTAGAAACTGGTATTCTAAACTATGTAAAGGAAAATGATATAGATCTCATTTGTATGTTCCCTAATGGACGTAAAGGTATAGCTCATTTCTTCAATGGTAGTATTAGTAGCGACCTTGTAAATCACTCAAGTACTCCAGTGCTTACTATTAAGTTAGAGAAATAGTAGTTTTATAATATAAACTTTGCCAAAGTCTTCAATTGCTTATTGCGCTGCGAACTCTGGCAAAGTTTGTTATAACTACAAATTTACTAATCGATAAATTTGCTAATTTACAAATTATTCGTATCTTTGCACCCAAATTACATAAATGAACACTTGGGGTCGACCGGTTTTGACAGTAAGTGACATTGAACAGTAAGCATACCGAGCTGTGAAATGAATGCTCGTTAATCTCTATTTCAAAATTTTAAATGGCGAGAATAACTACGCTCTTGCTGCCTAATCTGAAGTTTAGTAAGATTGCTGGCTAAGTCTCTACAAGGTAGGGAAGCGAGATGTCTCTGAAAAGCCCTTGTTGACGGCGTTTCGTAAAGAGGCACCATAAAAGTCAACATTGAACCTGCAGTACGCTTCTGCTAAGGGTTCTTAATTTTAGGAAGCTAAGCGCAAAATGGGCGGTGCTCGGTCAGTTTTGCGATGAAAATCAAACGAGTACTAAGTATGTAGAAAGCTCTTTGATGACTTATTTGGACGAGAGTTCGATTCTCTCCGACTCCACTAAACAAGTAACAGGCAATAGATAACACGTAACAATTAAAAGTTGATAGGTTATTGATTGCCTTTTTCTGTTTTTTTAAATCATTTGCTAATTTTCTAATTTGCTAATCATACCGTGTGGATCGTAATTCGTGAAAATATCAAAATAGCTCTCGACAGCATTCGCGCACAGCTATTGCGCACTATTCTCACCGTGCTCATTATTGCTATTGGTATTACTGCATTGGTGGGCATCCTCAGTGTGATTACCGCTTTGCGCAATACCCTCGAAGGTAACTTCTCTTCTATGGGAGCAAATACCTTTTCTATAACTCGTTATCAGTATACTCAGCGTGCTGAAGGTAGCGGAACTACCCAAAAACCTCATCCTTATATCACTTATCAAGAGGCAACTGCTTTCAAAGAACAGTTCAATAGTCCGTTTGCCAAAACAAGCATTTCTATAAATGTCGCTTCAGCAGCCGAAGTGAAGTACGAAAACAAAAAAACCGACCCGTTAGCGGTGGTAATAGGGGCAGATGAGTACTATATTGGCAATTCAGGATTAGAAATAGAAGAAGGACACAATTTTAGTGATTTTGATATCCAAAACAACAGCAAAGTATGTGTCATAGGTCCCGATTTTAAGAAAACTCTCTTCAAAGATGTAAATCCTATCGGAAAAACCATTTCTATACGAGGGTATAAATTCAAAGTAATAGGGGTACTCAAAGAGCAGAGTTCTTCTTTTGGCAACTACGAAAATTTTCAAGTGTTCATTCCCTTAAATATTGCACGTGCCGCTTTTCCTGTAGATAATCCTAATTTCCAATTAAAAATAAGCGCCCAAAGTAAAGATCAACTCGACGGACTGGTAGATGATGCTATCGTCGTGATGCGCAACCTTCGTCAGTTAGCGCCTTTACAAGACAATAATTTTGGTATAGAACGCAGCGACGACCTTTTGCAACGTATAGGTAATATCACAGGCACACTCACTATTGCAGGTTTTGTAATTGGGCTCATCACCATTTTAGGTTCCTCCATAGCCTTGCTGAATATTATGCTCGTTTCAGTAACCGAACGTACCAAGGAAATAGGCATTCGCAAAGCATTAGGAGCAAAACGCAAATCCATAACCTTACAATTTTTTACTGAAACGTTACTCATCGCACAAATGGGGGCAGTAACAGGCATCGTTTTGGGTATCAGTTTAGGATTTGTAATAGCCAAAGCCGTAAAATTCCAATTTACGATTCCTTGGGGCGTGATAGCAATAGCCATTATTATTGCAGTAGTAGTATCTGTAATTTCTGGCTTATACCCCGCGATGAAAGCCTCAAAATTAGACCCCGTTGAAGCATTGAGATATGAATAAAATAGTACATAACATCGTTTTAGCTTGCGTAGCTTTGCTAACTTTCCAAAGCTGTTCACAACCCACCCCCGTAAATCAAAATCCAAACATCACCGCCGACAATCTCGTAGAAGAGATTGCAAAACAAGTAAAACACTATCCATCTGAACCCCAATATGTGATGCATTACTTTAATGGGGTATGCAATTTTGAGATTTACATTAATGATTTCAAAGTTGTTAAAAGCTTTAATAATGAGTCTTTTAAAACATCTGAAAGAATTAATCCTTTTCTTCTTTCAAAAAATAATCAATTAAAAATCATTCTCTACCCAAGAGATAGTGTTAATAAGTTGAATCTGCAAGCTGGATTAGATTTAAAAGTAAATTCGTATGAGAATACTGATAGATTCTCAATAGAAAAACAACAAAGTAATTTATTTATATATCAGACTCCAGAGGACGAAAACGGTTTTTTTAAATATGCAGGTAAAGAATATTTTGAACAAACAGTAGCCTTTACGCTCCCCGATGTGCCTTATAAAATAGAAGGCTGGAAAGATAGTCAAGATTTAAGAAATTTTGATAAGAAACTCTTGGAGCAAAAAGTATTACAAGCTTATCAAATGATTCAAAAATCATTTAAAGAGCGTGATTTAGACAAAATAGCTCAATTCTCATATAATAAAATGAAAGACCAAGCCATTGCCCAATATTTTGATGAAGAAGAAGTGCAAGAGGGATGGGAAGAACTTATTTCCATTGCAGGTGCTGATAATTTAGAATTCTTTCCATTAGAAAATTATGAGTTAGTTTTTTATGGAGAGGGTAGATTAGTAGGCTTAAAAAGCAAAAAGAAAGACAAAAGTTTTCGAGGAGCTTCTGCATTGTTGTGTAAGTTTAAAAGAGAAGGAAAATGGGTAGGAGCTGAATTGGACTACTTATTACATATCCCTCAAGGCGAAACAGAATTTAAAGTGTATTGATATGAATGTGCCTCTTATGTTCAATAACCTCCATATAGAAAATGAACCAGTAAACATTCCATTGCCCAGTGGTATTACCCTCACTATAAAACGTGAGGACAAGAACCACCCTTTTGTGTCGGGTAACAAGCTCCGCAAACTCAAGTATAACATTGCCAAAGCACAAGAGGAAGGCAAAGATACCATCCTCACTTTTGGAGGGGCTTATTCTAATCACATTGCTGCTACAGCTGCTGCGGGACAAATTGTAGGTTTGAAAACTATAGGTGTGATTCGTGGTGATGAATTAGCTTCTAAAATAGATGTTAATCCAACGTTAAAGTTTGCTAAATCTTGCGGAATGAATTTTCTATTTGTCAGCCGTGAAGATTACCGACAAAAGCATACACCCGAATTCTTGGAGAATCTCCTGAAACGCTATGGTAACAATATTTATATAGCCCCCGAAGGTGGTACTAACGCGCTGGCTGTGAGGGGATGTGAAGAAATTCTTACCCCCGAAGATAGTGCTTTTGATGTGATATGTAGCGCTGTGGGTACTGGTGGTACGATTTCTGGGCTTATCAATGCAAGCGCTAATCATCAGAAAGTCATAGGATTTCCTGCTCTCAAAGGTAAATTTCTTAGTGAGGTAATCAAGCAATATACTACCAAAACAAATTGGGAGTTGATACACGATTATCACTTCGGTGGGTATGCCAAAGTGAACGACGAATTGGTAGATTTTTTAAATGATTTTAACAGTCAAACAAAAATTTTATTGGACCCTATATATGTAGGTAAAATGATTTTTGCTATCTTTGCCCTCTCAAAGCAAGGGTATTTTGCGCCCAATACCCGCATTTTAGCCATCCATACTGGTGGTTTACAAGGAATTAAGGGCTTTAACAACGAACGAATTAAAAAACATAAAAGTATATTGAATTATGATGAAAAGATTTAGTTTGCTATTACTATTTCTCTTTATAATATCATCTTGCTCTGAACAGAATTATAGAAATGGAAAAAATTCTAATGCTGTAATTTATCGTGGGCAACGACCTACACCCCGTGTGGAGGTAAAAAAACCTACCCATTCTGAGCTTGCACAAAGGAACAAAGCCTTGGCAGATTCAAAACTCAATCGTAGAGATTTCGTGGAAGATGATTTCCACGAGGTGCCTCCTGCTTTGCAAGTAACAGGGGCGGTTACTCAAAAGTATATAGAGGATTACAAGGATATTGCTATGGTGGAAATGCAACGCTATAACATTCCCGCAAGTATCACCTTGGCACAAGGTATCTTAGAAAGTGGTTCAGGGCAAGGTCGCTTGGCTCGTTATGGCAATAACCACTTCGGTATCAAATGCCACGCTACTTGGAATGGCAAAACTATTACCCACGACGACGACGAGAAAAGCGAGTGCTTCCGCCGTTATAAATATGCTTACGAATCCTTTGAAGATCACTCTCAATTCTTGGTAAAACGCGGTAGATATAGCTCTTTGTTTGAGTTAGACCCTACCGATTACGAAGCGTGGGCTCACGGACTCAAAAAAGCGGGCTATGCTACCGATCCTGCCTATGCTAAAAAATTGATTGCTCTTATCAAGAAATTCAACTTACATCTGTACGACAATCAGGTAATTGCAATGAAGGGCGCAGAACTCAAAATACCCAATACTGATGTCATTTCAACACCTACACCTAAAATTGCAGCAAAAGAAACTACACAACCAGCAGCGCAGCCAGTAGTTAAGGAAATAGCTAAACCAGTAGTCAAAGAAACACCAAAATCGGTAGTCAAAGAAACACCTAAAGTTATAGCTAAAGCCGAAACACCTAAAGCTCCTGCGGCTAAACCTGCTTCAGCACCTGCTAAAGAGAGTCCTGTTAAAAAAGAGGCAATTGCTCAAGTGTTTTATCAAGTGCAAACAGGCGATACTTTGTATAAAATAGCACGTGAACAGCAAGTGCCTGTACAACAACTGATGAAACTTAATAATTTTGACGACGTAGCTAGTAGCAACCTAAAAGTAGGACAACAAATCCGTGTGAACTAATGACTTTTGCTGAGCTAAAAGTACTTATTCACAACCGCCTACAACTGTTGTATCCTAAGAGTGAAATCAATTCTTTTTATTTCATTCTGTTACAACACTATGCTAACTGCTCAACAGCCGATGTATTAGCCGATGAAAATACATTGCTCCTAGATAATATAACACAATCTATACAACAAGCGATTACAGAATTACAAACAGCTAAACCCATACAATACATTTTGGGCGAAACTGAGTTCTTCTCTAATCGTTTTTTTGTAGATGAGAATGTCCTCATACCACGACCCGAAACCGAAGAATTAGTAGATTGGGTATTGCATACCTATCCCGATAAAACCCTTCCATTACACATTTTAGATATAGGTACCGGCAGCGGTTGTATTGCTGTTTCATTAGCTAAAGCCTTGCCTGAGGCACAGGTAACTGCTATAGATGTTTCGCCTAAAGCCATAGCAGTGGCACAGCGCAATGCCAAGCGCAACGGAACAAAAATTGAGTTTTTGCAATGTGATATTTTGCAAACTAAAACACTTCCTCAAAAATATGATGTGATCATTTCCAATCCTCCTTATGTAAGAGAATTAGAAAAATCTGAAATGCACAACAATGTCCTTAGTTACGAACCTCATTTAGCCCTTTTTGTCCCCAATGAGCACCCCCTATTGTTCTATGAACAAATAGCCACTCTCGCTCAACAATATCTAACCCCTAAAGGCACCTTATTTTTTGAAATCAATCAGTATTTAGCAACTGAAATGCAAGAGATGCTAACCAAAAAAAACTTTACCCAAATCACAATCCGACAAGACCTTTCTGGCAACGATCGCATGCTTTGCGCCCGCTATCCATCATAAACCTTAAAAAGTCCTTATTGCTATCTTGCAACGACCTCTGTCAAGCTCTATTAGTTTGTAATTAACTTTAGTTCTATATAACAAAACATTGGTTTACAACAATGTATTACAACATACTTACATCAACTAAAAGGCCGTGAAATAATGTCCTAATACAGCCTCAATATCCTGTAAATTAGTGAAATTCACCAATAATTTATGAACGTGAACACCCTATGAGCCCAAACTGAAAATTTGGTATTTCAAAAAAAAGTATTACCTTTGCAAAAATTACTGAGTGGGTCTTGTAGTTCAACGGATAGAATAGAAGTTTCCTAAACTTTTGATCCAAGTTCGATTCTTGGCAGGACCACTTGTTTTAATCAGTAAAGATTATGAAAGATTTAAACGTATACATCGAAGAATTGCTCTACAAACATCAATGTGTAATCATACCTAAGTTTGGAGCATTTATATCTAATAGAAAATCAGCCAAAATGGCTGACGATAGAACTTTCGACCCTCCTAAACGCGAGATCACTTTCAACGCAAGCCTCAATTCTAACGACGGCCTGCTAATGAAATATGTCTCAGAACAATCCGGCATCGACTATAAACTTGTAGAAGACTACGTGAATCTTGCCGTAGAAGGATGGAAACGAATATTGCAGCAAGAACAACCCTTAGTCCTAGATAAAATAGGTACTTTGCGACAAACTCGTGAAGGACGAGTTTCATTTGAACCCGCTAACGAAGTTAACTACCTTACCGACTCTTTCGGTATGGGACCTTTCGTACCTCATGAAGTCCCTACTTCCGACCTCCAAATAGCCGAAAATCAAATCAAACCTACAATAGACCCTCAATCAATCCTTCCTCCAGAAGAAAAATCTCTCGCTGCAATAGAAAGCCCTATTTCTCAGCCTGCACCTGCAGAACCTATCACTCAACCCGAAGTTGAAAAAGTAACTCCCCCTGAACCAACTAAAAATAAAAAGATTTTTAAACTGCGACCATATATCAAATATACCGCTGTCGCAATGTTAGGATTGGCAATTTTAGCTTATGGTGCTTACGCTCTCTTTAGCGAAAAACTCGCTAATGGAACCCCTGATGAACAACAATATGTAGTTACCGATAGCTTGGTGCAAGAGCGTTTGAATCAGCAACTTAGTGAAGCAGCGGTGTTTACCCCTCCTATCACTATGCCGGTAATTACACTCACCCCAGAAAAAGGTAAGGCAAAGCCTAAAACTAATAATATAGTTGCCGAATCACCTAAACCTATAAAACCAGAGTCTGCCCCAACACAAGCTACTGCAGCCGCTAAACCTGCACAAGCTACTGCAGCCGCTAAACCTGC
>NZ_CALGWU010000001.1 GCF_937936315.1 uncultured Capnocytophaga sp. | reverse complement strand
GTTAGTTGAAAATGAGAGAAATATTTTTTGAAGAAAAACTCGGAGAGACTCGGAGAAACTCGGAGGGGTGCGAGCCGCACGGGCAGGGATGGGGTGCGAGCCGCACGGGCAGGGATAGGAGCGATGGGAGTGGTGAGAGGGATGGGATAACCCCCGACTCACTTACTCGGCAATTGCCGACAACCCCGAAGGGGGACAAGCTGGAAAAGGGAGACTGAGGGTGGGAGGGTTGAGAATAAAAAATAATTTTTATTAGTAGGAATTTTAAAAATAGCTTCTTAGATGTAAGATATTTATAAGGAGTACTAACTATCTCGTACCACAGCTAAATTCTCTCAATGCTGATTTAGGTATACTCTTCCCTGTGCTATCGTAATATTTTACTCCTTGCTCATCCTCTACCTCGACTGCTAAATTAATTAAATGAGCGTTTTTTACCTTTCCACAATTCAGTTTTTGAAAGAATTGGTTATAAATATTTACCTCTTCTTTATTTTTAGTAATGATAAAAGTATCATTCCTAATAATAGTGTCATAGGTTCCCAAAAGAGCTTTATTCTTAAATATGTCTATAATTTCATATTTCTTACCCTTAGGAAATATTTCAAAATAATCATCAAAATCACGAGTGCTATAACGATAATTTTTGAGATTATATATTTCTGATGTGATTTTTCTAAAAGTGTACTTAGCTTCATCTATCAAAACTATTTTATCTCCCATAGGAATAAAAACTTTCTCCAAATCTCCATTCTCATTAATAAACAGATATATTTGTTTACTATCTTTTAGTTTTAGCATCAAAATAGCATATTGCTCTGTATCAAAAGTAATCCAACGAGGTGTATCTTTAGGAGTATCAATAATATACTGACCAAAACCATAAGTGGGTATCTTATTAGCTATGCGTGCCAGCACTGCGGTATGATTATTTACCATTTCACAAATAATATGTCCTTCTTCTCTCTCTTCAGAGGATTTTACTGTATCACACCAATACGTTTTTCCTACAAAATCCTGAAATGAAGTTTTACTTATATCTTTAGTAAATATTATTTCAGTATTGTCTTCTAAAATCTCTTCTTCAGAATACTCATCATCATCTTTCCTCCAATAAGGAGATAAAAATTTAAAGAAATTATCTTTTATGGGGTATTTAACATCAAAATCTAAATCTAAAGCCCTATAGTTTCCATTTCTTAATTTTTGGAAGAATGTATAATTACCACTATCATCATAAGCGATAGCATCTACTTCACGTGCATTGAAAGCTGCTTGTGCGCAAAGGGTTGTAGAAAAAAGAGATAATAAGATAAATAGTATTTGCATATCACTAAAAATCAGGAATAAATATAAAAAATAACCAAAGATACGAGCCTTTTGAGGTATTCGCAGCTTTGGCAAAGTGTAGATTGTTCTTTTATTCATCGTCATCACCATCCCAGTATTCCAAAAACTCTTTAATGAGTTTGGCAGGATTGGCTTTTTTAGTCCAAATAATGGGAGTTTCTTCAAAATCTTGCTGATGAATAATAATAGGAATATTACGACCGAATATTTTTTCTATTTCTCCTTCATCTAACAACTGTTTGGCAAGGGCAATAGCTTCTTTTATAAATTCTTTGCAAAATCTATCTCCTTTCTTAAGGAGTTTGTCGTACAAATCTTCGTCTTCTTCTATCGCTCGATCGTTTTCTTCATCTGTATAGAAGTGAGGAGTTTTTGCAAACCACTGTTTGAGTAGTTTGTCCTTTTTACCTCCTATGGTTTCCATTTCAGTTTGTAACCAATAATCAAAATTCCACTTAGCGTCTTCTTTAGAAGCGGCATTGTAACTTTCTTCTTTTACATTTGAAAGGGTGTTATAACTCAGTGTAATTTTAGGAAATCGCAAATCGTCATCATCACAGGTGTAGCAAAAAGATAGTGCGTATACTTCTTTTTTATCCTCCTCATTTACAATCTCTTGAATTGCATTTTTCAACTTCTCGTAACTCTTCTCTGTAAATTTTTTTCGTTCCTTTTCCACTATTAATATTGCTTTTTAGTGTTATTTGTTTGTTATACTTTTTTTAAAATGATTGCAAAAGTAGTTATTTTATTTTACATAGCGCAATTTTTTTAACTATTTTTTTTCATTTTACACAATGAGTAAGAAAACGAACTTTTTAAGATAGTATTTTGTATAAATTCGTAAGTTTTAATGCGACTGTTTCATCAAAAGAGGTTGTATTTTTCACTTGTATATTAGCATCTTTATATTGAATGGCGAGTGTGAGTTGCAATACGGGGTGAGTTATAGGGTTGATAAGCGCCATAAACTTTACATTTGTAGTTTTGGCTAAGAAAAGTTTATGCCCTGTAATTTCCTCAGTGAGATTTTTGATGATTTGCATCATACACACTCCTGGTGTGATAGGGTTGTTAGGAAAATGTCCTTCGAAAATAGGGTGTTGAGGATTTAGGGTAAGGGTGCAGAGATAATTTTCAGTATCTTGCTTTTCTAAAATATTGAGGGTATAAAAATCTTTTAACATCTTTAATAATTAAAAATTAACAAGGGGTTCTAAAACTATTTTAATGGTAAGGGAGTGGTGTTCTATAGTTATGTTGCTAGGATTATATATAAAGGTGGTGTACAACTTCTCAGCTTGCATATTAAGCTGTTTGAAGAGATTGTTCCCTGAAATAAATAAATAGATTGTATCACTACCATCCTTGCATTTTTGCACCTCAGTTGTACCATCAGTATATTTTTGAATGACTGTAAAATGAGTATGTAGTAACTTTTGAAAGTCGGTTGTAAGGGTATTGATGACAATTTTCTTATTCAAGTCGGGGGTTACATAGTTCGTTTTAATCTTTCCATTTTGGTTTTCAAAATCGAAAAGTGTATTCCCAAAATCGGTAGTGAGGGCTACTCGCCACGTATTATCTGCGGTAATTTTAGCTGCTAAGAGTCCACTAAAAGTGTGACCATAAGCAGTAATAGTAGCTCGATAGAGATACTCCTCTCCTACCCTTATGTGGGGATTTGCAATAATTGTTTGAGTTGTAACAACCGAGTGGTATTCAGCAGGGAGCTTATAAGAAGGTGAGCAGCTAGCAAGCAAGAAAGCAAACAGACTACATTTTAAAATTTGCTTCATCAATTTTTGTATTTAGTTTTTTATTGCTGAATAGGATTTCGGTGTAGTCTTTAGAAGGTTCTATCAGTTTTACGCGCTCTACTACACTATCGACATCGAAATAGAGATGTATTTCGCTCACATATTTCAAAAGTGTCTTATCCTTGGGCAATAGTTTTACCAATGTACTTTTGCCCGATTTGGCAAAGGTCATAGCAAACTCTTTCTCGTTGAACATATCACCGCTGATAGAGCTCACAATAAGGTTATTTATTTTTTTAAATACTTTATTATCAGCTTTCATCTGTGAGACATTACCTGCATCGTTCACCGTGATATTATCTTTCTGAAAAACAATGCGATACTGGTAAGGTTTAGTGTATTGCCAATTCAGTTTATCGGGTTTAGCGAATGCCATTTTACCAAAAGTCTCAATATCCTTACTCATAAAATCCAAGTGTTTTTTCTGAGTAAAATTGGCTTGCATTGTTTGGATTGACTTGTTTTTAGCAATAGTTTGTGCTTTGAAGTCGCGTATTTGGGCTTCAGTAAGGGCTTGGGCACTGATTGTTAAAGGTGCAACACAAATAAGAAATATTAAGAGTTTTTTCATTCTAAATTGTTTGTAATTGTATAGTTATTTTCTTTGAGGTACTGCAATAAGCGTTCCAAAACGGTAAGGGTATGGGGCAGACGGTCGTGCATCAATATGATATTACCATTGGTAAGTTTGCGCACAATGCGATGAAAAAGCTTGTCTTCATCGTGTATTACGGTGTCTAATGAGCGTACATCCCATCCTATAGCTTTTTTAGCTGTTGCCCGAATTGCTCTAGCAACGGGTGGTGAGGTGATTCCGTATGGAGGTCGGAAATATGGAGTAACGATATCCAAATGTGCCAACGTTTCATCGGTATGGAGAATTTCGTTAGCAAGGGCTTTTGCGTGCAGAATATTTTTAGGTTGATGGGTGAAGGTATGATTTGCCACTAAATGACCTTCAGCTTGCATACGCTTAATGACCTCTGGATACTTTTGTATCTGTTCACCTACACAAAAAAAGACTGCTTTGGCATTGTATTGCTGCAATAGATCTAAGAATTGTGGTGTGAGTTCTGAAGGACCATCATCAAAAGTTAGCACTACTGTTTTTACCGGACGCTCTTTTAAGAAGTATTGTGTTTTAACAAAATAAGAGAGGCGAATGTCGAATACACCCCAAGAGGTAATGCCTAAAAAGAGTACTATTAATAACACATACCCCCACCAAGGGGCATTTTGTATAAATGCTGTTATAAGAGCAGTGACAAATATTGCGATTGTAAAAAGATGTTTGTTCAATGTTTTAAATAATAGAGAGTTGATGTTTTGTTAGGAAAAATCTCCTAAGAATCTCATAGATTTATACAAAATCAGGAGTGGTATTATATTTAAGCTAATATTAAACACTTTGTATCTTGTAACATAGGAGTTTTTTCAGCACGGCAAAAGTAACATACATTTTACTTCCTTACAAATATTTTAATTATTTTTTCTTGAAACATAGAAATTCAGTTTTTTATTGAAAAGATCTTTTTATTCTTTTAGACAAAACTTTTTGAAGAAATTTAAACTAAAAGCGTTTTACTATCAATCTTAATATATTTATCTATCTTTCAAAAAGAGATTTTATACATAACTTTATTTATCAGCACTAATGAGGAAATTTAAACATTAGTAGATTTTCAAATTAAAATACTCGTATAATGCTAAATACAATAAATATAAAATGGAAAGATACTATCTGAAAAGTTTAATTTTGAAAAGATCCTACAAAATAAAGATCAAACTTTGGTAACCTTTTTACAATGAAGGGACAGTCCGAAAAAGTTCTATTTATGTGGGCGTTTACAAAACGCCCCTACACAAAACACTCTAAAACACTTGATTATCAATGTAATAAAATTTAACAAAGTGTGAAACTCTGCCAAAGACACAAGTTGTAAAGTCAATTTTAATACTTTTCAAACAACCTCTTTTATTTCTTCAACAGTACAAAACTAAAATCTTTGCCCCTATATGAATTTACTAATAAGATATATTGTATGGGAGTAGAGAGAGTAAGCTCACAAATGGCAGGAAGGGTTTGCTTTTGTAGTACTTGGCAAGCCAACCAAAATCCGAAAGCTGAGGCTGTGTAATACTCGCTACTCAGGGTTTTGTAGTGCAAGGTAGGGCGTTGCCAAGAACGGTTTTCTGCTTCACCAGTAAGTATCAAGTCTATATTAGAGAGGGTAAGATGGTGGCGAGAAAGAAAGTCGTTTAGGGCTGTTTGTTGTTGCTCGGGAGTGAGTTCATTGTACAAAGCTACATCCACAAGTTCTCCATAGGTATTGGGGGTAGCCTCTGCTGATAATGCAAAGAAACTTGCGCCTTCTCCTTTTTGGTCAAGCCCTACTAAATCATATAAATACAAAGTGTGCGGACTGTGTTCATCTACACCTCCTACCAAAGCCGTATTGATAGTGTCTTGTTCCATTTGCATTTTGGCATCTAACAAAGCTGATTCAAATGATACAGTCCCATTTACATAGGTAAAGTTTTCTCCTTTGCACTGCAACAAAAGAGCTATCTGCCCCGCAACAGTATTATGAGTAGATTGTATAAAAGCCGTGGGGGTGAGGTGCTCCTCGTTATCATTGATAAGCGCTGTAAGGAATTTTTCAGAATCTTGCAGGCATCCCATACCCGTACCCACCAAAATAGCATCAGGGGTAGTGATATGCGCTTCTTTTAAGGCTTCGGTAGCAGTGACTATACCCATTTTTACACCTTTAGCCATACGACGACTGGCATTAGAGGCAATATATTCTTTATAAGAAGGTTCTTGAGCGTAACACACTTCCTCTGGAGTAACCTTTAGGGCTTCATCGAGGAAATGAGGAGTTAAGAAAGTAGGTTGAGCCGAGATGCAGGCTATTCCGTTGATATAAGACTTCATTCAATTAACAATTTACAATTAATAATTAACAATTTAGGAGTTAGAAATTAGGAATTAGTATTAGAGTTAGGTAAAACTTGTGATGCACTTCTCACTCTCAAATACGATACCAGTCCTAACAACAGCACTATACCCACAGCATAATACACAAAAGTAGGGGTGATAATTTTATCACCTGTGGCATAGCTGTGCATACCTGTAAGGTAGAAATTCACGCCAAAATAAGTCATTAGAATACTAGCAAATGCAACAATACTCATAAAATTAAACGCCCATCGTCCGCGCCAATGGGGTATCAAGCGCAGGTGTATCACCAAGGCGTAAACCATAATGCTAATCAATGCCCAAGTTTCTTTTGGATCCCAGCCCCAATAACGTCCCCAGCTTTCGTTTGCCCACATACCTCCTAAAAAGTTGCCTATGGTGAGCATCACGAGCCCCACTGTAAGAGCTAATTCGTTTACGATAGTGAGTTCTTGTTGTATAAGGTTGATTCTATGAGCGTTCTTGCGAGTAGTGACTATCATCAGTAAGAGGTTGATAATACCTAAGAGCATTCCTAAAGCAAAAGGTCCATAACTACCTACAATCACAGCAACATGCAGCATCAGCCAATAGCTATTGAGTACGGGTTGGAGAGTTCCAATAGCAGGATCCATCCAATTCCAATGCGCAATCATCAGTATCATAGCGGTTACAAAAGTCGTAGCAGCAACTGTAAGAGGTGAACGTCGAGAAAAGAAAAGCCCTACCCCAATAGCCGACCATCCTACATATATCATACTCTCATACGCATCACTAAAAGGTGCGTGCCCCGAGAGATACCAACGAACAATAAGTCCCACAGTATGCAGAATAAAACAGAGCCATAGCAAGGCTATACCTATTTGGGTAAGTCTTCTAAAAATTCGTTTTGGTGTAAAAATATGCCATAATAGCACTATAAATAGCACTGTACCAAGATACAAATACGCTTGAAAGAGTTGTTCAAAAATATTGATGCGATTGTACCACAATTCAGTTTGTACTTTCGCAGGTGAAGGTAATACCTCAGCTGAATAGAATTCTTGTTGTAGCTTGATATTGTTAAGCACCTTATTGGCTTTGCTATAATCACCTGTTTCAGTGGCTTGTTGTAGCAAAATAAGGTAAGCTGGCAGTGCGTTTTTTACAAATTGTTTGTACAGCGGGTCGGTGATTTGGAGGGTGTCGTTTACGTAATCTAAGTGCGAAATCCACTTATGATTAGGGTCATTAGGCACAGGGAAGACCTTAAAGATATCGCCTTGTAATGCTCTGTTAATCAACCCAATACGTTGGTCTACTTCCTTAAAATCTTTTTGAAATTGGTTAGGAGTATTTGTGTTGTAAATATCTTTCAATAAAGGAGCGAGCTTGTACTGCCCATTTGCATCAAAAAAATCTTTAGGTTTTACCCATTTGCTTCCTTCGGGAACTCCCAAAAAACGATGCAAACTGTCATTAGCTTTCTTTACATAGATAATGTCCGACTCATACCACGCTTGTGGACTGAGGAGCATAGAAAGCAAAACTTGATCAGAAGTTAAACCTTTATAAGTATCGTGTTTGCTAAGTTTGCGCAAGAGTTCTGAAGAGAAGGTATTCACGGGCTTAAAGCGCCCATCATCTTGAATGAGCATTGCACCAAACTTTTCAGCGTGGGGTTTGCTGGGGACAAGCATAGGAGTTTGGGCTGTAGCCAAAGAGCCAAAACATAATGCCAAAACTATTGCAACCCTTTTGGCTTGCAAATCTTTAAGTTGCTGATTGAGTTTCCTAAATCGGGATTTGCCTACAAACATAAACGCCAGCAGACTGCCGAAGAGCAGTATATAACCTATGTAAGTGATGAGGGTACCCCAAAAGTCGTGGTTTACCGATAATATAGTACCTTGTTCATCGGGGTGAAAAGAAGATTGGAACAAACGATAACCTTGATAATTGAGAATATGGTTCATTTCAATATCATAAGGAAAACTCTCTCCTCCCCCACTCACAGTTACTTTGCTTTTAAAGGAAGCATAACTATTCTCAGTACCAGGGTATTTTTCGGCTATAAAATCGTTGAGGGTGAGACTAAAAGGCAATTTTTCTTCGCGTGCTCCGTAGCTTAGGTGAAACTGCAAGCCGTTCAAAGTGATTGTGGCAGGAGGGTGTTGTACACCGCGTTTACCCATTATAGTTACTTCTTTGTGTTCATTGTCTGAAACAACCTCTAATACTATGGCATTCATCCCCTCAGCTATGTGTTTAAACGATTTACACGTAATGCTAAAAGGTTTGCCTTTAAAGTCAGACGACCACTGATAATGATTAGAGGTATGTGAAGAAAAAAGCACCTCTTTTTGTTTCTTTTTACGCAAGGGAGCTCCTTGATAATTACCATCTACCATTGCAGTGATATAAGTGCGGTCGGAAAGGTAAGTATTTGTAGTTTCTCCTTCGCTTAGAGAAATAACACCTTCATTGCCAAAGTAGCGCGTAACCCCAGCCCCTATGATGATAAACACCCACGAAAGGTGCAATACAAGCACTGCCCAATTCTCTCTTTTGAGCAATCGGTAACGGGAGATATTCCCTATAAAATTTACCACAAAAAGCCCCATTATCGCCTCAAACCACCAAGTGTTATACACCCAAATGCGGGCGGTATCGGTATCGTAATCGTTTTCTACGAAAGTACCCACTGCCATAGCTATGGCAAAAGTAATGAAGAGAATTGCCATTAGCTTGGTAGAATAAATGAAGGATATGAGTTTCTGTATTGTCATAAATCAAGGGGCAAAAGTATAGAAAAATTAGCAATTTAGCAAAAAAGTAAGAGTTGTTTAGTAAATCTAAGTTCTCTAATGATAAAAACTAACTATTAATTCTTTGCTATTTCATAACTATTTAGTAATTTTGCAAATTGAAAACGATGAAGAAACAATCAGTATATACACGCATCTTTGCCTTTTTGCTTCTCTTATGTATGCTAAAGGTAGCTTTCCCAGTGGGTGAATTCTTTCATAATCACCACACTAAGGAAGAATTATGCGCTATAGCTACAGGTGATGAATGTCATCACGAATCGCATCTTTCAGCTGTAGATACTCATTA
Organism: uncultured Capnocytophaga sp.; assembly: GCF_937936315.1. Lineage (GTDB taxonomy): Bacteria > Bacteroidota > Bacteroidia > Flavobacteriales > Flavobacteriaceae > Capnocytophaga. The sequence goes on along the minus strand of NZ_CALGWU010000001.1, from coordinate 10,778 downwards.
TGATTGTATCTTTTTGCAGTTACATCAGTTTTTTGCTCCTTCTTTCTTTACCTATCATTTATGGGAGCAAACAGTTTCCACTGTATTCTTCTTTATTGAAAAAGGCATTCCTCAAACCGCCTTTGCTATCTTTTCAAGAGGTCCCCCAGTTGGTTTGTCAATGAGTCAATTTGCTAAATTAGCAAATTGAAAAACCGACTATTTTTCAAATTAAATTCTTATGCAAAAGATATTATCCCTTCTGCTGCTTTTGTGTGCGCTTTCCTCTTTTGGACAAAGCCGATTACAACTGCAAGTAGAAGACACACAGCAATTGCCTTTGGTAGGTGCAGTGGTACACTTTATGGGAAAACACTACCTAACAGATTCCAACGGCAAAGTAACTATTGAAAAACTTACTAAAGGGACTCTCCCTATCAAAATTACCTATCTTGGCTATCACGATTACGAAGCTACTATCAGTATACCCATTGCTCAACCTTATAAAGTGGTGATGAAAGAAACTGTTAGTCAGTTAGATGCAGTAACGGTGGTAGGTCATAACACTTCTGTAGTGGAATGCAAATTGCCTTGCATCCTAAATGTTATCAAAAAAGAGAATTTTATACAGCATTCGGGTGACGAATTAGCCAAAGTACTTACCCAAGTAGCAGGGATCTCAATGATACAAACGGGAGCTAGCATTGCTAAACCTGTTATTCACGGTTTGCACAGCAATCGTATCTTAATACTCAACAATGAGGTGCGCCAAGAGGGACAACAATGGGGAGCTGATCACGCTCCTGAAATAGACCCTATGGTTGCCGACCAAATAACGATAGTAAAAGGAGCTAATGCTGTGCGGTATGGTTCAGATGCTCTTGGGGGAGTAATCCTCATAGCGCCTAAGAAATTGCCTTATGGTGATGGTATGCACGGCAGGTTATTACCTTCATTTGCGTCTAACGGTAGAAAATCAGCTCTGACTGCAAGTATAGAAGGTTCTGTACCTAATTCCCATTCGTGGGCGTGGCGCGTACAAGGTACGCTGAAACGCTCTGGAGACCTTAGTACTGCCAGCTATCTGCTAAACAATACCGCTGCTCGTGAGGCAAACTTTTCAGTAGCTACGGGTGTACAAAAAAAGCAAGGTACTGCTGAAGTGTTTTACAGCCGTTATGAGAACGAAAGTAGTGTGTTTTATGGTTCTCACATCGGTAATTTAGACGACCTATTAGGCAGGTTTGAAATCGGCAGGCCGCTGACTACTTATCCGTTTTCGTACACTATTAACGCTCCTAAACAAAAGGTAGTGCATCATCTATTGAAAACTAAAGCGTTTTACTATTTGCCTTTTGGCGGTAAACTCACCGCTCAATACGCTTTTCAGAAGGATATACGCCAAGAGTTTAGTGTGCGCCGAATGGATAGAACACGTATCCCTGCGCTGAATATGGAGCTCACCACTCACACCCTTGATGTAGATTGGGAAAATAGTTATAATTATTGGCAAACAACCTTAGGAGGTAGTTTTGGTAAGCAAGATAACTATAACCAACCTGGCACTGGGGTGGTACCTGTAATCCCTAACTTTGCTTCGCTTAGCTATGGAGTTTTTGGGATACAGCGTTATCACTCTAATAGATGGATGGCTGAAGCTGGGCTTAGGTATGACTACAAATACCTCAATGCTGATGGTTACGATATGTATTCACAACGCTACGGGGGCGAACATCAGTTTCATAATCTGACTTATACAGGAGGAGCATCATACCACTATAAATGGATAGACCTTAGTACAAATATAGGAGTAGCATGGCGTGCTCCTCACGTAAATGAGCTGTACAGCAGTGGGTTACACCACGGGGCAGGCACCTATGACTTAGGCGATGAGACACTACAATCGGAAACAGGGCTTAAATGGCTTACTTCTTTTGCTTATAATCGGCCAAGACTACGAGTGAATGTAGATATGTACCTACAATGGATAAAAAACTACATTTACGATTATCCTACGGGAGAAGTGCGCACTCTATTTTCGGGTGTGTACCCTATCTTTCAGTACACTCAAGCAGATGCTTTCTTTAGAGGCATAGACCTCGAAGCTAAATTATCTCTGGTGAAATGGTATAATCAAAGTGACAACGAGCTAAGTTATGAAGTGAAAGGCTCTGTAGTATTTGCCAATGAGATGCAAACTAAGCGTTATTTTCCATTTATCCCTGCTCCACGTGTGAGTCAGCAGTTAAAATGGAATGTAGACAGCAATAGAGGATTGTTAAGAAACTTTACCATAGGTATAGAACATACCTTTGTAGCCAAACAAACGCGCTTTGAAGCAGCTCAAGAGTTAGTTCCTACTACCCCCGATGCTTATCACCTTTTTGAGGCTAGCATAGGAACAACTCTGAAGATAGGAGAGCAGCAAACTTTAGGAATAAGGCTTTCTGCTGAAAACCTTTTAAACACTGAATACAAGGAATATACCAATCGTTTTAGATATTACGCACACGATTTGGGTAGAAATGTATTTGTAAGATTGATTTATAATTTTTAAAAAGACATCAAAAATGAAAAAAATATCACATTTTTTTAAAACTATTAGCTTAATAGCTATAATATGTTTTGCAGCAAGCAGCTGTAGTAAAGACAATACCCAACCTAAAGCTCCTACTGATGAAACTAAGGACAGAGGGCACGATATGCCTGATAAGGTGCAGTTTATCATTACCGATATAGGCACTAACGAGGTACAAGAGCGCACCGCTAATAAGTCACCTAAAGATATAGTATATGACATCAATACCCCTATACAATGGCAAATAGGACACGAATACCGCTTCGAAATCGTATATTACAACAATAATGCGCGTATGAACCACGAGTTTGTAACTGCCAAAATGGCGCCTATTCACCAACATTTCTTTCAGTTATTTCAAGGAGATTATCCCGGAAATAAAGACGGAAGAGATGCAATGGTAACCGCTATGAACAAAACGGTAAGTTATGAATATCAAGATACCGACCCCGAAAATGGTACTTATGGTACACAAGGGGTGAATTTGCGCTTGCGCACTTGGGATAAAAAACACCCTGAACTACGTGACCCTATCGGTCTAAAAGGCGTCTTTCACATCAAAGACGAGGCTAATGCGGGCGATTATAAATTGCGTATCAAGTTAGCACATTTCCTCACTGCCAACAAGCTCAAACCTCAAACCCAAGAAGAACGCCCTTACAATGTTGTGGAGTATTCAGATGCCTTTCAATTAGACTCTGATATGACACTCCCTGTACAAATTAAACAATAACCTTTTTAACATTAAAAAACGATGAAAAATATATACGACTTTTTTAAAATCTCATTACTGTCAATATTTGTTACTTTTCTTTCTGTCTCTTGCAGTAAAGACGATAATAAAGTAACCCCTCCTACTACGCAATCTTCTACCACTACCGCTACCACTACCTCCACCACCACAGCTACTACCGAAGAGTTTGTAGCTAAGTGGAGCCGACTTGAAGTGCGTTTTACCAAAGGGCATTCTCACGGCTATTTCCATGGTAACCCCGACTACCCCGTGAAATACCTCAAAACAGTACAACGTTTCTATTTTGAGAACAAAAATGGCGTTATTACCCCAGCAAACGATAATCCTACCGCTATCCGTTGGGAAGGAAGTAATGATCAAGCTGGAGTATCACTCTCTGGAATAGAACTTATCTTCTATGATAAAGAGGGTAAACGTATAAACTCACTGTTGACTACAGGTCAGGCACCTAATCACTATCAATTCTTCTTTATCGCCGATAATTTCACAGCGGTAGCTAGCAATACTACAGTACCTACCCAAGCTGAAGCCTTGCGTTACAAATACCGCGATACCAATCCTGAAGAATTGTATATCAAAGGCGGTAATTATGATAAAAATCCAAATGCCCCTAAAGGAGTACTCCGTAGAGAGCAAATAGGATTGAAAGGATTCTTCGAAATCAAAAGAGCTTATGTAAATTTCGATTTAAAAATCGTATTAGGCTATTTTACTACCAAACCCACTGGATTAACTTATAGTACCCTTCCTGCTAACAAAGTTATGGAAGTGAAAATCCCTATTCATATCTATACAGATATCATAGCAGAAGATGAACAAATAGAAGATGCAATGCGCGAATTTGGCGCGACCAAAGCCGAAATCGAAAAAGACCGAAACGATATTCTCTCATCAACCCTCGATCCTGAAAGTAGTGGTACTTTCTTGTAAAACAAAATAAATAACATCACTTTGCCAAAGGTCATAATACAACAAGTTATGACCTTTGGCAAAGTTTTTATATGATTTCCTTTCTAAAATTTGTAGGTTCAAATAATTGTCGTATCTTAGCCGAAAATTTCTAATTTATTTTTAACAACTTAAAACACGAAATAACAATGGGAAAAGGTTTTTTTAAAGTACCTAAGGCTGTCAATGAGCCTGTAAAGAGTTATGCACTAGGAAGCCCTGAGCGCGAAGCGGTGCTCAAAGCCTACAAAGAATTATGGAACACCCGTGTAGATGCTCCGCTATACATTGGCAGTGAGGAAGTACGCACTGGCAATACGAGCGAGATGCACCCTCCACACGACCACAAGCACTGCTTGGGCGTTTACCACAACGCTAGCAAAGCAGAGGTAGAAAAAGCGATAGCTGTAGCCCTTGAAGCTCGTAAGAAATGGGCTGCTCTCGCGTGGGAAGAACGCGCCGCTATCTTCTTAAAAGCTGCTGACCTTATTGCTGGTCCTTACCGCGCCAAAATGAACGCCGCTACGATGATTGCTCAGTCTAAAACAGTGCACCAAGCTGAAATAGATTCTGCTTGCGAGCTAATAGACTTCTTGCGCTTCAACGTAGAGTTTATGGCTAACATCTATAACGATCAACCAAATTCTTCAGAAGGTGTATGGAATCGCGTAGAGTATCGCCCTTTAGAAGGTTTCGTGTATGCTGTTACTCCGTTTAACTTTACTGCTATTTCGGGCAACTTGCCAGCAAGTGCTGCTCTAATGGGTAACGTAGTAATTTGGAAACCAAGCACTTCTCAAATCTTCTCTGCTAATATGATAGTAGAAGTATTTAAAAAAGCAGGCTTACCAGATGGAGTTATCAACGTGCTACACGGCGATGCTGCTATGATTACTGATACTCTTCTTGCTAGTCCGCATTTTGCAGGTATCCACTTTACAGGTTCTACCAATGTTTTCCAAGATATTTGGAAGAAAATAGGCAACAATATTCATAACTACAGAACTTATCCTAAGATAGTAGGCGAAACAGGCGGTAAAGACTTTATCCTCGCTCACCCAAGCGCTTGTCCTAAACAAGTAGCTACGGCTATCACTCGCGGTGCTTTTGAATATCAAGGACAAAAATGTAGCGCTGCCTCTCGTGTTTATTTACCTAAATCAAAAGCTGATGAGACCTTAGCCTTCGTAAAAGAAGACGTTTTGTCTTTCAAAATGGGTTCTCCCGAAAACTTCGAAAACTTCATCACTGCTGTTATTCACGAACATTCTTTTGATAATTTGGCTAAATATATAGACCAAGCTAAAAAAGATAAGGATGCCGAAATTTTTGTAGGTGGTGGTTACGACAAGAGTAAAGGTTATTTTATAGAACCTACTGTTATTGTTACTACTAACCCTCATTATACCACTATGGAAACTGAACTCTTTGGTCCTGTTGTAACTGTATATGTATACGATGATGCCAAATGGGAAGAAACCTTAAAACTCGTTGATGAAACTTCAGCTTATGCTCTCACTGGAGCAATATTTGCTACCGATCGCTACGTGATAGATCAAGCTGTAAAAGTCCTCGAAAACGCTGCAGGTAACTTCTATGTAAACGATAAACCTACAGGAGCCGTTGTAGGACAACAACCTTTTGGAGGCGCTCGTGCTTCAGGAACTAATGACAAGGCTGGATCAGCTCAAAACCTATTGCGCTGGGTATCACCACGCCTCATCAAAGAAACTTTTGTACCACCAGTGGATTATCGTTATCCATTCTTGGGCTAATAAATAATAATTTAACTTTGCCAAAGTCCTTAAAGTTTATGCTGCTACGGTCTTTGGCAAAGTTTATAACAAATAAAATAATAAAACATAATAAACATTAAATCATTAATCATTAAACACTAATTATCAAACATTAAATGGAATGGCTTTGGAATTTGATGACTAACCACGAGAGTGTAGCTTACACTGTGATAGTGTACAGCGTTGTCATCGCAGTGGGAGTTGCCTTAGGAAAAATTAAAATTTTTGGCATCTCATTCGGTATCGCTTGGGTACTTTTTGCAGGTATTGCTATGGCTGAAATGGGCTTTACTGTTAATATGCATATTCAGCACTTCATAAAAGAATTTGGGCTAATACTCTTCGTTTATACCATTGGGTTACAAGTAGGCCCTGGTTTTTTCTCAGCCTTTAAAAGAGAAGGTATCAAACTAAATTTATTAGCAATCCTATCTATCGTTACTTGTGTACTAACTGTTATAGGAATTCACTACATCACTCAAACTGATATGTCTACCTTAGTAGGAATTATGTCAGGTGCTGTAACCAATACTCCTGGATTAGGAGCTGCCAACGCTGCTCTTGCCGAAAAATTTGGTGAAGAAGCTCCATCACTCACTACGATGTACGCTGTAGCTTATCCTTTTGGCGTACTAGGTATCATCATCGTAATGTTAGGTTTAAAAAGTATTTTCAAAGTAAATTTAGACACCGAAAAACGTTTGAATGCCGTGCGCCATTCTAAAGACCAAGTGGTAATCAACCGCTTTGCTATCAAAGTTACCAACCCTTCTTTATTTGGAAAAAAATTAAGTGTTATCAAAAAAACACTCGATTTTGATTTCACCATCTCACGTATGTGCCGAAAAGGTGAAATCTTATTAGCTAATGCCGAAACTCACATAGAAGAAGGCGATATAGTTCTAATTGTAGCCAACCAAAGAGAGAACGAAAAATTCTTTACCCTAATGGGGGATAGTGTATCAATCACCGATTATTTCCCTGATGAAAAAGATATGCGCTACACCTCGCGCCGTATCAATGTAACACAGCGTGCTATTTTCACCAAAACTTTAGCTGAATTAGATGTACGTCGACGTTTCGGAGTAACGATCAGCCGTGTATTCCGTGCAGGTGTAGAGTTTGTTCCTTCTGCTAATACAAAATTACAGTTTGGTGACACTATTACCGTAATAGGTGATGAAACTCACATACAACTTGTTAGTAAAGAGTTTGGTAACTCTAAACGCCGTTTGCAAACTCCTCATATTGCTGAACTTTTTATGGGTATCACTCTTGGGGTACTATTAGGTAGTATTCCTTTCTCTATACCAGGGATACCAGGTGCAGTGCGTTTAGGGCTTGCTGGAGGCCCTCTAATTGTAGCTATATTGATAAGTCGCTATGGCGGTAAATTCTCAGTTACCCACTACGTATCACAAAGTGCTAACTTAATGGTGCGCGAAATTGGTATTGTATTATTCCTTGCTAGTGTGGGCTTAGACGCTAGAGCTCAATTCGTTCAAACCTTATTACACGGTGATGGACTATATTGGATGAGCTTAGGAGCTCTCATCACTCTTATTCCTCTGTTAGTAACCTCTATTGTAGCTCGATTAAAAGCAAAATTAGACTATTTGGAAATCTGTGGTTTGCTTTCTGGTGCCTCTACCGACCCTCCTGCTTTGGCATTTGCTAATGATATGTCTAACTCCGAAATTCCTGCCCTTACCTATGCAAGTGTATATCCGCTCACTACCTTCTTACGAATAATGGTAGCGCAATTATTGATTGTATTTTTTGTGTGATGTTTCAAAAAAAGTTGTACTTTTGCCCTCTGAAAAAATAAAATATTATGTTTGGAGATATGATGGGAATGATGGGGAAACTCAAGGAAACCCAGCAAAAAATAGAAGAGGCTAAAGCACGTTTAAATCACGTATTAGTTGATGAAATTGCCCCTGATGGCAGCGTAAAAGTAACAATTACTGCCAATCGAGAAATTAAAAGCATTCAAATAAGCGAGGCTTTGTTAGAAGACAAAGAAGCCTTGGAGGACTATTTGATTATCACACTCAACAAGGCTATTGCCAAAGCTACAGAACTCAATGAATTAGAATTAGCTAATGTAGCCAAGCAAGGGCTTCCCTTTAACTTTTAAAAACACTAAATCTATGGGTAAAATAATAGCTATTGCAAACCAAAAAGGGGGCGTGGGAAAAACCACTACCTCTGTGAACTTAGCCGCCTCCTTAGGCGTATTAGAAAAAAAAGTATTACTCATTGATGCCGACCCACAAGCAAATGCTACTTCTGGCTTAGGTATTGATGTAGATTCTATTGAGCACGGTACTTACGAGCTTTTAGAACATACAATGGAGGCTAAAGATATGATTGTTCAAACTAGTTCTCCTAACCTCGACCTTATTGCAGCTCACATCAACTTAGTAGCTATTGAGATTGAATTGGTTGATAAAGAACAACGTGAGTATATGCTCAAAAAAGCTTTAGAACCTATCAAAGACCAATATGATTACATATTGATAGATTGTGCTCCATCATTAGGACTTATCACCTTAAATGCTCTTACAGCGGCTAACTCGGTGATTGTGCCTATCCAATGTGAGTACTTCGCTTTGGAAGGATTAGGCAAACTCCTCAATACTATTAAAAGTGTACAAAAAACCTTCAACCCCGATTTAGATATCGAAGGCTTATTGCTCACTATGTATGATGCTCGTTTACGCCTTTCTAACCAAGTGGTAGAAGAAGTGCAAAAACACTTCAGTGATATGGTGTTCAAAACCATTATTCAACGCAACGTACGCCTTAGCGAAGCTCCTAGTTTTGGCGAAACTATCATCAACTATGATGCCACTAGTAAAGGAGCTACTAATCACATCAACTTAGCTCAAGAGATTATAGATAAAAACAAAACTGCATAATGACGAAACCTGCTAAAAAACCTGCCTTGGGGAGAGGTATTTCAGCTATTTTTGGCAATAGCCCCGAAGTGGCTATCAATTCTATCAAAGATAAGAACGCCGATAAGATCGTAGGAAATATCATAGAACTTGAACTCGACCTAATAGAAACGAACCCTTTTCAGCCTCGTACTTCTTTTAATGAAGAAGAGTTACAAGGGCTCGCTTCCTCTATTGAGGAATTAGGAGTAGTACAACCTATCACCGTACGCAAACTCGACGGAGAAAACAAATATCAACTCATTTCTGGAGAACGCCGTTTTAGAGCTTCTAAATTAGCTGGACTCAAAACGATTCCTGCCTATATCCGCATTGCCGACGACAACGAGTCGCTTACAATGGCTTTGGTAGAGAATATTCAGCGCCAAGATTTAGACCCTATAGAGATTGCTCTCTCTTACCAACAGCTCATAGAGCAGGTAAACCTCACTCAAGACCAAATGAGTAAACGTGTAGGTAAAAAGCGTTCTACAATTACCAACTATTTGCGTTTGCTCAAACTCGCTCCCATCATTCAAACAGGTATACGCGATGGCTTCATCTCTATGGGGCACGGTCGTGCAATTATAGCCATAGAAAACCCCGAGCAACAAGCAGAAGTGTACCAACGCATCATTTCCGATAATTTATCGGTGCGTGATACTGAGGAGCTCGTACGCCGTTTGCAAAACCCCGAAACGCCTAATGTTGTGAGTATACAGCTACCTAAAAGCAGTAACAAAAATGAAGTTCCTACTTATATCAAAGAAAATATGAGTAGCTTCAATCACTTTTTTGGCACTAAAGTTGCCGTAAAAATGAGCAAAAATGGTAAAGGTAGCCTTACTATCCCTTTTACTTCAGAGGAAGATTTCAAACGCATTCAAAGTTTATTAAACAAAAAAGATGAGTAGAACAATTGTTTTCATAATGGCACTCCTTATGGGAGGGGGTATTTCATACGCACAAAACGATACAGAGGAAGTGGTGGAAGTACCCTCCAACTCTATGCAGGTAGCCGTTATGCAAGACAATATGAAAAAAGTTACTTGGAATACCGATCCTCTTTCGCCCGCAAAAGCCGCTTTCTATTCAGCTGTTATTCCAGGTTTAGGACAGATATACAACAAAAGTTATTGGAAAGTGCCTTTGGTATATATTGCTATCGGTACTCCCATATACTTCTATGTCCAAAACTCTAAGGAATACGATCGTTATCTCTCCGCCTACAAACGTCGCCAACAAGGCTTTACTGATGATGAGTTTTATGGCAATCGCTCAGATGGACAACCGCGTCTCAGTACCGATGGACTGCGTCGAGGCATACAGTTCTATCGCCGTAATAAGGAGCTCTCTATTCTCATAGGAGTCGCTTTGTATACCTTAAATATTATTGAGGCAAACGTAGATGCCCACCTCAAGCAGTTCAATGTAGATGAACAACTTACTTTAGAACCTTTTATCCACAACGATTTGCTCACACAGCCTCAATTTGGTTTAACTCTCACATATAAATCCAAAAGATAAATAATAATAATAAACTGAGTTCTTACACCTGATAACTTCAGAAAAAAGCATACATTTGCTTTTTCTACAACTCCTCAAAAATATTGTAGAATTGCTAGATTTAATAAGTAATCTCCCTACATCATTAAAGCTGTTTTGATAGTATCAAACAGCTTTTTACATATACACTATCTTTTTATCCATTGCTTTATTTTTTGGAGAAAAATAGAATTTAAAATGCAAAACTACAAAAAATAATATAATTAGCTCATACA